>CAUZIB010000052.1:0-32484 GCA_963579735.1 Vicinamibacteria bacterium | reverse complement strand
GGGCATCAGCGGTCGGCGCTTCGACGAGGGCTTCGAGAACGCCAGCCGGTCCTGGAATCTGTCGGATGGGCGAGGCGCTTGGCTGGCTCACGCGGACACCCGCCGACGTTCGGACGGCACAGCAGTTACGTCGCCGAGAAACTGGCTGACAGCGGCCGCAAACCGATCCGGTCTTGTCACGAGGCCAATGTGTCCGGTGCCCGCGACCTCCGCCCAGCGCGCCCCGGGGATCAGTCCCACATATTCGCGCGTGCCCGCGATATCGACCACACGGTCCAGACCTGTCGACCCGGTGACGACGAGCGTTGGGGCGCGCACGCGGGCGCAATCCGCGGCGAAATCGGTTCCCGTGAGAAGACGGACCCGCTCGGCCATCGTCGTCGGCGCGAACCGATATTTCGTGACTCGTCGGAGATGACGCACGCAAAATGCGGCCCGGGTCGAGAGGCGTGGAAACGCCGCCGCGATCTCTGGATACAAGCGAAAGAAGGACGAGAACACGAAGATGGAGCTCATGAGCCGTGGCGCTCTGAGATATCGCTCGATACGGCAGTTCGGGGTCCACGAGGGCGACGGTGTGGACGCCAGGATGAGGCGCGCGACACGCTCCGGACGCCGGGCGGCGTAACGGAGCGCGATGAGCCCGCCGTATGACACGCCGCAGACGGATGCCTGTTCGAGACCGTTGCGTTCCAGCAGCTCGTCGAGCCAGTCGACAAAGGTGTCGAACCCCCGTGTCGTGTCGAGCGCGGACGAGCTTCCCTGATCGCCAGGCAGAGACTCGGTGACAACCCGGCAGGTCCTCGACAGTGCTGTCACCGCCGGCGCCATCCACTCCCAGCGGCCTTGAATGCCTGGTATCAGCACCAGTGGCTCATCCACTTTCGAACGGTCGGTTGGACGTGGCCTTCGTCGGTTCTCGCGGCGTTGGTCGTCGCTTGCAACCGACCCATATTGCGTGCCCCTCCCACCTGGCGGAACACAATGATCGCTCACCTACACCTACCGTTTACAACTGAGGAGCCACAGTCCACTAGCGCACCGCTGTCGAAATGAGGTCAAAGCCTCGGGTTCCGAGGGCCGCCTGGCGCCAGGCGGCACGCCGAGTCATACCGGCTGTATGTCGAGAAAGCGGGGATGCGGCGCCAGGTGGTGCTGCGGGCCCGAGGATTGACTGCATCTCGACGGCGGTGCACTAGTTTCTCAGCGTCTTGCCCGTCTTTAGCGTATGGGCGATACGCTCCTGCGTCTTGGGTTCGCCGCACAAGCTCAAGAATGCTTCCCGCTCGAGGTCAAGGACATGCTGTTCCGTGACAGTGGTCGCATGGGGCACGTTACCGCCTGAGAGTATGTGTGCGAGCATACGCCCTATTGTCACATCGTGTCCGCTAATGTGGCCGCCCCGCCACGCAAGGTGTACACCCAGCTCCAAAGCGGATCGGACAGTCGGCCCACCAACTTTGATCGCCTCCCGCCGGGTGACAGGCTGATAGCCACCGCGAGCGAGGTGAAGAGCGAGCGTCTTGGCGTCAGCGATGACCCGCTCACGGTTCATCGTGACCCTGTCGACGTCGCGAAGCAAGCCAAGTCGTCTCGCGTCGTGACCACTGGTTGACACCTTGCCCAAGCCAATCAGCTCAAACGCGCCGCGCACCAATGGTAGAGGGTCCGTGGCGTTCTGCGCTGCGGCGTCTACAGCGCGAGCGAGGAGTTCCTTTGTACCACCCCCTGCCGGGATCAGCCCTACACCAACCTCGACGAGCCCCATGTACGTTTCGGCAGCGGCCTGGACACGATCGGCGTGTAGCGTGATCTCGCATCCTCCGCCCAGAGTCAACCCCGCCGGCGCGGCGATCACTGGAACGGCCGCGTCTCGCAATCCAAGGACCGCGTTCTGGAACCGGCGCACAAACCGGTCGATGTCGTCCCAGTTTTCCTCTTGCGCTTCGAGCAGCACGAGCAAGAGATTTGCGCCGGCCGAGAAGTTTGTGGCCTCGTTGGCCACGACCAGCGCCTCGAAGTTTTTCTCCGCCTCGCTGACACCGGCGTTCAGCATCTCGAGGGTATCGGCACCGATCGTGTTCATCTTCGAGTGGAACTCGACTGCCAGTACGCCGTCCCCGAGATCCACAAGACTGGCGCCGGCGTTTTCCGCCACAACCGACGAAGATGCCTTTGTCTGTCGGAGCAGCTGCTCTTCCGGGCCGGCTGGGCCAACGATGCGTTTGGCCCGAAAGCGACGAGGCTGGGGCAATGTCCTGACCAGCGCTGGCGGTTCCGTGACTCCGCACACCTCGAGCACTTCGTCCACGCCGATGGCGTCCCAGATCTCGAACGGTCCCAGTTCCCAGCCAAAGCCCCAGCGCATTGCCCGGTCGATGTCGTCGATGGAGTGGGCGATCTGAGTGGCGACCTCCGCGGCGTAAATGAGCGTTCCGCCGAGGGTCGCTCGGAGAAATTCTCCGACGCGATCCGGGGACAGAAACAACGCCCGCAGCCGTTCCGGCAGACTCTTGATAGAACGCGCTTCGTCGAGGGCGGCGAGCCGAGGCGCTAGCCGCTCGCGATAATCCATCGTTGATGGGTCGAGCGTGAGGATTCGAACCCCGTTCGGGCCGCGCTCTTTCCGATACAGGCCTTGACCGGATTTTTCCCCGACCCATCCGCGTGTCACCAGATCCCCGACCAACGGGGGGAGTGCGAATGCGGCCCGTTCGTCGGGTCCGTCCAAACGCTCCGCCAGGTTCTTGGCCACATCGGCCAAGATGTCGAGCCCAGCGATATCCATCGTTCGGCACGTCGCGCTCTTTGGCCGACCGATGATGGGACCGCTCATCGCATCGATCTCTTCGACGGTAAAGGTCCCGTTGGCCAGTAGCCCAAGTGCCCGCGTGACACCGTGCAAACCGATGCGATTCCCGATGAAGTTTGGTGTGTCTTTGGCGACCACGACACCTTTGCCTAGGGCCGCGCCCGCAAACTGACTGATTGTCTCGACGACGGCAGGGTCGGTGTCAGGAGTAGGAATGACTTCTAACAACGGAAGGTATCGCGGTGGATTGAAGAAATGCGTTCCCAACCAATGACGCCGGAAACCTTCGCCTCGCCCCTCCGCAATCGTCGCGATCGGGATGCCGGACGTATTGGAGCTGACTATCGCATCGGCGCGGCGATGCGCTTCAACCTGGCCGACCAGCACTTGCTTGACATCGAGCCGTTCGACGACCGCCTCCGTGATCCAGTCGCAATCGTCGAGTAGGGCAAGATCGGTGTCAAACCCGCCCAGAGAGATCCGGTTACGAGTGGCGTCCGTAAAAAAAGGACCTGGACGGAGCTTCCGTGCGCGGCCTAGGCCGCGGGCGGCGGTTGCTTTGTCGACATCGAGGAGCAAGACTGACAAGCCTGCGTTGGCGAAGTGGGCCGCGATCTGCGCACCCATCGTGCCCGCCCCAAGGACCGCGGCCCTACGTATGTGGTACATCCGCTACTAACGATTCGAGCAGACGCCACAAGGTGCCTGCTCGAATGCTACCTATGGAAGCGCCGTGAGTGTGGCAGCAGCTGTGACACCTGACTCAGAGTCTGGAGCGAGTTCCACAACCTCTTGGAAGTGCTGCTTGGCCGTTTCCATGTCGCCTTGATTCAACGCCACCAAGCCCAGCTTGAACAACGGAAGCTCCCAGGTGCGGTCGACGGCGGCAGCCTTCTCATACCAACCAGCAGCGGCCGCCACGTCTCCCCTGGCGAACTCGAGTTCGCCCAGGTTGTACAGGTCCTCGCGGGAGGAGTTGAGCGAGATATTTGCGGCGAGACTAGCCGCTCCTTCCAGGTCGCCCATCGCCAGACGAGTGCGCGCGATCTCCGTCTCGACCTGAGAATTTGACGGATCCGCCTCTTGAAGCGCTTGATAGGATTCGAGCGCCTCTTCGTTGCGCCCCATTGCCCGAAGCGCGTTGCCGATCTGGAGGTGCAGGTTGGTCATTTGCGGGAGCACTTCAAGAAGGGCTTGGTATCGGGCGACGGCTCCTTCAAAATCTTGACTATTGTAGGTCGCGTCCGCGACCGTCAAATCGGCTTGCAGCTGCACCGGGTCAAGCCCTGCCAGCGCCTCGACACCGAGCGCCTGCTCAAGTGCCGAGAGCTCCCGATCGAGCTCGACGGTGGCGGCTGTTGCGCTTCCTTGCGATACCCGGATAGTCGTCGCCGTCGCGATAAAGCCCGGAGCACTAATGGTGGCTTGCCACTCTCCGCTATCGAGCCCGATGACCTGGAAGCGGCCGTCGTCGTCGGTGGTCGTTTCGGTGCCCGCCTGACGACCCCCGGGGAGCTCCGCCACGATGAGAGCGCCGATGATCGGGTCGCCGGTCTCGGCGCTGATAACTTGACCTCGCATTCGCCCTTGCTGGGCGTCCGCACCCGGGACGAGGACCAACAACGACACAACGACAAAAAAAGCACCAACGACGCGGGAGAAACTCATGACAGACTCCTCGGTTCAGAGCGCTGCGACGTAGGCCTGGGGACCTGCGTCGCCGGGAAAAATGATCGTCGCTCAGTATATCTCAAGGGACCAAAAACCTTCCGCGTGCGCTACCGTCTTGAGCCGGGGCCTGCCAGATCCCGGATGGCCGATTCAGCTTCCGGTCCGGCGCTCGACTCGATTGGGACAGCCCAATAAGCGTTCAGTGCGCTGTCGTAGTCTTCCTTTTCCCGAAAGGCGTGGCCGATCTGCAGATGCAAGCTCGTCAACTGCGGAACGTTGGCCAGAACAACGCGGTAGGCGGCGATTGCAGCATCGAAGTTGCCTTCGTCAAACAACGCATGTGCTGCGTCGAGGTCGTCCTGAATATCGTCCGCGCTGATACCGGCAAGTACACCAGTCGCGGGCGGAGGCGGATGAAGGGGGTCATGCTCCATCACGAATTCTATGGTGCCGCTGTCGCCGGTCCGACCGACGTTGGCAACAGCCTGCGTCGTCTCGAATCCCCGCTTTTGCACGAGAAACAGCCATTGTCCAGGTTGGAGACCGATAAATGAAAAGCGTCCCGCCGCGTCGGTTTCATTACCTTCCGAGCGGCGCCAATTGCTACTTTCGGCGGTGATCGTGACCTCGTCGAGCGGTTGACCCGCGGCATCGCGAACGATCCCTCGGATAATGGCAGTTTGGGCGAAGACGGCGCCGGCCGTCAGGCCGATCACGACGCCGATGACAACGCCGATTGTTGTTCGTCTGAGCATAGCGTCCTGTCCCACATATTTCGACATTTTTGAGAGCCTACAAGCATAATCAACTTCCCATGCGCTCAGTAGTGGGAGCTCCGGCCACCATTCTTCTCTTCTTTTCGCTTCTGCCGGCCGTCGGCGTTGCCGGCGCCGAGAATCGCGCACCCGTGGTAGCGGCGCAAGGCGCACCACTCAACGTGGAGCGCGCGGCCGATGGGCGCTTGCTGGCACGGATCGACGTGGCCATTGAGGAGGCCATCGCCAACGGCGACCTGCCCGGCGCAGTCGTTCTTGTCGAGCGGGGAGGACTCACCCTCTATCACGAGGCATTTGGACACCGGTCGGTGGAGCCAAGTCTAGAGCCCATGACCCGCGACACGGTGTTTGACCTCGCGTCACTCACCAAAGTGGTGGCCACCACGACGGCGGTCATGATGCTCGTGGAAGAGGGCCGAATCCGTCTTCGTGATCCAGTGTCGCGCTACGTGTCAGGTTTCGAGCGGTACGGTAAAGACGACGTTCGTATTGAGCACCTGCTGACGCATGTCTCCGGTCTTCGTCCGGACTTTCCGCTTGAGGATGAGTTCGACGGAGTCGATGTCGCGATCACGCGCCTGGTCGACGAGCGTCTTCTCGCAGCACCGGGTCAGCGTTTTGTCTATAGCGATCTGAACTTCATCGCGCTGGGTGAGGTTGTGGCTCGAGTGAGCGGGATGCCACTTGATGAATTCACGATCACACGGATTTTTCGTCCGTTGGGTATGAACGAGACCCGTTTCACGCCCCGCCCCAGTCGTCGGGCGCGCATCGCGCCCACCGAGCGGTGCCGACGGCTGGGATGGCCCTGTGGAAGTCCCGAGGCGCCGATGCTGCGTGGAGTGGTCCACGACCCGACAGCTCGCCGCATGGGCGGGGTCGCCGGTCATGCTGGACTGTTCGCACCCGCGACCGACCTCGCGCGGTTCTCCAGGATGTTGCTCAACGGCGGCACACTCGACGGGGTTCGGGTGCTGTCGGAGATGTCGGTGGCCCGGATGACGCGAGTGGCCACGCCTCCAGCGGTGGCGGACCGGCGTGGTTTGGGATGGGACATCGACTCGCGCTTTTCGTCGAACCGCGGGGCGTTGTTCCGGAGTGGGTCGTATGGTCACACCGGTTTTACGGGAACGTCGTTGTGGATTGACCCCGACACCGAGACAGCCGTGATTTTTCTGTCGAATCGTGTCCATCCGTTTGGCGCCGGCCGGGTCACCGAGCTTCGCGGTCGCGTCGCCACGCTGGCGGCGGCGGCGCTCCAAGGTGTCGCCTTGGAGGCCGATGACCAGCAACCGGTCAAGACCGGAATCGACCGATTGCGTGACGAGGAGTTTGTTCGTTTGGTGGGCGCACGGGTCGCCCTTTTGACGAATCAGACTGGTCGAACCCGGGATGGCGTGACGACCATCGATCTTCTGAATCGGTCGCCCGTGGTCGATCTTCGCCGTCTGTTTAGCCCCGAGCATGGGATCCGGGGAAACGTGGACGATGTCGTGGCGGACGGGGTCGATCCGATCACGGGGTTGCGCGTCCACTCGCTATACGGAGAACGCCGCCGACCCACCTCCGACCAGCTCGACGGCATCGACACGGTCGTGGTGGATCTTCAGGATGCGGGCGCCAGATTTTACACGTATGCGACAACGATGGCCTACGTGATGGAAGAAGCCGCGAAACAGTCCGTGCGGGTCGTTGTGCTCGACCGGCCGAATCCCATTGGTGGAACTCGCGTGGAAGGACCGCTTCTTGACGACCAGGCGTTGGGGTTTACTGGATATCTCTCCATGCCCATCCGTCATGGTGTGACGCTCGGCGAGCTCGCCAGGGTATTTCAGGCCGAGCTGGGTCTTGCCGTCGAGCTCGACGTCGTCCCGATGGTTGGATGGCGCCGAGCGTTGTGGTACGACGAAACTGAGCTCACGTGGATCAATCCCTCGCCGAATCTGCGCAGCGTAGGGCAGGCGGTTTTGTATCCAGGGATTGGCGCGTTCGAGGGGACAAACGTCTCGGTCGGTCGAGGAACGGACACGCCGTTTGAATTGGTTGGTGCGCCCTGGGTCGACGGCCAGGGGCTGGCTCGCGCGCTCAACGCGCGACGTGTGGCCGGGGTGCGGTTCTACCCGGTTGAGTTCACGCCCCGCAGCAGCAAGTTTGCGAACGAGCGCTCATCGGGCGTGCGGATTATGGTGACGAATCGCGATGCGCTGCAACCGGTACGGGTCGGTCTTGAGATTGCCGCCGCGCTCTACGGCCTGCACCCTGGCGCCTTCGAGATCGAGGCAGCGGCCCGTCTTCTCGGCTCGCGCCTGGTCATCGATCGGATTATGCGCGGTGACGACCCGAAGGTGATAGCTGAGAGCTGGGAAGACGACGAGCGCGAGTGGCGCCGCCGAGTCGCGCCCTATCTGCTCTACCCCTGAATCGACAAAGGCGCGGGGGACGCGGCGGGACTGTCGCCGGCCCCAGGCAAACGTTAGCGTTCGCGGAAGGTGATAAGACCCCGGGTCGGGTCGTAGGGTGAGACGCCTACCTTGACGCGGTCGCCGGGGACCACTTTGATCCGGAACCGTCGCATCCTGCCGCTAAGCTGCGCCAGCACCTCATGACCTGGGTCACACTGCACCCGATAGAGTCCGCCGCTGTGGACGGCCGTGACCATGCCCCGTACGTCTATAAGATCGTCCTTTGCCACGATTCGTTCCTTCCTCTGTCTGAGCGCCCGGGGGGAAACCCGGGAGGTGTTCACGTCGGATCGACTTGCCGACAAGACGCTCGATCGCGGCAAGCTGGGCGCGTTCCTCTGGTGCCGCTAGCGCGATGGCATCTCCCTGCCGACCGGCACGGGCGGTGCGTCCGATGCGGTGTATGTAATCTTCAGGCACATGCGGTAGGTCGAAGTTTATTACGTGGCTGATGTCGTCCACATCGATGCCCCGGGCCGCGATATCGGTGGCGATGAGGGTGTCGATCTTTCCCGTGCGAAACCCGGACAGAGCCCGCGTGCGAGCGTTCTGGCTCTTGTTGGCATGAATTGCCGCGACCCGTCGACCGCTTTTCTCGAGATGGCGCACCAGTTGGTTGGCTCTCGCTTTTGTCCTCGTAAAAACGAGCGTCCGATCCATGTTATCGCGCTTGAGAAGGCCGCTGAGCAGGTCCTTCTTGCGGTTCATGGCCACCGGGTGCACGACCTGTCGGACTGCCCCAACGGGTGTCGCCCGGCGCGCCACCTCGACCATGACCGGCTCTCGGGTCGTGCGACGAATCAGTTGTTCTATCTCGTCGGGCATCGTGGCGGAAAAGAACAGATTCTGACGCTCCGTGGGTAGCGTGGCGAGAATCCGGCGCACATCGGGAAGAAACCCCATGTCGAGCATCCGGTCCGCTTCGTCGAGGACGACCGTTTCGATCGCGCCAAGGTTGGCCTGGCTCCGACCGAGGTGGTCGAGAAGCCGGCCCGGCGTGGCGATGACGATGTCGAGGCCGCCGGCCAAGCGACGCGTCTGGCGTTCCATCCCAACCCCGCCATAGATGACGAGGCTTCTCAGACGGAGATATTTTCCATACCGCTCGACCATCTCTCCGATCTGGGCGGCCAGCTCCCGCGTCGGCGCCACGATGAGCGCGCGGGGATGGTGGGTTGGCCTCCGCTTCACCTTGCCTATGGTGAGTCGCTGGAGGATGGGGAGCAGAAACGCGGCGGTCTTGCCGGTTCCCGTCTGCCCGCACGCAATCAGATCTTGACCGTCGAGTGCGACCGGGATGGCCTGTTCTTGAATGGAGGTCGGTGTGTCGTATCCTGCGCTGGCGACAGCGCGGACCAGTTCCGGGCATAGGCCCAGATCGGCGAACGTCATACGTTGTTGTGCTCCTGACCGCGTTCACCCACCCACGGTCGTGGTTTGTATATACGGCCCATCAGCTGGATGGGCGTCAAGGGAGGGAAGGATAAATAAAGCGGAGCCTCTGGGTGAGAAAAATCTGCTCGTGTACTGTCGAATGATAGCACGGATTCGACTCGCACTTCGTGTCATGTCGCCGACTCAGCGAGATCATGCATCGGTCGAGCAGGGGCCGCCGCCGCGCACTGGGCACCCTTGGAGAGTCCGTACTAATGGTCAACTGGCATCGAGCCATCCTATTCAACCGCGACGTTTTGTTTCAGAATGCCCGCAGGGGGGGTGAGGATGATATGAGCATGCGCTATGTCGGATGTGTGAGCGTGGCGCTTTTCTTCTTCGTGGAGGCGCCGGTCGGAGCCCAGCGGTCCGAGCCTCTTGGCGAGTGGCGTTCATACGCTGGCGACCTGTCAGGCAACAGATACTCACCGCTTCAGCAGATCACAGCCGACAATTTTGGAGACCTCGAATTGGCCTGGCGATGGCGGACGGCTGACACTCATCTTCTGCACGAGAGTGAGCAGGGCGTCTCTCTCGTGGCGGCCAGCGTGTTGTTTGACCGGCTCGAAGCCGCGTCGCCAAACCGCTGGGTGACGCGGCCCGGGATTGGCCGTCTCTCGGCCACTCCGCTCATGGTTGATGGTGTCTTGTATCTCGCCACGCCCTTGTATCAGGCGGCGGCGATCGATGCTCGCACCGGCGAGACGCGCTGGGTCTACGACCCACGGGTCTACAAACTGGGGAGCCCGCCGTTGCCCTCTCCCTGGAATCATCGAGGGGTCGCCTATTGGGAGAACGACGGCGACGCGCGGGTCATCTGGGGTACGGGCGATGGCTACTTGACCGCTGTCGACGCCGCGACCGGAGTGCTCGCCACCGAGTTTGGGAACAACGGACGCGTCAGCCTCGAGGACGGGCTGCCCCGGGCGCGTGACAATCCCAGCCGCCTTCCGCCACCGTCCCGGTCGCCACCGCTCGTTGTCGGGAACACGATCATCGTGGGGTCGTCAATCCATGACTACTTGGCGACAAAAGAGAATGCGCCGGGGTTTGTGCGCGCCTATGATGCGCGGACGGGGCGCCACCGGTGGGATTTTCACAATGTGCCGCAGAGTGGCGATGAGTTTGGCGCTGACACCTGGCACAGCGAGGCGTGGCGCTACTCTGGGAACACGAATACCTGGGGCAATATCGCGGTTGACGCCGAGCTGGGCTACGTCTATCTGCCGACCAGTACGCCAACGTCCGACTATTACGGTGGTCATCGGGTCGGAGACAACCTCTTTGCCGAGAGTCTCATTTGTGTAGATATCGAAACCGGGCAGCGGGTGTGGCACTTTCAAATGGTGCATCACGGTGTCTGGGACTACGACAATCCCACGGGACCAAACCTGTTCGATATCACGGTCGACGGTCGCTCCGTACGGGCGGTGGCTCAAGTCACAAAGCAGGGATTCGTGTATGCATTCGACCGTGTCACCGGCGAGCCGATTTGGCCGATTGAAGAACGCGCGGTAGCGACCGATACAGACTTGGTGGGCGAGGTCCTCTCGCCGACCCAGCCGTTTCCGACTCTTCCCGCGCCTTTTGAATATCAAGGCGCGGTGATTGACGACCTCGTCGACTTCACTCCGGAGATTCGCGAGATGGCGGTCAACGCGGTCGAAGGATTCCGGCTTGGTCCGCTCTATACCCCGCTGTCGCTCCGCGGCACGGTCTTTCGGCCAAGCGCGGGGGGCGGGGCCAACTGGGGCGGGGCGGCCGTTGATCCGGACACCGGTGTGCTCTATGTGGCGTCCAGAAACGCGCACTCGGTGATGCGGTTCAGAGAGCCTGCGTCGAACGAGGTCGCGACTGTGCGCTATCTCCTCAGTCGGGGTGGCGCATCGTTTCTGGAGGGGGGCAACCCGCAGCGGCTACCGCAGATGCCACAAGGTTTGCCCCTCTGGAAACCGCCGTATTCGCGGATGACCGCGATCGACATGAATACCGGTGAGCATCTCTGGATGACCCCGCTCGGTGACGGCGACCGTATCCGCAATCACCCGCTGCTGCGCGGTCTGGATTTGCCGCCACTGGGCGGCGACAGCGGACGATACGGCTCACTCGTAACCAAGACGGTGTTGGTGCACGCGCTTACCGCCGGGGGCACCGCCGACGGGCCTCGTCTTGTCGCGTATGACAAGTTGTCGGGCGCGCTGTTGGCATCGGTAGACCTTCCTGGCGGGGCCATCGGGACGCCGATGACCTACATGCTCGATAGGCGGCAATACATCGCGCTTACAGTGGGGGGAGACGCACCGGCTTTGGTCGCGTTTTCTCTTCCGGAGAACGATAGCGTCAGCGGTCGCTAGTGTCCCGGGTCAGAGCCCGTAAAGCATCGCATACACCACCACCCCAGTCACCGAGACATAGAGCCAGATCGGCAGTGTCCAGGCGGCAATCCGCCGATGACGGTCATAGCGTTCCCTGAGAGCGTGGCTGAGGGTAATAAGCGCCAGGGGTGGCACGAGCGCAGCCAAGGGGATATGGGTGAGCAGGACGGCGAAGTAGAGCGTTCGGACAACTCCCTGTCCTTCAAACGCTACCGAACCCACGTTGAGGTGGTAGATGACGTAGCTGACGAGAAAGAGCGTCGACGTTCCGAACGCGCTCATCATGCACAGTCGATGGGCGCGTATTCGACGTTGCCTGACCATGGCGTAGCCCGACACCAGAAACACAGTGGAGATGCCGTTGAGCACGGCGTTGAGCGTCGGGAGGTCGGATAGAGTCACGTCGTTTTCACGACTGGCGGTGACGGACGCACCAGCCGCTCAATAGTAAGGTGAATATTGCAAACAGCACGATAACCGACAGGGGATTGCTCACCGACCCGGCGCCATCCGCGACCGGGTGCGAGAGAAGCGTGCGTAGCGCCGCGACGCCGTAGGTCATCGGGTTGACGAGCATGACTCCCCGTATCCAGCCGGCCGCCCCGTCGGCGGGAAACACGGCGCCGGAGAGCAGCCACATCGGAAACAGCACGAGGTTCATGACCGCGTGGAAACCCTGCGTGGAGTCGATCATCCATGCGAGGGCAAAACCCAAGCCCGTGAGCCCGAACGCGAGCACGGCCAGCACAAGTCCCAGCGAAGGGAGCGTGGACAGACTGATCTCGGTGCTCGCGACAGGGGCAAGCATCAAGAACAGCAACGCCTGAAGCACTGCCATCGTCGTGCCCCCAAGGATCTTACCAAGAGCGATCGCAATCCGAGGCGTCGGGGCCACCATCACGCCCTGGAGGAATCCTTCGTGGCGGTCTTCGATCACCGAGATAGTCGAAAAGATCGCGGTAAACAGCAGAATGAGCGCGAGCGTGCCGGGGAAGAAATATTCGAGATATCCCCCGCTTGGAGTCCCCAGGCTCCCCACCCGAAAAGAGCTTCCGAGTCCGGAGCCGAGCAGGAGCCAAAACACCAGCGGGGTGCCGAGCGCGCCGATGACGCGTGAACGTTGCCGGTAGAAACGGACGATGTCCCGTCGCCAGAGGGTATAGGTAGCCAACCACATTACCCGTTCCACCGCTGACCTGTGTGGTGCAGAAAAACGTCCTCGAGCGTCGGTTTTCCGTATGTCACACCATCAATCCTGTCCGGAAATGCCTCGACCAGCGCCGTGATGAATTGGTGTCCGTGTTCGCGTTCGATTCGCACCTGTCCGTCGACCATCTCCGTCGGGAGGTCGAACCGGGTTTGGATATCGCGCGCGAGCGCTTCACCGTCGGGCGTCGCCACCAAGATCACGTCGCCGCCTATTTCGCTCACGAGCCCGCGCGGCGTCCCCAACGCCGCGAGTCTGCCTTCGTGAAGGAGGACGACCCGGTCACACCGTGCGGCCTCGTCCATGAGGTGGGTCGTCAACACCACCGTGGTCCCCAGGGTGTCGCGCAATCGGGAGAGTTGGCCCCAGAGCTCGCGTCGGGCGCCCGGGTCTAGACCGGTGCTCGGTTCGTCGAGGACGAGGAGCTCGGGCGACGGGAGGAGGGCTTTGGCAATTTCGACCCGTCGTTGCAGACCACCCGACAGCGTGCCCACGAGATCGTTGGCTCGTTCACCGAGGTCAACACGCTCCAGCGCGTCAGTTACCCGTGCGCTCAGGACGCGGCCCTTGATCCCGTAGAGGTGACCATGAGTGCGAAGGTTTTCCACAACGCTGAGGCGGGTGTCGAGGGCGGGGGCCTGGAAGACGACCCCCATGCGTCGACGGACGTCGCTGGCCGCGTTCGTGACATCGTAGCCAAAGACACGCGCTTGGCCCGGGGACGCGGGAAGCAGCGTCGTCACAAGTCGAAAGAGCGTGGTCTTACCGCTTCCGTTTGGACCGAGGAGCGCCACGATACTCCCAACGTCGACGGAGAAGCTCACGTCCGTGAGCGCTTGTCGGTCCCCGTATCGATGGCTCAGGCCCTCGACTTCTAGCGCGGCATCAGCGGATGGTGATGGTATCGAAGACAAGAAGACCCCAGAGTAGTGGGAGATAGACCAACGAACCGACAAAGAGAGCCCGCGCCCTCGCGTGGGTGCGCTCCGCGGCAAAGCGTGCGCTGAGAGTGACAAAGATCATCCCCAAGATCACGGTGGGCACCAGATACAGCTGACCGCCCAGACCGACGAATATGGGGAGCGCGCTGACGGGCACGAGAAGAATCGCGAAACCGAGCGCGTGGCGTGCGGTTCTGCGACCGTCGGTGTCAATCACCGCCAGTAACGGCAGGTTTCCTCGGCGGAAATCCTCTCGATACATCCACGAGAGCGCATGGAAATGCGGCAGCTGCCACAGAAACACGATGAAAAAAATTACCCATCCTGCCGTGTTGACCGACCCTCGTGCCGCCGCCCAGCCGATGACCGGCGGTAGCGCGCCTGGGATTGCACCGACGAGAGTGGCCCAATGCGTCCGCCGCTTGAGTGGCGTATACACCCAGACGTATGTCACGAGGGTCGTCACCGCCAGCAGCGCGGCCAAGACGTTCGCGGCCAGAGTCAATTGAACGATGCCAACCCCGGCCAGCACCGACGCAAACAACCGGGCTTCTGCCGGTTGAACCCGCGCCGAGGGTATTGGGCGACGCCGAGTCCGCTCCATGGCTTCGTCGATGTCTCGTTCGGCGAGCTGGTTCAAGGCCGCTGCGGCTCCGGCTACCAAGGCCGACCCGATCACCGTGTGCAGAAGGATCATGAGGTCGAACGCGCGGACAGCCCCTAGGTTCGTGGGGAGGCTCGCCGCACCCAATACGTAGCCGACCCCGGCGGTGACGACCACAAGAGAATTGAGACGCGGTTTGGTGAGCGCAAGAAAGTCAGTAAATCGAGACCCGGTCGCCGCCACGCTCACCGCGCCGGTTTTCACAGCGCGACTCCGGGAGACCCCTGTTGCGAGTGTTGCGAGAACGTGGCCCGGCGGACAGAAGGGGCGTTCTCGAAGGGGCCGACAGTGGAACGGTCGGCGCGGGCTGCGTCCGGGAACCGATCGCGATGCACGCGCAACATCAGAACGACCGACGTGACAAAGAGCACCGCCCCGGTGGCGACATGGGCCGTATTCACGTTGACCTGTCTTTGGCTCAGCACGGTCCAGGCTCCGAGCGCGACCTGCGCGAGCACGGTGGCGCCGAGGAGGAGCGCCGGTCTGGTGAGCTCTTGCTTCCCCCGGTGATGCGCCAGGATGTGACCCAAAATGGCGATGACGATCCCCGAGACGACGACTGCGCCGACACGATGCGTATAGTGCACGCCGATTGCGACAGTCCACACCGGCGGGATGACCTGGCCAAACGACCAGGGAAAGTCCGGTATGGCCAAGCCGGCTCCGGTGTGACGCATCGTCGCTCCGACCAGAATTTGGCAAAAAATGACCAGGGGTGCCAGCCTCGTCATACGACCGAGCGGGACGTCTGAGTCAATCGAGCGGCGCATTACCGCATCACGGTCGTATCCGCGAAGCCACCCCGGCGACGTAAAGATCGCCAGGCTGACGACCAGTACGAAAAACAACTGGGCAAGACCGGCATGGCTGACCGAGATTGGTGTTGGCAGGAGATAGATGACGGTGAGCCCGCCCAGAAGGCCTTGGGTGCACACGGCCACCAGGGCGAACCAGCCCAGTCTTCGCATCCATCGGCGAGCGTCTACCCGAGTCACCCACACCGCGAGCCCGATGGTCATGAGTCCGACGGTACTGGCGATAAGCCGGTGACCGTGCTCGTAGAAGATTCCCCCCACCATGTTCGAGAAAGGGAACGAATACATGAAGTATCCGTAACTACTTGGCCAGTCAGGAACCGAGAGACCCGAGCCAGTGCTCGTGACGAGTCCACCTGCCGTAATCAGCAGCAAAGACGCGCCGGTCAGAAGTCTCAGATAGCGGTGGAGCCAGGCCATGGTCGATACGCGACCGAAGGGGAATGGAAAGCCCGGTCTCCGTATCCGACGAGCCTGAGCTCGGTGATACGGAGACCAGCGGGAGTGCCGGAAGGAAACAGCCGGCTGCTAGCCGACCGTGAACGTGAAGTTCAGCTCGGTAGTCGCGCTTTCGCCGACGGTGACAGTTTGCGTCTGGGAATCATCAAACTGTTCGTGCCAGGCCTCGACGACATAGTCGCCCGGGGGCAGTCCGCTCAGATCGAACGCTCCGTCCGCGGCGGTCACGGCAAAAAACGGATGGTCGACAACGCCGACAAACGCGTTCATCCAACCGTGCACGTCGCACTGGAACGGCACCATCACTTCGGCTTCCGTAAAGACGCGCTCGTATCTCATGCCTTCGATCGGCTGACCCGTGTTGAACTCTTCATTCACCGCTGGTCGCGCGTGAATGTTATGCAGCGTGGGGTCGTTGTTGACGACCTCCAAGGTTTGTCCAACCTGGATACCGAACACGTGCGGGCGATAGCGGCACCCGTTCTGGTCGAGGATCACGCTGTCCGCGGGTTCCGGAAAACTGCGGCCTTCCAACCCTTGGCTGACATGAATAAAGACGTTCCCCAAGCCGCCCGCATCACCGACCACGAAATACTCGGACGCAGTGTCGTCCCCGGCCTCAGCCGCACACGCCGGATCTGACGCCATACGAATCGTCTCGGCTTCTGGGGGCGTGCCCTCCAGGGTGATTGTGCCGCTGATGTTTCCGGCCGTGGCAGGGTCAATCGCTTGCGCCGCGGGCGCCGAGTCGGCCGCGGGCGCCGGGGCGGGTTCGGAGCCGCCGCCACACGCACCGGCGACGACCAGGACGAGGACGGAGGCAAACGCCCACATTGTTCGATGCTGCATCTAAGATTCTCCTAATGCGATTTTTCGGGGGAATGTGAAACCAATCAAGGTTATCACACCGTCCGTCATTCAGCTCCCTGGGGCCGAAGCTTTCGTATGATCCGATCCTCGATCCAGTGCGGATCCCACCATTCGACGGGTGTGACCGGTCGCCCCTGGAGAAGCATCGCGAAGTGAAGGTGGTCCCCGCCCGCGAGACCCGTCTGCCCGCTCTGACCAAGCACAGAGTCAGACTCGACGGATTCTCCTACTGACACGTTGATCGATGATAGATGGGCGTAGAGCGACTGTAGGCCCATCCCGTGGTCGACGACCACACAGTTGCCAAAAATACCGAGGTATTCGGCGAACAACACCGTGCCCCCATTCGCCGCGCGCACCGCAGCGTTCGCCGTCGATGCCAAGTCGAACCCGAGATGCACCTGCTGGTCTATGTCGTCTCCGTCGTGGACATAGGTCCGGTGGTCCGCAAATCCCGACTGCACGGCGGTGTTTGCCAACTGCCGGAAGGCGCCGTCCCACAGCATCTGCTCGCTGGTGAGGTCCGCCAGCGCGGCAACCTTCGCGCGATTGCTCTCCCGGAGTGGGCCGTTGATAAAAAGATAGAGATCGACCAGCTCGGCCACCGCGGTGTCTTGTTCGAGACGCTCGTCGGCCAGCTCTGGGGCGCGGTCCACGATTGCCGGGACCACTCGGCGGAGAAAACCGTCGCTGAGAGGAATCTCGGAGCGTCGGAAGTCGCGAGGAAACACGCGATAGTCAAAGCTGGCGGTGCCCTCGTTACCCGCCGCGTCCGTCGCGACAATCTCGACTGGTGTGCCGAGATCTTGGTCGTAGGACAAGGCAAAAAATGCCATCCGCAACGAGGCATCGGCGGGGCTGTCGGCGCCGACGCTGCTCACCGGATACCCCGGGTAGAACCGGTCGCCCACGCGGACAGCGGACTCCGCGTCCGACGGCGTCACGCGATACACGACCAATTCGGACCCACCGTGATTCACGTAGTGAAAATCAGAGCGGACCTCGATCCGCGGTGGGTCGAGCCGGACTTCGACCACGGCTTCGGCCTCTGACGCCACCTCTCTCCAACCAAAAAATACCGGCCGCGTGGCCGTCACCAGAATTCGAGCTTCGCCGGCTACGAGATTCGGATGCGAACGGCGGTCGAACTGACGCCGAACCCGGACCCGGTCCGCACCGGCCTGACTCATTTGCGCATCACCGGGCTGGTCCAGCGAGAACAGTGTGTAGCGTCGCCCGTCTTGCTCGATAACGGCATTGACCGCGTTGAGCGCGTTGTCGGGTGCTTCGATTGTCGCGGCGAAGGTCGATTCGCGGCCGACCAGAGAAGTCGGCGCTTCAATGGTGATGATTGGACCCGCAGCTCGACCTGCGGTCACATAGAGCCCGAGGCCCAATCCCAGCCCGGCCACCAAGGTCAACACAAGGACGGCACGTATCACGCGACTATGATATAAAAATGGAGAAGTTTTCTTCCCTGGAGGCGGTATCGTCTAGGGGTTAGGATACATGGTTCTCAGCCATGGGACCGGGGTTCGATTCCCCGTACCGCTACCATCACCCCGTCCAGCCGGAGCCAAGAAAGTCCGTTATCTATCTGTTTTTGGGCGGTTTGTGCCTGCTATGCTGTCCTAAGTGTTCCTGTGCCTTCCAGGGGAAACTGCCCCCTCTGATGGGGCAACTCTGGGGGCAACAAGGCCACACCGAACAGGAGTTGCCCCCAGATGGCTTTGACGGACTCCGCGGTGCGTGCGGCCAAACCGCACGCCAAAGCTTGCAAGTTGTTCGACGGCGGCGGCCTGTATCTGGAGCTGAGCCCCGCGGGGGGGAAGTGGGGGCGCTGGAAATACCGCTTCGGTGGTAAGGAAAAACGGCTCTCCCTGGGGGTCTACCCGGGTGTCACTCTAAAATCTGCCCGTGAGCGGCGTGATGCGGTCCGCCAGCAGCTTGCGGCCGGTATCGATCCTGGGCAGGCCCGTAAAGCGCGGAACCTTGCGGTCGCGGGCGCAGACAGTTTCGAGGCCATCGCCCGGGAGTGGTACGCGAAATTCTCATCGAGATGGGTCGTAGACCACAGCGACCGCATCTTGCGGCGGTTCGAGCACGACCTGTTTCCCTGGCTTGGTCAGCGCTCTGTTTACGCGGTGGGACAACGTTCAGCACTGCGTCACCGAGGCCATCAAGAACAACGTCGAAGGCGATCTCATCGAGACCGGGGTGTGGAGGGGAGGCACGTCGATCTTCATGCGGGGCATCCTCCAGCTTGACGCTAGAGCGCGATCGCCGCCTGGTGCTCGCCGCCTTGGTTGCGCTCGCCGCGCTGGTCTGGGCCTACACCGTCCGCCTCGGCGTCGAGCATGGCTCGATGGCCGATGCCATGAGCCGGCCATCGATGATTCGCTGGTCGGCCGCCGACTTCGTCTTCATGTTCGTCATGTGGGCGGTGATGATGTTCGCGATGATGCTGCCTTCGGTCACCCCCACGGTCATAATCTTCGCGCGGGTTCGGGAGAAGCGCGAGGCGGCGGGCCGTCCCTTCGCCCCGACCGGGGCGTTTGTGAGCGGCTACCTGCTCGCCTGGGTGGGGTTCTCGCTGCTCGCCACGGTGGCCAACTGGGGTCTGCACGCCGGCGGCGTCATGTCGTCGATGATGGGCAACGTTGCTCCGGTCACGGGCGGTGTCCTGCTCGTCGCGGCGGGGGCATTCCAATGGACGGCGCTCAAGAACGCCTGCCTCAACCATTGCCGCTCGCCGATGAGCTTCCTTATGCATTGCTGGCGCGACGGAAACTCGGGCGCGGCACTGATGGGATTGCACCACGGCGTCTATTGCCTCGGTTGCTGCTGGTTCCTGATGGTCCTGTTGTTCGTGCTTGGCGTGATGAATTTGCCGTGGGTGGCCGTTCTCACGATCGTCGTACTGGCCGAAAAAACGCTGCCGCGCGGAGAGAGCGTGAGCCGCGGCCTCGGGTTGTTGCTGGTCGCCTGGGGGGGCTGGCTGATTGCGGCCGCGTGACTGGCTCAGGGGATCGAGCCGACCGTGCCCGGCGCGGGAATGAAGGTCCCGCGATGCCGTGCAGTACGCCGCCGCGCTCCTGTTGGTCTGACGCGGTTATCGGCGTTTCGCGGTGCATCGACTCCGTTCCTGTTCGAGGGCGGCATTTGCTCACTGCGCAGCTGCGCCGATCTTTTTTACCGGCCTATTTCACCGCCCATCGCTGGACGAGGTCAAGGAGTACCACCACGCCGCGTCTCATGTTCTCGACCGAGATCCGCTCGTCGTTGCCATGGACGCCGGCGTAGTCGGTGGCGGGAATGACAAAGGGGTCGTATCCATAGGCCACGATATCGAGGTCGCGAAGGAAGTGACTATCGGTGAAGGCCACCAGCACGGCCGGCACCACCGTCGCGCCCGGAAAGTGCGTCTCGGTGACGTCCTCGATCGTGCGGAACAAACCGGTCTCCGATGACGATACCGCCGGTGTAAAGCCCATCATCGTCTCCACCGCGACGTCACTGCCCAGAACCCCGCCCAACTCGGCGAGAAACTCATCGGGGTCCTGATCGGGCAGCAGCCGGCAATCGAGTTCGGCCCAGGCCTCGGTCGGGATCACGTTGATCTTGTCGCTGCCACCGAGACGCGTGAGTGAGCAGGTATTACGGGTCAGGCCGTAGTGACCCGGGTTGGCCTCGAGAAGCTCATCCGCCACCCCCGGCCTCCGGAGCGCCGTCGCCATGTCGGCATAGCGATCCTCCCAGTCGGGCCCCATCCCCGGTGCCAGCCGCCGGAAGTAGGTGTCGACCGATGGAATGACCCGGGGCTCGAATTCATGTTCGCGCAGCTGGTTCAACGCCGCCACCAGCCGCGTGACGGCCGTCGAGGCCCGGGGGCGCGACCCGTGACCAGGCTGTCCTCGTGAGGTGAGCCTGAGCCAGTAGGGCACCTTCTGGGTGACCTCGACAGAGAACTGGACTTGGCCGTCCACTTCGCTGCCGCCGCCGCCCTCATTGATCACATACCCGACGTTTTCGAACAGTTCTGGCCGATTCTCGACCAGCCAGCCCACGCCGAAATATCCTCCGGCTTCTTCGTCCGCCGTGGCCATGTAGATGACGTCGCGTTCCAGCGCGACGCCAGACCGGTGCAGGGCGATAAATGCCGCCAACTCGATGATGCCCAACGACTTCGTGTCGAGCGCTCCGCGGCCGTACATATACCCATCGCGGACCTCACCGGAAAGCGGGTCGGTCGACCAGTAGTTTGGGTCGGCGGGCACGACGTCGATGTGGTGCAGCAGGACCAGACTCGGTTCTGACCCGCCCTCGAGACGCGCCCAAATGTTGCCACGGCCCGCAGCCGATTCGACCAACTCGTAAGCGATGCCCTCGGCGTCGAGGATAGCCGCGAGGAACTCCGCCCCGCGTATTTCGTTCCCCGGCGGATTGATCGTGTCGATCCGGAGATACTCCTGGAGCCATGTGACGGACTGGTCCGGCAAGTCGCCAGCGGTCACTTGCGCGGGTGCCGGCGCGGCGGTCAGCAAAACAGTGAGAAGAATGGCGTATCGGGACATATAAGAACCTCGTCGGGACTCAGAGACGATAGTTCTCAGGTGATGCCGTCCGCAACCGGTATTTCGCCCGCCGGACCAGGCGTGCCCACGCACGCTGCAGACAGTTTGCGGATCCGGCACTCGATGGGCGCCGGTGATGGGTTGCATCAAGGGGCAAAGCGCGAGCCACATCGCCCTGCACTTCGCGGGACGTCCGCGCAATTGCGTCGGACCGCACTTCTGGGTCGGAGTACTTTGTGTTCACGGTCGGTCGAGACAAAAGAGATCCGCCCGTTACCCGCGTGTGATGCAGTTGACATACGGGCGGTCTCCGCGCAGCATCTTGTCCGTGGCATGGTCAAAGACTTCGACCCGGAAGGACGGCACACGATGTTGAATCGACGCCAATTCGTCTACGGCACCATGGCGGGAGTCGCAACGCTGGCTCGCAGCTCTGCGACGTTCGCCGCAGACTACGACCTGGTGATCAAAGGGGGCCGGGTCATCGATCCGTCCCTACGCCTCAACGCGATCCTGGATGTTGCGATCGCCGGGGATCGCATCGCATGGATCGGCTCGGACATCGACGCCGAGGGCGCTGAGGTCATTGATGCGACCGACAAGCTCGTCGTGCCGGGGCTTCTCGATGTCCACTCCCACTATGGCCGCGACGACGACGGCCCACGCATCTGCCTGTCCGATGGCGTCACGGGCTGGGTTGACGCCGGGTCGGCGGGTGCCGCCCAGATCGACGAGGTGGTCGCGTTCGCGCGCTCGGCGCCCCAGCCAGCGCGCGTCTTGATCAACATCGGTCGCGAAGGCATTCTGCCCGACGGTGACACCCACGACCTCGCGCTCGCCGACGTCGACGCCGCGAAAGCCGCTGTGGCGCGCAATCTCGACTATGTGGTGGGGGTCAAGGCCCGCCTGACCGAGGGTGTCGCGGTGGACGATGTCGAGGTGCTACGCCGCGCCCAGGAAGTGGCCACGTTCTTCGATCTGCCGCTGATGATCCACATGGGGCAGACCGCATCCCCCTTTTCGACACTGGTCGCGCAGCTGAAGCCGGGCGACATCGTCACGCACATGTTCGCGCCACCACCGAATGCCATCATCGACGGCGACGGTCGTATCTTCCCTGCGGTGCTCGCCGCCCGGCGTCGTGGCGTGTGGTTTGACGTCGCGAACGGGCGAACTGGCCATCTCCGGTGGGACACGTTCGACGCGATCATGCAAGCGGGATTCTGGCCCGACACGATCTCCACCGACGGCAGCACCGGCAGCCGCAATGCGGCAAGCGTCGTCGATCTCCCCAACGTCATGTCCAAGTTTCTGAACTTCGGCATGACGATCGACGAGGTCGTGGCACGCGCCACGGTGAACGCGTCCCGTGTATACCCACTGTTTAGGGATCGTGGCACGCTCCATGTTGGTGCTCCTGCCGACGTGGCGGTGCTCGAGCTTCGAGAGGGGAGGTTCGAGTTCGTCGACAACTACGAGAACTTGCGCGTTGGCAGCAAGCGTCTGTTCCCGTTCGAGACGGTGCTTGGCGGACGGCGCGTCCCACGGGCGTGATCTCCGACCAAGCGCCGTCGGACGTGTCGCCCCGTCGGCACGCGGTCAACCAACGCGGTCAGGGTACGAGCTTGGCGCCGCGGGCAGCGAGCAGCTCCTCGAGCAACGACCGGTGGCAGCGCTCCGACCGCTCGCAGTAGCAGCCGACCGAGAGATTCGTTCGGTGAGAGAGGGCCGCGAGCAGGTCGAGCGCGTGACGCGCCTGGGGAGCCTTCATCTCGATACGGTAGCGACGGACAAAGCGACGCCAGGACGTGTCGTCGGTCACCGTCAGCGCCTCCTTGGGGATCGTCTCGCTCGGCGCCAGCTCCGGAAGCCAGACGTCAAAAAGGTCGCGGGTCGTGTATTCCGCCTTGGGCACACCTCGCGGTGCTCGTCGCACTGTTCCTATGCGCAGACCTTCGTTGGCAGCGCGGGGACTCCCGAGTCGGACGTCTTCCGCCTCGTAGACGACGCCCATGCCACCCGCGCTCAGACCGCTGAGAATCCGATAGTGGGCGACGGTCTGCCCTACCAAGCTCACCTGCTGACGATACCACTCGTCGCGCACTATTCGTCGACGGGGAAGGGGGCAGGGTTCGTTATGAAGGCATCTGCGCCAATATGTATCGGCTCCCTCCCCACGTGCAGTACAGTCGGCAAGACGCAAGGGTCCGACCCTGCGGGAGGTGAACGGGAGGTGAAGATCCCTCTGTGCCAATGTATGTGAGACAGTCAGCCCCCTGATAATTAGTGAAGAAAACGAGCAGGGCGAGACTGGACGAACCGATGGAACCCGTGACGATGTCCGAGGTCGACCGTATCTGTCCGACGTAGCCCTTGGGAGTCTCCGCGGTCTTCCTCACGATGACCGCTCGTTGCTTCTGCGCAGGTCCCTATAATGGACGCTGGCCGAGGCTCCGCCGAACAGATCGCGCGGCTCGCGTCTAGACCAACGCCCCAGACCGTCCACGGGCTCCCTGATCTGAACGGCGCGGGTGCTATCGAGTTTGTCCTGCCGCAGGTCCTGCCCGACGGCTCGGTCCTCTGTATCACCAGGTGCGGTGACGGTCCTGGGCCCGGGTCGGGACCAGCCGTCACAGACTCTCCAGCCGCGTATACGAGGAGTTTTCCTTCGTATAGGCCGGAGTTCCAAGCCCAAGTTCCAGAACTCAGCGAGAATCAGGTGAGAACGGACACGTCGCTCCGTTGCGATCCGCCGGGCGTCCCACGCCTCGGTCCTCCACGGAAGATTGTCCAGACCGCAAACGAGGTGGCTAACGGACTTTGAACTCGAAGAGCCAGTTCGGTGCGTCGACCGCGATCTTGACCTGATCGTCGACGGATTACATCACGACAATTTACGCTAGCGCGCCGCGAGGTGTCGCAGGCGAACCAGATCAAGCTGCCCACTGGCGACCCCTCGGCCCCGTTCGGCGTGCGGACGCGGAAGGCCGAGGGAGCGAGCCTGGGACGGAGATGGAAAGCCCTCGTCGCCTTCCTCCAGCTGGACCCCGTAGGCGTTGAGCGACATCGAGGTCGCTCGATACGAGCTCGGCGTGTAGACGGCGCTCATCGCCTCGACCAGGTCATAGCGGTCGGTGAGCGCCGTCCACGTCGCGTCGGAAACGGTCGCGTCTCGATAGAGCTCGTCGACCATCCCGAGCAGTAGCGCGTCGTCGGGATTCGCCCCGGGTGCCTCCGGTCCCTCTGCCACCGTCACCGGGTCGACGCCGTGGTCGCGCGCACGACCGACCGAGCCGACATGCTTGGCCCATTCGTACTCGGCCTGACAGTTCCATCCGATCCGCAGGATCAGCGTCTCCCGGTCCCGCGGCGACAGCGGAGAGATCCTGTTGATGTAGCCGGCCCGCGGACCCCGCGCGGCGGCCAGGGCTGGATGCCGCGCAAAGGTGCGCCCGACGGCAATACCTGGGCCGTCAAGAGGATCGAGCCGGGCCACCGTGAGCGGCGGTTCCCTCTCCGGGACGGAGACAGCATAGGGAATGTCCGCAGGCAGGCGGTCGGGGGTTTCGTCATCGGGCTGGACCCCGAACGAGTTGTAGATCAGCGCCAGAACGATAAAGTGGTTCGCGGTCTCAACCGCGTCCATGAGGGCATGCTCATCGTGACGCGCCGCGAGGGCCCTCCACGTGGCGTCAGCCACCGACGAGTTGAGGTAGAGCTGGTCGGTCAGTTGTAGGAGCACGCGGGCTTTCTCGTCCCACGCGACCGCGGCTGGCCCCTGGGCGATGTGTCGGATCTCCTCGTCCGTCAGACCGTGCCCGCGCGCCCGCGCTGCGTAGGTGGCCCACAGGGGCTGGCTGCCCGCCAACCAAGCGGCGCGCAGGATTAGTACGGTCCGCTCCCGCGGAGACAGCGTGGACTCCTCGGTGAGATACACTGTGAGCGGCATTAGACCTTCGACGATCGCCGGCACGTGGAGGAGCGTGTGGAGCTGATTGTCGGCGCGACCATCGCTCGCGTAGGTATCGACGAGCGTGCGTTGCTCATCCGTCCACTGTCTCTCCGCGAGTGGCGCCACCCTAGGCGACACCAGGCCCACGGGCTGTCGGTCGGCTCGCGGCGGAGCCGACAACGCCTGGGCGCCGAGCGTCTGTGCGGCAAGGCCGAGAGAAGCGAGACAGACGAGCGATCTCGACGTCACGCTCACCGTGCGGCTCCGGCCGCGTATTGCTCGTCAGTGACCGGCTCCATCCACTCGATGGCGAGATGCTCCCCGGTCTCGTTGGGGAATGTCACGGAGACATGCGTTAGCGCCTCATTAGGGGTCGCCCCGTGCCAATGCCGGACGCCCCGCGGCAGATAGGCCGTTTCGTGTAGACCGACCTCCCCGACGGACTGCCCCTCGACCTGATACCGGAGCGCGCCCTCCCTGACGACCAGCAGCTGGTCGCTGTGCGTGTGCCAGTGCGTCCGGGCCCCGGCCTCGAATCCGCGTGACGACACGCGGATTCCCTCCGCGTCGATCCGAAACGACGTTCCGGTGAAGGGGTTCTCCTGCCCTCCCACCGGTTTCGTCCCGGTAACCGCGACGGCCACGACGACCGTCACGGCGGCCACCGTCAGATACTCTCGACGAAAGCGATTCCACTGCAGAGTGCTCTTCATCTCCAAACTCCTGTTCGTCGGACTGTCACCGTCACCCGCGATTCGCGAAGCATGTCGAACGCAATGTGCCCCGGCAAAGGCCCAAAGTCAACACCACTCCGTTCTCGGGCGGCGCGACAGCACCGGCTGCCAGGCATAGACCTCGTCCGGCACAGCCCTCCGGAGGCATTCGGCGAGATCTCGTCACAGTCGACGTTCTCTTGCGTCTTGCTGCCTCCGGTATGCCACTCGCTTGTCCCGCGGTCGTGCCAACGCGCGAGTCGGCGCGTTGTATAATCTCGCCCGCGAATCATGAGGATAGCCACGTGGAATGTGAACGGGCTCCGCGCCCGACTGGACTTCGTCCTGCACTGGCTGCGAGCCCGTCAACCCGATGTGGTCGGGCTCCAAGAGCTCAAGCTTGCCAACGAGGAGTTTCCGGTCGCCGAGCTCGAGGCGGCGGGCTACCCTACCACACTGCGTGTCACGGCCAGAAGAGCTGGCATGGCGTCGCGATCCTATCTCGCACGCCGATGACCGTGGTCGGCGGGGGCTTCCCGAGCAGGAGCCCCTGGGCGCGCGGCTCATCACCGCTGAGCTCGGCGATCTCTCCTTCACCACCGTGTAGTGCCCCAACGGTAAGGCCACCGATCACGACGACTTTCCCCGCAAGCTGGCGTGGTTCGAAAGTCTGCTGGCGCTCTTTGAGAGACACCACGACCCGGACCACCCCTCGGTTCTCTGTGGCGATTTCCACATCGTTCCCGCTCCGGTCGACAGCTGGAACGAGACGGCTCTGGCCGGCAACATCTTTCACACGGACGCCGAGCGAGATCGGTTGGGACGTTTGCTTGCGTGGGGCTTCACCGACTTGTTCCGGCACCAGGCCCCGGGGGTCCAGCGCTTCTCATGGTGGGACTATCGAGCCGGCGCGTTTCACCGCAATCAGGGTCTCCGCATCGATTTGGTGCTGGGCACGGCGAGTGTGGTCACCCGGCTGCGTCACGTCGAGTTCGATCGTGACTACCGGAAGAAGTAGGATGGTCTGACGGCGTCAGACCACGCCCCCGTGATCGCCGAGCTCGACTGAGACCCCGGAGACTTGGCGCCCGGGTGTCGAGCCCGTCTGCTCGGTACGAACACGGGGGTTGCGTGCCACAGATCCCAATCTTGCTGGAGACCGAGCCAGAAGTTCGCACCCATCCCAGTGACTCGGGCCAGCCGGAGCGCGGTGTCCGGCGTGACGCCGCGCTCGCCGCGGACAATCTCGTTCAGCCTCGGCTAGCCCACGAGAGGCGATGGCTCCAGGCAAGAACAAGCCGGGACAGTTCCGTCCCAGGACCCGCCGTGAGCGTTTTCGTAACAACGCCACGCGACGACGAGACGTCGCTCCGCACGTGAAGACGGCATCGTCCGAGGCTCAGGCGGAGGTGTCCGAACCGATTCACCGACAGACACTTCTGTCCTGCGCCGAGCCCGCGAAACGTCTTAGTCCAGATGCTGTTTCCTTTCGCGCCCGGTGAACGGTCGGCGAGGGCTGCGCCGGGGAATCTAGGTCCAGCTCAAGCCGACGCGGGCCGATGCGCCCGGAGGAAGGACCGTATCTGGCGCACCGCCAGGGGAATCCGCTCCTTCGGCTCTTTCCAGGGGAACATGCTGACTTCGGACCGCGGCGCGAGCATCGCCACCTCCATGGCGACAGCATACGGATGCGCCGGGATATCGTCCGGCAGAATCAGTACCGGCGTCTGGCTCTCACGGACGAAGTCGCGGGTCACTGTGAAGACGAAGTCAGCGTCTGTGCGGTACATCTTTGTCAAGAAGCTGTCGACCATCTCCATTGTGATCTCGGGCCGACGCGTGACGAGCTCTGGACCCCAACCCGTCATGTTGTTGTCGTAGAACAGATTGGGTGTCTCGGGACTCCACCCGCTGGGTTGCGCCAGCACGGCCGCGACGACACGATTGGGCGCCCGGCGCATCAAGTTCCAGATGAAGGGACCGCCGATGCAAAAACCCAACACCATGAACTTGTCGATGCCCAGGTGGTCCATCACACCGAGATGGTCATCGGCATGGGCATCCCACGGCCGATCGATCTCGAGCGGACCGGACGATTGGCCGCGGTTCGCGTTCCGAAGGTCCGCGGCGATGCACCGGTACTCTCCTTGGAACTCCTCGATCGGGTTGAAGGGATGAGTTGCCAGACCCGCGATGGTGGAGTTCAGTCCCCCGCCGGCGATGACCAACAGCGGGAAGCCGCTACCGGCTTCCTCATAGTGGATGCGAACGGGGCCGTTCTCGTAGAAGGACATGGCCGCTCCGTCCTGGCCAGCCTGCTGCGCAAACACCCGCGGCGCTGCAGCTATCACTGTGGCCGCGGCGCCCGTCTTGAGTATCTCGCGTCTAAGCGGATCCATCATTTTGTGTCTCCCTGCTTTTCGGCTGTCTAGTGCACCTCCGTCGAGATGCAGTCAATCCTCTGGCCCGCAGCACCACCTGGCGCCGCATTCCCGTCTCTCGCCATACAGCCGGTATGACTCGGCGTGGCGCCCTGCCAGGCGGCCCTGCGAACCCGAGGCTCTGACTTCATC
The DNA here is from genome assembly GCA_963579735.1 of Vicinamibacteria bacterium. Lineage (GTDB taxonomy): Bacteria > Acidobacteriota > Vicinamibacteria > Vicinamibacterales > UBA8438 > CAUZIB01. The sequence goes on along the minus strand of CAUZIB010000052.1, from coordinate 4,186 downwards.
TCGACGGCGGTGCACGAGTGGACAGCCTTGGAGAAAGCCTTTCTTTGGCTCCCGCTGTTCACGCTCTTGTCACATGACCCTACTGCTCCAGCGGGGTCGATCATAGTCGCGGGCGCCGAAACGGCTGCGCCCACACGGTGACCGTGAAGCATAAACCGGCCCTTGTCCGCGGCGGAGAACCGAAGACGCATGCGCGAAGAATCTCTTGGCCGGGCGGCTCTTATTGGCGGGATCGGCAGGATGTCGGCCTGGCGGGGGACCGGATCAGCTTTGTCGGTGACGCGGCGACCGCTGGCGTCGATGCTGCCGTGGTCGTGGACGTTGACGGGCTGATGGTCGCGCCGGGCTTCGTCGATATGCACTCACATGCTGAACTGACGGAAGACTACGGGCGGAACGCACTGGCCAACCCATTCGTCGCGCACCACGGTCGGTAGAGATCGCCCCAGACCTGTGACCCTGCATCGGCCTTCTGTTACGCTCCGCCGATGGAGCACTCGGCCAAGTTTTTCGTGGGCCAAATCGTCCGTCACAAGAAATTCGACTATCGAGGCGTGGTGTTCGATGCCGATGCCACGTTTCGTGGCACCAGCGAATGGTATGAGTTAGTGGCGCGCTCTCGTCCGCCGAAACACCAACCTTGGTATCACGTACTCGTCGACGGCGCTGAACACACGACCTACGTGGCCGAGCGCCATCTGGAGTCCGACGAGCGCGGACTGCCAGTCAAACACCCCTTAGTTGCCGAGCTCTGCGGCGAATTCCAGGAGGGGCGGTACTTGATAAGAGCTGGGCTCCAGTGAGGCAGTGAGGACCAGCTCATCCTCGTGTGGCTGCTCCGTCTCCCACCCGAGCTTTCCGTGAAATCGACGGTGGACCTTTCTCGAAGCGAGGCGCTGGTCTAGGCTGGCGCGGACGACCACATGAACTGACAACGAGTTCTGCACGCATCCATTGACCCGGAGGGCGGCTGCGCAACGCTGACTCTCAGGTCAACAGCGAAACGCGACCCGTAGGAGGTATGAGATGCACTATCGAAGACCTGGACCGTTCAGTGTTGCGGCCTTGATTGTCTTGGTGCTGTTGGTGATGGCCTACGTGACCCAGACCAACTCGCCTGCGCTTGGGGCCGCTCAAGCCCAAGAAACGGCACCACGGACACCGTGGGGCGAGCCGGACCTGCAGGGCGTGTGGAGTGTGGAGTTGCTCGTGCCGCTTGAACGGCCCGACGGCGTGACCACCGAGTTCTACACGGAGGAACAGGTCGCCGCAGTGGATGAGCGTCGCGCGAGCACGTCGGTCTTTGGCAATCACCTTCGCGCTGAGCCGGGCAGCGAAGCCGATGTGGCCGGTGCCTATAACGCGGTATTCACGTCGCAGAGGCCGACCGGTCGGCGAACGGGCATGGTCATCGATCCACCGGGCGGGAAAGTGCCTCCCCTGACGCCGGAAGCGCAAGCACGGCAGGCTGAGACGCGCGAATATCAGCTGGCCCTGCTCCAAAACACCGCGGTCTGCCGTGACAACCAGCCTGGCTGCCGTGGCGGGGAGTACGGGCCACCATCACCACGGCGCGAGGAGCGGCCGCCGTATTACTCGGCTGCCAACATCAATCGCGCCAATGGTCCCGAAGACCGGAGCCTTGGCGAGCGGTGTATGAGCGGCAACTTGCCACAATTTGGTGGCGGCTTCACTGGGATTTACTACCGAATCGTGCAGTCACCGGGGGTGGTCACGATTTTCTATGACGTTGGTCAAGGGCAAGGCTTCAACCGCGTCATCCCGATTACGAACGAACCCCATTTGCCCCCGCAGGTCCGCCAGTGGTGGGGCGATTCCCGTGGCCGATGGGAGGGCGACACGCTCGTGGTCGATGTGACGAACTTCACCGCCAAGAGAGACTTCCGTGGTTCCCGCGAGAATCTGCATCTCATCGAACGCTGGCGACGCACGGGTCCGGAGACGCTCGAAGTCGTGTCCACGATGGAAGACTCAACGGTGTGGACAGCGTCATGGTCAGTGGTCCAGGACTTCGCAAGACAGAGTAACGAGGCGAATCGGATCTATTACGAGCCGCGGTGTCACGAGGGAAACTACGGGCTACCTGGGCTCCTGGCGGGCTCGCGTGCCGAGGACCTGGCGTTCGCAGAGGGCCGAGGCCTGAACCCAGCCACGAAATGCATCGCCGATTGTTCGTCCACCGCGGGCCGTGATCCGCTGGCGCTACGGTGAGCAACACCTCCACCGAGGCTCATCCCGATACGCCCAAAGAGAAAAATGGAGACGGTTATGAGAAACCGGTTCACAGGCTCGATGCTGGGCGTGGCGGTGTGCGCCGCTGCGGTGAGCGCTGTCATCTCGGTGTCGGTCATTCGCACGGCGGGCCAGGGCCCAGCGACGCGGCCGGCACGCACCGTGGATGACAAACCAAATTTCAGCGGTATCTGGCAGGCCAACAACGAGGCCCACTGGGACCTCGAAGCGCACGCCGCCCGTCCGGGCGCCGTCATGCAGCCAGGCGTCTACCCCTACGAGTACGCGCGGGTTCCGGCAGCACCCGTTCTCGCCCTCGGGGCCGCGGCGGGAGTGCCCGGTTCACTCGGGGTGGTACAAGGTGATGGAGCGATTCCGTACACGCCGGAGGCCGCAGCCATGAAACGTGAAAACGCTGAGAATTGGATCGACCGCGACCCGGAGCTCAAGTGTTATCTGCCCGGGATTCCACGCGCGATGTATATGCCGTATCCCCTGCAGATCGTGCAGAGCACCAGCAAGGTTCATATGGCCTACGCGTTCTCAAGTACGGCTCGTACCATCCACCTGGATACCGTTGACGGCCCGCCTGACTACACCTATATGGGCCACTCAGTCGGCCGCTGGGAGGGCGATACGCTGGTGGTCGACGTGACCGACTTCAACGGGAAGAACTGGTTCGATCGAGCCGGGAACTTTCACAGTGAAGCCCTCCGGCTGGAGGAACGGTTTACACCGATTTCACCCGACGCCATCCAGTACGAGGTGACCATCGAGGACCCGAATGTCTTTACACGACCGTGGCGAATCGCGATGCCACTCTATCGTCGCCTGGAGCCAAACATGCAGCTGCTCGAGTACCGTTGCGTCGAGTTTGCGGAGGAGTTCCTCTATGGGCACCTTCGCAAGGAGCCGCTCGTCACGCGATGGGAGGGAGAAACGATCATCGTAGACATCACACGCAAAGTTCCGGCCGGAGACGCGCTCTACGACTGGTATCGAAAATAGGGCAGTGAGTTGAACGAGACGGTCTGGAACACGGTTGCTCGATTCCACGTCCGGTTGTGCCAGGCGGCCGCAGCCGGTTTTGTGTCGCTCGCCATATGGCTCCCTGCTGGGCACGCGGCCGAAGCACCCCTGACGCCCGTCATCGTCGAATTGTTCACGTCTCAGGGCTGTTCGAGCTGTCCTCCCGCCGACGCGATTCTTCGGTCATTCGAACGCAACCAGCCGGTCGCAGACGTCGTGATCGTACCGCTCAGCGAGCACGTCGATTACTGGAATCGCCTCGGGTGGCGCGACCCATTCTCGTCACCCCGCTTCTCGGCTCGCCAGCGTGCCTATGGGGCGGCGCTCGACCTGCCGGGCCTGTATACGCCGATGATGGTCGTCGATGGCCGCACGGTGCTGGTCGGCAGCGACCGTGATAGCGCACAACGCGCAATCGAGGAGGCGGGTGCGCATCCGAAGACGCCGGTCCACCTCGACGTCGACACCAGCGAAACGAGTCGTGTCATCGATGTCGCGATGTCCGTCGGCGAACCGGTGCCGAACCGCGGCCGCGCGGTGGAAATCTGGTTGGCGGTTACCGAGGCAGGGCTGGTGACCGACGTCATGGCCGGTGAGAACATTTTCCGCCGACTCAGACATACTGGCGTGGTGCGTCACCTTGAACGCGTGGCGACCATGGCGTTCGCCGACCCCCTCCCCACGGCACCGATCACCAGACGCGTCCAGCTTGACGACGCCTGGGACCGGTCGCGTCTACGTGTGGTCGTCTTTCTGCAAGACTCGGCGACGTCGGCCATCGTCGGTGCCGCCGCGACGGTAGTTCGATAGATATGGAGAGCTTGGAGCCGTTCCGCAGACTGATGTCCCGCGGCTGGCTTGCGAGCTCCCCGCTGGCACCTTGATAGTGAACTCGGAACGGACA
>CAUZIB010000051.1:0-32512 GCA_963579735.1 Vicinamibacteria bacterium | reverse complement strand
CACAGTTCCGTCGTCGCCGCAAACGGCGAGCAGGCCATGGAAGCGCTCGACGGCCGCACCTTCGATATGGTGTTCATGGACTGTCAGATGCCCGTACTCGATGGCTTTGGCGCCACTCGCGAGATTCGCCGCCGAGAGTCAGGAAGTGAAGCCCACATTCCGATTGTGGCTCTTACCGCAAACGCGATGGAGGGCGACCGAGAGCGCTGTTTGGCCGCGGGTATGGAATGGATTCATCACCAAGCCCGTGCGGCAAGCCGAATTGGGACGCGCGACCGATGAACGGGTGCATGGTCCTCTGGAATACTAGTGGACTGTCGCAGCGTCGGTCGGCTGCCGTGGGAGTTTCACCACGGGCTGCCGGACACATCTGGAGTAACCGGCGCGCTATCGTAACGTCGTCGGGCCGAGCAGTCGACAAGAGTGGTCGATGCCATCCGGCATCCGGACGGGACAGGTGACACAGGTGATCGGGATCGCGGGCTGCTCGGGTGCGGGCAAGACGACCGTTGCCCGCGCCTTGGCCGATCGACTGATGGGCGGAGCCGTGCTGCTCCCTCTCGACGCGTATTATCGCGACTTGTCGCAGTCGACTCCGGAGGAACGGAAAGGCGCCAACTTCGACGAACCGGACGCATTCGATGTGCCGCTTCTGGTGACCCACATACAAGCCCTCAGCGAGGGCCACTTTGTCGATCGACCTACCTATGACTTTGTCAGGCACTGCCGACAGATCGAGACGGTGCGGGTCACGCCAGGGGCGTTCGTGATTGTGGAAGGTCTCTTGACGTTCCACTGGACCGCCGTCCGCGAGCGCTGCCACCCCCGCATCTTTCTGGACGCTCACGATGCGGTGCGTCTGTCGCGGCGTGTCGCCCGTGACGCCACCGAGCGAGGTCGCAGCGAGGCGTCAGTGCGACGTCAGTGGGCCACAACCGTTGCGGCGATGTCGACGCGTTACGTGGATCCCACACGAAAGTTCGCCGACGCTGTCGTCGATGCCCGTCTGCCGATCGACCTGATCGTGTCGTCGGTCACTCAACGCTTTGGCTGGTAAGTACCCTCCACCCAGGCGACGCCACGAGTACCAAACGACACCCCGGCCTGCTGCCCCCGCACGGCTCCCGAACCCCACTCCCCTACTCCCGGACGATCTCGGCCTGACGAGGGTCCGGTCCATCTATTTGCAGGGAGAGCGTGAACGACTTCCCGGCAATGTGGCGTCTGGCAACCCGGGGATCCGCGCGTCGACAGGGTCGTATGACTGGTGTGCCAGCGATGTCTCGACCATCAAGATAGCCGATTCAGCCAGCGCCCTCGCCTGCTCGACAATCGTGGCCTCCGTCATCGTGTTAAACACGTCGGACCAACGGTCGCAGATGGGATATGGCTCGGGTATGCCCTCGTCGGGTGGCACGCTGGCTTCGACTAGACGCCTCCCGTGCACCGACAGCGCTGGCAACCCCTGTTGCAGATTGCCGCTCGGGATGCCGGATGGAGGCAATCGGCGCCGATGTTCTGCGCATACTGACTCACCGGTTCCATCGGGAACCGACGCCCCAGTCCGACTCCGGTCGAGGGGGAGGGCGTGTCGTCCCGGTTACCGCGTTGGCCAGTGGGCACTGTCGTCGACTCGAAGTACATGGGATCCATCAGCATCTCATCGACCAGCTCGACCACAGCTTTGATCCACGAAAGGCCTCTGCCTGTCCAATTAGCACGGTATTCCCCGCGGCAACTCCAGAGGGTATTCTCAGGTTGAGCCGGCAAGTGTCAGAGTGGGTGGATGACCAGTCTCCCGCTGAGCTATCGCGGATATCGATTCTCGCCCGAGATTATCGGTCGCGCGGTTGGCGGTATTATCGCTTTGGGTTTGCAGAGCGGCCGACTCGTGGTGCCGTACTGCACCGACGTGGTCGTGGCGCAGAAAGAATAACCAGCGCACGCCCTCCGTTTGCGCCACTGAGTGGTTCTTGACAGAGGGGGCGTCAACGCCCTGTGCGAGAGCTTCTTCGTCACTCTCGGTTGCGACTTGGTCGACCGCTCCTCGTTTCTCACGCCCACACCGGCCCGGCTGGCGGTCGTTGATTTCGTCGAACCCTGGTACAGCGCTGGCACTCGGCGTCAGACTATGAGTCGCCGCTCACCTTCGAGCCGCGCCACGCGCCGAGCGCGGCCGGCTTCTCGGCGCGACCTTCGCTCCCGCGTCCGGCTCCCAGCGGTTGCCCCGCATGTCGAGCCATGGTCCCCAGGGTTTACCATCTATCGGGTCAGATCCAAATCGCACCACGTTGCCATCCGGGTCCTGGACCTGCATTTCAAGCGCCCATTAGGTAGTTGGTGGGCGGGTGCCGAACGTTGGCTCCGTTGCCCTGGTATTCCTGGTGAAGGGCCTGAACACTCAACCACCTTCGCACCATCGTATTCACTGACGGTGATCTCATCCCAACGCGGCTGCGAGCTTCCCACTGTGTTCAACCAGAGGATGACGGCAACGACCCACAAGAACGTCGAGCACGTCAGGTAATCGTGCAACAATGTGCGCGTAAACTGGCAAAGAGGTTTTCTTGATAATGACGATTCGAGCCAGAACGAACGCGTGCCATCGACCTTCTCTGCAAGAATCTCGGGCCGGCGGGGGAGGACGCACCTCACGGATGTCCAAGCCGGGTAGGAGTCCCGGTCGAGGAGGCACCGTCAGCGGTTGGGTCCTCGGCTTCGCGGTGACCTGTGTCCTCGCTGTGATGAGCCTGACCGCAGCCGATGATCGCAGGCTCGTGGAGGCCGTCAAACACCACAAGATGGCGACCATCCAGGCGCTCCTCGCGGAGGGGGGCGACGCTAACGTCCCCGAGGCCGACGGCACGACCGCCCTTCACTGGGCGGTGCACCACGACGCTGCCGATCTGGTCGACCGGTTGCTTGGCGCTGGGGCACGGGTCACTGCTTCGAATCGGTATGGCATCCAGCCGGTATCGATCGCGAGTCTCAACGGCAGCGTGGTCATTGTCGAAGTACTACTGGATGCGGGCGCCGATCCGAACACCTCCCAGCCTGAAGGCGAGACGGCCCTCATGACCGCCGCTCGTGTCGGCAGTGCAGATGTCGTGGAGCTGCTGATCAATCGCGGCGCCGACGTGAATGCGAAGGAAACCTGGCGAGGCCAGACAGCGACTATGTGGGCGGCAGCTGAAGGGCACACCGAGGTCGTGCGATTGCTGGTCAGCCACGGAGCGAATATCCACGCCAGGTCCACGTTTCCCGAGGGAGTTGATGTCCGCCGCATGTCTCGGCGAACGGTTCGGGCCGATCGGCCGGAGGGCATGACGCCGATCCTGTTTGCCATACGGGGTGGCCATATAGAGACGGCCTTGGCATTGATCGAGGCCGGCGTGGGCGTCAATGAGACCGCCCCGAGCGGCAATAGCCTTCTTCACCTGGCGATCATGAACGCTCATTTCGAACTGGCCGCCACACTGCTCGAGAAGGGCGCAGACCCCAATGTGGCCGGACCCCCGCCCGCGTCATTCACGCCGCTGCACCATCTGGTGCAGGTCCGTCGCCCAGAGTGGACGCTGCGGCCCGACCCAGTGCCCACGGGCAATCTGGACAGCGTTGGGCTGATGAAGGCGTTACTGGCCCATGGAGCGCGGGTCGATGCACCGCTGCCGTCGCGACCAGCACGCGCGCAGAGCGGGGTGGACGTCGACGAGAGAATCCCGCCCCCGGGAGGCGGCGCGACGCCGCTGTGGCTGGCGGCCAGAGGCCCGGATCCAGAGGCCATGCGCCTGTTGGTCGCGGCCGGGGCTAATCCGATGGTGACAACCGAGGATGGCGTGACGCTTCTCATGAGCGCCGCCGGAATCGACTATCGGCAGGGACCGCGCGAGAAGCTCGAGACCCAGGTGTTGGAGGCGGTCGCACTTGCACTCGAATTGGGGGCAGACGTCACGGTGACGGATGCCAATGGCAATACCGCTTTGCACGGCGCGGCGATCCGAGGTGCGAACTCGACGGTACGGCTCCTGTTGGAGCGGGCCGCAAAGATCGACGCTAAGAACAACCGGGGGCGAATGCCACTCGATATCGCGGAAGACGCCAGCGATGCCAGGTCACAGCCCGAGACGGCGGCGCTCTTGCGCAGACTCATGAGCGAACGGGAAGGCGCCCAGTGATCCGGGGGGAAAGGTTGTGGGCAATGTGGGCAATGTCGAGTAGGTCTCGAGCACCGCGTGTCGCGACGCGTGACTGGGCGGCGGCAGCCCTGGCCGCAACGATGCTCCACGGCGCGGTACTGACGGCCCAGACAGGTCCTTCGCCGGTTGCCGACCACCGGGGTCTCTTGAATCGGTATTGTGTGACCTGCCACAACAACCAGGCAAAGACTGGCGGGTTGTCCTTGCAGGAGCGCGATCTCGTCAATCTATCGGCGGACGCCGACGTATGGGAGAAAGTGGTCCGCAAGCTTGGCGGCGGCTTCATGCCACCACCCGGACGTCCTCGACCCGATCGACACGCACAAGAGGCGTTTATCGCGGCGCTGGAAACGGAGATTGATGCAGCCGCGTCGGCGAAACCCGATCCGGGCCGGTCGGCGGCATTCCACCGCCTGAATCGCACGGAGTACCAAAACGCGATACGCGATCTGCTCGCGGTCGACATGGACATCGTGAACCTCCTGCCGCCCGACGGGCAAAACTTCGGTTTCGATAACAACGGCGATGCGCTCGCGTTTTCCCCGCTCTTGCTTGACCGATATCTGTCTGTGTCGAGGCGGGTGAGCCAGATGGCGGTTGGGAACCCGCCAGCAGTCCCGGTCGCCACGACCTACCAGGTCGAGACAGACTTCGGACAGAACGACCGACTCGAAGGGCTGCCGTATGGCACCCGCGGCGGTCTGCTGGTTCGGCATCCGTTCCCTGTCGACGCTGATTACGAGATCGATATCAAGCTGGCGCGCAACTACAACTTTCAGGTCGTTGACCTGTATGAACCGCACCAAATCGAGGTACTTCTAGACGGCGAACGAGTGCAGCTGATGACAGTGATGCCGCCTCCAGGCGAGCGACTGTTGGGAGGGCCTGAGGGAGACGACGAACTCCAGTTCCGTATCCCGGTCAGCGCAGGGACTCGAGAGTTTGGGGTCACCTTCATTCGACGACCCTCCTCTCAGCCGACCGACGAGCGCCTGCCATTTGTTCGCGGTGATCCCAAAGAAAATGCGCTGCACGGTCTTCCCTGGCTTGGAGAGTTCACCATTACGGGTCCATACACCCCGAGCGTTGCGATGGAACCGCCAAGTCGCCGCCGCATCTTCACCTGCACACCCACTCGTGCGGAGGAAGAACCAGTCTGCGCCAGCAGCATTCTGTCGGCGCTGGCGCGACGTGCCTACCGCCGGCCTGTCACGGCGTCTGATCTCAAACCGCTCATCGCCACATACGACGAGGAACGACGGGCGGGCGGGACTTTCGAAGCTGGAATCGAACTGGCGCTGCAGCGCATTCTGTTGAGCCCATCGTTTCTGTTTCGCATCGAGCTCGATCCCGAGGACATGGCGCCGGGTAGTGTCTACCACGTTGACGACGTCGCTTTGGCATCACGCTTGTCGTTCTTCCTCTGGAACAGCATTCCGGACGATCAGCTGCTCGATGTGGCCGAGCAGGGTGGGCTGAGGAATTCCGAAACCTTCGAACAACAGGTGCGCCGGATGCTCGATGACCCGCGTGCGAGGACGCTGTCGACAAACTTCGCGGGTCAATGGCTTGAACTACGCAAGCTAGAGGAATCAGTCCCCTATCAGCGGCGATTTCCAAACTTCGACGACAATCTGCGCCAGGCATTTCGGAGAGAGACCGAACTGCTCGTCGACACGGTCTTGCGCGAAGACCGCCCGCTCAGCGAGCTCCTCACGGCGGACTACACGTTCGTGAACGAGCGCCTCGCTCGCCATTACGGGATAGACGGCGTCTATGGCGACCGTTTCCGTCGTATCCGCGTGGATGGTCGGCGTCGGGGACTGCTGGGTCACGGGAGTGTCTTGACCGTGACGTCATATCCAAACCGCACATCGCCGGTTTTGCGTGGCGTCTGGATCTTGACGAATCTTCTCGGTACCCCGCCACCGGAGCCCCCGCCGGACGTGCCTGATTTGGCGGAGGCCGCCAGCAGTGGCAAGGTGCTCTCGATGCGCGACCGTATGGTGCAGCATCGGGGAAACCCCGCCTGTTCGGCCTGTCACTCGCTGATGGATCCATTGGGCTTGCCGTTGGAGAATTTCGACGCCGTCGGCGCCTGGCGGACTCGCAGCGAGTCGGGCGAGCCAATAGACGCGTCGGGCGCACTCCCCGGCGTCCCTGACTTTGAGGGCGTGGAGGGGCTGCGGGACGTCTTGATTAATAGGGTCGACGCGTTCTATCGGACGGTTACGGAAAAGATGCTGACATACGCTTTGGGCCGTGGCGTCGATGCCCGTGATATGCCAGCCGTTCGTGCAATCCTGCGTGAGGCGGCGGAGACCGAATATCGCGCTCAGTCGTTCATTGTGGCGATCGCAAGAAGTCTGCCCTTTCAGCAGAAGCGGTCCGCCGTCGATGAGGCGCTGAGCGCGGTCGCAGTGGCGCGGTAGTGGTCGTTCTCTCTCTCGTCGGATTGATTCGTTGACAGGCAGCCAGCATGGCTGTACCGTCGCTCGGGGAGGCTTCGGATTCATGTTCATCACGAAAATGTCACTGCCGCGTCGGACGTTTCTGCGGGGTGTCGGGGCAACCTTGGCGCTCCCGCTGCTAGATGCGATGGTTCCGGCACTGTCGGCGACATCGAAAACGGCCGCGAAACCGGTGCAGCGCCTCGGGTTTGTGTACTTCCCAAACGGCGCGAACATGCCCGCGTGGACGCCGCCGACTTCCGGTAATGCGTTTGAGTTTTCCCAATCCCTGTCTCCCCTCGCTCCATTGCGCAAGCACGTTACCGTCCTCAGCGGACTGGACCAGCTGACCGCGGATGGGAGAGGCGACGGCGGTGGTGACCATCCTCGGTCTCCTGCGGCCTGGTTGAGCGCCGTACACCCAAAGCGACGCGAAGGCGCGGATGTGGAATCGGGGCAGACCCTCGACCAGTTTGTAGCAGCCGAGGTTGGAAAAGACACGCCGCTCTCGTCTCTCGAAGTGGCGTTGGAACCGGGGGACCTGGCGGGGCGCTGTGGTGCCAACGGGTATAGCTGCATTTACAGCAGCACCATCTCATGGCGCACGGCCACTGCGCCCCTGCCCATGGAGACCAACCCTCGGTATGTCTTTGAACGGATGTTTGGGGAAGGCGCCGATGGCGCGGCGCGCCTGGCCATCGTTCGTCAGAATCGCAGCCTGCTCGATTCAGTGATGCACGATTTGGACGGCTTGAGACAGAAGATTGGCAAGGCCGATCAGCGACGAGTCGCCGAATACCTCGACTCCGTTCGCGACATCGAGCGTCGCGTCCAGCGATCAGAGCAGCAGAACACGGAAAACCTGCAGATACCGGAGCGGCCGGGTGGTATCCCCGACACGTTCGAAGAGCACTGCAGAACGATGTACGACCTGCAACTACTGGCGTTCCAGGCTGATATCACACGTGTGACGACGTTCATGCTCGGCCGCGAAGTGAGCCAGCGGACCTTCCCGGTCCTCGGTGTGCCTGATGCGCACCACGCGATCTCGCATCACCAGGATGATCCGGAGAAACAAGCGAAGATTGCCAAGATCGACCAGCACCTCGTCGGTCTGTTTGCCGAATACCTGGAGAAGCTACGGTCCACACCGGACGGGGACGGTAGTTTGCTCGACCACTCGATGATTCTTTACGGCGCGTGCATCAGCGAGGCCCAACGGCATCTCCATTCAGATCTCCCGCTCGTGCTGGTTGGGAACGGTGCTGGCCAGCTCAAGGGTGACCGCCATCTGACGTTCGATGACGTGCCGATGGGTAATCTCCTGGTGAGTCTGGCCGGAAAGATGGGTGTTCCCGTCGAGCGATTTGGCGAGAGCACTGGATCCCTCGAAGAGCTATCTGGCGTCTAGTGCGTCGCCGTCGCCCGGAGTGCGCTCGAGCGCGGGCCCCGTCGTGCGCCGCGCGTATTTTCGCGAGGACGGCAGTGAATAAGCGTTGTGACGTTAAGCAGGATCACGGCTAGAACTGCCTATGGTCTGCTGGCCGGAGTTTTCTTCACAAGGACCGAGGAGCCTATCGACTGGTCCTCGGTCGCGTATCTCACGCCCGCAACAGGCCGTGCCTGCACAGATGACGCGGGTCGGCCTGTGGTACGTCATATCGTCCGTGTCGGAGCAGCAGAGCTACAGATGGAAGGTCACGCGGCGGTTTGAACGCAACATCCCGCTCGACTATGGTGACTGGCATGCCCACACGGGGTTTCGACCTTACCGGAAACCTATCGAGGCTCCAGCTTCGAGCGTCCAGGGCTCGACTGCTCCAGAGTTAACATACGCGGCCACCGCGGCCTCGCGCATCTCCACCTTTGTGACGAGCGCATCAGCGGCAGGGCTGACGAATTCGAGCGTCGTCCTAGGGAGCGGGACGAGCTTCAGGAGGACCGCGACGACGATGCCAGCGAGCCCAACGACCACCGGCGAAGGGACCACGCTCCGATTGTTCGCGGGCGGCGCAGAAGCCCCGCCAGCCCGACCGCTGCACACATTACAGAGCAACGGCCAGTACGCCGAGGGATAGACACAGCCAACGGCCAGAGCTCCCCACGCGATCACGACTAGAAGGAGTACGCTCACCGTCTCGGCGCCTTCAATCCCCAGCTATCCACGCCGCGGTGTCCCGGTCGCGCGCAGCGCATGGTGCGCCACGGGCTGAGTCGCAGGAGAGAGTTAGATTGACTTGAGGGTCAGGCCCATACTGCAGACGACGTTGGACCACCACTACGATGTGACGCGCATGATGGCAGAGACGGAAACGCGTTCCTTCCGCGTGTCATTCTATGTGGCGCCAGGTGCGGCTGCGTCGGTCTACCAAATTGCGGCCTTTTGGGTTTCCTGTTAGGGTCGTTCGAGACACTCGGTGCAGAAAGACAAACGAGAAAGAGTCCCATGGGTCTGACAGATCGGATTTTCGGCAGGAAGACAGTAGATGAGGGGCCTGATCCTCTTGCCGACCTGGTCCTGGAGAAGCTCAAGGTGGGCTATCTCGTGGACTACGACATGCAAACCTGGCAGGTCACCGGCTACTGTCGTTACACCTTCTCCGGCAAGGACGAGAGTGTCGAGGAATGGGAGCTTGCGGCGGCCGGCGAGCCACGCTTTCTGGAGCGGGCCGACGGCGCGTGGTCACTCTCGCGGAAGATCTCCATCGGTGACATCGACGGGGACGTGCGGCAGCACATTCTCGACCATGACGACCCACCCGAGCGTATCGTTTTTGGGGGGACGGAATTTCACTTGGATGGGTCGTTCGCGGGTCAGATGAGGCCGGACGGGACAGGTACGCCAGAGGATGTGATTCGCTGGGAGTTTGTAGACGCGGCCGAAAAGACGTTTGTCGGGATCGAGCAGTGGAGTGAGAGCGAAGTCGCTGCCGCGAGTGGTTTCGTCGTCGAGGACTATCAGTTCACGCACATTTTGCCGGGGGCCGTCTAGTCATGTACCGCTTGACTCCACTGCTGGCCACGCTGCTACTCATCGCCGCCTGCGACACCACGACTCCTCTCGAGCGGTTGCAGACTCAGCTCGAAGAGTATCCCGAATATTCGGTGACCCTCCAGGATATGCGGGAGGATGGGTTTTTTCACCAGTATGGTGTAGTCATCGGCGCGCGACAGGCGGGGACGGAAGACCTGGTCTATCGCGACTCGATACTGGACTGGCAACGGGTGAGTCGACAGACCTACGACCAGTATCTGCCGCATCTCGGTATGGTGATTCTCTCCAAGGGGCCGGACGGAGTCGTTGACCAAACCCAGCATCCGCCGGGATACAAACAGGTTGGAGACGAGCGGTACGGGCGGTGGCGGGACGACGGGGGCGGGCGTTCCTTTTGGGAGTTCTATGGTCAGTACGCGCTTCTGAGCCATATCGTCGGCGGCTTTGGACGTCCCGTCTATCGGAACGACTGGAATGGATACCGAAACGCACGCGGCCGCGGACAGACCTACTACGGCCCTAGCGGCGAGTATGGTTCGACTGGGTCGGTCACGAGGCAAACCAACCCCAATTTCTTTCGTCGGCAACAGACCCGACAAGCCGCCCGTAGCCGGTCGTTTGGTGATCGGGTGAGAAGCCGCATGACGGGCGGTACGCGGTTCGGCGGCAAGTAGGGGGGCGATATGTCGATGGAACAAATCCTCACTGGCTTCATCTATCTGGCGGTCGTCCTTGCCTTGGTCGCGGTCGGGAAGTGGATATACGACCTGTTGCACCGGAGTTTTGTGCTTCGGACCGAGCTTATCGACAAGGATAATCTTGCCGTTGCGCTTGCGGTGGCGGGCTACTACCTGGGTTTGGTCATCGTGTTGGGAGGCGTTGTCTCCGGACCCGGCTCTTTTAGCGTGGTCGAAGATGTGATCGGTCTTGTGCTTTTTGGCGGGCTGGGGATCGTCCTGCTCAATCTCTCGGCCTGGCTCAACGACAGATTGGTTTTCTCCAGATTCGACAACGAGAAAGAGATTGTCGAGGACCGCAATGCGGGTCTGGGTGCGGTCGAAGGGGCCAACTATGTTGCGGTGGGTCTCATCACGGCCGGAGCGCTGTCAGGCGAAGGTGGAGTGCTCTCGGGGCTTGTCTTCTGGATCGCCGGTCTCGTTGCGCTGATGGTGGCCGGTATGCTGTATGACCGGATCACGGCCTATGACCTGCACGACGAAATCGAAAAGGACAATGTCGCTGTGGGGGTCGCGTTTGCCGGCGTGCTGGTAGGCTTTGGAAATATCATCCGGCTGGCCGGTGACGGCGATTTCGTCTCCTGGAACGAGAGTCTGACCGAATTTGGCTACTACACCGTCGCTGGGCTGGTGTTGCTGCCGGTGATTCGGCTCTTTGCGGACAAGGTGTTGCTGCCCGGCGCAAGACTGAGTGACGAGTTGGTGAAGGACCGGCCCAACCTTGGCGCCGGTGTTCTGGAGGCCGTCTCTTACCTCGGTGCGTCGATGCTTATCGGACTGACACTCTAGTGGACGGTTCTCCACTCGCCTGCACTCGTGGCCGGTAACGGATGGGCGGTACGTGTGTGGCGAGCGCGGCGCCCGGCCGGCCAGGGGTGACAAGCACGCATACGGGCTGTAGCCATGCGAAGAACAACGCTGCCAGGCGGGATGCCTCGATGGTGACATACGTACCATTTATCCGTTAGAGGCCACGAGTGGAGTCGCGTCGGAGTCTCACGTGAATTTCGCCTTGAGGTTTCCGGCGGCGCTCTGGCCGCATGGCTGCGGGACCCCGGCTGCGACAGTCTACTAGGCGACAAGAGGGGCAATCCGCCGCCAAGCCATTGTTCGGCGACAACGCATGACGACAGCCGGCATCGCTCGCCAAGGCGTATCTCACGGTCTGGTGCTCAAGGCTTGTATCTTTACCAGCGGTCTGGCCGGTATTGTGGCCGAGTATGTGATGGCCACCTTGGCCAGCTACCTGTTGGGCGATGCCGTGGTGCAATGGACGCTGACGGTATCCCTCATGCTCTTTGCCATGGGGCTGGGAAGTCGGCTCAGTCGATTCATTCGCGGGTCGGTCCTTGACGCGTTCGTTGCCGTGGAGCTGTTGCTCTCGGTGGTCTGCGCGATGAGCGCGACGCTCGCCTATTTTCTGGCTGGCTGGACGACGAGCCTCGCGCCGCTCCTCTATGGTCTCTCTTCTGTTATCGGGCTGTTGATCGGTATCGAGATTCCGCTAGCCACTCGGCTCAACCAGGGGTTTGACGAGCTCCGCGTCAACATCAGCTCGGTGCTCGAATACGACTACTACGGGGCCTTGATCGGCGGCGTGCTGTTCGCATTCGTGGCGTTGCCGTTCCTGGGGCTCACCTACACCCCTATTGCCGTGGGCACACTGAACTTTCTTGTCGCCGCGGTGCTGTTCGCTCGTCATCGAGATGTGTTCGCGTGGCGCCGCCCCTTGAGCGTGTCATTCGCCGCGGTGTCGGTGTTCCTGTTCGCGTTGGCCGTCTTCGCCGAACCGATCGTGCTGTTTGGCGAACAGCGCAAGTATCGCGATCAGGTTGTCTACCAGGACCAGACGCGCTACCAGCGGATCGTGATGACGCGGTTTCGCGACCATCACTGGCTGTATCTCGACGGTCACACTCAATTCAGTTCTTTTGACGAAGAGCGGTATCACGAACCGTTGGTGCATCCCGCTATGCTCGTCAGCGCGGCGCGGCGCCGTATTCTGATGCTCGGAGGCGGCGATGGTCTGGCGCTCCGCGAGGTGCTGCGACACCCCGACGTGTCAACGGTGACGCTGGTCGACATCGACGCGGCCATGACCACGCTGGGGCGGACGCACGATGTCCTGGTCGAGCTGAATGACGGGGCGTTTGCCGACCCCCGGGTCTCCGTCAAGAACCAAGACGGCTACGCGTTCTTGAGCGAAGGCGACGGCCAAATGTGGGACGTGATTCTGGTCGACCTTCCCGACCCGCGGACGATTGACCTGGCTCGGCTGTATGGACTCGAGTTCTATCGGCTGGCGCGCCGGCACCTCTCTCCCGGTGGCGTCATCGTCACCCAGGCGACGAGTCCGTTCTTCACCCGTCGCGCATTCCTCTCGATTCACGCGACGATGAAGGCGGCGGGGCTGATCACGGCGCCCTATCACAATCACGTGCCCACGATGGGTGAGTGGGGATGGGTGCTGGGTATGCGTGGCCAAGACGGCGTGGTGCTTCGGGATGGCTGGCTGAAGCGCCGTTTGCTCGGGCTCGATTTCGAACCAGTTGATACTCGTTTTCTCAACCACGACGCGATGGTGAGCATGCTGCACTTTGGTAAGGGATTTGAGGACGATGTCGCCGTCAGTGACGAGACAAATTTTGCTGTGTTCTACGCCTACCGTGACGGCGAGTGGGAGCTGCACTGATTCGTCGTCGCGTCGTCCCGATGGATGCCTTCAAGACCACGCTGACCCGGCCGTTGCTCACGCTTCTGGCTTTTCTCCACCGAGAGAACCTCTTTCGGCTGGTGGGGGTCATCGTCGTCCTGATCGTGGTCGGGGCCGCCGGCCTGACCTACTTTGAAGAAAATCGGTCCTTGCCCGACGCGCTCTGGTGGTCGATCGTGACCGTTACTACCGTCGGTTTTGGAGACATTTCTCCGACCTCGCTCGGCGGCCGATTGATCGGTGTCGTGCTCATGTTCTTTGGCATCGGTGTACTCGGCATGTTTACGGCAACGATCGCCGGCGTGTTTGTAGAGAATCGGTTGAGGAAGGAGCGAGGCATGGGCTCGTACGAGGCAGGTGGCCACATCATCTTGTGCGGATGGAACGACCGAACCGAGGAGATCCTCAAGGACCTGCGGGCGGACATGCGTGCCGCAGACGCGCCCATCGTCTTGGTTGCTGACATCGAGACAAAGCCCGTTACCGACGAGCAGCTCTATTTCGTGCGTGGCAAGGTGACGGAGGAGTGCCTGAAGCGAGCCGGTGTCGAGAGGGCGGCGACGGTTGTGCTCGTGGGCGACCGGTCCCTGGAGCCGATCGCGCGAGATGCCAAGGCTGTCCTGTCGGTGTTGACGATCGAGAGTCTGAACCCGGACATCTATTCGATCGTGGAATTGGCGAGCGAGGAGAACGTCCGTCACTGCGAGCGTGCCGGTGCTGACGAGATTATTGTGGGCGCCGAGTTCACCAGCCGGGTCATCTCGACCGCGACCCTCGACCATGGTATTTCCACCGTGCTGCGTGAGTTGTTGAGCGCGCAGGTTGGGCACGACTTGATCACCGTGCCCGTTTTCGATGGACTGGCAGGGCGACCGTTTCTCGAGGTGTTCTCGGACCTCAAGCGCGACCATGGCATGATCGCCTTGGCTATTCTTCCGCGCGGCGCGGGCAGCGTGGTGACAAACCCGGACGCGGACACCATTGTCGGAAGCGATGACCGGTTGGTTGTCGTGTCGGCGGGCGAACGGTCCAGGTCGTGAGTCGGATGGGTGGTATCGGCCGGTCAATTCTGGGTCGCGTGAGGGAGCGACTCCTTGGTGGGCTGTCGGATCGATGGGGGCCGCGGCGGACGGCCGGAGGTCATCGTCGAGCACGCCGCGACCCCGCGCGGGACCGGCGTGCGTACATCGGAGACGAACCGGCGGGTCGCCCAGGGGCGACAGAGCCGCCCGCGTCACGGGAGGAGCCCCACGACCCGACGTTAGCGGGCTACTACGCGAATCTCGAGCTCCCCTATGGTGCCGGGCTTGACGCGGTGCGTGAGGCGCGGCGGCGGTTGCTCAAGCGATATCACCCCGATGTGCACGCGGTCGACCCCGTTCGAAGGCAGACCGCGACGCAGCTTGCCCAAGGACTGAACCAGGCTCACGATGAACTGGTTCGGCGTCTGGAACGTAAAGAACCATAGGAGCATTCACGAGGATTTACGATGATGGTGATGAAGGAGGCGTTGATAGATGTCTGAACATCTCGATCGGGTCAAAGGCTATCTGCTCGACCTTGATCTGACGATTGTCGCGGAGAACGAGCCCCAGGATCTGGTGGTGGTCGACGATGAAGACAGCGGTATCAAGCAGCTGGTCATCGACTGCGAGCCCCCGATTGTTGTGCTCGAACAGCTGATCGCGGAAGTGCCGGCCGAGCCGGGCGATCTGTTTGTCCGGTTGTTGCAGATGAACAACACGCTGGTCCACGGTGCGTTCGTGCTCGATGAAGCAGCCGCTCGTATTTTCTACCGTGACACGTTGCAGCTCGAGAATCTCGATCTCAATGAGCTCGAGGGCTCGGTCCGAGCCCTTTCGTTGGCGCTCGCGGAGTATGGCGCTGAGCTGCTTACTTACCTCAAGAAATAGATCTCGTCGGAGGAGATGAAGCGATGACCAGTATTTTTCGGAGGATGTTCAAGGTCGCCGAATCGAATGCCCATGCCGCGATGGATGGCCTTGAGGATCCCATCAAGATGACGGAGCAAGGGATTCGGGATCTCAAGAAGAACCTGCAGGCCGCGATGGTCAGCCTGGCGCAAGTCAAATCGCTGGCGATTCGGATGCAGAAAGAAGCATCGGACCACAAGAAACGGGCTGCGGACTACGAGCGCAAAGCGATGCTGATCCTTCAGCGGATGGAAGCGGGCGAGATGGAGGCGGGTGAAGCCGAGCGTTTGGCGACGGCCGCGCTCGAAAAGAAAGACGCGACCTTGCAGAAGGCCACCTCGACCGCTTCCGATCACCAGAACCAGCAACGGATGGCGGACCAGCTACAGGCGAAGGTCGAGGACCTCAAACGTCAGATCTCGAGGTATGAGAACGAGGCGACGACCCTGCGAGCCCGGGCGCGCACAGCGTCCTCGATGCGAAAGATCAACCAGCAACTCGCGGGTGCCGATGCGTCAAGCACCCTGGCGATGCTGGAGAAGATGAAATTGAAGGTGGAAGAAGAAGAGGCTCTCGCTGAGGCCTATGACCAGCTCGGCGACGTCGGCGGTGACATCGACGACGATATCGACAAGGCCTTGGCCGCGCCCGCGAGCACTGCCGGCGCCGATTCGCTGGCCGCGCTCAAGAAGAAAATGGGGATCGCGAGCGCGAGCGCCTAACACTGCTACAACGAGCTGGGGTGCGCGTGGCCGAGGTCGGTCATGACCTGTTCGGCCGCGCGCACGCCGTGATACTGCGCCTCTTCAAAGAGAGAGATGCCGCTCATGTCCGAATGGGCGAACCGGATTGCGCCGTAGCGATCGGCGGCGTGGCGGCGCGTTTCGCCCCATACGAACCCAGGGACCGGACGTATCATCGCGTGTCCCCAGAGCATGACGTCGACATGCCTCACCAGTGACTCGATCTCGGGGTGCGCCTGCGCCAGGTCGGCGAGGATCAACGAGACCCAGTCGTCCCAACTTCTACTGAGCATCCAGTGTCGAGCCGTCTCCGGATTCGGGATGGAGAGTGGACGGTAATATGTGAGCACGCTCGGACCGGTGCTGATACGCAGGTCCTGGTGCGTGGCCACCACGTAGCCCAGTGCTGGACTGTCGTAGAGGACGTTGTCCCACGCGGTATCGTCCGGTAGACGCGTGACCGTGAGATTTGCCACCATCCACGGACAGTAGGTGAAGTCGTCGAGACGCATGTCGGACGGAGCGTATCCCTCAATGACGTGGCCGGCGGTGAAACGGGGCAAGGCATAGATGGCCTGGCGGGCGCGATACCTGACCGCGAGGTCCGTACTCGTGTCCAGGGCATGCACCTCGACATTCGCCGTTGTTGATCCCGGGTCTCCGGCACTCCCGGTCTGACGCGCCCCGTATACCAACATCCCGGTGTTGACATGACCGGCGATGCGGTCCATCAAATGCCGGACAATGCGGCCGTTGCCCTCAGGCCACGTGAGATACTGCCCGTCCGCCGGTCGTGAACAGAAGTAGTGCCATCCGGCCCAGGCCGATGTCGTCTCCAGCGTGCAGCCGTAGTCATCGCGACAACAGTAGTCGACATACCACCGGAGACGCGCCGAGGACCATCCGGCGCGGTCGAAATACTCACGCATCGAAATCTGGTCCAGGGCGACAATCTCTTCGTCGGTCGTGCTGGCAGCGACCGGGAGCGCGAATGCCCGGCGACCTTGAGAATCCCGATAGTTCTGATACTGCTGGACCTGGGCTTCGAAGTCGGCGAGTTCCGCGCTCGTGCCCGTACCGTCCGGGTCGAGCAGATCCTGCGCCGAGAGGCCTTCGTGCCAGCGACCGTCGACAAAGACGCGATCCTGCGGGGCGTGACACAAATGTCGAGGGTCATAGATGGGTTCGTTGGCGGGGCCATAGGCCTGGACCATGCCCATCTCCTCCAACAGCTCCCGAACCGCGTGGGCCTCGGGCGGGGGCTCTGGCAAATAGTGTGCACCCCACGGATATGCAGAGACGTCGTTCTGACCCCAGCGCGAATTGCCCCCCGGTTCAGGTTCGAGCTCCAATAGCGCGAAGTCGTCGAAACCGCTCTTGGCCAGTTTCCACGCTGCGGACAGACCGGCCATTCCGCCGCCGACGATAATCACCGACACGTCCCGGCTTTCTGACGGCTCGGGGAAGCCGCCGTCTCGTAGCCGGTGACCGGTCTGGTGTGACGCGCCGACAATCGTGCCCGTGATGTGGCGGGTGTCGAGCGGCCTGGGTGACTCGCGCGAAGAACAGCCAAGCGCCATGGCCGCCGCCGCGGGACCCAGCTGGAGAAGGTCGCGACGAGTGAGACTGGAGTGGGCGAGATGCGGCTTCTTCGACTCCGTCATGTGGTATCACGTGATCACGGCGTGTAGACGGCGGGTGGATGCGTGTATTGGGCCAATCCGTCCGCGTGGTATTGGACCAGAATCTGGTTGTTGAGGTGGTTGACGTCGGCCGGCACCTTGGACATGTCGGGCGGAAACTCGAAGAGTGACCTGGTGACGGCTGGCGTCACGAATCGCAGCCCGTCGGGAAAACGTTGGGGTATCTGAAAGGGCTGTCTGGACGCCACGACAAAGCCCCATTCGCCAAAGCTTGGGACCGGGGCGTGATACGGGGCCGCTTCCAGCCCCGCGGCGCGCACCGTTTTGACGATGCACCAAAAGGCCTGGCGTGACACCAGCGGTGATGTGCTCTGGATGGCGACGATGCCGCCGGGATTCAGATGGGCAGCGAGTCGCTGGTAAAACGTCGTGGTATAGAGCTTCCCCAGCGAGTAGTTCGATGGGTCGGGGAAATCGAGGACGATGAAGTCGTACGCGCCGGCGTCCTCTTCGAGCCATACAAATGCGTCGGCGTTGACGAGGTCGACCCGAGGAGAGCGCAGCGCGTGGTCGTTGAGCGTGGCAAGACCCTCGTGCTCCCGAAAGATCTCCGTCACGACGGGGTCGAGATCCACCAGTGTGACCTGCTCGACCCGCTCGTCTTTGAGCAGCTCGCGGACTGCCATCCCGTCCCCACCGCCCAAGACCAAGGCGCGGCGGGGCGTGTCGACCGCCGCCAACCCCGGATGCACCAGCGCCTCGTGATAGCGGTATTCGTCAAGAGAGGAGAACTGGAGATCGCCGTTGAGAAACAACCGGACTTCTCCGTCGCTCTGCGTCACGACAATACGCTGATAGACGGACGAGCGCGACAGAATCACCGGGTCGTCATACAACTGACGCTCTGACCATTCCATCAAATTATCCGAGTATCCAACCCCCGCCAGTAGCAACCCGAGTGCAATGTAGGCTTGGACCGTGAGCCACGGCCGGCGGTGCTGGTGACGAAAGAGGTGGCAGGTCCAGACCGCCACCAGGACATTGAGCACCCCAAACACAAACGAGGAACGCATCAGCCCGACCCGCGGCAGCAGCCACAACGGAAATATCAGCGACGCCGCGAGCGCGCCGAGGTAGTCGAGAGACAGAACCTTCGAGACGAGATCGTCGAGCGGAAACTCGTCTTTGAGGATACGGATCAAGAACGGGATCTCGAGCCCGACCAGGACGCCGGTTGCCGCGACCCAGCCATAGAGCACGACCCGAAACGCGTCGATCTGGCCAAACGAGAAGAACAGGACCGGCGACGAGAGCCCGCCAATGACGCCCACGAGGATCTCGATCTCGATAAAGCGGGTGATCAGATCGCGCTGGAAGTGGCGCGAGAGGTAGGAGCCAAGACCCATGGCGAACAGATACACCCCGATGATGGTCGAGAACTGCGTCACACTGTCGCCGAGGAGATAGCTGGCGATGGTACCGGCCAGCAGTTCGTAGATCAGTCCGCAGGTGGCGATCGTGAAAACCGAAATCAAGAGTGCGCGGGTCTTGAGGCCGCCGACGTCTGCCGAGATGGTTGGAGGAGTGGGCATCGGCCATCCATCTTGCTGATCACGCGGCCGAGGGTCAACCGCCGAGTGCCTCGACGGCTATGAGATCCGCCGACGGGGCTCCGTGTTTTGACTCCCGGTCAGGGGTTCGGTACCATGCGCTGCGTTGTCGAGCCCCTGCCGCCCACCCGCTGCGAGAACGCAGTGATTCACAGTGCGGCGACGCTTCGCTACTTTCTGCTCGAGGGACACGTTCGTTTGGAGCCCCTCAGGGTTTTTGACTCGCGACAGGTGCAGTGGAGCGATCGGGTGGTCACGTTCTTTGTTCTGGGCACGAGCCACGCGATGCGCGTCGAGCGGGGAGACACGACACTGACCGAGCTCTTGACCTGCGCCAAGAGTGATCTCGAGGCGCGCGTGCTCGAGCACCGAGACGCCAGCCCTGACTGGTCCTTCGCATGCGAGGTCCACGGCCTCGAGTACGAGTGCGGTTTGTCGTCGTTCGAGCTGCTCGGGTCCGGACAACTGCGCGGCGAGTTCAGACCGACAGACCAGCTCACCGTCACGTATGGCGCAGGTCAAGATGCCCCCGCGCCGATGACCTCTGTGGCGTGGCGGATGGATGACGCCACGCTCTCGGTGGAAACGCTACACACCTATCCGCAAGAAGGACGCGGTGTCAGAAGCCACAGCACTTTCCGGACGTTGCCCGGGCGAGAACCCGATAGCAGCCTGACTTACGAATAATCTTTGTTGCCGGCCTGATTTGCTACTGGATCGCCGCAACCGCTCGCCACCTGGGAGCGGCCCTCGTCACAAAGAATCGCAGACTTCTCGACTACGAGCACATACAGACGGTCTGGTAGAAAGCCGCCTCACCACGCCTCAGCTCTGCGACAATGAACGGCAACGCGCGCACGATATCAGCCGCGTTTGCCCGATCCGAGACGGTCACACTCACGTTTACGGAGGCCTTATGCGTATTTTGTGTGCACTGGTACTGTTGAGCTCAACGATCGCGTCCGCTCAGTCACCGTATATCTCTCCGGAACAGAGAGAAGGGTGGCACACGACGGACGCGGAGCCGGCCGAACCGTTCCGCATCCTCGGCAATATCTATTTCGTTGGTGCCAGGGGACTTGCGTCGTATCTCATCACGACGCCGGAGGGACACATTCTTCATGACACCGGAACTGTCGAGATGCACGACGTGATTCTTGAGAATATCGCGACACTCGGGTTTCACGTGCAGGACATCAAGTTCATGCTGCACAGCCACGCTCATGTCGACCATATGCAAGGCCATGCGGCCATGAAGAGAGCGACCGGTGCGCAGGTTCTCGCGCTCGGCGGGGATGCGGTAGCGATGGAATCAGGTGAGGATAACTCGGCCCTTGGCGACGAGGGCTGGGAGCCGGTCGAGGTCGACCGCATCGTGGAGGACGGCGATACGCTCACATTGGGCGGTACGACGTTACGTGCCGTGTGGACCGGTGGCCACACCCAGGGGGCGACGATGTGGGTGACGACAGTGGAGGAGGAGGGACAGACGTATGCGGTGGCCTTCCGCGGTGGCGAGATCCCAAACGCCGGCGTCCCCCTCGTCGACAATCCGCGACACCCGACCGTCGTAGAAGACACCGAGCGCACCCTGCGCGTGCTCAAGGCACTCGACCCTCCCGACCTCTTCTTGCACAATCACGTGGGAGAGCAGCCGCGCGCACTGAATCCTGACATTCCTGTCGATTCGCAGTGTGGGAGCTGCTTTGATGCTGAAGGATGGGTGGAGCTGGTGGCGAATTCAGCGTCGAGATTTCGATCCATGCTGACGGACGCAGGCAGGTAGCGGCGTCAGTCGCCGGTCCGAAGTGGTCGTCGTGATCGACCGAGCTGACCTGGGCGACCAGCCCCCAGTACGCCAGACCCATTGATGGGGTATTCTTCCGGTCTACCTACGAAGAAAACGGAAGAAAGTAAGGAGCGCCATGTCATCGTCAAGAGTCATTTTGGCAACACTACTCGTCGTCGTCCCTCTCCTCCTGACCGGCGATTCCGCCGCGCAATCTGGCGCTGGCGGAAACCCTATTTCCGGGGAAGGCCTGCCAAACCCGGCCCCAACCGTGACGCCCAATTGGGGTGACCTGCCCGACGGGAGAGAGTGGGGTTCGACGGCTGGGATCGACATCGATCCGACCGATGGGCACATCTGGGCCTATGAGCGCTGCGGCGCGAGCAGTTTTGGCGGCGGAGTGCCCGTCAACTGTGACAGCAACCCAGTCGATCCCATCTTTAAGTTCGACCGCAACACCGGCGAGGTCCTCGCGAATTTTGGGGGCGGCATCATGCAAACGCCACACGGGATTCATGCGGCCGCCGACGGCAGCGTATGGGTTACCGACTTCGCAGGGAACGCTGCGGGCACAAAAGGACACCAGGTGCACCACTTCAGTCCGGACGGTGAACTCCTGATGAGTCTTGGCACGGCTGGATCAGCGGGCAGCGGACCCAACCAGTTCAATCAGCCGAATGACGTCATTGTTGGGCCGGACGGCAGCATCTATGTGTCGGATGGGCACAACGGTCAAGGTATGACGAGCAACGCGGCCATGGAAGAAGGACGCGCCGAGGGCTCAACGGCCAGAATCATCAAGTTCTCGCCCGACGGCACGCGCCTGATGGAGTGGGGACGGATCGGCGTGCAACACGGAGAGTTTCGAACCCCCCATGCCATGGAATTTGATTCGCAGGGCCGTCTCTGGGTTGCGGACCGTGGCAACCATCGAATCGAGATCTTCGACCAGGACGGAAACTATCTCGAGTCTCGCTACATGTATGGTCGGATCAGCGGGATCTTCATCACGCCCGACGATATGGTCTACGCCATTGACTCAGAGTCTGGCCCAACCAACCATGTCGGCTGGAGAAACGGTGTGCGTATCGGGCACGTCGATGAGGATCGGATTACTGCATTCATCCAGCCCTTTGAACGCGACGACCGCGTCTATCAGGGTACGGCCGGAGAAGGTGTCGCAGTCGACGCGGACGGCAATGTGTACGCGGCCGAGGGTCCAAACTCGTTGTCGTCGGCAGGTGGTGCCTTCACCAAATACTCTGTCGACTAGGCATCGCGTGTCATCGCTGTGACCCGGAGGGCGCCCGGTCTTGTGGCCGAGTCGGGCGCCTCCCTTTTTTTGGGGCCGTCGTCATTTTCGTGGCCGAGACGGCCATCTTCCGTAGGGAGCTTCGAACGCAGCCGTTCGGCACGTCGGAGGCGGTGAGTTTCATGACGCCCGCGTGTTGCGATGGAGGAGGTGCCGGCTACGTCGCCCCGCAGCCCGAGCTGGGCGATAGTCAGAATCAGCGTGATTGTCAGATCAAACTCCCGCGAGTACGGCTAAGATTCCACTCGCGTGCTTATGTATCAACTAGGAGGACAACCCATGAAGCAGTTCCTGCATTTCCTGTTCGCAGTGGCGATCACACTCCCGATGCTGCCGGCCGACACTGAAGCTCACTTCATTCTGGAGGCGCCCGCGTCGTGGATCAACGCGAACGATCTCGGCGACCCCCAAAAGGTCGGACCCTGCGGCGGGAACCCGACCGGTGAGAACGATGACATTCTGTCAGGCGCGGTGACCGAGGTCGCGGGCGGTTCTGACCTGCATATCAAGATCCAGGAAACGATTTTTCACTCCGGTCACTATCGCATTGCGCTCGCGGTGAACTCGCGGAACGAACTACCGGCGGATCCGACGGCGGTTGAGAAATACACGGAGAGGGGACTGTATTCGGTATGGGGGGAGATTCAGAGCCCGCCGCAGATTCCGGTCCTTGCGGACGGCCTGTTCAGACACTATCCAGCAGCAGGCGAGCCCGCGTCGTCTCGGCCAGAGACTCCGATGGCACCATGGGAGACCGACATCGAGATCCCGAACATCAACTGCGAAAACTGCACCCTGCAGGTGATCCAGTTCATGGCCGATCATCGCTACAACACACCGGGCGGCTACGTCTATCACCACTGCGCCGATCTGAAAATTACGGCAGATCCCTCGATGCCGATCGACACTCGCTGGCCGACCGCGATGCCGACGGACAACTAGAAGACTTGCGCTGTTTCAAAGGTCGTGAATCGTGGGTCGCCAGAACGAACTACGATTCACGACAACGCGAGCGCCGCCGGCTTCTGGCACGTCGCCTCTGCCTCGCTCGGACCCGGATATCCACATCGGTCTGACGCCTCGAATATGTCAATGCCCGCTGCAGAGGCAGCATCTCTGCGTCGGTGATTCAGTGTTGCAAGCGAGCGGGCGGCCCTGGGTTGGGCTCAAGACGTTTGTGTACAAGGGGACGAATGGCCGCTGGCGCGACATACTCACGTCCGAGGAACTCGAAAAATACGACAAGATAGAGAACACGAATCTCACACCCGAGTGCGCACACTGGCACGCGACGGGGGAGATGCCCGCGTAGTTGGCTGGCCAGATTCGAGTGCGAGGCCACGGTGCTCGCCTGGCTCAATCATTCCCGGGACGCAATCTGATCCGAGAGACACGTGGGCGATCGCAACGACTCGTTGACCCGGGTGCAACCGATTTTTGATGCACTGCTCGACCAGCGGTCGGGTGGAGATGTCTGGTTGAGTGAGCTGTGGGGCATGGCGGCCTCCACGCGCCCCGGAGTCGCTCTCTCGAAGCCCGCGGATTTCGGCGAGTTACTTGACGTAGAGACGACTACCAATCGCACAGACCGCTTGGGCACGGTCTACGAACGCGTGGTCCCACCCCCGACGGCGTTTCTCCGCTGGCTGCTCGAGAATCCCCAGAGAATGCAGGTCAGGGATCCCGTCAATTTTGGCGGGAAGAGCGACCGGACGCAGCGTTGGCGTCGCAAGTTGTTCTCCGGGGACACGCATCTCGTCACGGAAGCACAGGAAGAAGCCAGGCGCCAGCTCGGGAAGCGACTGGCGCAACGCGGCCGCAACAAGTGGTGGGCGTTCGAAGGGTTCGCCCGTGTCGATTGTTGCGTCGTGACCAACCGCTGTGTGCTGTTTGTTGAGGGCTCGCACCCTGAGGGTCCGCCCCCGTCCACGTTGTGGTTTCCAGACCGCACCCAGCTCTGGCGCAACGTCGAAGCCGCGAAGGAGCTCGCGAGCGGCAGGGCGTTCGCGGTGATTCTTGCCGTCGAGCGGGAACCCGACGGCAAGACGGCGTTGACCAGCGCGGCGAGTTCGCGTGACGACAGCTACCCGCATCTGGATGCCAAACAGCGGACCGAGTTGGACCGCCATCTGCTCGGCTTCGTGACATGGTCGCAAATCGTGGCCAGGTGCGGCCTCCCGCCTGAATGCCTGTCCGACGATCTCGTGCCAATGGAGTAATTGGGCGCGTTTGGCGCTCGACGCTACAATTGACAGCTGTTCCGGTGACACGCTGTTCTGGTCGGAGGTCATCACCATGTCATGCAGTCGTCGTCCTACTATCCGCCGACGGGTGTCCTCATCCTGCCGCTGCTGCAGGCGTGTGGTTCCATGAGGGGTCGCGATTTCGATTTTGACCTGGGCGGCGGCGGTGTTGGTGGCATCGGCGGTTCTCGGGAAATGCCGGGAACGAACGGACGGCTCGGCAAGCTGGCCGCCTACGACGCACGAACCCTGACCGAAACGTGGAGTCACGAGCAACGGGCGCCATTTCTTACTGCGGCAACGACCACCGCCGGCGGCCTGGTCTTTGTCGGCGACCTCGACCGCCACTTCAAGGCGTTTGACGCGGCGACGGGTGAGGAACTCTGGCGTACGCGTTTGGGAATGGCGGCACACGGCTTTCCGATCACGTATCGGGCGGGCGGGACGCAATACGTCGCTGTCACGACCGGTCTTGGCGTCTTTCGAGCGGCAACCGCCGTCCTGGCCCCAGAGATCCACCAGCCGACGACCGGCAATGGGCTGTACGTCTTCGCGTTGCCAGACTGACGACGAGTGAACGGTGGCAGAGAAACGTTGACCATGCTCCGGTCGGGACACCGCGTCCGCGGCGTTGCTCTTTGCCCGCATCTCCCCAAGAGGCTCCTGCATCGCGCCTGGCTGGCGCGGCGTCGCGGCCCGGACCAATACCTCAGGTTTCTCCGCGACGGTCCACGAGTGCTTACGCCGAGGCGGCCGCTCCGGTCTATTCCATGTTGCCGGTCGTGATCGTCGGGGCCGGGGCCGCGGGCCTCGTGGCGGCGGCATGTGCTGCACAGCGTGACTCGGTTGTGGTCATAGAGCGGACAACTGATGGCGGTCGGAAGATTCTGATCAGTGGCGGCGGTCGATGCAACATCTTGCCATGCACCCTCGAGCCCGAACGATTTGTGACGGATTCGTCGACTCACTTGCTCCGTGGGATGCTCCGAGCGTGGCCGTTGACCGCGCAGCGTTCGTTCTTTGAACGCGACGTGGGTATTCCTCTCAAACTCGAAAGTGAGACCGGTAAGCTGTTTCCCGTCTCGAACCGCGCCCGGGACGTGCGTGATGGCCTCGTCAGCCTGGCGCGGAAGCGGGGCGCGCAGTTTCGATACAACACCTCCCTGACCGGACTGACCCCGACGCGGGACGGTTGGCATGTGGCTACCAGTGGTGGCGCTATCATCGCGCGGGCCGTCGTGCTTGCGACCGGTGGTCTCTCGGTTCCCACGACAGGGAGCGATGGGACTGGACTCCAGGTCGTAGAAGACCTGGGACACCTGGTGCGCGATACCTATCCGGCGCTCACGCCGCTGACCGCGACTGCAGCGCCGCACGCCTCGCTTGCGGGGCTGGCCCTCAAGGTCAGGCTGCGGGCCAAGTGGCGAGGTCGGTCGACGACCTCGGCCGGGGGCTTTCTCTTCACCCATCGGGGCTACAGCGGACCGTCGGTGCTCGACGCGTCACATATTGCTGTACGCAGCCGTTTGAGCGGTGGTCCGTCGGAAGACCCCGGCGTGTTGCGCGTCTCCTGGTCGGAACAGGACGCCGACGAGTGGCAACGCGAGCTCGCAGGAGCTTCGGGCCTGGTGGTCAGCGCCGTGGCGCGCCACCTGCCGCGGCGTCTCGCGCAGCACCTCGTCGTTGGCGCCGGTCTCCCCGCCGATAGGCGCACCGCGGAGCTCCGGCGCGGCGAACGCATTGCACTCGTAGACGCATTGACCGCATTCGTATTGCCCTGGACGGGGGATGAGGGATACGCGAAAGCAGAAGTGACCGGGGGAGGGGTGGCACTCGACGACGTGAATCGCCAGACGCTAGAGAGCCGCCGCCACCCTGGACTGTTTCTCTGCGGCGAACTGCTCGACGCCTTTGGTCCCATCGGAGGTCACAACTTCGCGTGGGCGTGGGCAACGGGTCGAGCCGCTGGGCTTGGCGCCACGCGTGAGTCGCTCGTAGAGAAAACAGCACATCTGTGACCCGTTGTCCGCCGGCGCGGGTCAGAGCAGCTGCGACAAAGCCGGCGGGAGCGGCGACTCAAAACTCAGACGTTCTCCCGTCGTCGGGTGGGTGAACTGGAGGCTCGTGGCGTGCAGTCCCAGCCGCTGTGCGGGGTCGGTCGTCGCTCCGTATTTCTGGTCGCCGACGATCGGGCAGTTCGCATCAGCCAGCTGTACACGAAGCTGGTTGCGTCGACCGGTTTCTGGCGATAGCTCGAGCACTGTGCAAGTAGCGCTACGTGCCACGGTTCGATACGCCGTGACCGCCGGGCGGGTCCGCTCGCCGGGCGGGGCACTTCGGACCTTGTGGGGATTGCGTTCGTCAAGATGGGACCGTAGCACTCCCCGTTCCGTAGGCGGGCGTCCTTCCACGACCGCGAGATACCGTTTGTCCACACTGTTCCACGAGGCTTGCAGCGTCAATTTTTCTGCACGTGTCTTTGCGAACACCATCAGTCCGGACGTATCCCGGTCCAGCCGGTGCACGATCCATACCCGTCCCGCGCGTCGCGGAGTGCCTCGACGCACGTAGTCGGTGAGAATGACAAACGCCGTCTTCTCTCGTTCCTTCTGGCTGGCAACGCTCAGCAGATGCACAGGCTTGTCGATGACGACAATCGAGGCGTCCTCAAATACGATTCTTAATCCAAGCGGCAACGAGCGGTCCGAGGTCCCTTCTCCTTTTTTCTGAATCGATACAGTGTCGCCGGTGTGCACACGGTGATTCGCGCCGGTGACCGCCTGTCCGTTGACGAGAACCGACCCGTGCTTGAGCCACTGCCGCATCCGCGTTCGGGTCACATCCGGACGAGACGCCAGGAGAAAGTCCAAAAGCCGTGCGGGATGTTCAACCGGGTGCGATGCGCGCATGAGGGGACTTGGCGTTTGAAACCTCAGTCCGTGTAATTCCTCTCCGACACAGTCCACAGCTTGTCGCGCGAGCCGGCGTTGGTGCGGCGCGATGGACGGGAAACAGACCGCCGCCGCCGCCACGGAGCGATAGGGACCAATTATCCCTCGGTCGTCACCCAGGGCGCGCGGTCCGGCGTGTGGCGCCGACACTCCACATCATCGACCAGAGAGTACTATCACACCACGATGGACAAAGCTGAGCTCGTGCCCGCATCGGGCCTCCAGAGTGCCACCCAGGCGTTCGCCAAGATCATCGACGGTGTCAATCGAATGGATATCCCGAGCATCCGCGCTGACCTTATCCCGTGGCTCCAAGGACTTCGCCGGCCTCAATGCCGGCGAGTGGGCCTATACTCTGGCGGTGCATCCCGCCCGACAGCAGCTGTCGTAGGCGGTTCCGCCGGGCAGGTTCGACGCGTGCGGTTAAGGGCGCGACGCCGATCACGATACCGAGTCGTCTTTGGCCACTCGGGCGCGCGCCTGGGCTTCGGCAATGGTTCGCGCCGAGCCCAGTCGGTTGGTTCTACAGCGCGGAGCGATGACCTAAGAGAAGGAGCACCATGACAGGAAAGAGATTCGCGTTTGCGTTGCTGACTGCCGCGCTGGCTGGGTTCCCCTCGACGACCAAGGCGGAGGAGTACCATCACGTGCATCTCCGCTCGCCCGATGCTCTCGCCGCCGCCCAGTGGTATATGGACCACATGGACTGCAAGGACTATGGCCGCGCCGGCGCCTGCCAGATCGACAACATTCAGATCCTGTTCTATTCCGACGGAGCCACACCAACCGGCCCGAGCGTGGGGAGCGGGATGGACCACCTCGGCTTTTCGTTTCGCGACCTTGGGGCCAAGATGACCAGATGGAAGGAGGCGGGCGTCACGATTCTCGAGGACGTCCGGGACGTTGACGGCCTATTCAAGCTGGCGTTCGTCGAGGACCCATGGGGCACCAAGATCGAAGTGGTCGAGGATCACGAGTGGTTGGGCTTCCATCACATCCACCTGAGGGCAGACGATCCCACCGCGACCCTCGCCTGGTACGCGGATCTGTTCGGCGGTGTGCGCGACGAGCTGAAGGGGCGAATCACCGGACTGCGCTACAACGATGGTCTCTGGCTGCTGGTCGGCCAGCAACGTGACGGGGCGCTAGCACCGACCGCAGGACGCGCGTTCGATCATCTGGGCTGGCAGGTCGATGACCTCGACGCCTTTATTTCGATGCTGGAAAGCAAGGGGATCACGCTCGACTCGGGGCCACGCGAGATCACGAACGCCGCCGGGCAGGAGCTGAAAATTGCGTTCGTCGTCAGCCCCGAAGGCGTCCGGATCGAGATCGTCGAAGTCGTGAGCTAGTGTGCTGTCCGGGTAGACCCGCTTGAGTTGCGGGCCGAAGCCAGCGAGACTCCGCTGTCATCCATGTACTCATGTTCGTCATCTCTCTTGGAGCCCGCCGGATCAATGATGATGCACGGTACAATGGTGCCAAACGGCGGGCAACACGGAAACCTCCAAAAAAGGGGAGCATCATGCAGAAACAGAGTCGATCCCGGGTGAGCGTGCTTCTGGCCATCACGACAATGGCGGTGGTGGCGATGCTTATCGGTGAGCAATCTCAGATCACGGCCGCACAAAGCCGTTTCGTCGGTGGAGACCCGACCCGACCGGACTCAGCCGACATGCGGGCTCTACGCCTCCGTTTTGAGGCGGGGGCTCGGTCGAATTGGCATAGCCATGCCGGTTGGCAGATCATCGCCGCCGAAGAAGGCCAGGGTCGCACGCAGGTGCGGGGGAAAGAGATCATCGAGCTGCTCCCAGGCGGTCCGCCAAACTACACCGCGCCCAACGTGGTTCACTGGCACGGTGCAGCTGCGGACGAGCACGTGGTGCAGCTGACCTTTATGGGCGGAGCGTCGGGAGCAGACTGGTTCGAACCGGTCAGTGACGACGACTACCGGGGACAGTAGGTCGTTATCGTCGAAGGCGCTGGAGCTGGTGACGTACCACGGACTGTGACCCGGTACGCTGTGGCGATCCCCGTCCTGTACGAAAACTGGATCGATCTGTAACCCCCCGCCACTGTGCGACTTGAAGGCGCCTAGAATGGCGGAATGACGGCCGCCACGCTCCCACTCCAGCTGCTCCTACTGACGGTGTCCCGCTGGGTGCATCGGCATCAGCAGGAGGTGATCGCCTACTTGGTCGAGGAGAACCGGGTCCTGAAAGAGCAGGTGGGTGGCCGGAAGCTCCGGCTGACGGACGATCAACGCTGCCGCCTCGCGGCGAAGGCCAAGGGCGTCGGGCGCTCGACGCCGTGGCTACGCTTGTTACGCCGGACACGTTGATGCGATGGCATCGTCGACTGATTGCGTCGAAGTTGTGGGGAAGAAGATGACGCGGCGAGCAGGTGTCAATCGCACCACGGCCGCGCGATTGTCTGTCATTCGTCTACCTGACGACTTTCTGGGCCGAAAGGCTCAGCGGCGCATTGTGCGAAAGACGCCCATAATTACTGGGGAAAGAGAGTGGTGCCGGGGGACAGAATCGAACTGCCGACACCATGATTTTCAGTTCCAGCGTGACCCGTCCGTAGACTGCCGTCCCGTGGTTTTCCATTGAAAAACGGAACTGTCCGTGTCCAGCTAAACGTCATCCGACCAGCCATATCCACACGCTTGGCTGTCAGACTGGCTGTCACGCTGACCGTCAGGTTAGGATGCAAGCCGCATCATGTGGTTGGCTCGGCCTACCTCCACTGACCGTTAGACACTACTGGCGAACGGAGAAAGTGTTACAGGGGATTGAAGGCCTACGCCGAAACCCGCGCTTTTCTCCTAATTTCCAGCGTCCACAAAAGCGAGTGTCCCGTTGCGGAGCCAGCCCGTGAACACCCACTACTCAACCAGAGAGCCACTGAGTGCACTCTCTGAGAAGATAGTCGGCTCCTGGCAACCTACTTCCGGATTTCTGGTGGTAGCGTCTCACTGACTTCGGTCATCTGCTGGGCGAAGACATCAAACGACTCCGGCTGGGCCGCAACACAAAGGCTGGCGAACATCCTGTTTTCCGACTCCTGGGTCCCAGTTCGCTGACCTCGGTCTCGCAGTCTCTCCAGCACACCCTCGCGCTCTTCCTCGTCCACGAAGCGCCGTTGGGGCAACCGAACCGGAAGCTGACCGAATCGGTAGCCGTGCTCGGTAAAGGACTCCGCGATGGGCTCCGGGTCAAATAGTTCAAGCACCGACATGACGGCTACCGGCCCTAACGCGCCCCGGGCATCGTGACCAAACTCGTCCAAGATGGGACTGACGGTCTTGTCGGTGACATACCCGATGACGCCGGTGCTCAGGAGCACATCGCACTGTCGAATAAGGCTTCTTTCATCTTCCGTCAGTTCGGACTCGTTCTCTTCAAGGTTGCGTGCGATGCCCTCATCTATCATTCGAGAAGCCGTAGCGAATCTGATAGCCTCCACCGAACTGTCGAACCCCACGACCTCTACGTCTTCTCGCGCTGCATGTGACTCCAGCCAACGCTTAGACTCGACGACGCAAGGCGAGTATTCCGAACTCGCCTCGTGTCGGAAGAACTCCGCCAACTCCTGATACGAGCAATCCGTCTTGAGCAAAGCCCCGGACACGCCATAGGAGCACCCGAGGTCCAAGACCCGGACCGGCTCTGCTGGGGTCACGGAAGCGTCAACGATGGCAGAGAGGAAGGGGTTCATGTAGTCAGCCATCCGATAATCGACGGCGGTCATATTGTGAAGATATCGGTGTGGGGTTGGTGCGGAATACGCTGTATCGAAGGACGCTTTGACGCGGTTTTGTTGGTCGTAGTCGCGGTTCATAGGCTCCTTCCCCACCCTGGGTAGACGGTGAATCTCGACGAGCGGTCAGTCGTCGAGTAGTCGGTCGCATCTGTGGCCGACCAGCCTATTGAGGTGAGAGGTAGATGATACTACCCTCGCCGCATCCGCTCTGACACGTCTTCAAGATGCGGTGGGAATCGACGCAGCGGTGAGTCGTTTCCTTCTGTTGTCAGACTTTGGTGATTCTGGAGAAGAGAATCAGGCCGCAACCCGCGCTTTTCCCTTGATTTTCGGCGTCCACATAAGTGGGTGTCCCCTTGGGGACGCGCACTTATGTGGACAAGTGGTTTGGCGAGTTCTCCCTTCCCGTTCCGAGCCCTGTTCCGGCCCTGTTTTACGCGACTGGCCCAGGCAGGGTTGGCTCCGCCGCTGGCTGGCTGTTCCTGCCTGTTTTGCAGGTAGGGTCCGTCCGAGATTGTCGGCGGCACTTGGCTGGCTGTTTTTCGTTGTTCGTTCGCTGTTTTGCAACCCTCTTGTGGACCCGCCGCATGTGCCACGAGCCGAAATTGAGTCGCTGACTCAGGCCGAACTTCGAGTCTTCTTGGATGCCGTCCGGGGAGACCGCTTCGAGGCGTTCTACGTGTTGGCCATATCAACAGGAATGCGCCGAGGTGAGCTGCTTGGTCTTGAATGGCAGCACATCGACCTCGACAAGGCGACGCTCCGGGTCCAGAAGGCCCTCCAGCGCGTGGATGGTCGGCTGCAACTCGTTGAGCCAAAGAGCGCGAACAGTCGGCGCACTCTAACGATTCCCCTGCTGGCAGTCGAGGCGCTCCGGGAGCGTCGGCGACGACAACTGGAAGAGCGATTAGCTGCTGGAAGCCGCTGGGTCGAGAACAGGATGGTCTTCACCACATATAAGGGCACCTCCCTGGACCACGCGACGGTCGTCAGGTCTTTCCACCGAAGCCTTGAATCCGCAGGGCTCCGGCATCAACGACTGCACGACCTTCGACATGCCAATGCCACGCTGATGCTGTCGGAGGGCGTTCACCCTCCTGTGGTGATGGAGATGCTGGGGCACTCGAACATTGCCTTAACTCTCGACACTTACAGCCATGTGATTCCAGCGTTGCAGTCCGATGCTGCGGCCCTCGTCAATGCAGCCCTGGGGCGAAAACCAAGGTGAGTGGCTGTCAGCCACCACTTCGGGTCAGACGGCCTCTGATAACTCTGAATTGGAAAAACGTTTAAAAGAAGAGACTTAGGATTCGTCACGAAATAACTTACTGTTTCGGCCGATGGAGATCATGCTCTGTGGCATGAAGAGCGCGGCCCAGATTTGCCGACAGTATGCGCAATTGCGAAACTCGCTTGACGAACGCGCCC
>CAUZIB010000050.1:0-33425 GCA_963579735.1 Vicinamibacteria bacterium | reverse complement strand
TTGATTGCGTTGGCGGGTAACCCCAACGTTGGCAAGAGTACCGTCTTCAATGCGCTCACCGGTCTGCGTCAGCACACTGGCAACTGGCCAGGAAAGACGATCGTGCGCGCCGAGGGTGCGTTTGCCCACGAGGGTTCTCGGGTCAAAGTCGTCGACTTGCCCGGAACTTATTCCTTGCAGGCGGGAAGCGCCGATGAGGAGGTGGCGCGCGACTTCGTGCTCTTTGGCCGGCCTGACGTCACCGTTGTCGTGGTCGATGCGACCCGACTCGAACGCAACCTCAACCTGACCCTCCAGATTCTCGACATCACCGACCGGGTGGTGGTCTATCTCAATCTGGTCGATGAAGCTCGCCGGCACGGTATCGCGATCGATCCGAAAAAGCTTGAGCAACGGCTCGGCGTACCAGTTGTGGCCGGCGTGGCGCGCTCTCGGGTGGGGATTGGCCTCTTGCTTGACGTTGCCCATCAGGTGGCCACCGGGGAGCGGGAGACGAGCCCGTATCGCGTCCAGCAGTATGCGCCGGCGGTCGAGACAGCCGTGGCATCGGTGGCCGCGGCGGTCGATGAGGTTTTTCCGGGCGTGCCAAACAGTCGCTGGGTCTCGCACCGTCTCCTCAATGCTGATGATGCGGTCGTCGAGGCCGTGCACTCGGGAGAACTCGGGCAACTGCACGAGGATTCGGAGGGAGCTGGGACCGTCGTGCCCGTCACAGACCGGCAGCATGTCCTGGATACGGCCGGACGCCTCCGGTGGGACCTGCCCTCAGATTTTCACGACACGGTGGCGGAGCGTATCTACGGTGCGGCGCACGAGATCACCGACGCGGTCCAGATGAAGGGACTCAAGAAGGCCGGTTTCGATGTGGACCGGATGCTTGACCGCGTCCTCACGAATCGATGGTCCGGTTTTCCGCTGATGCTGGCCATTCTCTCCGCCGTGTTTTGGCTGACCATCGAGGGCGCCAATGTCCCGTCCGGACTCCTGGCAGGGCTCTTAATCGATACGGTCCATCCCTGGTTGCACAGTCTCGGCGCGGCCGTATCGATGCCCTGGTGGATGGCCGGGTTCTTGTTCGACGGGTTGTATCTGGCGACTGCCTGGGTGGTGGCCGTGATGTTGCCACCGATGGCGATTTTTTTTCCGGTGTTTACGTTACTGGAAGACTTTGGTTACTTGCCGCGCGTGGCCTTCAACCTCGATTCGCTCTTTCGCGTCGCGGGCGCTCACGGGAAACAGGCGTTGACCATGTGCATGGGGTTTGGCTGCAACGCGGCGGGGGTCGTGGCAACACGCATCATTGACAGCCCGCGAGAGCGTCTTATCGCCATCATTACCAACAACTTCTCGTTGTGTAACGGACGGTGGCCGACCCAGATTCTGGTTGCCTCGATCTTTATCGGAGCAGTCGCGCCCGCACATCTGGCCGGGCTCGTGTCGGCCGCAGCGGTGGTTGGCATCGCGGTGCTTGGCATCGGGGTCATGTTCGTGACCTCCTGGTTGCTCTCGCGCACCGTCCTGCGCGGCGAGGCGACGAGTTTTAGCCTGGAGCTTCCGCCCTATCGTCCGCCTCGGGTGCTCCAGACGTTGTATACGTCGATGATCGACCGGACCCTGATTGTGCTGTGGCGGGCAGTGGTTTTTGCCCTGCCAGCCGGCGCGGTCATCTGGCTCGTCTCAAATGTTCACGTCGGCGGGGTGAGCCTTGCCGAGCACCTGGTGTCGGCGCTGGATCCGCTTGGGTTCGTGATTGGATTGAACGGCGTGATTTTGCTCGCGTATGTGGTCGCGATCCCCGCGAATGAGATCGTGATTCCTACCATTCTGATGCTGACCGTATTGACCGCTGGCACGTCCGGCGGCGGGGCGGGGGCGGGCGTGATGTTCGAGTTGGACAGTGCCGACGCGACGGGTGAGCTGCTGCGAGGAGGCGGTTGGACGTTGTTGACTGCCGTGAACCTGATGCTGTTCAGCCTTTTACACAACCCATGCTCGACGACGATCTATACGATCTATCGGGAAACACGCAGTGCGAAGTGGACGACGCTTTCGGCGCTCTTGCCGGTCGGGATGGGTGCCACGGTGTGTTTCTTGGTGACGCAGGTCTGGAGGCTGTATTCTGCGTCCTAATTCTTTGCCCTGATTCCTTTGTCCGGTAGCGAGCAACTCCCCGCCACTCAGGTCGATTACGAGCAATGGTCCGGTGAGGGTGAATTCACCCACACGTTGATTGACTGGCTCGTATCCCGTGACGTGGTCGGTTTCATACGAGTTGAGGACGCGGCGTCGACCCGAAATGACGTCGAGTACAACTTCATCAGCAATGAGGTCTTTGTTCGTTTTCGGACGGCGGATCGGGTTGCACACACTCGGCTATGGGGGATCTTTCCCCGGCGACGGGTGGTGTCAGAGCCGACGATGACGCTCGATGAGCTCGACACGGTACTTACCGACGACGACGCTATTGCGTCACCGGACTACGCGGACGAGGGGATGATCCAGTTCCTGCATACCCAACGTATCGTGCCTCCGTATCAGACGAGAGGGTACAAGTTGGTCGAGCTGGTGCGTCTCTATGAGGTCGGGACCCCGTCCAGAGCCGATGATTGACAACGAATGGCTGAAACAAGTGATGTTCGACGACTCGTGCGTGAAGCGATCGAGGAGGCGCAGGCGGCAGCGACCAAGCGGAGGATTCGGGTCGCGTCGGCGACCCGCGAGGGGGAGCGGGTGATCCGACAGATCGCCACGCCCTTGTTTCGTACGATCGCCAACGCGCTCAAAGCCGAAGGTCAGCTGTTTCGGGTGGATACGCCGCCGGGGGCCGTGCGGCTGACAGCTCTGGGTGGGAGCGAGAACTTTGTCGAGTTGGCGCTCGATACCGCCCGCCATCCTCCTGTGGTCGAACTGCGCGTCAACCGGGTGCGCGGACGCCGCGTTGCACTCGAAGAACGCGTCGTATGTCAGGACCCCGGTATCGGGAGCCTGACGGAGGACGCGATACTCGAGGTGGTTATGCCGGCGCTGCTTCCCTTCCTCGAGTAACCAGCAGCGTCTTTACAACGTTCTGCTGTATTCGCCCGGCGGTGAATCCGATTGATCACCGCTGTTCATCGGCTACGCATCGCCGGTATTTTCCTCTTCTCTCCTCGTTCGGCGGGCCCGGCGGGGGGCTCGGTGAATCGCGAGTCCTTGCCACGGTGCACTAGACGACGCCCTCCTGAACGAGCCGCTCGACTTTCTCCGACTCGTATGCGAGGTCGTCCTGGAGGATGGCTCGAGTATGCTGACCCAGAGTCGGCGGCGGCGTACGGACCGAACCCGGTGTGTCGCCCAGTTTCATAGGCACGCCCAGCGCCCGGATGGCTCCGGCGATCGGGTGGTCGAGGGCCACCACCATTGCGCGTTCCACAATCTGGGGATCCGAGAATACATCGGCAAGATCCCTTACCGCACCGCACGGAATTCCGGCCGTCTTGAACGCCTCCAGCCAGTGGGCCACCGTGTGCCGGCGCATCCGGTCTACGAGCAGGGGCCGGAGTTCTTCACGGTGTGCCACCCTTTCCTGGTTCGTTGCGAACTTGGGGTCGTTGACGAGGTCGCCGGCGTCGATGAGGCCGCAAAACGAGCGCCACAGCTGGTCATTGCCCACCGCGACCACGAGTTCGCCGTCGGAGGCTTCGAGAGTCTCGTAGGGGACGATCGTGGGATGTTGGTTCCCCATTCGCTGGGGGGCTGTCTCGGTGGCAAAGTAGATCCCGGCCTGGTAGGTGAGCAGCGCGGCAACGGTGTCCAGCATGCCGACATCGACGAGCTGCCCCCGCCCCGTACGGTGCCGAGCGAGAAGGGCCATTGCCACGCCATACGCGGAGAACATGCCCGTCGCGATGTCAGCGATCGCCACTCCGAGCCTAAAGGCTGGTCCGTCGGCATCGCCCGTAATACTCATCAACCCGCCTTCGCCCTGCATTACGGCGTCGTAGCCCGGTTCCTTGCGGCGGGGACCCGTCTGACCAAACCCCGAGATCGAGCAGTAGACGAGCGAGGGCCAGCGTTTCGATACGTCGGCGTAGCCGAGGCCCATTCGGTCCATCGCGCCGGGGCGGAAGTTTTCGACCAGCACGTCGGCCTTGTCCAGGAGTCCCTCGAGCACACGCTGCCCGTCGGGGTGCTTGAGATTGAGGGTCAGGCTCTCTTTGTTGCGGTTGATGCTCATAAAGTATGAGCTCTCGCCGTTCTGGAACGGGGGACCCCACCCGCGGGTGTCGTCGCCCTTCCCAGGTTGTTCTATTTTGATCACGCGGGCCCCCATGTCCGCGAGCATCATCGTGCAATACGGACCGGAGAGGACACGGGTCAAGTCAAGGACGGTCAGGCCGCTGAGGGGTGCATCGGAATCGGTGGTCATATGTCCTCTAAATTCTACGTGGTCTACTGTCGAGTAATCTCGACGACGCCAGAACCCGCTCCAGTGTCGAGCAATATTTCCGAAGTCACAGGGAGTTCCTCCGTCGCGCGATTTCGAGGAAGTCACAGAATAGCGCGTAGGCCGTGTGCTCGACTCCGGACGCTTCCTTGCTGAGCAAGACCCGGCCGAGAAGGTCAGTCTCGAGTTCGAGACCCTTCGCGGTGCCGTCAAGGGTTGCCAGGCGGTCGCTGAGTTGGAGCGTGGTCGGCCGCGCCGACGCCACGAGCCGTCCGTTTCTCCATTCGGCGCTGGCGATGACCTTGATGCGCGTGCCGTTCTGATAGGCCTGCTGCACGTCATCGACCTGAAGCGCCCGGAGGCTCTCTCGCGCCACGTCGTGGGGCGTGATCTCGCCTTTCATCAAAGTATTCGCGAGCACGGCGGTTTTGGCGGCGGCGTCCCAGCCGTCGATGTCGTGCGACGGGTCGGCTTCGGTAATCCCGGCTTCCTTCATTTCTCGCACCGCGTCGTCGAGATGCTGACCGGTTTCCATCCGGCTCAGCGCATAATTGGTCGTCGTGTTCACGACGCCGCGAAAACCCCGCACCTGGATCCCCGGAAGCGTGTTTCTGATGAGGCTGAACACTGGGAGTCCGTCGAGCGCTGCGCCCTCGCCCAGGAATATGCCACCCCTACGCCGTGCGAGATCGTCGAGCTCCGAAAAGGCGAACGCGGCGGGACCTTTGTTCGCGGTGATGACCGACGCGCCGGCCGACAGCGCGTGTCTGACGTGATCGACACCGGGTTGCCCCCCGTCCAATCCGAGCGGTGTGTTTTCGACGACCACGAGATGGTCCGAGGAGAGACGGGTCACTACATTCAAGAAGTCTCGCGTTGTCGCCGGTGCGATGGCGAATCTGGGGCTGCCTGACCCGTCATCGCGAGCCAACGCGTCCGTCGTGCCTGGCGCCTCCATGCGATCCGGGCGATCGGGGCTATCCACCGCCTGCGGGGCATCAGCGTCACTCATCGCATCAACGGCCCCGATCGCATCCAGCGCGCTCGTAGCATCAAGTGCGCCAAAGTTTCCGTGTCGTTCCCCGATCTCGAAGGCCCGCCCCACGTCGATGCCGCGCGGGTCAACCGCCATGCCGTGCCGTGCCGTCGCGATACCGACCACTTGCCACGAGAAGTCCACGATGGTGGCGAAGGTGGATGCCCGCGTCTGGAGAAGTCGCAGGAATCGCCGGGGGACGGATCCAAAGCCGACAAACGCCAGGTTCACGGCCGGTCCTTGGTCGAGTCGGCCGCTGGCTGACCGTCGTATGGTTCGTCGTGGTGCTCGTCCTCTATTAGGTCGCCAAAGAGGTCCGCGTGCTCGGGAGCCTGGAGTGCCCGGGGCGTATGGTCGACGGCTGACAGCTCAGGGATCGGCTCATTCGCGGCGACGCCAAGTTCCTTGAACCGGCGCGCGGTCACGAGCACCCGTGATTCCATCGCGCCCACGCTGCTGTTGTAGGCATTGACGGCGCGGGTCAGGCCCTTTGCCAGCTCGTCGAAATGCCCGCCCAGTACTCGAATCCGGTCGTAGAGCTCACGACCGAGGTCGCCGACGCGCTGTGCGTTTTCGGTGGCTGTCTCCTGCTGCCATCCATACGCCACGGCTCGCAGTGAGGCGATGAGCGTCAGCGGACTCGCCGGAATGACTCGCTTGTCGACGCCGAACTCGATCAAGCCTGGGTCATGTTGCAGTGCGGCGCTGAAATATCCTTCGCCCGGCAGAAACATAAACACGAACTCTGGCGCCGGATGAAACTGACCCCAATAACGCTTGCTGCTGAGCTGAGTGATATGGACGCGAAGTTGGCGCGCGTGGTCCCGCAGTTTTTGCTCGCGGACGCTGTCATCGCGGGCCTCGACCGCCTCGCGATATGCGATGTAGGGCACTTTGGTGTCAACCACAATGTTTCGCTCCCCCAGGGAGCTTGACGATGAGGTCGGGAATCACCCGGCCCTCATCGTTTTCTGCCGCCCTTTTTTCCACAAAATGGCAGTGATTGACCATCCCCGCCATCTCGACGACTCGTCGCAGTTGTACCTTTCCCCAACCGCCGTGCACGTTGGGCGTGCGGAGCGCCTGCTCGAGATCCGTGCTGGCCTGTTTCTGGTAGTGGGCCAGCGACGACCGCACCAACTCCAGAAATGACTGGTTGTTCGTCCGCAGGGCGTCCGCCGAAAGCGCGGCGAAGGTTGCCCGTAGGCGTTCGTCGGTCTGCTCGAGCCGGGCCTCCCGTTCGACCGCCGCGGTACGTTCCGCGTGCAGGGATGCGCGAGCGGCCGCTGCCTCCGACGCCAAGCGAGCGCCCTGTTCGGCATGGGTTCGCTCGGTTTGGGCCCGCCCCAGCCGGCCGCCAGCCCCAAACCGACCGCACACACCAGGATGACGAGTTCTAAGACGTTCATAATTGAGGTTGCGTGTCGCTAAGCGTACCCAATCGAACCCGCCGTGAAACGCTCTCGAACGGTTCGAGGAACCTGGTGGGTTGGGTCCTGCGAGGGCGCCGTATCCGCCCTGGTACACACAATGCTACGATCATGGCTTCGGACCAGGACAGCACGTCGTCGACTGGACCACGCATCGGATGGGGCCCGCGAACATCGTCGCGACCGACCATGGGCCGCCTCACTCATTGAGTGGCTGGTCTCGCTTTGAGTGGCCGGTCTCAGTGCGAGCGGCATCTTGAGTGGGAGTGAGTTGCC
The DNA here is from genome assembly GCA_963579735.1 of Vicinamibacteria bacterium. Lineage (GTDB taxonomy): Bacteria > Acidobacteriota > Vicinamibacteria > Vicinamibacterales > UBA8438 > CAUZIB01. The sequence continues at coordinate 26,257 of CAUZIB010000050.1, read as the reverse complement.
GCCGGGTGACAGCGTCGAACACCAGCGACCGGTCAGTGTGATGTGGCCCCAAGCTGATGGCTTTCTCCGCGCGCGGCCCGATGCTACGCCATGACCGATGAACGAGTGCTGGTTTCAAACTCCAAGGTTGACGCCGCGATTCGGGACCACGCGCGCGAGACGTATCCCCATGAGTGTTGTGGGGCGCTGGTGGGCACCGACGACGTGATCGTCGACGTCTTCCCTCTGCCGAACAAGACAGAGGAAGGCCGGCGGCGTCGGTTTTTGGTGAGGCCGGGAGATTATCGAGAGGCCGAGAGACGAGCGACCGAGCTCGGATACCGGCTGCTGGGGTTTTACCACTCTCATCCCGATCATCCAGCCCGGCCATCCCAGTATGATCTAGATCACGCGTGGCCGGTATTTGCGTACGTGATCGTCGCGGTCGCACACGGTGAGCCCCAGGCAATGACTTCCTGGCGTCTGCGGGAGGACCGGTCTTCGTTTGACGAGGAACGAATCAGCATCACGTAGGAGGGTCGCAGGGAGCTGCGGCGAGAGGAACCGAGGATCGCATGAGATGGCCAACAACATAATGATACCGACCCCGCTGCGGGTTTACGTCGACAAGCAGGATGTCGTCGAGGCGACCGGGGCCACAGTCGGCGAGATCTTGGGTGACTTGACGTCTCGCTACGGCGAGCTAAGAAAGCATTTGTATAACGAAGACGGACGTTTGCGACACTTCGTGAATGTGTATCTGAACGACGACGACATTCGGTATCTGCAGAAAGAGGACACGCCGGTTGCCGACGGCGACACCATCAGCATTGTGCCGTCGGTAGCGGGTGGCGTGACCGCGGAGCCAATGCCGTGACACTGAGCAACCTCGAGGTCGAACGATATAGTCGGCACCTCATCATGCCCGACGTGGGTATGGATGGACAGCTCAAGCTCAAGGCGGCGCGGGTGCTGTGCATCGGCGCCGGTGGACTAGGTTCGCCGGTCGCCATGTATCTCGCGGCGGCAGGGGTGGGGCGGATTGGCCTCGTCGACTTCGACGTGGTCGACTACAGCAATCTTCAGCGACAGGTGATCCACGGCACGCCCGATGTCGGGCGGCCAAAGCTCGATTCGGCACGCGACCGAATGCTGGCCATCAACCCGGAGATCACCGTCGAGGCCCATAGTCTTGCACTCTCATCCGACAACGCATTCGACGTCTTGAAGGGCTATGACATCGTCGTCGACGGGACCGACAATTTCCCGACCCGGTATCTCGTGAATGACGCGTGCGTCCTCCTCGGGATCCCGAATGTCTACGGCAGCATTTCGCAGTTTGAAGGCCAGGCTTCTGTTTTTGCCACCAAAGGCGGGCCCTGTTATCGCTGCCTCTACCCCGAACCGCCCCCGCCAGGTCTGGTCCCCAGCTGTGCGGAGGGCGGCGTGTTGGGAATTCTTCCCGGTGTGATCGGCACCATTCAGGCGACCGAGGCCGTCAAACTGATCATCGGGGTCGGAGAGCCGCTTATCAACCGGTTCATGCTGTACGACGCGTTGCGGATGAAGTTCAGGGAACTCAAGCTTCGCCGGGACCCCGAGTGTCCCGTGTGCGGCGACAACCCGACCGTCACTGAGTTGATTGACTACGACCAGTTCTGCGGGATCACGCCCGTCGCGGCGGCGAGCAAGGAAGAGGCGAGTCAATCAACCGCCGACGCGACTGTCGAGGAGCTCAAGGCTCGGCTAGACAAAAAGGATGGCGTCTTTGTGCTTGACGTGCGGGAGCCGGCCGAGTTTCAAATCTGCCGCATTCCCGAGTCCATCCTCATTCCCCTTAGCGCCTTGCCGTCTCGGCTTGCTGAGTTGGAAGGCCGGAGCGAGATGATCGTCCATTGCAAGTCGGGGGTGCGCAGCGCCAAGGCAGTCAAGCTGTTACACGAGGCGGGTTTTTCGAACGCCAAGAATCTTCGGGGCGGTATCCTGGCTTGGATCGACAAAATCGACCCCTCGTTGCCGAAATACTAGTGGACTGTCGCAGAGAAACGTTCAGTATCGGTCTGGGCCGCGACGCCGCGCCGGCCAGGCGTGACGACGGAGTTTGTTGGGTATAGATGAGCGAGGCGCAACACTGGCAAGCGGATGGTTCGCGCTGCCAAGCGGCAAGTCACTTGCGGGACAGACCACGAAGTGGACTGTAACAGCCGCCGTCGGGTCGCGGTATAGTTGGGGGAGCGATGTTGCGACTGTCAAAAAAAGCCGACTACGCCTTGATCGCGCTCACGGATCTGGCGTCGTGCGCACCCGATGCGTCGTGTAGCGCCCGTGAGATCGCCGGGCGATATGACGTTCCGCTGGAACTCATGGCTAAAGTCCTGCAGCGTCTCTCAAAACGTGACCTTTTGGTGTCACGCCATGGCACCAATGGCGGTTATCAGCTATCGCGCCCGGCCAATCAGATCTCTGTCGGTGAGGTGATTCAGGCCATCGACGGACCCATCTTGGTCACGGCCTGCTCCGATGAGGACGAGAGCTGCGAGCAATACGCGAAGTGCAACATCCGTGACCCGCTCTGGCAGCTCAAGAACCGCATCGCGGCGACGCTCGATGCGTTCACGCTGCAAGAGTTGGCGCAGGACGCACCAGGCTCTTCCCCTGTCTCCTTGAATCGCCATCAGGTCGGTACCATTCCCGCCGAGACAGTGACCGGCTCGTAAGCGTTCTCCCGGCCAGCCGCGGGCCGTGACAGACCACAGACAGTAGCGTTGGAGTCTACCGGTGGGTGGATCTCCTCATCTACATGGATCATCACACGACGACATGTGGTGACCGTCAGCACCGAACACCACGCCATCCTCGACCCCTGTGGTCGTCTCGAACGTTCCGGTATCGCGGTGGACTATGTGTCACCTCGGTCGGACGGACGGGTCGCGGTGGATGACATCGCGGCGGCGCTCGTTGAGGAGACCGTGCTCCTCAGTGTCATGATCGCCAACAACGAGACCGGTGTCGTGCAGCCGATCTCCCAGCTTGTCGGCCTGGCCCGCGAGCACGGCGTGCTGTTCCACACGGATGCGACGCAGGCCGTGGGAAAGGTTCCGTTCTCGGCGCGCGCGCTCGGGGTCGACCTGGTATCTCTGAGCGCGCACAAGATCTACAGGCCCAAAGGGCATCGGGGCGTTGTATGTTCGGCGCCGGCGACCGCGTATCGATCTCCAACCGCTAGTCGAGGGCGGTGGACACGAGCGTGGTCTCCGGTCGGGGACGCTCAACGTGCCGGCGATCGTGGGGTTTGGTCGAGCCGCAGTACTCTCTGTTGAGGAGCGTGCGGCCGACGCCACTCGTCTTGGCGCACTCCGAGATCGGTTGCACGCGGGTCTTTCCGACCGCTTGTCCGATCTTCAGGTGAACGGGACGATGGAGCACTGGCTGCCACACAATCTCAATATCGGTTTTCACGGCGTCGAGGGCGAAACTCTGCTCCTGGGCCTGGACAACGTCGCCGTCTCCTCTGGCGCGGCGTGTACCTCGGTGAGTCCTGAGCCGTCGCATGTGCTCATCGCGATGGGACTGTCCAATGAGCTGGCGCGGGCATCGCTTCGCCTTGGTCTCGGGCGATGGAATACACCATCCGAGGTGGACGTCGTGGTCGAGAAGGTGAGCAGTCTGGTGACCCGGCTCCGAGAGATGTCACCAGGCAGACATTGAAGAGTCACTGTCCCATTTTGGCGCGCCAGGGGACGGGTCGAGACCCGGCTCTCAACCCGTGGCAGGTTGTTGATCGGATACACTGAGGCATGATCGAAGTCACCCAGCCTGCGGCGAAACGGATCCGCGACGCGATGATCGCAGAGGGTGTAGCTGACGGTGGGCTTCGCGTCGGCGTCAAAGCCGGTGGCTGCAACGGCATGAGCTATGTGTTTCGGTGGGAAGACGCTCCGAAACCGGATGACGAAGTGTTTGAAAGCTCCCAGGGAACTCGAATTTTTGTCGACCCGAAGAGCTTCAAATTTCTCGACGGAACAGTGCTGGATTGTGATCCGAACATGCTCGGGCAGTCGTTGATTTTCCGGAATCCCAACGCAAGTAGCGAATGCGGTTGCGGGCTGTCTTTCAACGTTTAGCGCCCGACAGCCCGTGGTGAGCGTCGCGCGGCATTCGACCGCCGCTGCACCCCGGCCGACAGCGTTACTCCTCGGTCACCTATGCCCACTATTTTCCCTTGGCTCGCTTTGTCGGCCGGACGTGTCACCGGTCTCGGTGCCGCGGACGACGTTCACTACCGACTGTGGGTGCGCCGACCTCGAACCGCTTCGCCTCTTCAATCTTGACGACTATGGCGAGCGATTCGCGAGCCGTCGGTCTGGCGCCCGTCCAGAGACACCACGGCGGTCCGCTCGTCGTCGTGTCAAACCGTGAGCCGTATCAGCACGCGCGACGTTCGGACGGACGCATCGAGTGGTCGCCGACGACCGGTGGTGTCGCCGTGGCGCTCGATGCGTTGATGCACGACCGCGGTGGCGTGTGGATTGCGCATGGTTCCGGAGATGCCGACCGGGCGGTCGTCGATTCCTACGATCGAGTGTCGGTTCCGCCCGACGACCCAACATATGCGCTTCGCCGCATTTGGCTGACCGACGAAGAGGCCGAGCGCTACTACGAAGGTTTCGCCAATGAAGGGCTGTGGCCGTTGTGTCACGAGGCCCACGTGCGGCCCATATTTCGCAGGGACGACTGGAAAGCCTATCGCCTGGTCAATGAGCGTTTTGCGGCGGCGATCGAGGAAGAGCTGCCCGCGCTGGACGCGCCGGTGTTTATCCAGGACTACCACCTTGCGCTCGTGGCATCCGAGGTTCGTCGGCGACGACCCGAGGTGAAAACGGCGTTTTTTTGGCATATCCCGTGGCCGAATCCGGACCGGCTGCGGATCTGCCCGTGGCGTCGCGAGATCCTCGCGGGGCTTCTCGCCAACGATCTGCTGGCGTTTCAGTTGGACCGGGACCGGCGCAATTTCATCGCTGCTGCCCGCGACGACCTTGGTGCCGATGTCACTCGCAACACAGTCCGGCATGAGCGGCACCTGACCGCGGTCAAAGCTGCGCCGATCGGGGTCGACTACGACCGCATCCAGACCGTGACCCGCGACGCCGCATTGCACGTGGACATGAGACGCTTGCGCTCAGAGTTCAGAATCGACACACCGATCGTCGGCGTCGGTGTCGACCGGCTGGACTATACCAAGGGCATTCCCGAGCGGCTCGAGGCGCTGGATCGACTATTGACCCGTCGACCCGATCTGGTCGGCAAATTGACCTTTGTCCAAATTGGCGTGCCGTCGCGGTCGTCGATCGATAGCTATATCGCCTTTGAGGAAGAGATCGACCAGGTTGTCGACTCGATAAACCGTCGACACGGCGCTGCGGGTGGGCCCATACGGTATCGCAAGTCCGCTCTCAAGCAGCGTCGGCTCGTGGCGCTTTTTCGTCTTGCGAACTTCTGTATCGTGAGTTCTCTCCATGACGGGATGAACCTGGTTGCGAAAGAGTTCGTCGCCGCCCGTGATGATCTTGACGGCGTGCTCGTGCTCAGCGAAATGGCCGGCGCGGCACAGGAGCTCCACGATGCCGTCGTGATCAACCCCTACGATGTCGAAGGATTTACTGATGCGTTGGAGCGGGCGATCGACATGCCCGAAGACGAGCGCCGTCATCGGATGCGCGCGATGCGTCGTATCGTAGCCGGACGTGACATATTTAGCTGGGCGTCGGACATTCTTGAACGGCTCGAGAATCTCGACCCGCGGGCCCTGCCGCCGCTACCGGGTCGAATCCCAGTCCGACGCCGGTCCATTCCCAGTCGAAGCTCGATGGACCCGCCTCCGTCCATTGAGTGAGGACGCTGTGCGATAGACTCCTTGGCGTGCTTCTAGCCGATGGCGCGCGCCGGGTCGCGTCCGATGGGATGCGCGCCTACTATCTTCCGCTCGTCTGCGGGCTGGCCCTCACGGCGAGTGCCTTTCTGCCATGGACGACGCTGACGACGACTGCGGGCGAGGAGGCCCTGGGCGGTATCCCGAGTGTCGCCGGATTCTGGGTGCTTGGCCTCGGCGGGTTGGCGTGTGTGTTGGCTACCGCCAGTATCGTGACGCGGCGTAATTCTCGTCACCCATTGCTCCTGGTCGGGTTAGCCGCGTTTTCCATCTTGATGCTGGGCGAGCAGTTCTTAGAGCGGTCGGCTGCCGAGCAGCTCTGGGCGCGAACCCAAGCTCGAGCGATCGTCTCGGGGACTCCGGCGGCCGACGTTTCCGCGCCGGCCATGGCCATCGGCGCGTATATGGGTCTGACGGCGTCGGTGCTGATTACCCTGTTTGGTCTCACCATTGTGGTCAAACAGGTGGCTCGGCCCTACGCCGAACCAGAGGACGACGACGCATGAAGCACCCGATGGTGTCCGGTGATCCTCGAGCCCCCTTGGGATCACTCGCGCCCTCCTTGTGAGTCCGACAAGGGACGCGGGGCTGTGCACGAGTTGTGGATACGCTCGCGTTGTTCAAGGCGCGAACACGAAGTTTGTGTTGTGTGAACGGTCGGTGACCGATCCGGCGTATCCAAGATACCCTGTCCTCCCTCAGCGGCGGTGCCCTGGCTACGCCGCCGACTCCATGCCGCCGAAGAAGTGAGACCCGCCACCCGCGTGCGCCCAGGCGCTCAGAATGCGTCTGGATGGAGCAGTCTTGCGATCTGCTCAATGGCGTCGACGACACGGGGGCCCGGTACGACAAACTCACTGCCAGCGAGAAAGTGAATCTCATCGCGGACCACGGCTGGCACGGCCGGCAAGCTTCGCCACACGGCGCGTTCCTGTTCGGCGATGTCCACACCGAACCCGCCATCGTTGCGGATTTCGAGGATGACTGTGGGCGCCGCGGTGAGTATCGCTTCTGCACTGAGTTGCGCTACCCGCTCGTCGGCGATGTCGGCAAACACGTTGTCGCCACCGGCGACATCCAACATATCGTGGAGAAACCCGATACCACCGCTCGCGTAGGTGTTGCGAAGACTCAGCGGCTCTCGTGAAAAGACGAGGAGGGTGCGCGGTCGTGGTCGCCCTCTGACCCGCGCGCGGACCGCGTCGAGTCTCTGCGTGAGCCGAGTAGCGACGCTGGTCGCCTGGGTGAGGTGACCGGTGCGCTCACCCAGGCTACGAATCGTCGTGACGATATCGGCGAGTCCTGCGTGCGAGTAGGACATTAGCGGGATACCCGCTCGCTGCAGTTGTTCTGCCTGTTCGGTTTGACTCTCGTACAAGACAACGAGATCGGGTCGAAGCGCGAGAATTTGCTCCATGTCTGGGTCAAGCAGCCCCCCGACCCGAGCGATTTCTGCCGCGCCGGCCGGAAGCTCGTCAAAGCTCCCGATTCCCACAATCTGTGCATCCGCCCCGACTGCGAAAAGGATTTCAGTGACCGCCGGAATGACCGTGACGATCCGCTGGGGAGGGGGCGCTAACTGGCCCCCGCGCGTCGGATGCGTCCAGCCCAGCAGAATGCTCCAGACCACCAGCGCTACTGCCGCAGTCGCCGAAGGCGACCGTCGACCGCGCTGCCGGCTGGCGGTCGCCGGACTGCGGTGTGACGCCAGCCAGTCAGTGTTCACGAATGTCGAATGAGTAGCCATAAGAAGAACGGTCCTCCCAAGAGGGCGGTGATCACTCCCACCGGCAGCTCTACGGGTGACATCAACGTCCGGGCGCCGACGTCGCACGTCACCAAGAATGCTGCCCCTAGCATGGCCGAGGCCGGTAGCACGACGCGATGGTCGGCTCCGACCAGCAACCTCACGATATGAGGCACGATGATTCCGATAAAGCCGATGGGGCCACCGACCGAGACCGCCGCTCCCGTCGCAAGTGAGGCGCTGACAAACGCCAGCCGCTGGGCCGCCAGCACATTGACACCCCGCGTCGCCGCGTGGTCCGTGCCCAGCGCCAACAGATTGAGCGTGCGCGGCAGCGTGGCGAAAGCAACGAAAGCCAATCCCACCATCGGCAGCGCGGAGAGGATGGGGTCGTAACTGCTGACGTCGAGGTTTCCCATCACCCACCGAATGGCACGAAAGCTCTCCGAGAAGTCGGCGAGATACTGAACAAACAGAATGGTTGCCGAGAACAGGGAGTTCAGGGTGACTCCGGCGAGCAGCAGCACATTTGTCGACAATCCGCGTCCTCGGGCGCGGGCCAGGGAGTAGACCAGGCCGACCGCCACTAGCGACCCCGCGAAGCTGGCAAGGGGCGTGGCGGGGACGCCCAGAAAAGACAGCCGCACGCCGAAGATGATTACGATCATCGCGCCGAGGGATGCCCCGGCCGAAACGCCCAGCGTAAACGGCGTGGCCAGCGGGTTGCGGAGTAACGCTTGGAGCACGACTCCAGCCGACGCCAGCGTGGCTCCCACCAAGGCGCCCGCCAACATACGAGGCAGACGCGCAATGAAGAAGATCTGCGCGTCGACGTTTTCGGCAAAAGGGATTGCGGTGTCAAAGACCCGCGTGAGGCTGATTGTGGTTGGCCCGATCAGTGGCGCGAGGCAACAGACGAGGAGCGTGCCGCCGCCGAACAGGGCCTGGGTCACGAAAAACCGGCGTCGAACGCTCAAAGACCCTGTCCTGGTTGGGTGCGGGCAATGGGCACCACCAGCGTGTGTCCCGTCGCCGCATTACGCGTCATTTGCGCCTCGACTCCATAGAGCGCGCGCACGTTGTTTCGCGTCAAGAGATCTGTCGTCGCGCCGGCCGCGAGAACCCGACCCTCACGGAGCAACACCAGCTCATGGCACAGACTGCTTGCCAGATTCAGATCGTGTGTCGATACGATCACCGTGATTCCCTGGGCATTGAGCGTCCGCACGAGCTCGGTGATTTCGAGCTGAAAGCCCAAGTCTAGGGAGGCGGTCGGCTCGTCGAGCAGCAGCAGCTGCGTGCCAGTGTGACGGGGTCCGTGGAGCTGCGTCAGCGCGCTCGCGATGACGACGCGTTGTTTCTCGCCTCCACTGAGGGTTGTGAACAGGCGAGCGGAGAGATGGGCCGTTCCGGTCGATTCCAGAGCTCGGGTCACGATCCGATAGTCGTCTGGTCCTTCTATCGAGAAGGCACCAAGGTGTGGATACCGTCCCATCATGACGATTTCCAACACCGAATACTCGAAGGCGAGCTGCGTTTCCTGGGGGACCATCGCGACCCGGCACGCTAGGGTGCGACGGGAGAGCGATGTCAGATCGTCATCGTCGAGGGTGAGATACCCGCGGGATGGTGTGCTCAGTCCGCCAAGGAGCCGAAGCAGTGTCGACTTGCCCGAGCCATTCGGGCCGATCACACCGACCAACCCGCCGCGAGGTATTGTCAGAGAGACGTCCCGGAGGACCTCATCGTCGTTCTCGTATCGGAACCAGACGCCCTCAACGCGGAGCAACGCACGGTCCTCGGCCGACAGTTCGGCCACACACGAGAATGAGGTGGGCGAGCCACGATCTGGACCGGACGATCCGGGGACCGCGGACAGACAATGAGCCTCCTTCGGCGTACCACGCGCCGAACCTTCCGCCGGTCACTCGGCGAAACAGGGAAGGGACGCCTGGCGAGCTGGTCTCCTGACTTGCGGGTCTTGGTGAGGCGGTCAAGCCTTCCCACGTTCGTTGTCGCGAGACGCCGAAACGCAGTGAACGGTGCCAAAGCACCCGCGGCCGCTTCACTCCCCGCTTACAGTGGCGGGACCGTGTGGGATTTTCACCCACTTCCCCAAACCTCACCAGAAAGCGTCCTTGTGAGCCTGGAAGTATAGCGGAATCGAGAGATTCCCTTGGAGAGACACCTGTCCGCCAAGGCCGTGGTGAGTCCCGCCCGCAGTTGATTGCATGGATAGCGATCGAATAAAATGCTGTGTTCAGAGCATGCTCGGTCGGGTCGAACTCACCCGTCGAGCGCTTCCCCTCACCCAAACGCGTTGACCATTCAGGATCGGCTCACCGTACACGGACTGCAAGAGATTGCGGCGAAGCTCGAGCGAGAGGAACGCCTTACCCTCGAAGACGGTGAGCGTCTTTTTGCTTGTCCCGACCTATTGGCCGTAGGGTGGCTGGCCAACCGTGAGCGTGAAAAGCGGCACGGTCACCATACGTTCTTCAACCACAACATTCGGCTCGAAGCGACGAATGTCTGTGTTGCGAGCTGTCTGTTCTGTTCGTTTGCACGCTTGCAGCCCGGAGACACGGGCGCCTATACGATGTCTCTCGAGCAGGCGTGGAACAAACTGCGGGAGCGCGCGGACCAGGCCCTCACAGAGATACATGTTGTCAATGGGTTGCACCCCGACCTCCCGTTCGACTATTACCTGCGGCTGCTGCGGGGCTTCAAAGAGATTAAACCCAACATTCAGCTCAAGTGCTTCACCGCCGTTGAGATCGCTTTTTTTGCGGATCTCTACAACAAGTCTGACGAGGGTGTGCTCAGAGAGCTGATGGACGCCGGTCTGGATTCTCTGCCTGGCGGGGGGGCAGAGGTCTTTTCGGACCGGGTGCGTCAAAAGATCTGTCACGACAAGTGCGGCACCGAGCGATGGCTCGAGATTCACAAGACCGCCCACCGCCTTGGCATGAAGTCAAACGTCACGATGCTCTTTGGCCACATCGAGACGGCCCGCGAACGGGTCGATCACATGATTCAAGTGCGCGCAGTACAGGACGAGACCGGTGGCTTTCAGGCGTTTATTCCGCTGGCGTTTCATCCGGAGAACAACCAGATGAGAAAGCTGCCCGCCCCGACTGCTACCGATTCGCTACGCGTCCACGCCGTGGCCCGCCTGATGCTTGACAACGTGCCGCACGTGAAAGCGTTTTGGATAGCGACTGGTCTCGATGTTGCCCAGACCGCGCTCTGGTTTGGAGTGGATGACCTCGACGGTACCGTGCAGGAAGAACGTATCTACCATATGGCGGGCGCCAAAACCCCAGAGGCGATGACGCCGGATGAGATTGGCGGTCTGATACGGGAGGCCGGGCGAGAGCCCGTCGAACGCGATACGTTCTACAACGTCGTCGCGTCGGCACCGTGAGACCACTCGGTATACTGCGAACACGTTTTACAAGCCCGACAACTGGACGCTGGACGTCGACCTAAGAAGGAGATCTGTCCCATGGCCCATGAGCTGCCCCCACTGCCGTATGACTACAACGCGTTGGAGCCGCACATCGACGAGCAAACGATGCGGATCCATCATGACAAGCACCATGCGGCCTATGTCGCAAAACTCAACGGCGCTCTGGAGGGGCACCCCGACCTTGCGGCGAAGAGCATCGACGATCTCATCGCGGACCTGGCATCGGTGCCGGAGGGCATTCGCGGGGCCGTCCGCAACAACGGGGGCGGACACGCCAACCACACGCTGTTTTGGCAGGTGATGGGTCCCGGTGGCGGCGGCGACCCGACGGGCCCGGTGGCCGCCGCCATAAACTCTGCGTTTGGGTCGTGGTCCGCGTGCAAGGAGCAAATCGCGAACGCGGGCGCCACTCGGTTTGGCAGCGGCTGGGCCTGGATCGTCGATGCCGGCACGACACTCGAGGTGACCAGCACTCCGAATCAAGACACGCCCGTCATGGAAGGCAAGAGGCCCATCCTGGGCGTCGACGTCTGGGAGCATGCCTACTACCTCAGCTACCAGAATCGTCGGCCCGACTATATCGCTGCGTGGTTCAACGTGATCAACTGGGACGAGGTGAACAAGCGGCTCGGGTAGCGTCCCGGTGGCTTCTGTTCTTTTTCTCTTCCTGACGCACCTCGGTATCGGTATCGCTGCGTCACTGGTGCTGGTCGGGAAGGACGCTGGCGCCAAGTTTTTTCGGTTCAATGCCGGGCTGGCGGCGACGCTCCTCCTGATCGCACTCGCGTTTCGACCCGAATCGGACGCGGATCCGGTCCTGGCGTCGGTGAACCGCGTGCCGCTGCTCGTTGCGACCGCGGCGCTCCTGGTGTATTGGGCGTCGATTGGTCGTGGCTTGGCTGCGTTGCGGCCGGTCCTGCTCTGGACGACCATCGGCGGCGGCGTGGTGGCGATGGTCATCCAGGGGCTCGCGCTCTCGGCCGGCGGGCCCGCCGCCCCGTCGCCGCTACTCACGGTCGCTAGCTTTCTGGCCTCGGCGGCGCTGCTCGGAGGAGCGTGTACGGCGATGATTCTGGGGCACTGGTATCTCGTCTTACCGTCGATGGACGTGAAGTTGCTCCAGTGGGTCGTCAAGTTTCACATCGGGTCCGTGGCGCTACGAACATTGGTGGTCGCCGTAGTGCTGTGGGTGGCGTTCACGACATGGCAGGCGCCATCGGGTGCCGGATACGAGCGATACGCGTTTTCGGTGGACGGAGTGTTTCTGTGGCAGCGGTTGTTGTTTGGTTTGGCGTCTCCCGCGCTGTTGTCCTACCTCACCTGGGAAACCGCCAAGATTCGATCGACTCAGTCGGCGACTGGGATTCTCTACGTCGACTTTTTCACCGTTGTCGTCGGAGAGGTTCTCGCGAAGTATCTCTTGGTTGTGACCCGGGTGCCGCTATGAGCACGTGCCGGTAAGAGAGAGAGGCACCGCGTGCACGTGACCTTGAAATGCCCAAATTGCGGAGAGCGGCTGCCATTGGCCATCACGGAACCGGGTGCCAGCGAGGCCGTGGCGAGCCCCGAAGTTGTGACGTGCGGTGGGTGTCGCGCCACGATTCCTCTTGCGGTGACGGCCGGTGTGCAAGCCGATCGCACGGTCGATGCCTGCCCGCTCTGTGAGGGGAAGGACTTCTATCTCCGAAAAGATTTCGATCCCAAGCTCGGGTTGACGGTCGTCATCATTGGCGCCCTTATCAGTGCGGGTTTCTACTGGTATGGACTCGATCTGATCGCATACTGCGTGCTGGGCGTCGCGGCTCTGATCGATCTTTTTGTCTACGGTCGACTCAAGGACCTCACCGTCTGCTATCGCTGCCACACCGAGTTCCGGGGGCGCTATACGCCAACCGCGCCATTCTTTGACCTTGCAACCGCGGATGAGCTCGAGTTGGAGTGGTTTGCGGAAGCCGAGAAGCGGTGGCCCGCGAGTCCACCGCCGGCAAAGGCGGCTAGTGGCGCTTGAAGAGCCGCTAGAAGAGCTTGACCTCCACCATTTCTCCTTTTTCGACGATATCTGTTTGGGCGGTAATCTCGATATAGCCATCCGCCTGCGACATACTTGTGATGTCGCCCGACGCCTTGAAGGCGCCGACGGCCATGCCGTCCTCCACCCGCACGGTATAGAACTGGTGGCGACCGGTCGTTGAAACAAAACGCTGCGCGGCCGGGATCGAGACCGTGTGTACTCGGTGAGGGGGGAGACGGCCCATTTTTCTCAAGAGAGGGACCAGCAGCATATACGCGTTCGACAGACACGATGTTGGATAGCCCGGCATCCCCAGAACCGGGGTTGTCCCGATCCGACCAAACACCGTCGGCTTTCCTGGTTTGACGGCGATGCCGTGGAATAAGACCTCGCCCTTTCGCTGGAGCACATCCAACGTGAGGTCTCGTTCGCCGACAGAACTACCGCCCGAGAACACGAGGAGGTCACAGGCCAGCGCCGCGTCCACCGCGGCCTCCAGTGACTCGATCGTATCGACGACCGTTGGATAGTTCTGAGCCACGCCTCCGTGCTCACCGATTACTGCGCCCAGGGTAAAACGGTTGATGTCGTAGATTTGGCCGGCCGCGAGAGGCTGGCCCGGGTCGATGATCTCGTTCCCGGTGGAGAGGATCGCTACCGACGGACGATCAAAAACGTCGACGGTGTCCAACCCGACCGCCGCAACCGCCCCGACCTGGCTTGGCGTGAGGAGTGTGGCAGACTCGAGCACGGTTTGTCCCAACCGTATGTCGGCGCCCTGTCGACCGACATGCTGCTTTGGGTAGACCGGCGTAAAGACTTGGACGCTCTCGTCCGCCGTCCGATCCGTTTCCTCCACCATGACGACCGCGTTGGCACCGTCGGGCATCGGCGCGCCGGTTGCGATCTGCGTGCAGTCGCCACGGGTAAGCGTTCGGCTCGGGACGTTGCCGGTATGCACGGTTTCCACCGACCGCAGCGTGCGCGGGTCGTGCCGACTGGCGCCAAATGTGTCTTCGGCAATGACAGCGTATCCGTCCATCGCCGCACGGTTGAAGGGCGGCACGTCGGCTGTCGCGATCACCGCTGACGCCAAGACGCGTCCGTTGGCGTCGGCGAGTGGAACCTGGCTGATCCGGTCAAGCGGAGTTACGGCATCGAGCGCCATCGTGAGCGCATCTTCGAGGGGGAGGGTGGCCCGAATCGGTCTCATCTTCTTCTCGCGCCGAGGCAGGCTCTCTCGTCGTGTTTCTTCATCGCCCCTGGTCACCGTGATGCCTCCCGCACGAGGTGACCCAGCTCAGGCAGCACCAGTTTTGTCATCGCCAACTTGACCGCGTTCCGAGAGCCCGGTACCGAAATCACAATACGTCCGCGCGCAGTGCCCGCCAGCGCTCGACTCAACATGGCCGCCGTCCCAACTTCTTCGTAGCTCAACGCGCGAAACAGCTCACCAAAACCGTCGATCCGTTTGTCGAGCAGCCCGTTGATCGCTTCGTATGTCTGGTCGCGAGAGCTGATCCCCGTCCCGCCGGTTGTAATGATTGCCTGAACATTCTGGTCCGACAGCAGGGCCTCCACTGTGCGCTGCACCTGCCCCGGGTCGTCGGGCACAATCGATTTCCCGAGCACGTCGTGACCATTTTCCGTGAGCAAGTCGACGATGGCCCGTCCGCCCGTGTCGGTCTCGTCCGTTCGGGTGTCGCTAATCGTGACGACCGAGCACCGGATGACCCGCGGTGCCGCCTGACGATGTTCAGCATGACTCATCGGAGGGATTATAGTCAGGCCCCCACGCCAGTCATTGACACCGCCCCGGATGGCCACCCACATCTCCTCGACCAAGAACTTGTCTAAACGTGACGATCCCAGCCTCAAGGGGTTTAGTCGCCTCGGACGCTCTCCCCACGAGCTAGGCGTCTGATGCCGGGTCAAGACAAGGGTAGGATTAGCGACGTGCGTAGCTTCGGGGTCTTTCTTGTGGTGGTGGTGGCGACCGTTGCCACCCACGTCCTATTGACGAGTGTCACGACCCGTGCGCAGGTACTTCCAGCGACGCTCGACCCAGAGGCCGCCCGATGGGTCGAAGAAACCCTCGCCGAAATGTCCGTCGACGAGAAGGTCGGTCAGCTCCTCATGCCGTCCTTCTTCTCCGTCTACACCAGCAGCGATAGCGAGGTCTATGACAGCCTCGTCGAGTTGGTGCAGGACTATCACGTCGGCGGCTTGCTGGTCTTTGGTGCGCGTCGACCTCGTCCGGATGTGCTCCTCAACCCCACCTACGCGAGAAACGCGCTCGGTCAGCCCCTCAGCGCCGCGTCGCTCTTGAACCGCTTGCAGTCGATTGCCTCGGTTCCGTTGCTCGTGACCGCCGACTTTGAAACTGGTCTGGGGTTTCGGATGAATGGAGGAACCACCTTCCCACGGGCCATGGCATTTGGTGCCGCCGGTGACCAGACGCTGGCCTATCAGGCGGGGCGGATTACCGCGGAGGAAGCCCGAGCTATCGGTGTGCATATGAACCTAGCGCCAGTGGTTGATGTCAACAACAATCCCCGAAATCCGGTCATTAACACGCGGTCATTTGGCGAAAACCCGACGCAGGTCGGAGAGCTCGCGGCGGCCTATATCGAAGGGCTTCAGACGGGCGGTCTGCTGGCCACACTCAAGCACTTTCCGGGGCACGGCGATACGGATATTGACTCACACCGCGGCCTACCGCTCATTACCCATTCCAGAGAGCGAATCGACAGCGTTGAGCTCCTCCCGTTTCGAGCCGGAATCGAGGCCGGCGTCGATGCGGTCATGACCGCCCACATCGTCTGGCCCGCGCTTGAGCCAGCCGAGCCCCAACCCGCGACATTTAGCGCCGCGATCGTCGGCGATCTCCTCCGCCGCGTGCTGGCGTTTGACGGACTCGTGGTGACCGATTCAATGCGGATGCGGGCCGTGACCGATCTCCTTTCACCGGGCGAGGCCGCGGTGCGAGCGGTCCTGGCCGGGCATGACGTCGTGCTTCATTCGCCCGACGACCGCCGCGCATTCCAAGGCATTAGGGCGGCGGTTGAACGTGGCGACATCGACGAAGCGAGACTTGACGCATCCGTTCACCGGATCTTGACCGCAAAAGCGCGACTCGGTCTCCACCGGTCTTCACGCGTGAGCCTCGATACATTGCCCACAGCCGTCGGTACACGGGCGAACTTGGAGGTCGCGCGCACCGTGAGCGAACGCTCGGTTACGCTTCTCAAGGACGTCGGGCGCCAGATCCCGCTCGCTCTTCCCCCGACCTCGAACGTACTGTATCTGTCCGTCCTCGATCGCCCTTCGGGTTGGGGGCTGACGACCCCCAGTAGCGCGGTGATTCCCGAGCTACGCCGGCACTGGGAACACGTCACGGCTATCGAACTGTCCGACCGGACACCCGCGTCAGAAATAGAGCTCGTGCGCGAAACGGCCGGCCAATACGATGCCGTCGTCGTCGGGATCTTTGTCCGAACTGCGGCCCGCGGCGGCCGCCCGGATTTGTCCCCGCCGCTCGTCGCGTTTCTGCGCGAGGTATCCCGGGATGCTGCGACGGCCGCTCAGCCCTTTGTGGCTGTCCTGTTCGGAAACCCCTATGTCGTGACGCTCCTCGAAGAGTTGCCAACGTTGCTCGCGACCTACGATCTCACTGACCTGGCCCAGCGATCAGCCGTTCTAGCGTTGACCGGCGCGCGCCCTATCACCGGCGCTCTCCCCATCTCGCTCGGGTCCAACTTTCCGCTTGGGCACGGTCTCGTCCGTGAGACCAGCTCGGCTCCCTGATATAATCAACATTCCGCTCACGCGCCCTTAGCTCAGCTGGATAGAGCGTCTGGCTACGAACCAGGAGGTCGCAGGTTCGAATCCTGCAGGGCGCGCCAATAAATATGGGGCGATCTTCGGATCACCCTTTTCCTTTTGTTTGGCCTTTTGCAACGGAATTGCAACGAGGGGCTACGAGCGACGGCTGTTCGGCGTTGTCAGGTTAACGAACAGCGGGCACACTTCGCCGCGAGCGACGGTGCCGCGTGCGATTCACGGGAGACACGTCACTGCGTCCCAATCGGCGAACGCTCGCGTACGGAGCAGCCGGTGGTGAGCGGCGGGAAGCAAGTGGCGACCGACCCTGAAGAGATTGTGCACAACGCCGTGAACTGAGGCGAATCGTTGGAGCGGCCCGGGCGACTTGAACCGCTGCATCTGGCGCTCTCGTCGGCGGGTCGGTTGATGCGAGACTTCCGCCCGGTTGTTCGCGTACTGAGTGGTCACGTGGTGCACGGATGGCATCACCGTTCGCTGGGCAGCCGGGTAGCTCGGCAGCTTGTCGGTCACGACCTGGCGGGGCACGGAGCCGTGCCGCTTCAGCAACGTGCGGAAGAATCGGACCGCTGCCCGACGATTGCGCCGCGATTGCACCAGGATGTCGAGCACGTCGCCGTCTTCGTCGATCGCCCGCCACAAGCACTGTTGCCGCCCTTGAATCCGGACGAACACCTCATCGAGATGCCACGTGTCACCCTGCCGGCCACGCTGGCGCCGCAGCCGTCGCGCGTAGTCGAGGCCGAACGTCAGACACCACTGCCGGACCGTCTCATACGTGACGTTGATGCCGCGCTCGGCGAGGAGGTCCTCGACGTCCCGAAAACTGAGGCTGAACCGGTGATACAGCCACACGGCGTGACTGATGATCACGGGCGGAAATCGGTAGCCGCGGTAGCAGGGCCTCTGGGCGCTCATGCCGTCAGTCTCGCACCGGCAGCTCAGCCTGACAACGCCGTCGTGCACGTGTCAGCCTCACGCACGATCCGCCGCTTATACTCGGCGCTAAATCGTCGTCGCGTCGCCTTCTCCGTAACTTCAGGGTCCGGACCGTCTCCATTTGGGCCGACCGCACCGCGCGCATCACCAGTCGCCCTATGGGCTCCGTCCGCTGCGCGCGACGCGTCGTTTTCTTCCTCTTGAGTGATCACCAACACAGGTTATCTTCCTTCCCGCCCTGCTCACTAATTATTGAGTAGCAAGGTGTCTCACCTACGTTGGCACAGAGGGCGAATCTGGATCGGGCGCAGGTGATCAAGGGATGGCTCGACGAGGACGGCGAGACCCACGAACGCGTGTACGACGTCGCGTGGGTGGGCCAGCGCACTGCCACGAACGGGATGGTGCAGGCGATCGGCAGCACGGTGGACGTTGCCCGCGCGACGTACGAGAACACGATCGGGAGCGCGGAGCTCTCCACCGTGTGGGTGGACCCTGACTTCGATCCGGACGAGCGCGCCTTCTACTACGTCCGAGTTCTGGAGATCCCGACGCCGCGATACTCGACGTATGACGCGGTCGCCCTCGGGCTCGACCCTGAACAGGCTACGGGCCAGCCCGCGGCGATCCAGGAACGGCCATTCTCGTCGCCGGTCTGGTACACTCCGGATACCACGACGAAGATGACCGGGAAGATATGGCTGCTGGCTTCGCTCACACTGGCGGTGAGCGCTTCCGCCCGACCCGTGACGGGACAAGAGAGGAGCCTGTACTGGGGGGATACGCACGTTCATACCTCCTATTCCTCAGATGCTTATGGCATGGGAACCGTCAACGCGGATCCCGAGACGGCCTATCGCTTTGCGAAGGGTCTTCCCGTGGTCTATCCGGGTCTCGGCCACCGGGTGCGTCTCGATCGGCCGCTCGACTTTCTGGTAGTAGCAGATCACTCCCCAGTAGGACGCGGCGCTCCCGTTGAAGGGGACAGGAACACACCCGAGTTCCAGGAGGCCGCGTGGTCGCTGTACGTGGACGCGGCCGAACGAAACAACGACCCGGGCACGTTCACGGCGCTCATAGGGTGGGAGTGGACGTCGACGCCCGGCGGGACGAACCTGCATCGAGTGGTGTTCACCCCAACCGATGCTGAGACGGCGAAGGGGTTCTTGCCGCTTTCGGCCAGGGCCAGCCCCCGGCCAGAGGACTTGTGGAGCTGGCTCGAGGAGACCAGTGATCGCCTCGGGATCGACTTCGTCGCCATCCCCCACAATGCGAACCTCTCCAACGGACTGATGTTCGACATGGTGGACAGTGACGGACGTCCCATCACCGCCGAGTACGCCAGGACGCGCATGAGGTGGGAGCCGCTCGTGGAGGTGCTGCAGATGAAGGGCACGTCCGAGACCCATCCATTCCTGTCGCCGGAGGACGAGTTCGCAAACTTCGAGCTGTTCCCGTTTCGCCTGCTGGGAGGCCGCACCGTTATCGACCCGGGCGCCTTCGTGCGTACGGCTCTTCTCCGGGGGCTCCAGTTCGAGGAAGGGGTGGGCGTGAATCCCTACAAACTCGGCATCCAGGGCGCGACCGACTCTCATACGAGTCTGAGCGACGGGAATGAAGACCTCTTCGCTGGCAGGTCGCCTGGACAGGCCGGTCCAGCGGGAGGCCTCACGCCGGCGCCGCCCGTCAACGGCCGTGTGAGGGAGGATGCTGGCGTGGGGTGGAACTCTGCGGCCCAGGGGATCACGGGAGCGTGGAGCACGGCCAACACGCGTGAGGCTCTGACCGCGGCGTTCAAGCGGAAGGAGGTCTACGCGACGAGCGGCCCGAGGATGCAGCTGCGGATGTTCGGAGGCTTCGAGTTCGAAGCGGAGGATGCCGACGCGCGAGACATCGCTGCGGTGGGGTACGGAGGTGGCGTCCCGATGGGAGGGGACCTCGCCCAGGCGCCGAACGGCACCCCCATGTCATTGTTGATTCACGCTGTAAAGGACCCGGTGGGCGCGAATCTTGATCGGGTACAGGTGATCAAGGGGTGGCTCGACGACGACGGCGAGACCCACGAACGCGTGTACGACGTGGCGTGGGCGGGCCAGCGCACTGCCACGAACGGGAAGGTGCCGGCGATCGGCAGCACGGTGGACGTTGCCCGCGCGACGTACGAGAACACGATCGGGACCGCGGAGCTCTCCACGGTGTGGGTGGACCCTGACTTCGATCCGGAGGAGCGCGCCTTCTACTACGTCCGAGTTCTGGAGATCCCGACGCCGCGATACTCGACGTATGACGCGGTCGCCCTCGGGCTGGACCCCGATCAGTTTACGGGGCAGCCCGCGGCGATCCAGGAGCGGGCCTACTCGTCTCCGATCTGGTACACGCCCTGACCGAGCCGCGCCGCATGCCCGCATGGGTGCCTGTGTGGGTGCGCGATCCCCTCGTCCACTTCCTGTTGATGGGGGGAGTCCTGTTCGCAGCATACGGCTTGCTGGGCCCCGACGGGAACGATCCCAAGCGCATCACGGTCAGCCGGGACGCACTCGTCACGTTCGTGCAATATCGAGCGAATGCGTTTCAGAGCGATCTCTTCGACAAGAGCATGGACGAGCTAACCTCGGCTGAGCGGGACGCCCTCGTGGACGAGTACGTTCGCGAGGAGGCGCGCTACCGTGAGGCCCTCGCCATGGGGCTGGACGAAGGGGACTATGTCATTCGCCAGCGCCTGATTCAGAGGCTCGAGTTCCTGCTCGAGAGTGGCATCGATAGCGGCGTCGATACGGAGGAGATCGGGCGGGCCGAGCTGGAGGAGTTCTACACCGAGTTCGGCGACGACTACCGGGAGCCGCCCGTCTACACGTTCGCCCATGTCTTCTTCAACGCGGAGCTTAGAGGCGACGCGGGAGCTCGTGAGGGAGCGCGGCAGTTGCTCACGGAGCTAAACGAACAGGGGGCCCCCTTCAGCGCGGCCATCGGCCTTGGCGACCGCCCTCTCTACTTCCAGAACTACATCGAGCGTACCCGGGACTTCGTGGAAGGCCATCTCGGCCCGGATCTGACATCCACGCTGGACCGCGTCGAGCCGTCATCGTCGACGTGGCACGGCCCCATGCCCTCCCCCTACGGGTGGCACCTCGTCCTCCTTACCGAGCGGCGACCGGCTCGGCTTCCCGGCCTGGAGGAGATCGAGGACCGCGTGCGGGAGGACCGGGACAGGATTCGGGTCGCGCAAGCGCGCCGGACGAGCATCGACCGGATCGTCGACGGTTACGAGGTGAGGCTGGTCGGGCTCGATCCGGAGACCCCCGCAGGTGAGGCTCCGCGATGAGCGTGAGTCGGTCGTGGCTGGCCGCGCTCCTCGTCCTCGCCCCGCTCTCGTCGGCCGAGGCTCACGACGCCCGACCCCTCTCGGTCGAGATCGTGGAGGAGCCTGGACACCTGTACCGCGTTCGGATAGGCATTCCACCGAGCGTCGAGCTCTCCAACCGGCCGACCATCGAATGGCCTGAAGGCTGCGTCCCAGGGGAGGATAGGGCGGGGGTCCCCATCGGGTTCTCGGGTTCCGGCGGCGTCATCATCTGCGAGGGGTCGCTCGAGGGCCGGACAATCTCCTTCCGCTATCCCGCATTCAACCCGTCCCTGTCGACCGTGGTGCGCTTTTCGCCTGTGGATGGTGCCGTCCGCATGGCCGTCTTGCCCCCTGATGCGTCAGAGTGGATCGTGCCACGGAGGCCGTCTCGGGCACGGGTGGCGATGGAGTACCTTGGACTGGGCATCGAGCACATCCTCGGTGGCATCGACCACCTCCTGTTTGTGGCAGGCCTCCTTCTCCTCGCCGGGTCTGCCCGACGCATCTTCTGGGTCGTGACCGGGTTCACGCTGGCCCACTCCGTCACTCTGTCACTCTCCGCCATCGGAGTGCTCGTTGTTCCTGTAGCCCCGGTCGAGGCAACCATCGCACTGTCGATCCTGTTCCTAGCCCGAGAGATCGCGGTCGGACGCCCACAGAGTCTGGCCAACCGGTATCCGCTTCTCGTGTCCTCGTCGTTCGGTCTCCTCCACGGGCTCGGGTTCGCCGCGGCGCTTTCCGAGATCGGCCTTCAGTCGGAGGAGCTGGTGACGTCGCTCTTCTCCTTCAACCTGGGAGTCGAGGTAGGCCAGGTTCTAGTCATTCTGCCGGTTCTGTTGGTGGCTTGGCTGGCCGGTCGCGGTAGTGTCGCGAGTCACTTCCCGGCGTTGGGACGCGTTCGACCGGCGCTACCGACAGTGTGCGCATACGCAATCGGTGTGCCGGCGTCGTTTTGGTTCTTGGAGCGGGTGATGCCGCTCATCCAGTAGACCGCTCAGCCGATGATGGTCGATCCGAAACTCTCGGGGGGGCTCAGGCCCATGATGATCTCGATGGCCCCCTGGAAGGGGTGCTTGCTGGCTTCGCTCACGCTTGTGGCGTGTGCTTTAGCCCGACCCGTAGCGGGACAGGAGAGCAACCTCTACTGGGGCGACACGCACCTCCACACGTCCTACTCAATCGATGCATACAACTGGGGGAACGTGAGTGCGGGTCCGGAGACCGCGTACCGTTTTGCCAAGGGACTCCCGGTGACTCATCCGACACTCCTCAATCGGGTGCGTCTGGACCGTGCCCTGGATTTCCTCGTCGTCGCGGATCACTCCGGAGGCTTGTTCGGACGAGGTGCCCCTATCGAAGGGCAGAGGAATACGCCGGAGTTTCAGCAGGCGGTGTGGTCGCTCTACGTGGATGCGGCCGAGCGCCATTACGATCCGGGCACGTTCACGACCCTAGTCGGGTGGGAGTGGACGTCGATGACGCCCGAAAACCTTCACCGCGTCGTGTTCACTCCGGCCGACGGAGAGACGGCCAAGAGGTTTCTTCCCGCATCGCCCGCCAGTACCGGCGCCCGACCGGAAGATCTTTGGAACTGGCTGGAGACGACGAGTGACCGCCTGGGGATCGATTTCGTAGCCATTCCTCACAACTCGAACCTGTCGTTGGGCCTCATGTTCGACATGGTCGACAGCGAGGGACGTCCGATCAGCGCCGAATACGCGAGGACGCGTATGCGCTGGGAGCCGGTGGTGGAGGTGCTACAGATCAAGGGCACCTCTGAGACCCACCCTCTACTCTCCCCGATCGACGAGTTCGCAAACTTCGAGATCTATGAGACCCTCCTCCGCAGCGGAGTCGTGGATACCAATCCCGTGGCGGGGAGCTACGCGCGCACAGGCTTGCTTCGCGGTCTGGACATCGAGGACCGCGTCGGAGTGAACCCATACAAGTTTGGACTTCAAGCGGGGACCGATTCGCACACGAGTCTCAGCACATCGGACGAGGACAACTTCTGGGGCAAGACCGTCCTCGACTCCTCCCCCGAAGGGGGTGCGACGCCGACTCCCAATCCGTTCGGCGGCAACTGGGACGTGGTCGGATGGGACTATGCCGCCCAAGGGCTCACCGGAGCGTGGGCGAGCGAGAACACCCGTGAGGCTCTGACCGCGGCGTTCAAGCGGAAGGAGGTCTACGCGACGAGCGGCCCGAGGATGCAGCTGCGGATGTTCGGAGGTTTCGAGTTCGATGCGGAGGATGCCAACGCTCGAGACATCGCGGCCGTGGGCTACGGGGGTGGCGTTCCGATGGGAGGGGACCTCGGCCGAGCGCCGAACGGCAGTCCCATTTCTCTGTTGATTCACGCCGTAAGGGACCCTGTGGGGGCCAATCTGGATCGGGCGCAAGTGATCAAGGGATGGCTCGACGAGGACGGCGAAACCCACGAGCACGTGTACGACGTGGCGTGGGCTGGCCAGCGCACTGCCGTGAACGGGACGGTGCCGGCGATCGGCAGCACGGTGGATATGGCCCGGGCGACATACGAGAACGCCATCGGGAGCGCGGAGCTCTCCACCGTGTGGGTGGACCCTGACTTCGATCCGGACGAGCGCGCGTTCTACTACGTCCGGGTTCTCGAGATCCCAACGCCGCGACACTCAACGTACGACGCGGTGGCGCTCGGGCTCGACCCTGAACAGGCTACCGAGCGACCAGCAACAATCCAGGAGCGCGCCCTCTCGTCACCGATCTGGTACACGCCGTGAGCGAGTGGGGGTCGCCATCATCGATGGATAGCGCTCAAGCTGCTCGGGCTGATCTTGTCCGTCGACCGCGCGCGCCTAACCCCTAGCCCACCTATCATGACGAAGCACACGGGGGGCGTAGGTGTGCGACGAAGGACACACCGAACGCCTGGAAGCCGCGCTCGACGATAAGTACCGGATCGAGCGAAGGCTCTGTGAAGTAGAGAGCTCGAGGGGGCCGAGATGAAGATGACCTGGAAGAGGTGCTTGTTGGCTTCGCTCACACTTGCCGTGTGTGCTTCCGCCCGACCCCTAGCGGGACAGGATAGGAACGTCTACTGGGGGGATACGCACGTTCATACGTCCTATTCGTCGGATGCTTATGGCCAGGGGAACGTCAACGCGGATCCCGAGACGGCCTATCGCTTCGCGAGGGGGCTTCCCGTGGTCCACCCGGGTCTCGGAAGCCGGGTGCGTCTCGATCGGCCGCTCGATTTCCTCGTAGTAGCGGACCACTCTCCAGTCGGACGCGGCGCTCCTGTTGACGGGGACAGGAGAACACG
The DNA here is from genome assembly GCA_963579735.1 of Vicinamibacteria bacterium. Classification (GTDB taxonomy): domain Bacteria; phylum Acidobacteriota; class Vicinamibacteria; order Vicinamibacterales; family UBA8438; genus CAUZIB01. The sequence goes on along the minus strand of CAUZIB010000050.1, from coordinate 1,690 downwards.
TGAGTTCCAGGAGGCCGCGTGGTCGCTTTATGTGGACGCGGCGGAGCGAAACAACGACCCGGGTACGTTCACCGCGCTCATCGGGTGGGAGTGGACGTTCATGCCGGGTGGGCAAATGCTGCATCGCGTGGTGTTCACTCCAGCCGACGCCGAGACGGCGAAGGAGTTCCTCCCGCTCTCCTCCGCAGGCGCCTCGGGACCGGAGGACTTGTGGAGCTGGCTCGAGCAGACCAGCGATCGCCTCGGGATCGACTTCGTCGCCATTCCCCACAACTCGAACCTCTCCAACGGACTGATGTTCGACATGGTGGACAGCGAGGGTCGTCCCATCAGCGCCGAGTATGCGAGGACCCGCATGAGGTGGGAGCCGCTCGTAGAGGTGCTGCAGATCAAGGGCACGTCCGAGACCCATCCGTTCCTGTCGCCGGAGGACGAGTTCGCGGACTTCGAGCTGTTCTCGTTCCTCTTCCGTGGAGTGATCCCGGTCCCCGACCCCGCCGACTACGTACGTACGGCTCTTCTCCGGGGGCTCCAGTTCGAGGAAGAGGTGGGTGTGAACCCGTACAAACTCGGAATCCAGGGCGCGACCGACACCCATACGACCCTGAGCGATACAGATGAGGACCTGTTCGCGGGCTGGCTAGGGGCCCGATCGGGTCCAGCGAATGGTCTCGCGCCGTTGCCGGGCTTCGGTGCTGCGGTGGGGTGGAACTCTGCGGCCCAGGGGATCACGGGAGCGTGGAGCACGGCGAACACGCGTGAGGCTCTGACAGCGGCGTTCAAGCGGAAGGAGGTCTACGCGACGAGCGGCCCGAGGATGCAGCTGCGGATGTTCGGAGGCTTCGAGTTCGAAGCGGGGGATGCCGACGCGCGAGACATCGCTGCCGTGGGGTACGGAGGTGGCGTTCCGATGGGAGGGGACCTCGCCCAGGCGCCGAACGGCGCCCCCATATCGTTGTTGATTCACGCCGTAAAGGACCCGGTGGGTGCGAATCTAGATCGTGTACAGGTGATCAAGGGCTGGCTCGACGACGACGGCGAAACCCACGAACGCGTGTACGACGTGGCGTGGGCGGGCCAGCGCACTGCCACGAACGGGAAGGTGCCGGCGATCGGCAGCACGGTGGACGTTGCCCGCGCGACGTACGAGAACACGATCGGGAGCGCGGAGCTCTCCACCGTGTGGGTGGACCCCGACTTCGATCCGGACGAGCGCGCGTTCTACTACGTCCGGGTTCTCGAGATCCCAACGCCGCGGTATTCGACGTATGACGCGGTCGCGCTCGGGCTCGACCCTGAACAGGCTACGGACCGACCCGCATCGATCCAGGAGCGGGCCTACTCGTCTCCGATCTGGTACACGCCGTGAGCGAGTCGGGGTCGATGAACATGCCAGCCATGTTCGTGACGCTGTTGACGTCCCACGAACTGATGTCTCCGTTGAATGAAGACTGACGGTCGAATGCGTCCTCCATATCGGTAACAGCAGACACATCCCAGTTACTGATATGTCCATAGGTTGAAGTCGCGGTACCTTCATCAGAAAACCATAAGGCCACAGCCGTAAAGAAAGTCTCATCCGTGAGAGCACCCCCCCCCCCGGCATTGGCACGGGTTCGGGTCGCCTCGATGCTGTCGTCTTGAGCAGGTTCTGGCGTCTCAGCGCACGCAGCGGCCCCCAGCAGGAACG
>CAUZIB010000049.1:0-33514 GCA_963579735.1 Vicinamibacteria bacterium | reverse complement strand
GTTTTAGCGGTTGGGCTTTGATCTTCTTTGGTGTGACGCGTCGCTCGGCCGGCGGTCTTACCACTCGCTGCTTTGGGGGGCCGATTAGCCGATTTGTTGCCACCATTTGACCGATTCCGATGAGGTTACTGGTCAGCCAATAGATCACCAACCCGCTGGGGGCCCACAAGAACATAAAGGTGAAGACCACCGGCATCAGCATCATGATCCGCTGTTGCATCGGATCCGCCTGAGACGGCTGCAAACGCTGTTGAAGCACCATCGACCCCCCCATGATGAGTGGGGTGATGTAGAACGGGTCGTGCAGGGAAAGGTCAGAAATCCACCCGACAAAGGGTGCGCCGCGTAACTCGATCGACATGGAGAGCAATCGGTAGAACGCGAAGAGAATCGGCATCGTCAGCAACATCGGTAGGCAACCGCTGACGGGATTCACACCGCGCTGGCGATACAGCTCCATGACCTCCTTGTTCATGTTCTGCTTGTCGGGATTGGTCGCCTTGAGATGCTTATAGCGGTCCTGGATCGCCTTCATCTCCGGCTGAATCTCCTGCATTTTTCGCATGGAGACGACACTCTTGTGACGCAGCGGCAGAATAATGATGTTGATCAGGAGCGTGACGATGATGATGGAGAATCCGTAGTTGCCGACCCAGCCGTGTACCCACTTCAACGATCGGTGCAGCGGGACCACTAGCACCGAGAGCCATCCGAAGTCGATCGACTCCGACAGCGTCGGCATGACGTTGCCGAGCACGTCAAAATCTTTTGGTCCGATAAAGAAGCTGACCTCAGTCTCACCCGCGGAGAACGCCATGTCGAACGCCATCAGATCTCTTGGATCTTCGTCGGGCGGAATCGGTGGCAGCGGCACCGCTCGGTAGCGGACGAGTCCGTCGCGTAGTTGGAGCAGCGCAACCGCGATGAAATAGTGGTTGTCTACCCCGACATAGTCGAACTGTCCTTCGTATACCGACTGAGTGGCCAAATCGGACGCGTCAGGGCGAATAACGTCCAGGTCCGACAGGCCATCCCCCTGTCGAACTCGTCCACGAATCAAACCGCGGGGCCCTTGCAAATACGCAATCCCTGAGCTTGAGCGCTCGACCCCCCCCACCGCCGGTCCCCAGCGTATGGTGGGAGAGAGCAGTTCGCCGGCAAGACGCGCTTCTACCGAAGTCGCGACGACATAGGGGCTTCTGCCCGGGTCAAAAGTAAAACGTTTTGTCACCGAGAGACCGGTGGCGTCTTCGAATTCAAAGACGAGCGTTTCGGCCCGATCCTCCAGATAGATCTCGCGATGACTGGAACGGTAGAGCGCGGTATGGGCCCGCCGCGTGACATCTTCTTCCTCAAAAAGGAGCGCAAAAGGCCAGGGCTCTTCTGCGGGCAAGTCTCGCGGAATAAGTTCGACCGGCTGGCCGTCCTCTAGGTAGTCCTTGAGCTGCCAGCTGATGAGCTCGGCCCCGCGGTTCGAAAATACCGCGCGAAACGACTCGCCGTCGACGACGACATCCCGAGCGACAGTGTCCCCGATGACTGGCTCGGGAGCAAAATCAGCCACCGGAGCGACGGCACCGACCTCCGTCGCTGAGGCCTGCGTCTCTGAGGTCGACGGCGACGAACGCGGTATGAGCGGTCGGTTGTCTGGGGCTGTGCGACCCGCGGACCCAACTTCGGGGAAGGCTGTCGGGGTCGCGACAGCAGCTACTCCATCGTCTCCCGAGGGCGGCGGTGGACCAACCAGTGCCTGATATCCGTACAGCACCAGAAAAGACAAAAAGACGGCAAGTAGAACCCTTCGCTCCATGACAGACCTACCGCCAGCCCCGAGGGCTCACCTTTGACAGCGGTACCTGATCAAGACCGCCGCGAGAGAGGGGATGACACCGAGCCAAGCGGCGGGCCGATAACCAGCCCCCTTTGACCGCGCCGTGTCGCTGGACCGCTTCGGCTGCGTAAGACGAGCACGAGGGCACGAAACGGCAGCGCCCTCCCAACCACGGAGAGCCGATCACCTTGTAGGCCGAGATAAAGCTCAAAAGCACGCGTGCCGGCAGCCGGACCAGGTAACAATGACAACTAGCGAGATCGGCCATACCCAGTATGTTTCATGCGTTTTACAGTGGCGAGAAAGTCGGCCTGCAGATCCGTGAACCGGGTACTTAAAAACGCGTGTTGCGGCATCACGACGATGTCTAGACCCGGCCCGCTGGATAGGGGCTTGTTCAGCCGAAAAATCTCCCGAACAAGCCGCTTCGCTCGGTTACGACACACCGCTCCGCCAAGCCTGCGCGTCGCAATGATACCCAGACGGTTAACGTCCAGATCATTTCCCAGCCAGAAAAGCGTCGCGTAGCGACCCCTGATCCGAACGCCCTGCCTCTGTACTCGGAGGAACTCGGGCCGTCGCCGAATCCGTTCACGGCGCGTGAGGCCTCTATTCAACTTAACTTAACTTATTTATAGTGTTTTACGAGACCGCAAGACGCTTTCGCCCCTTCGCTCGACGACTTGCCAGGATCCGGCGGCCATTCTTTGTGCTCATCCGCGTCATAAATCCGTGCGTTCGCTTGCGGCGGCGGCAATTCGGCTGGTACGTGCGCTTCATGGTGTCCGTTCTCCTGCACGGCGGGAGTTCTCTGGGCACCTCCCGAACGTACGCGAACTTTAGATACTATCGAAGCCGACACAGCGGTGTCAACGCAATTGCAAGCCTCCGGTGTGTGTGCTACATTCCCCGGTCTGTCTACAGTCGAGCGGAACCCCTACGTGGAGAGTTTTCAACAGTTGTGGAAAAAATTGTGGAAATAAAGAGGGATTCGCCCAACTCTGACAAAATATACATACATTTTTAGTACGTAAACGATAAAAAATCACCATTAGGCTGTCATTTTTTAGAAAAATCTACCAACACCATTAGTTGATATTTTTTTCTGGTAAATACCCAAAATATAATTTATCGCGCTCTCGTTGAGTTTTTTTCATGGCTGTTAACGTTTGGGAAAGCATCCTCACCCGTGTCGAAGCAAAAGTTAATCGCCACAGCTTCTACACGTGGTTCAAGCCGACAACCTTTGTCGAAGAAGCCGGTGAGGAGCTGACAGTACGCGTCCCCAACGGCTTGTTCAGAGACTGGCTCACGAAGCACTATGCCGGGGTCATAGACGAAGCGGCCGCCGAGCTTGAACGAGACGGTATTCAGATATCTTTTGTCACTAAAAATGAGATAAAAGCCACGATTCCTGTGCAGACGCCAACGGTCACGCGTCCGGACGTCCCGTCGCCGGCACCTGGCCGTCCCGGTGGGTTGAATCCTCGCTATACGTTTGACACATTCGTGGTCGGCCCCTCAAATCAGTTTGCCCATGCGGCGTCGCTGGCGGTCGCGGAAGCCCCGTCGAGGTCCTATAACCCACTGTTTCTCTACGGTGGAGTCGGGCTGGGAAAGACGCACTTAATGCATGCGATCGGCCACTATCTTCTAGAACATGAGCCGTCGCTCAAGCTGACCTACATCTCGTCCGAGCGCTTCATGAACGAGATGATCAATGGAGTGCGATACGACCGAATCCTCGAGTTTCGGGAGCGATACCGCACCATCGATGTCTTACTCGTCGACGATATTCAGTTTTTGGCTGGCAAAGAAGGCACTCAAACCGAGTTCTTCCACACGTTTAATTCCTTGTACGAATCACAAAAGCAGATTGTTATCAGCAGCGACTGTCCGCCCGTTGAGATTCCGTCGCTTGAAGAACGTCTCCGCTCGCGCTTTGAATGGGGTCTGATTGCAGATATCCATCCTCCTGACCTCGAAACAAAGGTCGCCATCCTGAAGAAGAAGGCCGAAGCTGACGCCGTGCCGCTCTCGGACGACGTGGCCCTGTATATCGCCGGAAGAATCAAATCCAACATCCGAGAACTCGAGGGCTCGCTGATCCGGCTCATTGCCTACGCGTCGCTCACGGGCGCAGAGATCTCCGTTACCCTAGCGCAGGACGTGCTCCGAGACATTTTGGACCATGACAATCCACGGATCTCGGTTGAGATGGTGCAGAAGTTCGTGGCGAACCGCTATCAATTGCGAGTGACCGATCTCAAGTCGCGCAGCAACCTCAAGACGATCACAGAACCTCGTCAGATCGCCATGTATCTCACGAAGACCCTCACAAAGAATTCCCTTCCGCAAATCGGCAAGGCCTTCGGTGGAAAACACCACTCGACGGTCATTCACTCGATCAAGAGAATCTCCGAGCGGATGAAAGATGATCGAGATTTCCACGCGTTGATCAACAGTTTTCTGCAGTCATTTCGCTAAGCTGTCCGCCGTCGTGCGTTAAATCCTTGAACCCAGCGTTTTATCGGCCCTCGAGCGCGGGTCGCCCACAACCTTCAACCTTTCCGCAGCCGCCGTTTTCACGATTTATCCACAGGTCCTTGTGCACTGCCTGTGGGTCAGGTTGTGCACAGCCAATCATCCACAAGGAGCCACGTTTTCATCCACAGCTTTTTAGGATTTTCGGTGTACCTAAAACACTGAAAATATGGAACTTATATATTTTTCATCGTTTTCTCACTAGCCTTTTTTCCTGTTATAATTTCTTGGCGTCTTTACAATCATTTAAAAGTTTTTAATCCTCCAGTTTTGGGCCGCTAGCCCCCCGGCTCGAGGTCATCAGCCACATGGAAATGACTGTCCGCAAGACGGACCTGTTGCGCGAGTTGCAGCTCTTTCAGGGGATCGTCGAACGCAAGAATACGATTCCCATTCTGGCGAACGTCCTGATCGAGGCAAATGGGGATGGCAAGGTCGACCTTGTAGCTACAGACCTTGAAGTTGGGCTCCGCAGCCGCTGCGTCGCCTCCGTCGCAAAGGGTGGGGCGCTGACGATACCCGCCAAGAAGTTGTATGAGATCGTCCGAGCACTGCCGGATACCGATATCCGGATTCAGTCTGGAGCAAAAGGTGCGGTAAAAGTCGCGGCCGAAAAGTTTAATTCTCGGATGCAGACCCTGCCCCGTGAAGACTTTCCGACACTTCCGGATGCAACCGCTGAAACCCGTTCTGTAACATTGCCGCGCGCCAGTCTGCGAGAGATGGTGGGGAAGACCCAGTTTGCGATAACCGGGGAAGACACCCGGTATTTTCTCAACGGCGCACTGTTTGTGCTGGGGGCCGAAACGATGACCCTGGTGGCGACCGATGGCCATCGGTTGGCGCTTGTCTCGAGCCCACGATATAGAGCGGAGGCTTCCGGCGAGAGTCCGGGTGATGAGAACGCAGAGGGGGAGTTTGAGTCGATCTTGCCAAAGAAGACGCTCTGGGAACTGACCCGGCTGCTTAGCGACGGCGAAGAAGACGTGCGATACACCTGTGGCGAAAACCATCTATTCTTCGACGTCGACGGGCGGCAACTCATATCCCGCGTTATCGATGCGAAGTTTCCGGCGTATCAGCGCGTGATCCCAAAGACCAACGACAAGACCATCGAGTTTGAGCGTGACCGCCTGACCAGCGCGATAAAGCGCGTCGCCCTGTTGTCGAGCGAACGTTCGCGCGCCGTGAAGTTCCATATCGCCCAGGGCGCCGTCGATGTGATGTCGAGTAGTCCAGAGGTTGGCGAGGCGACCGAGACGCTGGCCGTCGACTACGACGGCGAACTAGTCGAGATCTGTTTCAACGCGCAATACGTGCTCGACTTCTTGGGCGCGGCCGACTCAGAAAACGTCCAGCTTGCATTCAAGGATGCGATGAGCCAGGCGGTGATGACACCCGTCGGATCTGACGGGTGTGACTACACCTACGTGATCATGCCGATGCGGGTCTAGATGGCTCTTGAAAAGCCACTTATCGCCTCCGTGAAAGTCCTACGTAAGCGCCCTTTGGAGACCAAGACCTCGAAGTCAAGATAGCTCATGACGCAACGCGATAACGATAATATCCAACCTACCGACGGTGTGACGCATGAGCCCCCGGCTGCTCATCAAAACAAAGAGACCCAGGATTATGGCGCGGAACAGATCAAGGTGCTCGAAGGTCTTGAGGCGGTTCAGAAGAGACCGGCCATGTATATCGGCTCGACCGGTGCGCTCGGCTTACACCACCTCGTCTACGAAGTCGTCGACAACGCCATCGATGAGTCGCTGGCGGGATATTGCGACACCATACACGTCACGATCCACATTGATAATTCCGTGACCGTAGTGGACAACGGTCGGGGCATACCGGTCGATGAGCACGAGAGCGGAAAGCCCGCGGCGGAGGTCGTAATGACCGTACTGCACGCCGGTGGCAAGTTCGACAATAACAGCTACAAAGTTTCGGGCGGATTGCACGGCGTTGGCGTATCCGTCGTGAATGCGCTTTCGGCAACCGTCGACCTCGAGATCTGGCGCGACAGTCGCGTGTATCGACAAACCTACGAGCGCGGTGTGCCGAGCTCGAGTCTGACGATGACCGGGACGACAAAGCGCCGAGGAACAAAGATCACGTTCAAACCTGACGACAACATCTTTGAGACCGTAGAGTTTAGCTTTGATACGTTGTCGCAGCGTTTGCGGGAGCTGGCGTTTCTAAACGCGGGTGTCACGATAGCGATTGAGGACCAACGGTCTGGCAAGGACCACACCTTTCAATACGACGGTGGCATTAGCTCGTTTGTCGAATTTCTCAATAGGAACAAGAGTGCCGTCAATTCACCACCGATCTACATGCGAGGCGACCGAGACGGGATTGATGTCGAGATCGCACTCCAGTGGAACGACAGCTACGCGGACACGGTGTACTCGTTTGCAAACAACATCAACACCCAAGAAGGTGGCACTCACCTCTCTGGTTTTCGCGCCGCTCTCACTCGCACGATCAACACCTACGCGAACAAGAACAACCTTGCCAAAGACCTCAAGGAAAGCGTCAGCGGTGACGATATCCGAGAAGGTCTGGTGGCGGTGGTCAGCGTCAAGATTCCCGAGCCGCAATTCGAAGGCCAGACGAAGACAAAGCTAGGCAACACCGAGGTCAAAGGCATCGTCGAGGCGATTATCAACGACCGTCTGGGCGCGCACCTCGAGGAGAATCCCGCGGTTGCCAAACGGATCGTGAACAAGGCGATTGAAGCGGCGCGCGCACGCGAGGCAGCTCGTAAGGCGCGCGATCTCGTGCGTCGCAAGGGCGCACTCGACAATAGCTCGTTGCCGGGAAAACTGGCTGACTGCCAGGAACGCGACCCCGCGCAGTGCGAGATCTACATTGTGGAGGGCGAGTCGGCGGGCGGGTCTGCGAAACAAGGTCGGGACCGTCGGTTTCAGGCCGTTCTTCCGATAAAAGGTAAGATTCTCAATGTCGAGAAAGCCCGGTTCGACAAGATGCTGGGCAGTGATGAGATCCGCACCATGATTGCCGCGCTTGGCTGTGGAATCGGTAAAGAGGACTTTGACCTGAGCAAGCTCCGGTATCACCGCGTCATCATCATGACGGATGCCGATGTGGATGGGTCGCACATCCGCACCCTGCTTCTGACGTTCTTTTATCGGCAGATGCGTGAGCTTATCGAGCACGGATATATCCACATCGCGCAGCCACCGTTGTATCGGGCCAAACGCGGACGGTCGGAAACATACATCAAGGATGACCGTGAGCTCGAGACGTGGCTGATTCGGCGCGCCGCCGAGACCCGTCGTGTGCGCGTCGCAGCACACGATCTCGAACTCAGCGGCGAACAGTTGGAGACCGCTCTTCACAAGGTCATGGCTTTTGGCAAACTGTTGCAGGTGGTCGAGCGGCGGGGGATACCACGCGATGTCTTGATGGCGATGTTGGTCCTCGGGGTTCGGGATCGTGCGTTCTTTGCCGATGCTGACGCCGTCGGGAGTTTGGGCGAAGAGCTCACGACGACAACACGTACAGTGGAAACCACCCGGGACGAAGAACACAACGCCCACATGCTGCAATTCGACGACCGCCGTGCCGGTTATTCGACGCAGACAGTGGGTGTCGATTTCATCATGACCGCGGAATATCGGGCATTGCTGGCCAGCTACGAGGACGGCGATATCAAGAGGCTCGACGGGCCCGCCGTCGTGATGACGGTGCCGTCCGTGAAGACCATAACAGCGACCTCGACCCCAGGGTCGACAACACATGGCACTCCCGAAAAGGCTCAGGCCGGCTCGGCCGAACAGGTAAACAAGGACCTGGACAACGCCGACCAGACGACCACGCTCGACACAGAGGCGACGGCAGCCGGAGGCCCGGACGTGCCTGACGACTCCAAGAACCGTGACGTGAATGTCGAGTCGGTCGACGAACTCGTCGAGCTCTTTCTGGCGGCCGGTAAGCGCGGCGTCGCCGTCAACCGATACAAGGGTCTCGGCGAGATGAACCCTGACCAATTGTGGGACACCACCATGAAACCAGAAGCGCGCACGCTCCTCCAGGTGCGGGCCGAAGATGACACCGAGGCCGACGTGATGTTCACCACGCTGATGGGTGACCATGTCGAGCCGCGTCGGAAGTTCATCGAGGACAACGCGCTCGACGTCAAGAACCTGGACGTGTAAGGTCGTCGCGTTTTTGTCACCCTCCCGATACTTCACCCGCTATCGATTCCATGTCTGACTCCGAAACACCGCTATCGATCGTCCCCGTCAATATAGAAGACGAGATGCGCCGCTCCTATATGGACTACGCGATGAGCGTAATCATTGGGCGCGCGTTGCCCGATGTTCGTGATGGCCTCAAGCCGGCGCACCGTCGGGTCATCTACGGCATGCGAGTCATGGGCCTGGCGGCAAACCGGTCCTATCGCAAGTGCGCGAAGATCGTCGGCGAGGTGATGGGCAACTACCATCCCCACGGCGACGCCTCCATCTACGACACGCTGGTTCGTCTCGCGCAGGACTTCAACATGCGGTACCCCCTGGTCGACGGCCAGGGTAACTTCGGCTCGGTTGACGGTGATCCGCCCGCCGCCATGCGGTATACCGAGGCAAAACTTCAACGGTTGGCCGACGACCTCATGGCCGACCTCGACAAGGAAACCGTCGATTTCGTCCCAAACTACGACGAGACCACCGAGGAGCCGACGGTTCTGCCGGCGCCGTTTCCAAACCTCTTGGTCAACGGCTCCGCAGGTATCGCCGTGGGGATGGCCACAAACGTTCCACCGCACAATGTGCGCGAGGTCATCGAGGGCATCGTTTGGGTCGCCGAGCACGCCGACGTGGCCCCCGAAGAGAAAGAACGCACGCTGCTCAGCTTAGTTTCGGGCCCGGATTTCCCGACCGGTGGGTTTATTATCGGCCGGGCGGGGATCGCGCAAGCGTATCGAACCGGACGAGGCTCGGTCTTGATGCGGGCGCGGACGGACGTCGAAACTGCCAAGAAGGGCAATCGAGAGTCGATCATCGTCACCGAGATTCCTTACCAGGTCAACAAAGCCCGGTTGCTCGAGAAAATCGCCGGGCTTGTCCGTGACAAGGTGATCGAAGGTATCTCCGACCTTCGCGACGAGTCCGACCGCCGTGGCATGCGTATCGTCATCGAGCTCAAGCGCGGTGAGATCGCAGAGGTCGTGCTCAATAACCTCTACAAGCACACAGCCCTTCAAACATCGTTCGGCATCATCATGCTGGCGATTGTGGCAGGCCGGCCCGAGGTGCTCACGCTGCTTGACGTCGTTGAGCATTTTGTCCAGTTTCGACGCGAAGTCGTTCGTCGGCGTACTGAGTTCAATCTGCGAAAAGCCGAGGCGCGCGCGCACATTCTGGTGGGACTCAAGATCGCGCTGGACCACCTCGACGCGGTCATTACCTTGATCCGGGCCGCAAAGAGTCCGCCCGAAGCGCGTATCGGGTTGATGGAACAGTTCTCGCTTACGCAGATCCAGGCCCAAGCCATTCTCGACATGCAGCTCCAGCGGCTTACGGGGCTCGAACGGCAGAAGATCCTCGACGAGTTGGCCGAGCTCCTCCAGACGAACGAGAAGCTGCGGGCCATCCTCAACAGCGAGACGTTGCTGCTCGAAATCGTCGTCTCCGAGCTGCGAGATCTCCAGACCCGCTATGGGGATGAACGTCGGACGGAGATTCTGGAGGCCGCAGGAGACTTCAGCGTCGAGGATCTCATCGCCGAAGAGGACATGGCGATCACGATCAGCAACACCGGGTATATAAAGCGGACGGCGCTGGCCGAGTATCGCAACCAACGTCGCGGAGGCAAGGGCCGGCTCGGAATGCGGACTCGCGACGAGGACTTTCTTACCCAGATCTTTGTCGCGTCGACTCACGCCTTTATTCTGATCTTCTCAGATCGCGGTCGGGTCTACTGGCTCAAGGTTCACACCATTCCAGACGTTGGTCCTGCTGGACGCGGTAAGGCGATCGCCAACCTGGTCAATATGGAGGCGGGTGAACGGATCGCCGCGCTCCAAGCTGTCAGACAATGGCCGTCGACCGATGGCGAGCGCTTTGTGGTGATGGGCTCCCGGCGTGGCGTCGTGAAGAAGACCGACTTACGGGCTTACCGTCATCCGCGGGCCGATGGCATTATCGCGATGGGTGTCGGTGAAGATGACGCGGTCATTGCCGTTGAGGTCACCGCCGGCAACACAGAGATCTTTATTGCGACGCGAAACGGCCTCTCTATTCGGTTTCCTGAGTCACACACTCGCGCTATCGGTCGGACCGCGCAAGGGGTGCGCGGTATCTCGTTACGTGAGGGTGACGAGGTTGTGGCGATGACGGCAGTGACAGCCGGAGCGACGGTCCTCACCGTGACCGATCGGGGATACGGCAAACGCACCGCTATCGAAGAGTATCGCGTGCAATCCCGAGGAGGAGTCGGTATTATCAACATCCAGACGAGCGACCGAAACGGTCGGGTTACCGGTGTTGTGTACGTCGAACAAAACGACGAGCTGATGATGATTACGCAGCAAGGGAAAATTCTGCGGATGCTGACCAGCGATGTTCGACCGATAGGTCGCGCGACCCAAGGCGTTCGGATGATCGAGATCGATGACGAAGATCGTGTGGTATCAATCGTCCGCCTCGCAAAGCAAGACCTCGTCGATAGCACCGCGTCGGTTTCTCAAGACCCTGAGCCCTCGTCGACATCTTCATCTGAATCAGAATATGTATCAGAGACTAAAGAAGACGGCGACATCTCCGATAACAACAACGAACGTAACGATCAGGACGAGCCGGACGAGAGCTGAAACTCCCTCCCGTCTCGCTATCAGGAGGCACCGAACATGGCCTGCGCAACGACAGTGAGAGTCAAGACCCTCGTGCTTGCTTCGGTTGTAGCCGCGATGAGTGGCGGCGTTCTGACCGGATGTGGTGGCGGTGGAGAGGAACAGGACATCATCAGCAGTTTCTTCCGCGCCTCGCGTGTGGACGACCGCGGCACTATGGCCGGTGTGTCGATGGTAGATTTCAACACCGCCGTGGATGGGCGCGTGAGCGGTGTCTCGGTGGAGAGTGTGAGTGAGGAGCAACGCCGGCCGCTGCGGATGCTCGAGCTGTCCGAGGCGCTGGCCGCTGCGCAAGCCGCCGTGGGCGAGCACCTGGCCACACAGAGGGCGTATCAAGACGAAAACCTCGAGGCGGTTACGCGGGTGATCAACGCTGAACAGGCCAGTGAGGAGGTGGGGCGCGGGGACACGGAAGTGCAGGAAGCGTGGGCCGTGTTGAACGAGGAGTCGGCGGCACTGGCAGGCGCCGTTTCTGAGGCGGAACTGGCGCTTGACGCCGAGAGCGTGGTTCCGGAGCGAAGCGCGTTTGACCGGCAGAACCCCATTGATGCACGTAGCTTTGCAGGTCAGCTCGTCACAAAGGAAGCCACGGTGTCGGCGGACGTCGAGCTTGACGGCGTCAGCGAAGAGCGGACCATGATGATCACGCTCCAGAAGGTCGAGCTGGGCGAAGGCGAAGAGATGATCGACGGCCGCTGGATGATCACCGCGATCGAGTAGCCCGACACCGCTTCCGCTCTGACGGCCGAGGTCGCCCTGTGGATACCTCGGCCGGTGCCACCGCTATCCCTGACCGTTGATGACGGCGTGTAGCAGGTCCATCAACGGGCGGGGATACAGTCCCATCACTATCGAGATCCCCACCACCGCCATGAGCGGGACGGTCATAGTCAACGGCGGATCTCGCAGGTCTTGCGCTTCCAAGGCAGGATTGAGGGGCCCAAAGAATATCCGCCGGGCCGCGCCGAACGTATACCCCACGGTCAAGAGAATCGCCAGGACGCCGCCAATCGCCACGGTGAGGCTGAGTGGCCCGTCCAGGGCTCCCCGCTCGAAGATACCGGTAAACATGATCCATTCGGCCGCAAAGCTACTGAATGGCGGAAACCCCGACAACATCATGCACCCGCACAGCCATAGCAATGTCGTAACGGGCATCCGCTGGGCGAGCCCCCCGAGTTGGTCCATGTCTCGGATACCGGTCACATAGACGACGATCCCGGCCGTCGAGAAGAACACCGTCTTCCCCATGATGTGGCTCCAGAAGAAGAACATGCTACCCTCGAGACTGGTCGCGGTGAGGGCGGCGAGCCCCAGCACCGAGTAGGCGATCTGGCTGATCGTCGAGCAGGCGGCAAGACGCTTGATATCGTTCTGGGCCAAGGTCAGGAGTGACCCGTAGATCATGGTGGCCAGAGCGAGGACCATGAGCGGAGGACCAAAGCCGGAGAAATCTGCCGAGAGCGGAAGCACGGCCACTCGGAGCAGAATGTAGACCGCCAGGTTTGCGTAGACGGCGAGAAGTCCGGCGATACAGGTTGGGTGCTCCGCGTGCACTGACGGCATCCAGACGTGTAGCGGCACGATCGCCAGCTTCATGAGCAAGCTGACGACAAACAGCCCTAGGGCGATGCCGACGAGCGGAGTGCCGGCCATCTGGGGAAGGTCAGAGATGTCCAGACTCCCGATCTGGCTGTAGACCACCAGCGCGCCCACTAAGAAGACCAACGCGCTGATGATGCCCCATGACAAGCTAATAAATGCCACCCGCACGCGCTCCTGATAGCCAAAAAATGCCATCAAGAAGAACAGCGTGATGGTGAGCACTTCCATAAAGAAGTACACGACCACGAGGTTGGTGCTCAGCATCGCGCCGATAAATCCCACCGGAAAGAACAGCAGCAACGCAAAGAACCGGGTGTAATACCCATCTCGAGTGTGTTTGTCTTCCATGTGGTACAGGATGTCGATGCGATGCTCGATGTATTTCATCGAGTAGCACGACAGTGCCGTACACAGGAGAAGAATGACGCCGAGCGTCGGAGCGCTGAGGCCGTCGGCCAAAAATGCCACCTGAATGCCGGGGGCAACTACCAGATACTCGTGGGCTATGGCACCGGTGTGGTAGATGTCGATGGTGACGAGACCAACCAGTGTCGTCGCATAGAGCAGCGCCGCCGCGGTAATCCAACCCGCCAGATGGCCGAGCCGGCGCCGAGTCGCGATGACTACGACGGAGGCGAGGACCGGTGTCAAGAGAATCTGTAGGAGCATCATCGCGGCGTGCCCCAAAAGAGATACGCTAACAGCATCACAAAGAGGACCAGCACATACGATACGTTGTACAAGAGCTCTTCCGTGTCGGCCCGCACGCGGTCAACGAGGCGTTGAACCCGGCCCGTAAAGCCCACCGGCAACCTACGGTGAACCAGCGTATCGAAGGGGGTCTCGACCTCGCGTGCGACCCAAGATGCGAGACGTTGAGGGGTCCTGACAAACACTCTCGTGTATGTCTGGTCAATCAGCCAGCGATTCCAGAGAAACGTGTGAAGCCAGGTGGCGACCGGACGTGTCGCGACCCACACCGCGGGTGAGGCCTTGCGGGCCATATAGAAGTACCACGCGGGTAGAGCTCCGGCCAGGACAAACAGCACGGACAGAATCGGGACAAAGGTGTGTGTCCACGAGCCGGACTCTCCTTCGCTGGCAAGTCCGGGTTCCGGTTCGGCGGGAACCAGCATACTCTCCGGGAGGGCCCGCACTTCGAACGCGTG
Organism: Vicinamibacteria bacterium; assembly: GCA_963579735.1. Taxonomy (GTDB): domain Bacteria; phylum Acidobacteriota; class Vicinamibacteria; order Vicinamibacterales; family UBA8438; genus CAUZIB01. The sequence continues at coordinate 19,485 of CAUZIB010000049.1, read as the reverse complement.
GTGAAGGACACCCTCGATGGCCGGGCCGCCGATGCCCGCCAGCACAATAGCGACCGCAAGCACGCCTGCCGCCCACCGCATAGACGAAGCGCCGTCATCGAGGAGGAGGCCAGCACCGGTCGCGTGGGCGACGTGCGCGCTGGCCTCGCCGTGGAAGACCAGCCCAAAAAAACGGACCGTGTAGAAGGCGGTCAGTGTTGCGGTGAGCAACCCCAACCCGAACAATGGAAGGCTCGCATTCGCCGCCACCAGCAGAACAGCGTCTTTACTCCAGAAACCAGGGAACGGGGGGAGCCCCATGAGCGCGAGCGCGGCGACGAGCATACATCCCCAAGTGTAGGGTAGGGCTTTGCGCGTGCCGCCCATATCGGTCAGATAAAACGAGTGCACCGCATGGATGACAGTGCCCGCGCACAGGAAAAGACACGATTTGAACAACGCGTGGCTGAACAGATGGAAGATACCCGCGGTGTATCCCTCCACGACGAGACCGGGCGCCAAGCCAGCCGCGCCCAGACCCATCAACATATAGCCGATCTGGCTCACGGTCGAATAGGCCAACACCTTCTTGAGCTCTAGGGCCACCAACCCCTGTGTGGCGGCGAGAAACGCGGTAAACCCTCCCACCCACGCCGTCAGGACAAAGAACCATCCCGCCGCCGGAATGTCGGCGGTCCAATAGCCGTAGTAGAAGATCGGCACGAGACGGGCCACCAGATACACGCCGCTCTTGACCATAGTGGCGGCGTGGATCAACGCCGAGACCGGGCCCGGTCCCGCCATGGCCTCAGGGAGCCACTCGTGAAAAGGAAACTGCGCAGACTTTCCAAGTGGCCCGGCCAGGAGCAAAAGCGTCACCAGAACCATCATGCCCGGGACGGCCGCCATCGACGGAAGCCAGGTCGAAACGCTTTCGTAGAGCTCGAGGATGTTGAGGGTGCCCGCGTAGACATACAAGAGCAGGATGCCGCCCAGCATCAGCATGTCTCCCGCCCCGGTCATCACCAACGCTTTGAGACAGGCCTGGGACGGCGTGACATAGGCGGTTGGCGGTGGCCCCCCGATCCAATATTTTTTTTGGTCTTGGTAGTAGAAACCGATCAGGCCGTAGCTGCAGACGCCAACGAGTTTCCATCCTATAAACAGAAACAACAGGTTGTTCGAGAGCACCAACAGCAGCATGCTCCCGATGAACCCGTTCATCAGCATCCAAAAGCGCGTTTGCGCCGGGTCCCCCTTCATATAGCCGACGCAGTAGACCATGATGACAAAACTGATCACGGCCACGACATTGGCGAGGACAATGCTGAGTGGATCGACCAGGACGCCAAACCCGATCGCGAGTGGTTGTTCGAGCCATACGACCGCGTGCTCGATCGGCAGCGATTCCGGCGTCAGCAGTTTTGGGAGCAAACTCACCGCGGCGAGAGCCGCCGCGAACGAACAGAGAACCGCTCCCACATCACGGCTCAGGGAATTGATACGGGCCAGGAGCGGTGCGACGATCACCCCGACGAGTGGGGCCCCGATCGCGATCCACGCCGCGTACGCCGTCACCTCGTCACCGTCCGAGTCCGACCGGGATCACCGGCTCGATGAAGCGACGGACGATCTCGCCGTTGAACAGGCCAAGCAATACAATCCCCGCGGCGACGGCAATCATCGGGCCGAGCATCGTCCACGGTGCCTCATCTCGGGTGATCGTGTCGGATGGTGACGGATGCGCCTCCGGGTCGAGAGGGATATCCCGGGGGAAATACATAAAGCGGAGCACGTTGAACAGATACGCCAACGCGAGCACGCTGCTCAGGACAATCACTGCGACAAACACCCATTGCCCGGCATTAATCGCGCCGAGAATCAGATAGAGCTTGCTAAAGAAACCCCCGGTGGGCGGTATTCCGACCATTGCAAAGGCACAGAGCGTAAACGTGGCGGCCGTGACTGGCATCTTGCCCGAGAGGTTCCGAAACCCTCGGATTTCCCGGACACCGGTGCGATAGACGATTGCTCCGGCCACCAGAAAAAGGCCACCTTTCATGAACGCATGGTTGACGATGTGCAAGACGCCACCGGTGAAGCCCATCTCGTTGGCAAGACCCACTCCCAGCACGATGTAGCCGATTTGCGCGACGGATGAGTACGCCAGCATGCGTTTGAAGTCGTGCTGACCGATCGCCATGACCGAGCCCAAGATCATAGCGATAGAGCCCATCCAGGCCAGCACGGTCGTCACCGGGATCACGTCAATCGAGAACCGTGGCTCGAAGACAAAGAACATCACCCGGATCAGAACGTAGGCCGCGACTTTCGTGGTCGTCGCGGCGATCAGCGCGCTCACCGCCGACGGTGCATCCGAATAGGCTCCGGGTAGCCACGAGTGCATCGGGAAAAGTGCCATCTTGATCGAGACACCGATGACAAAGAACGCGAAACCAACCAGCACGGTCGTGGAGGAATAGAGCCCGGGCAATATACGCGCAAGGTCCGCCATGTTGAGGGTGCCGGTCATGCTGTAGAGGTAACCGACCGCCAGCAGATAGAACGCGGCGCCAACCGTCCCCAGGATGACGTAGCGAAAAGCGGACACGACCGCTGCACCGCCTCCGAGCGAGACGAGGGCGTAGCTCGTGAGCGACGTGATCTCGAGAAAGACGTAAAGGTTGAACATGTCGGCGGTCGAAACCAAGCCGGCCAGGCCGGTGACCAACAACAGATACACGGTATAGAAGGGCACCTCCTTCGAGGGGATCTCTTTCAGGACACTATGCTTCGAGTAGATGCCGATGAGCAGCGTGATGACGGTCAGGAGCACCAGCATCAGGACGCTGAGTGAATCGATTCGAAACTCGATACCCCAGGGCGGCGCCCACCCCCCTAGGTAGTAGTGGAGTGGACCGCCAACCACCACGGTGTAGGCGGCGATGATCGCCGTCCCGCAGGTGACGGCGAGGCCGGCGAGCGCAACCGGAAAGACCGCCGGTCGATACCACCAACCCAGCACCGGTAACACAAGCGACGTGACGAGCGGTATGAGAACGACCAGAACGGGAATCGCCGACTGTTGCACGTTCACGAGTGACGAATTCTTTCCAGCAGCTCATCCTCTTCGAGCGTGCCGTATCGGCGATAGATACGCAGCAGCAGCGCGAGCGCCACTCCGGTGATCGCCACGCCGACCACGATGGCGGTCAGCATGAGCACGTGAGGCAGCGGGTTGACATACTGTGCGGCGTCGAGCGCGGTGCCGCCGTCAAGCGAGGCGTGTCCGCCCAGCGCGATCGGAATCGTCGCGCCACGCTTGGCCGCCAATGACACGACGAAGAGAATGATCGACCACTGAAAGATGTTCATCCCGACGAGTTTCTTGACCAGGTTTGTCTTCCCGGTCATGGCGTAGAAGCCAATCATCATCAGGACGACATATGTCACCGTGTTGAAGTGTCCGACGACGAAGTCGAAATTGAAGCCGCTGGGCATCGGGCGGGGGGGTTACTCGAACATCACCAGGTCGCGAAAAATCGAAACGAGGGCGGCCATGACGGTGATACCGACGCCGATTTCGATCAGGAGCATGCCGACGCTGCGAGGTTCCGCGAACGGCAGCACGCTGTAGTCCAGGAAATTGGCGCCGAGCGCGAGACAGAGCCCCCCCACCCCGGCGTAGAGGAGCACGCCCGTGCTGGTGAGCACGGTTAGCGCCGGCAGCGACACCCGGCGGATCCAATCGGTCCCTTCTGCCAAAACCAACAGAATCGCGCTGGCAGCGAGGATCACCCCGCCTTGAAAACCGCCGCCGGGACTGCTGTGACCGTGCATGATGACATACAGCCCAAACAACTGGACAAATGGCGTCAGGCGGCGGCATACCGTCCGGACGACTACCCCGGCCGGTTCGCGGTTCACGTCTCGTCCTCGTCCCGGGTCACCCGGAGGATCAGAAGGACCGCCACGGCGCCCGTAAAAATCACGGTCACCTCGCCCAGCGTGTCAAAGCCGCGGTAGTCGGCCAGTACGGCCGTCACCATGTTGGGCACCGCGGTCTCTTCCAACGCCGACTCGACATAGCGTGGCGAGACGTGGGTCGCCGGCGGCGAGTTGGGGTCGCCCGGCGAGGACATGTCGAGCGACCCGAGCACCAAAAGGAGACCCGTGACCACGGTCACCACGACGTGGAGAGATTTCAATCCTTGCTCATCCTTTCTGTCTTGAACACGGTAATCACGAAAAAGACGGTCGTAATCCCGGCGCCGACCGACGCCTCTGTGAACGCGACATCCACCGCGCCCATCTCGATCCAGAGCAAGCACATAAACAGACTAAAGGTTCCGAGTAGCACCACCGACGCAAGGAGATCTTTGACACTGACCGCAGCGACCGCGCACACGACCGACAGCAGTAGCAACATGATGTCGAGCTGCCAGATCATCGGCGGCGCTCCTCCCCGTCCGGCGTCCACCACGGGACGTTGTTACGCTTCGCCGCCCGCGCCATTGCATGCGTAGCTGTCGGGCTCGTGATGAAAATGAAGAGTGCAATGACGAGGAGTTTGAGGCTGGTTAGATGGAGGCCCTCATAGCAGGCCAACCCGATGAGCACCAGCAAACTCCCCAACGTATCGCATTTTCCCGCGGCATGCATTCGGGTGTAAAAGTCCGGGAATCGGATCAATCCGACCGCCCCGGCCGTCAAAAAGAACACACCGAATGAGACAAGCACCATCGCTACGATTGTCATGGCGCGGCCCCGCGTCGCACCGGACGGCTGTCCACACCTTTTCGCTCAAAGTAACTCGCCAACGCGAGTGCACCGACAAAGTTGATGAGGGCGTATACGAACGCGATGTCGAGAAAAAACTCGACCCGTTCAAAGAGATAACCAGTCAACACGATCACCGCGATCGTCTTTGTCCCGATGACGTTGACGCCGACAACCCGGTCGAGAATGCTCGGCCCTCGCACGACGCGATACAGCGATAGCCCCGCCGCGAGCAAGATCAGCACCGAGATAGCCAGCAGGAAGTCGTACCACATAAGATGGGTCAACGTCCGTCGGGCTCCGAAGAATCCTGGTTCGGGCCGGGCGCCGGTTCGAGGAAGACGTAGCCGACCCGTCGTTCCATCTCTCCGGAGCGAAGCGCCTGCGCGGCTTGGGGACTTACCGCATGGACCGTGAATTCACCGTCGTCAATGTCCATGGTGACAGTGCCGGGGGTCAGGGTGATTGAGTTTGCAAGAGTCACCCTGGCCATCTCTTTCGACAAGTAGGTCCGGAACCGTACGACCTCGGGTCGCAGTGCGCTCGGCCGAAAGACGAGATAAACCATGTGCAGATTCGCCACGACGATTTGGTAGACGAGCCACGGCGCGTATCGAAGGAAACGCCCCGCTGTGACCCAGGTCTGCGACCGGGTGGTGATCCGCGGGGCGTCTGGCGGATCTGAAAACAAGAGATCAGCGGAAAAAAGAGAAACCAACCCCGAGCAGGCTACGCCGAGCGCGAGATGCAGCGCATCGAAGTGGCCAGAAAACACCACCCAGAAGACAAACAGGATGAAAAAGACCGCGAGCCTTCGCACCGAGGTGGATTGTATCCGACCGCGTTCACGCCCACGAGGGCCTAGAGTCTGTTCAAGCGCCCATGTGTAGGTTGTCGCCGGTCCACGTCGCTCCTCGCGGCGTTGGCCGTCGCTTCAAATTTCCAGAATTGCGCGCTCCGGCCGCCTGGCGAGGACCAACGAGCCCTCACCGACAACCTACACATGAGCGTTTGAAGAGCCACTAAGCGGGTTCGAGCTTTGCGTATCGAGCGAGCAGTTTCTTTGGTCCGGCAGTCAAGAAGCGGACGATCAGTTTGAGGTCACCTTGCATCGGTTCTACCGATTCGACCGTGCCGACACCAAACGTTGCGTGACGAACCCGCATTCCCGGTCGGACCACGGTCGCTGATTGATCCTCGTTCGCCTCGTCAAAGACCGTGGGTCTCGTTTCCGTGACGCGTGGCTCGCGACGACGACCGCCGTGCCACGCCGGCGTGGATGACCGTCGTCTCGACATTGACACGTTGGCCGGCGGTCCAGCCGGCTCGACGACCTCCACTAGCTCTTGAGGAACCTCGCTGAGAAACCGGGAAGGCTCGGAGTCTTGATACTCGCCAAAGACCCGGCGTCGGCCCGCAGAGGTCAGCAGCAGCCGTGACTGGGCGCGGGTCATACCGACATAGCACAGCCGACGTTCTTCCTCTAAGTCTGCCTCGTTCTCGGTCTGGGCGGCACGGGCGTGGGGAAACAGCCCCTCTTCCATGCCGGCGATTACGACCACCGGAAACTCGAGCCCTTTGGCCGCGTGCAGCGTCATGAGCCATACGCCGGCGTCTTGCGAGCCCTGCGCCTCATCGGTCTCCGATAGCAAGGACAGCCGGTCGACAAAACCCGCGAGCGTGGCATCCGGTTCTCGCAGCTCATAGTCTCGTGCCGCCGACACCAATTCGGCCAGGTTACCGATCCGACCCTCCGCCTCCTCTGTACCCGCGTCGTGCAGCGCTTTGAGATAGCCGGTTTGGTCGAGCATTTTGGCAAGAGCGACCGACGCCGACTCTTCTTTGATGACTGTTTGCAGCGCTGACACAACCTCTCGAAATCTCGCGAGAGCCCTGACCGCTCGTGTCGAGCCGAGCTTTTGATCGACTGCCCGCTCCAGGCGTGCCCAGAGAGAGTCGGACCGGGCCGCTCTTTCCTCCACGTCCGCAAAGAGCGGTGTTCCGTCTTCGTCCGTCGGGGGCGAGGGATCGATCTGAGCCAGTGCGGTCAGGACGCCCTTGCCGATCCCGCGGGTTGGGACGTTGATGATCCGACGCAGACTGACGTCGTCATCCGGGTTGAAGAGGATTCTCAAATACGAGAGCGCGTCCTTGACTTCTTTTCGTTCGTAGAACCGGACACTGCCGACGATTCGATAAGGAATGCCTGACCGAGTGCACGCATCCTCGATCGCTCGAGACTGGGCGTTGGTTCGGTAGAGCACTCCAACGGGTGTCTCCTCCCGCGCGAGAGCCCGTCGCACCGTAGTGACGATAAAATCGGCCTCCTCCAGCTCGTCGTGCGCATGATGCAGGACGATCGGGGCCCCGCCGGTGCGTTCGGTCCATAAACGCTTTTCGTGGCGGTCCCGGTTGCGACTGATCACTCCGGCCGCAGCGTCGAGGATGTTCTGTGTCGACCGGTAGTTGCGTTCAAGCCGAACAACCGTGGCCTCGCCAAAGTCTTGTTCGAAGTCGAGAATGTTGGAAACATCCGCCCCTCGCCACTTGTAGATGGATTGATCCGGGTCGCCCACGACACACAGGTTGCGATGGGCGGCGAGATGGCGGATGAGGAGGTATTGCGGCCGATTGGTGTCTTGATACTCGTCCACCATGACATACCGGAAGCGCTCGCCGTATCGCGTTCGCGCGGACTCGGATTCGTCAAACAGCCGGACGGTCATGAGCAACAGGTCGTCAAAATCGAGCGCGTGGGCGTTGTGCAGCGCGCGCGTATATTCCGTATAGACTTGGGCCAGCTGGTCGTCTCGAAAGCTGGTGCTCGCGTCGGCGACATCGGCCGCGGATTGCATCTGGTTCTTCGCGTGACTGATCCGGGTCAACATCGCACGCGGCGTCGTCATGCGGTCGTCCACATCCAGCGATTTCATCGTGCGCTTCATGACTGTCAGCTGGTCCGACGAGTCGTAGATGACAAAGTCGCGGGACAACCCGACGAGAGGGGCCTCCCGCCGTAGAAGACGCGCGCAAAACGAATGAAACGTGGAGAGCCAAAGCCGCGGATACTCGTTCCCCAGGAGGTTCTCGACCCGGGTGCGCATCTCCTCGGCGGCTTTGTTGGTAAACGTCACTGCGAGGACTTCGTGCGGTTTCGCGTGACCGTCACCAATGAGATACGCAGTGCGATACGAGATCACCCGCGTCTTTCCCGAACCGGCGCCCGCAAGGATGAGGAGTGGACCGTCGAGATGGAGAACGGCCTGCTGCTGCTCCGGATTGAGATTCTCGAGAAATTTTGCGGAGGGGGCTGGGCCGCTCGCGGTGGAGAAACCGCCGCTACTCAACGGTGACGCTCTTGGCCAGGTTGCGGGGCTGGTCGACATCGCAGCCGCGGAGGACGGCGATGTGATAAGCCAACAGCTGGAGCGGGACGACCATCAGCAGCGGATTGAGCACGGGATGGGTCACTGGGATGGTGATAATACCGTCCCGCGCTGGGTCAAGGATCGAGCCAAACTCCTCTGGGTTCGCGTCCGTTACCGCGATAATTGACCCGCCCCGCGCCTTCACCTCCTGGAGGTTGCTCATCATTTTTTCGAAGACAGGGCCACGGGGAACAAGCGCGACGACGGGCAGGTTCTCGTCGATGAGCGCGATCGGGCCATGCTTCATTTCGCCCGCTGGGTATCCCTCAGCATGAATATAGGAGATCTCCTTGAGCTTGAGGGCGCCTTCGAGCGCAATGGGGTAGTTGATGCCGCGTCCGAGGTACAAGAAGTTGGCCTGACGGTAGAAGCGGCGGGCGATCGCGCTCACGGCGTCGTCGCATTCGAGCGTGTGCTGGATAAGGCCTGGCAGCTGCGTGAGTGCCGCGATCTGGTGCCCCGCTTCTTCCGGCGCCACCGTGCCGCGAAGCTGACCAAGATAGAGGGCGATAAGGTTGAGGGCTACCAGCTGGGACGTAAACGCCTTGGTCGAGGCGACGCCAATTTCTGGTCCCGCGTGAGTGTGCATCGTGCCATCCGAATCTCGCGTCGCCATACTGCCGACGACGTTGCAAATGGCGATGCTGCGAGCGCCCTTTCCGCTCGCTTCGCGTAGCGCGGCTAGAGTATCGGCCGTTTCCCCCGACTGCGTGATCAAGATCGCCAGCGTCTTGTCCCCGGCAATCGGGTCGCGATAGCGATATTCCGACCCGTAGTCGACATCGACCCGCACGCGCGCCAATCGTTCAATGAGAAACTTGCCCACGAGTCCTGCATGCCACGAGGTGCCGCACGCGAGAATCACTATCTGCTCGATGTCTCGAAGGGCGTCATCGGAGACACCCAGCTCGCCCAGAATGACGGAGCCGTGTTCTTCGGAAATCCGGCCCAGCACGGTCTCTTGGATCGCGCGCGGCTGCTCAAAGATCTCTTTGAGCATGAAGTGCGTGTAGCCAGCCTTTTCTGCCCGTACGGGGTCCCACTGTATCCGCTCGGTGGGTTTCGACACTGGGTGTCCTGCAAAGTCGGTGTATTCGACCGCCTCGCGCGTGAGCACCGCCATCTCCTCGTCGCCGAGGAAGACGACATCGCGGGTGTGGCCAAGCACTGCCGGGATGTCCGACGCGACCAACAGCTCTTCGTCGCCGATACCGAGCACGATTGGTGGTCCGTTGCGAACAGCCACAATCTTGTCGGGGTCATCGGCCGCGACAAGTACCAATCCGAAGAGGCCTCGCAGCTGGGTGAGCGCCCGTCGCACGGCGTTCTCCAACCCGTCATCTCGCATCTCACGCTCGACGAGATGGGCGACAACCTCGGTATCGGTCTCGGTTTCGAAACGGTGGTCTTCCGTTTGGAGTTGGTGTTTGAGTTCGAGGAAGTTCTCGATGATGCCGTTGTGCACGACGACGATCTTCCCGGTGCAGTCACGATGGGGATGCGCGTTCTCTTCTGTCGGTCGACCATGAGTCGCCCAACGCGTATGCCCTACACCGTATGACCCGGTCACCGGGTCTTGACGGATTACCTCCTCGAGTCGAGCAAGCTTTCCCGCGCTCCGGCGTACCTCGACGCGGCCGTCTTCGACAAGGGCGATGCCCGCGGAGTCGTAGCCGCGGTATTCAAGGCGACGCAAGCCATCTACGAGGACCGGGACGACGTCTTTCGAGCCGATATAGCCAATAATGCCGCACATATAGGAAGGGTATTCAGTATGCAGACGAGTTGCTATTCGCCGTCGCCCTTTCTGCCGACGACCCAGCCGGTCTTGGTCGTTTGGCGACCCCGCGTGATCGCTAGTGCGTCAGCCGGAACATCCTCCGTGATACAAGAACCGGCCGCCACATATCCGTCCCTGCCCACCGTGATGGGCGCCACCAACTGGGAGCCACTGCCAATAAAGACACCATCTTCAAGGCAGGTTTCGTGCTTTTCGCGTCCGTCGTAGTTGCAAGTAATAGTCCCGGCGCCAATGTTGACGTTACGACCCACCGTCGCGTCACCGAGATAGCTCAGGTGATTGGCCTTGGAGCCCTCGCCGAGGGTCGTCTTTTTGAGCTCGACGAAATTGCCGACCCGCGTATTGGTTTCGAGTTTCGAACCGGGTCGCAAATGCGCAAACGGTCCGATGACGGTCCCCGAGCCGAGGCTGGACTCGGTGACGATGCAATGGTTGCGAATCGTGACGTCGTCGCCTATTGCTGAGTCGACAACCCTTACTCCAGAATGCAGCTCACAGCGCTCGCCGACGGTTGTCTGGCCCTCGAGCATCACTCCGGGATGAATGACGGTATCGGCTCCGACCCGGACGTCGTCATCGACATAGGTTGTGGCGGGATTCTCGATCGTCACCCCGGATCCCATCAACTCCTCGTTCTTCGCTCGTCTTACCATGCCGCTCACTTCTGCCAGTTCGGTCTGGCTGTTGATCCCGCGTATCTCGTCGGAGTCTGTGGCGGGGAACGTGGTGGCGATCAGTCCTTGCTGCCGATAGAGGGGGATGATCGCCGGTAAGTATCGCTCGTGCTTTGGCCCCGCCTCCGGGATTTGTGCAAGCGCTTTAAAAAGCGGCTCCAGCTCGAAAACGTAGATTCCGCCGTTGATCTCCCGGATCTTACGCTGCTCGGCCGTCGCGTCAGCCTCCTCCACCACCCCGACCAATTCCCCTTGGGAGCGAATGACGCGGCCATACCCGTAGGGTCGGTCCAGGGTGGTCGTGAGCATCGTGCATGCGGCCGCTGTCTGCTCGTGGTGTTCGACGAGGGATAGCAGGGTGGCCGGTCGTAGACGCGGCACGTCACCGGAGAGCACTACCACGCTGCCGGTCTTGTCGGCAAAGTGCGAATCGGTCTGTTGTAGCGCGTGCGCGGTTCCCAGTTGCGGTTCCTGGAGCGCAAATGTGAGAGAAGGGCGGGCGCCGACAGTCTGCTTGATCTCTTCGGCCATATGCCCAAGGACGACGGTGGTCATTCTTGGCTCGATCGCGGCCGACGACGACAAAACGCGTTCGATCAAAGAACGGCCGGCGATCCGGTGGAGCACTTTCGGTCGTCGCGACCGCATCCGGGTGCCCTTGCCGGCCGCCAGCACGACGACATTCCGGGCGCCCATACCGTCAGCACTTACCCGCCGGCCGAGTCGACGTTGGAGCGAGCGCCAAGTACAGGTTGAAGTGCGGCGTCGTCCCTCAGCACGTCAAAACTCGGTTCATTGCGAGCGAGAAACCGGTTATCCGGATTCAGTTCGAGCGCTCGGTGCAGATGGGTTGATGCGGCTGCGGTTTCCCCGGCGCCGGCCCGCGCCACCGCCAGCATATATTGGACGTGGTCGCTGTTCGGGTCTTCAGCGAGCGCGGCCTCGAGATGCGAGAGCGCCTCGCTTTGCGCGCCAGAGTTGAGGGCGAGCGTCGCGGCATATACCCGCTCCTCGAGCGTTTTTGGGGCTGGCTCCGGAGCCGACTGCCGGTGGCAGACCTCAAGATAGCGATGGCTGCGCTCGTGTAGCTCCCGTTCGTCGGGATACTTGTCGATAATCCGCCGGAATAGCGTTGCCGCGCCTTTTGTCCGACCTCGTTGCAAGGTCTCGAGCGCCTGTTCGTAGAGACTTAGGGCCTTGGCGTATTCCTCACGCTTTGCGTCTGCTGGCCGTTTTGCCCCTGGTCGTGACGCGGATTTCACGTTTCCAGCTTTTCGCGCCGGCGCCTTCCGCGCTCGTGCCGCAGTCACTTTCTTTGTCTTTCTGGTCGGCCTCGTCGCCGCGGATTTTTTTGGCATGAGTTCTCGCGCGTACCGGCTGCCCGCGGTGACCTGTCCACGGCAGACGACCAGGGGCTCGCACGTTACCAGAATGCTCTGGCCCGGTCAATAATTGTTATTTGACCTATTTAAATTTTGCGCCCTCGACAATAAGATAGACGGCACTCGTCTTTAGCCCGTATTTTCCGGCTAGATATTTTATGGCACTACGCCTAGATGGATAAATTTCTGCTATACGACAAAACTCCTCAGCTATGTCGTTGTCGCTTGGCATCTCTGTTTGTGCCTGGGAATATGCAAGAGGGGCTTGTATAACCAATGTAAACTCGCCCTTTGGCTCAGGAAGACTCCTGAGGACCGACGAAATTGGTCCTTTGACCAATTCCTCGTGAAGTTTTGTGATTTCGCGACATACGGAAACCTCTATGTCGCCAAAAATATCTGTTATATCACCTAATGTACGTCTGATTCGATGAGGCGCTTCAAAAAGAATCAACGGTCTTGGCTCTGCAGACAGGTTTCTTAACCATTTTATTCTGCTATTTGACCTAGACGGTGGGAATCCGACAAACGTAAACTCATCCGCCTCGACGCCAGACATGGCGAGAGCCGCCAATAGCGCACTCGCTCCCGGTATGGGCTCAACTGCGACACCCGCCGCCAGCGCAGTCCGAACGAGTCGTGCGCCGGGGTCGGACACCAGCGGTGTGCCCGCGTCCGTGACTAGAGCGACCGATTCACCGGCCCGTAGCCGCTCGAGGACGCTGGGGGCCCGTTGCGCTTCGTTGTGGCTGTGAAAGCTGAGCGTTCGGGTCCGAATTCCGTAGTGGGCCAGCAGTTTCGCTGTCCTTCGGGTATCCTCCGCCGCAACCAGAGACACCGCCTTCAGCACATCCAAGGCGCGTAGCGTAATATCACGTAGGTTCCCGATGGGGGTCGCCACCAGATAAAGGGTTCCGGGACCCGAGGACGGCGAGACGGGTATCGCGCGGCGAGTTGCCACAGCACAGGTGAGAAAGGCAGCGGTATTGTACTATTCTAACCAGTCGGCTACGTCTCATGACGAGACAGCCTGGAAATAGGCGGGCACCGAGCCCGGCCATGGTGACTTTTGAGCTCGATGACCTATGGGCCGAACGCGTTCATCTCACTCCGTAGAACCTCTCTCGCATTTTATTGATGAGTATCTCGCGTATCTCCAAGAAAGCCACCCTACAGAAGCCGCATTCGACGGTATCCATCTTCACGATGACCTCTTAGAGAACTATTCGAGAGAGTCGCTCGACGCTCAGGCCCGAGACCTTGGAGGATGGTCGAGGCGGCTTGAGGGGATTGCCTCGTCGACCTTGACGGCGGAGGAGCGACTTGAGCGTCAGGTGTTGGCGGATGGCATCCGGGCCCGTCTCTTCTCGCTGGAGGAGCTCCGTCCTTGGCAGCGAAACCCCCAACATTACGCAACAACGCTCGCTGACAGTCTGGGCGGGCAAGTCCTATTTGCGTACGCGTCGTTGGAGGAGCGTGCCCGTCGGGTTGTCTCAAAGCTACGACAGGTGCCGCGACTCCTCGACGCGGCCACGAAGAATGTGACCGACCCTCCCGGGTTGTTTGCCAAGGTCGGACTCGAGTCGTTCCAGGGCGTTCTGTCATTCGTCGAGCAGGATCTGCCACGGGCGTTCAGGTCGCTCGACGATATGCATCTGCTGAGCGACCTCGCGGATGCGTCGACGCTCGCGACGGACGCGCTTCACGCCTACACGGGCCATCTTCGCGAGGGGGTTGCCTCCCGCAGTCGAGCCTCGTTCCGTCTGGGCGCTGACAAGTTCGCCCAAATGCTTCGGCTGAACGAAGGGATCGACGTGCCAGTCGAACGACTGCTGGAGATCGCACTACGAGAGCTTGCGGCCACCCGGGAAGAGTTTGAGAAGACAGCGGCCGAACTTGGGAACGACGCGCCCCAGGTCTGGGCTGACGTGAAAAGCCGGCACCCTGGCGCGGGTGAGCTTTTGGGTGTTGTAAAGGGGCATCTCGAGGAGTTGGTGACCTTCATCCAAAAGCAGCGTCTTGTCAGCGTCCCTGACCATAAAGCGCTCAGAGTCGCTCCGACGCCGGATTCTTACCGGTGGACATCGGCGAGTCTTTGGGCGCCCGGAGCGTTCGAAGCCACGCCGCTTCCTGCCTACTACTACATCACGACGGTTGACCCTCGGTGGGCGCCTGAGCGGCAAGAAGAACATCTCCGCGACTTCAACTACGCCATGCTGCCGTCAATATCGATGCACGAGGCGTATCCCGGTCACTACTTGCACTTTGCCCACCTTCGAGACATTGAGAAGCCTATCCGCAAGACGATGCTCTTGATGCCGGTCTCCGTCGTCGAAGGCTGGGCGCACTATAGCGAACAGCTCATGTTTGATAACGGATATGAGAAGGGCGGCACCGAAGCCAAGCTCGGCCAGTTGGCGGAGGCTCTCCTTCGGCTTGCGCGAACGGTCGTCGGGATACGACTCCACACCGAGGATCTGTCGGTTGAGCAGGGCGTTCGTTTCTTCCAGGAAGAAGCGTTTCTCGAGGAAAGTACGGCCCGCCGGGAGGCCGAGCGCGGGACGTTCGACCCAGGATACGTTCTCTACGCCCTTGGCAAACTCATGCTGCTGCAGCTGCGGGCCGATGAAATGGCCGCGAAAGGCGACGATTTTTCTCAAAAGCGCTTCCACGATCAGTTTCTGGCCCAAGGTGGGCTGCCGTTTTGGGCTCAGCGCCAGCTGATGTTGGGCGAGCGCGGGAGACTGCTCGAGTAAGTCCAGTACCGACTAAGTCCGCTACAATGAAACGAAGAACACGCTAGGACACCACACTCCGATGCCGCTCTACGAGTATCAATGCGAGGCTTGCCAGCATCGCTTCGAACGTATCCAGAAATTCTCGGACGAGCTTGTCTCGACGTGTCCAGAGTGTGAGGGCCCCGTTCGCAAATTGGTGTCATCGCCCGCGATCCAGTTCAAGGGCACAGGCTGGTATATCACGGACTATGCGCGAAGCGGCAAAGAGGGCGCCGCCGAAAAGTCTGAGCAGCAAGAGTCCGCGTCAGAGGGTTCATCCGACAAGGACACAAAGAACGCGACCGACTCGTCCAAGAAGTCCGGGTCGGGCGATTCGTCGTCCTCCGGGTCCGGTGACTCGTCGTCGTCCTCCACGTCGAGTGAAAGTTCTTCGTCGTCGTCCTCCGGGTCCGGTGACTCGTCGTCGTCCTCCACGTCGTCGTCTTCGTAGTGCCCTGAGTCAGTGAGTCGTTAGTCCCTGCGCTCGCCGCCGGCTCGCCAGACGCGACGATGGAGAAGCAACCCCTCCAGACGGGATGTCCCGCCCGGGACTCACAAAAGAGATCACTGACGCGTGACGCTACGAATGTCCTTCGGCGTGCCCGTCGTGGACCGAACGATAGAGCAGTACTCGTCCCAAATATGCGCGCAGGGCGGGTGCAAGGTCTGGGTTCTTGAGCGCGAAATAGATCGAAGCGCGGTACAAACCCCAGCATGCTCCCGACATCATGCCGGACAGCGCTCGGAATTTCGCACGCATGGCCAGGTCTGAGGGTGCTGGGGCAGGGTCCGGCTTGTCGATGAGGTCGTGAATCTCATACACCCCGTCCCCGAGCGATGTCGCGTCAATCACGCCATACAGGCCGACCGACTCGTGGGAACACGCTCAACAAGAATACCGGACCATTGACCTTTTGGAAAACGGCACCATCTGTCGTAGTACGAGTTGGGCGAGACCCCGGCGTCGACCGCTTCTGCGACCCCCATACTGGATGATCGGCCGGTCGACCAACGGGAGCAACTCTTTTGGAAACGCTTTGGTCGCGGGCAGGATACGCTTGTCCAAGCCGGCCGCTGGAAACACTACCGGTGAGAACGGGGGCAGACAACTCGCGTATCGTAGCAGGCCGGTCACAACCCGGCGAGTACAATAATCCGAGCGATGATTGATCCTGAACTCTTGCGAGATCGTCTGGAGGATGTCCGAGCGCGGCTCGCCCATCGGGGCGGCAACCTCGACCAACAGCTGGACGTGGTGACCAAGCTCGATACCGAACGCCGTCGGATACTGCCAGTCTTGGAAAATGCTCGACGGGAACGAAAAGAGCTAGGGGCTCGGATTGCGAAGGCCAAGAAAGAAGGACAGCCGACGGACGAGCTCATGAAAGCCGGGCAGGACTACGGTTCGCTGATCAAGGAGCAAGAAACCCGTCTCACCATAGTCGAGTCGGAACGCCACACGTTGTCGCGCAGTCTGCCCAACCTTCCTCATCACACAGTGCCAGAAGGCAAAGGCGAGGCTGACAGTCAGGAAGTCAGGCGTGTCGGCGACCGGCGCGTGTTTGATTTCGAGCCCAAGTCACATTGGGATATCGGCCCGACCTTGGGGATTCTGGATTTCGAACGCGCGACGCGGATTGCGGGCGCTCGGTTCTCAGTGTTGGTTGGCGCCGGGGCTCGGCTGGCTCGCGCGCTGATCAACTTCATGCTCGAGTTGCATACGACGGAGCACGGCTACACCGAGATCGAGCCGCCGTTTCTTGCCAACTCCGACGCGCTTTACGGGACCGGCAACCTTCCAAAGTTTGCTGATGACCTGTTCAAGGTCGCCGGCGACTGGGATCTCTATTTGATTCCGACCGCTGAGGTGCCGCTCTGCAATCTGCACCGCGAAGAGATTTTGGACGGCGCGCACCTGCCCATTCGGTATGTCGCCTACACCCCGTGCTTTCGTAGCGAGGCCGGTTCCTACGGAAAAGACACCAAAGGTCTTTTCCGGCAGCATCAGTTCGACAAGGTCGAGCTGGTGGCGTATTCCTCGCCTGACCACTCGTATGAGTTGCACGAGCAGCTCACCGGGCATGCCGAGACCGTCCTCGCGCGTTTGGACCTACCGTATCGCACCGTCGTTCTATGCACCGGTGACATGGGGTTTGCGTCGGCCAAGACCTATGACCTCGAGGTGTGGCTCCCCGGACAGAATGCCTATCGTGAGATCTCGTCGTGTAGCAATACAGAGGGGTTCCAGGCTCGTCGGGCCAACATCAGATTCCGACGCGATACCAAGAGCAAACCTGAGCATGTGCACACGTTGAATGGCTCGGGGGTCGCGGTCGGCCGCGCGCTGATTGCCATCCTCGAAAACTATCAGCAGCGCGACGGCTCGGTCGTGATACCAGAGGCGTTGCGACCCTATATGGGTGGACAGGAGAGTATCGATCCGCCCGGCTAGCCAAGTGTGCTGTCCAGTGATTCGCGGAATCATTCCCCGGCGAGTCAACTCGTCTGGCGGCGCTACTCGTCGGTCGAATATGCCCAATATGACCAGGACTTTCTCCACAAATTGCTGTTACAGGACACCAGCATCTTGTACCTAGAAATCGCGTATGAACGACATCGCCGACGGTGAACTCGCCGCAACCTTTGAAGAATCATTCCGGCGCTCCGAGGCTCTGCGGGCTAGGCTCGCGACACATCCCTCACGCTATCGAGTCCTCACCGGTGACCGACCCACAGGCGGCCTTCACATCGGTCACTACTTTGGTTCGCTGAAGACTCGGCTGGAGCTCCAGGCTCTGGGCGTCGAAACCTATGTGGTCATCGCGGACTATCAAGTTCTGACCGACCGAGACTCGGTCGAACGCGTGCCGGACCACGTCCGAGAGTTGGTTCTAGACTACCTGGCGGTCGGTTTGGATCCCGAGCATTCATCAACGAGCATCTTTTGTCATAGCCACGTGCCCGCGCTCAATCAGCTGTTGGTACCGTTTCTCACGTTGGTGGGGATGGGAGAGCTTGAACGCAATCCGACCGTCAAGGAAGAGATTGCCGCCGCTGGACTGACGCATGTGAGCGCGGCGATGTACGCGTATCCGGTTCACCAGGCAGCCGACATCTTGTTTTGCAAAGGCAATGTCGTGCCCGTCGGGAAGGATCAATTGCCGCATCTTGAGCTGACCCGAAAGATCGCACGTCGCTTCAACCAACGGTTTTGCGACGCCAACTCGCCGGTGTTCCCGGAGCCGGCCGCGTTGTTGTCCAGCGCTCCGAAGATCCTAGGGGTCGATGGTGGTCAGAAGATGAGCAAGAGTCGGAACAACGCCATCGAGCTGCGGGCGACGGCGGATGAAACGGCTGGCTTGATCAAAAGGGCGAAGACCGATGCCGAACGCCATATTGCCTACGACCCCGCTGGGCGACCCGAAGTCGCCAACCTTGTGCTCCTCACGGCTCTGTGCACCGGCGAGCCGCCAGATACCGTGGCCACCCAGATCGGAGACGGTGGGAGCGCTCTGCTCAAGAAAACGCTGACAGAAGCCCTCAACGAACTTCTCGCTCCGATCAGGGCGCGACGAGCTGAGTTGGCGGGTGACGCCAAGGAGGTACTCCGCCGCACGCTTGAGGCCGGTACGGCGTCAGCAAACACCGCGGCCGATGCCACACTCGCGCAGGTGCGGGACGCAATGCAGATGAACTACGGTCTCTGAGCGTCCATACAAGTTCTTTTTCTACGTATACTTACAGACGACGGAGGGATGGCCGAGCGGTTGAAGGCGGCGGTCTTGAAAACCGTTAACGGGGAGACTCGTTCCAGGGTTCGAATCCCTGTCCCTCCGCCATATTATCTTCCATCCACATCCAGCACCATCTAAATCATACAGAAAACGCCTGTATAACTGGTAGTTTTTACTATCAGTCGTCTAGGGGTCTCCATGGTGTTCCGTTGACAGCCACGTAATGTGGGGGTACGTTTGGGGGTACAAGAGGGGTGACTCCCGCTTGTTGAGTCTTGGTACCCCCTGATGCACCCCAAGATGGCACTGACTGATACCGCCGTTCGGAACGCGAAGCTCAAGGAGAAGCCGTACAAGCTCGGCGACTCCGGGGGGCTGTACGTGATCGTGCGCCCAAATGGGAGCAAGTTGTGGCGGTATAAATACCGGCTTGGTGGCAAAGCGAACTCGCGTGGCCTCGGCAAATACCCCGATGTCAGCCTCAAGGAGGCCAGGCGACGGCGCGACGAGTGCCGTCAAGACGTCGCCAATGGCGTGGACCCAATGGGCCGGTGGAAGGCCACACACGCGGCCTCGATGGACGACACAGTCGACACCTTCGAGTCGCTTGCGCGTGCGTGGTACGAGTCAAAGCTCCCGAACTGGGTACCGGGTACGAGCAGCATGGTACTGATGCGGCTGGAAAAGTATGTCTTCCCGACACTGGGTGCGCGGTCGATGACTGATATCGGACCTCAAGATATCCACGCTCTGCTCAAGCCTCTTGTCAAGGGCGGAGCAAAATTGGACCACCGTGGCGGAGGAAAACTAGACCATCCGGCAGTTGAGTGGCGTAGCGGAAAGCGCAGTGCGGAGGAGATGTCAGGATGCCTGAGTGGGCGCGGACTGACGGGCTTTCTTGCTGTGTTCGAGGCGATAGCTCTCGCCGTTC
>CAUZIB010000048.1:0-33655 GCA_963579735.1 Vicinamibacteria bacterium | reverse complement strand
ATTCTTTGTGAGACCCGACGGCTCGAATCGAACATGGCTGAATTTGTCAACCAACGCCTGCAGAGGCACACCATATTGCAGCGCGTAGGACACGGCCTGGGCAAACGCATCCGCAAAACCCGATATCGTCGACCCCTCCTTCGCCATCACGAGGAAGATCTCACCCGGTGAGCCGTCGTCAAAAAGACCGACCGTGATATAGCCTTCGTGACCCGCAATATCGAATTTATGGGTGATGGCATGACGCTCGTCGGGTAACCGTCGACGGACTGGCTGGGAGGACTCCGCCGTATCCGTCGTCGCCGACGCCGCCGCTGATGTATTGAGAGGCTGGGTCCGCTTACTCCCGTCGCGATAGATGGACACCGCTTTTGTGCCCATGCGCCACGAGTCAAGATACGCCTGCTCGATCTCTTCGACCGTCGCCTCCGTCGGAACGTTTATGGTCTTCGAGATGGCACCAGAGATGAACGGTTGGGTCGCTCCGATCATCTTGATGTGCCCCATGTAGTGGATCGAGCGCTGACCACGCGCCGGCTTGAATGCACAGTCAAACACCGGCAGGTGCTGCTCTTTCAGTTGTGGCGCGCCCTCGATCGTTTCATGCTCGTCGATATACGCGACGATCTCGGTGGTCTCATCGTCGGTGTATCCAAGACGTGTCAAAGCCATTGGCACAGTCTTGTTGACGATCTTCATCAGACCGCCCCCAACGAGCTTCTTGTATTTGACCAGTGCGATATCTGGCTCGACGCCGGTCGTGTCGCAATCCATCATGAACCCGATCGTGCCGGTCGGCGCGAGCACTGTCGATTGGGCATTGCGGAAGCCGTGTGCCTCGCCAATCTCGATCGCATCGTTCCAGGCCTCCGTCGCCTGGGTGAACAGCGTCGACGGGACATGCTCGGTGTTTATCCCTCGGAGCGCTGACTGATGCTTCCGCATCACCCGCAAGAACGGTTCGCGATTCTGCGGATACCCGCTAAACGGCCCCCCGTGATCGCGGGCGATACGCGCTGACTGCGCGTAGGCCTCACCGGTCATGAGCGCGGTAATGGCTGCCGCATAGTCACGACCCTCGTCGCTGTCATAGGGCAAGCCACGCGACATCAGCAATGCGCCGAGATTGGCGTACCCCAACCCGAGAGGTCGATAGGCATGACTGTTGGTCCCTATCGCAGGTGTTGGATAACTTGCCTTGTCGACAATGATTTCCTGGGCCGTCAGGAGCGTCCGCGCGGCTGCGCTCAATGCCTCGACGTCAAGCTCTCCCGCGTCGGTATCGCTGAGAAAGCGCATAAGGTTCAGAGAAGCGAGATTGCACGCCGAATCGTCCAGGAACATGTACTCGGAGCATGGATTCGATGCATTGATCCGAGCCGTGTTCGGACACGTATGCCAATCGTTGATTGTGGTATCGAATTGCATACCAGGGTCGCCACACACATGGGTGCCTTCGGCGATCATCCGCATGAGATCACCGGCCTGATACTCGTCCATCACCTTTCCATCACGCACCGCGCGGGTCCGCCAGGTGCCCCCGTCAACGACGGATCGCATGAAATCATCCGACGCGCGCACACTATTGTTTGAATTCTGGAAGAAGACGGACGAATAGGCTGGTCCGGTAAACGAGCCGTCGTAGCCAGCGTCGATCAACGCCCAGGCTTTTCGCTCTTCGTCGACCTTGCAGTTGATGAACTCGATGATGTCTGGGTGGTCGGCGTTGAGGATGACCATTTTTGCCGCCCGCCGAGTCTTTCCTCCCGACTTGATCACACCGGCGAATGCATCATAGCCCTTCATGAACGACACGGGCCCCGAGGCTGTGCCCCCCCCCCGCAGCACTTCTTTAGCGGAGCGAATCGTGGACAAATTCGACCCGGTGCCGGAACCAAACTTGAACAACATCCCCTCGGTACGCGCCAGCGTCAGTATCGATTCCATGGTGTCTTCCACGGAGTTGATAAAACACGCTGAGCATTGAGGCGCCGGCTCGAAGCCACAGTTGAACCACACCGGACTGTTGAATGCAGCCTTCTGCTCGATGAGCAGGTGCTTGAGGTCTCCACTAAACGCGTTAAGGTCATCGTCGCTGGCAAAATACTCACTCGCGCGCGCCCACGTGGTGATCGTGTCCACGACACGTCCCACCAGCTGCTTGACACTCCGCTCGCGCTCAGGCGAGCCAAGCTGCCCCCGAAAATATTTCGAGACCACGATATTTGTCGCTTGCTGGGACCAGTTCTTGGGAATCTCAACATCGCGCTGCTCAAAGACGGTCTCGCCTTTGTCGTTGGAGATAATGGCCGAGCGCAGCTCCCATTCGACCTCGTCAAACGGGTCGACCCCGGCGTGGCAAAAGAACCGCTCAAACGTAAGACCTGGCGCCGCGCGATCAGTCCCCACGCCGGCTTCACTGGTCGCGACTTCTCGTTCAGCAGGAACTGCAACGCTGACGGTCGTCTGTGGCCTTAGAGGCTGGACTTGGTGAGATTCCTGCTCCGACGACGCACCTTGTGACATAGCTCTCCCTCTCAGCACTGGTAGCGTGGGTTATCCTCAGAAGTCATCCCGGCTACATCTGGACGCCCACCTATGATAGCGAGCGGCCGGTTGGTGTCAAGGGTCAGACCGCAAGATATTGGGTCTCGACACTAGGTCAAACGCTATATGTAGTTGAGAGGGCTAGACTTGAACGATATTCATTCCCCACCCGACGACTCGATCTCACCGCCGCCGGAACCACCCGACGGGGTCGGCGCCGACACACCGACGAAAGTTTCCGCGTCAGACCGGCTTTCATCTCTTTTCGAGGTCGTGATCTGCTCGGGCTATCCAACCCAGCTGCTGGTGGGCGGTGTCTTGGCCGGTCTCGGATTGGTGTCGATGGACAGTGGGGGGGGCTTGTCGCTCATCTGGGTGGTTGTCTTGTCGCTGACCGACGCGGTGCTCTTGGTGGCTATCATCCTGTATTTCCTCCACCGAAGCGGGGAGAGCGCGCGGACGGTCTTTCTTGGATCGCGCCCGCTTGGTCCGGAGCTCACCCTGGGCCTCCCAATCATGATCTTGAGCCTGGTGGTCGCGATGGCCAGCCTCGGCATGCTGCACTCTTTTTTCCCGGACCTGAGCAACGTGCCAGAGAACCCGTTGCAAGGACTTCTCGAGTCTCCCTCGAGTGCCGCGGTTTTTGCGGTCGTCGCTATTCTCGCGGGAGCGGTCCGTGAAGAGCTACAACGAGCATTCGTTCTTCATCGGTTCGACCAGCACCTGGGCGGTGGCTGGCTCGGACTGGGGATCTTTAGCATCGCGTTTGGTCTGGGTCATCTGCTGCAGGGATGGGATGCCGCAATCGTCACTGGCCTGCTCGGGGCGCTGTGGGGAGCGATGTACTTACGCCGCCGCAGTGTCGGTTCGGCGATGGTGGCGCACGCCGGCTTCAACGTCACCGAGATTCTCATTGCGCTCATCGGTATTGCTACCGTCAACGGGTAGCGGTGGATCCCGCTCAGCGGCTGCGGCGTATCTGAGCGCGTGTGAGGAGATTCCCGACCCAGTCTCGGACCGCCTCGTCTCGGTCGTCACCGACAACCTGAAACCGACGCTGAAGATACATCTCGCGACGGATGTCGTCGGCCAGGAGGTAGCGTAGGTCGTCGAGCGTCAGACCCGAACGAGCCAGGAGCGGCTTGAGCTCTGTCCCGCGCGGGAGGTCGGCTCGCAACCGCGCAAGCCGTTGTTCGACGACCACCGGATCTGGCTCCTCCACGACAAAACGGTCGACTTCATCGAGGACGACGCGCCGCTCGATCAGCAACGTGAGCACCGTGCCCTCGTCCGCGGGGCTCGACGTGCCATCGACCAGGCCCAGGTCGAGAAACGCGCGCACATCGGAACGCATAATGACGTAACCGTTGACAACCGCCAGAATGCGGTCCAATGGTTGAGCGAAGACCGAAAGCACCATCCCGGCCACCAGCCAGAACGTCATCAGAATCCGTCCGCTCACAAGGTCATCTTAGCCTCGGTTCCCGGTCAGCGGACTGCCGGCCGTGAACAGCCGATGCCGCCCGGCACAAACACCTCGGAACGATCTGGCTCCTTCGTCGACGAATGATGTCCTACCGGGGCGGTTCACAGTCCCAGCAAATCTTCCCCGGTTGGGCGGGCGACGCGACGGGTGTGCCGTCGAGCGCGCGCGCCGGTGAGAATGTTCACAATCGCGTAGTTGCCCTCGTGACACGCCCTCGTATACGGACCTCTCGCCCGAGGACCTCACCTGCTCCCGAGAGCAGCCGATCGCGTGATAGTCCTGGATCGGTCTTGTCTAAATTCGAGTCGCCTAGCGAAACTACGCCTCAAACCGCCGAGTCGACATGCTAGCCCGGAGAAAGGCTCCGTCGCTCTAGCAGGCTTTGTTCCTCTGTGACCCCGCCGCGCGGGGCCATCCTCGACCGACACTTGATCCAGACGTGACGATATCGGTCTGAGGAGATGTCTGGGGCTATGGCTCCTCGGACGCCGCGACTCTGTCCAGATAGCGCTGTCCACTGAGAGTGTTTGGCACCGCATAATTCCCCTCGTGGCAGGCGTACTCGAACATCTGGTAGTCCGGTTCCGCGGTGAGTGGCATCGAGATCTTCCAGGGGGCGGTGTAGACGTTGGAATCGGTCACGGTCACGTCCCACATGATCGTGGTTTCGGAAACGCGACGATACCGCTCGACGACGTGGAGGGCCTCGCTGGTCGGAATCCCCTTCAAACGACCTCCGGCAAAACTCGACGCGATCCAGCCTCGATTGTGGAAATTCCGTGATTCGACCACCAGGACATCATCTTCCCAGTGGGCACGGGAGTCACCCATCCATTGGCGCACCCGCCCATCAACGAACGGGCGATCCGAGAGCGAGATGATGCGGGCGTCGTGGATCATCTCGTGCAGAATCACGACGTGTTCTGGTGTCTGCAGGATGCGATACGCATTGTTGTAGCCCGCGGGAAGCATGGAGCCAGGGACCCCGCGAGAGATGCACCGGTCCCAGACGCTGAGGTGCTGATAATGGTCACCTTCATTCGCGAGGTTGTAGGCTTTCGCATCCAGTGCCCACTGCTGAATCGGAGCGCGGCCCGTCGGCGGGTCGACGACGAACGAGGTCTGCCCGGTCGACAGCACCGTGTCGCCAGAGTCGAGCCAGTAGCTGCCATACCCGCCGACATTGGCGCCGGCCTCATAGCGCTGCGGGGGCGCCGCATCCTGTGATGCCTGGGTCACGGCGCGCTGCTGGTTGCGCGCGGCCATTTCCTCGTCCGATAGAAACGCCCGGTTCTCACCGTCGGGTCGTTCGATAGGGGTAATCGTCTTGTTTCCCCAGATGCCCTGGAGGTCTGGCTGGCCGTCTGGCGTCCGCGATGTCGTCCAGTTCGGGTCGACGACCCTGTCGACTTGGGCGATAGCCGTGGGTGTCGACCCCAGCCAGAAAGCAAGCACCAGGGCGGCGACGGTGAGCGTCGGGTGGGCAATGCCTATCTTCATGAAGGGCTCCTTGTCCGCCCATTATAGCGAGCTGTGGGCCGGCTCACCATACTGGTGTGTCGGCGACGTATCCCCTCCGACCGGCGGCGCGGACCGGTTCGGGTCGACTGGCTCTGAATCGCCTCGTCCGGTGTTTGGAGTCGCTTGGGAGCTGGCTTGACTGAACGAGGTCCTGGTCAGCGGTGTTCGTCGAACTCACCGGGGGCCAGATGTTTCAGCATCGGGACAGTCGGCACCTAACGCCGACATCCGACGAGTCTCCTCAACCAGCCTCGAGGGTCGTCTCAGAACGCTTGACCGATACTAATGTGCAAGGCGGTCGGTCGTTCGAACTCGCCGTTGCCAAACTGCTGACGGTCCAGCTTGAACCCCAGATCAACCCGAATCGGACCCACGGGCGACCGGTATCGCACGCCAAACCCGGCTCCGCCCCGTATTCGGGCGAGGCTGATATTCGCGACGCGGTCGTAGACGTTCCCCGCATCGAGAAACCCGACGACGTCGACGGTCCGAGTCACCGAGGTCCGAAGCTCGGCATTAAAGATTAGAGTGGCGTTTCCTCCCAATGGAAACCCGTCCTGGTCGATGGTTGCCTCATCACCCAGCCGATCGAGGGCAAAGCCGCGCACTGAACGATCCCCGCCCGCAAAAAAGCGCTCGCTCAGCGGCAGCTCACCTACATCGATCTCAACCGGTGTCCCGCGCACCGTGCCCAGGCCCTCGACATCGGGTGGCAACTCAGGCATCACGGTGAAAGAGCGAACGAACGGTGAGGCCAGCCCCACTCGGACCCCACCCGCCACGACGAATCGGTCGGCGCCAGGAATCTGGCGATAGACAAACGCACCGAGATACCCTTTGACAAAACCCACCTCGGAACCAATCGCGCGGGCGGCAAGGCTGCTGTCAACGGTCAGAAGCTCACCGCTTTTTGGATCCGCGGGGTCATCCCGCGTGTCATGGACAAGACCCGCGGAGAACGTCGACAGACGGACCTGCGGAAAAAGGCGGTCGACGAGCGGCTCGTCCGCGGCGTTGAGCTCTTTGTTTGTCGTGTTGTTTTGCCCCAAGCCGTAGTCGATCGAGGCAAGCATCGTGGTGGTGAGCCTCCGTCGAACCTGCGCATTGACACCGCGCCTGAACAAGTCGAACCCCGGGCGAATCGCTTGCTCGACAAAGCCGGTCACAAAACCGTCCCAGTCCAGACCGAGCACCCGTGGCTCCTGATAGGTACCAACAATCCGATACTCGTTAAAGCTAAGGGTCCGACGCGCCGCGCTTGGGGTCGATTCGATGGCGTCATTCTTGCGGCGAAGGCTCACTCGAGTAAACAGATCAACAGACCGGTTCTTGCCCCACAGGTTGCCTCGTCCAATCTGAAAAAATCCGCGAGGCGCGAATTCCAGACGTTCGACGGCCTGACTCCCCTCGACGGTGGCCTCGCGTCGCAAGCGCACTGACGCCTCGAGCCCCCCGCCGTAAGCAATACGCGTGGCCGGTGCCTCGTCGACCATGATCACCACGTCCTGCTGTCCACGCCCCCCGTGACTAAACTCGCGGATATCGATACGTCGAAACAGACCCATCTCGTTGAGACGCCGCCGGGTTTCCGCGACCTCGGCGAGATTGAGCGGCTCGCCGGCTGCCAACGTCACCTCTCGACGGATCGCGTCGGAATCGATCGACTCGTTGCCCACGATGAGGACATGCTCGACCAGAATCTGCGAACCCTCGTTGACGCGATACACAAGGCCGACGTTTTCCAGCGCGTCGTCAAACGTGGGCTCGACTGTCACCACGACCCGTTCGAACCCGTCGTTGAGATACGCGGCACGCAATCCGTCTCGGTCCGACACCACTCTGGACACGTCATACGGAGCATTCACCTCGGAGGTGATCAGCGAACGGAGTTCGAGCGCTCGTGCCGGTTCGGCACCATCAAGGGAGACCGATCCGACACGGGTCTGTGGACCCTCGACGATGTCAATGCGGACCACGATGCGCACCCGCTCGGGAGGACGACCGAGGTCCGGAGGCCTATTGACTTCGACACCGTCCCCCACCTCTGACATCACCGCCTCGACTCGCGCCGTGGCAAATCCTCGTTGCCGATAGTGTTCCGCGACGTTGTTGAGAACGGACTCGAGCTCTCGCGTAATCAGAGGGAAATCCGGCCGTAGTGAAACCAGAGGCTCCAATGCAGCGAGCGGCACGGCGAGGTTGCCGGCAATCACAACGTTGGCAATCTCGTAGAGGGGACCACGAGCCACTGTGAACACGATCGACAACTCCTCGCCGTCGGCCAAGCGCTCGTGGGCGGCGCTCGCGTCCCGATACCCCAGCCCGTTCAGATACGACTCGATCCGACGATCTGCATCCTCGAGCAGGTCTTCGTTGATCGACCGCTCGCGTTCGACCGGTATCAGGTCGACGATGCTGGCGTCCGGGATGCCGTCACCCTCGAGCAGGATCGTAATGCGCGGTCCGCGGCGAACTTGAACCCGCAGGTCGACGACATTTCCAGTTTCCGTCACGGTAACGTCGTGGCTCGTCTCCACCTCGTAGAACCGCTGCTCGCGGAGGTCAGATTCGTAGTCCAGCAATCGACGGTCGATATCCTCGCCGTCGTAGGGTCGGCCCTCGACCAGGCCGAGACGGGCCAGGACGACCGGCCGTGACCGAATACCAGCGCCGGTCAAGAAAATCTGCTGAATACGCGCACGTTCGCCAGACTCGATCTCGACCCGTAGCGTGCGCGTCCCACCACTTCCCTCGACCGCGGTATGCACGGTAGCGTTGATAAAGCCTCGTCGTCGATACAGACCAAGCACCGTGTCACGGACGTCGGGCGCCGCGGTCACCTCAAATGACCTCCCATGCGCAAGCGTGACCGTCTCCCGAATGTCGTCGTCCGAAAGCCCCCGGTTCCCCCGCAACTCGATCCGGTCCACGACCGCCAGTGGAACAAGCTCGTAACGAAGCGCCGAACCCTCTGCGGTCAGGTCCACCTCGACCCGAACATCTTCGTATTGGCCGAGCGCAAAGAGGTGGGTCACACTCTCTCGGACCTCTCGCATGGAGAGCGCCCGCCCCACACGGGTCTCGACGAGCTCGAGTATCGAGGGCTGACGGACGCGCTGCCCGTCAACGACGACCTGCACGTCGGCAATAGTGGTCCCTACGAGGTCATCGACTGACTGGGCGCTCACGACCGCCGGCGCCGCGGCACACCACAGCGCACAGAAAAACGGGAGCCTGGACTCCCGCCAGGACCGAAAAAATGTGACCGACATCAAAAGGCGTGACGAACCCGAAAGTCGAGGGCGTAGGTGCGGTCGGCGTTCTGAGAAATAACCCATGAAAGCCGGTCGTTCTGGTCATATTCCAGGACGACCACCAAATCCTGGTTCGCTCCGCTGACCGCGCGTGAGAACGTCACGTGCGCCCGATCGGAGATCCGCTGCCCGATCAGCACCCGCGCGGTCGGCAGTAGTTGTGCCGACTGTTGGCCCGCCGGGTCGCTCAGCCCCGGCGCGATCTCGAAAGAGTCAACCCCAAAAGACTCCTCCACCACCCGGCCGGCTCGAGACGAAAGGGGGCTGGTCAGAAGCCGGGCCGCCCCCGCCTGGAGCAACTCTTGACGCGACTCTTCCTGGGCTCTCAACGAGCGAATCTCCGAGGCCTGCGGGTCCCGGACATCGCCCAGAAGCAACGAGAGAATCTCGAATTCTTGTAACGGGGGGTCAGACGACAGCTCAACGTCCAATCGATCGCCCGTCCCCGTCACTCCCAACGTGACGCGATACGTCTGGGTGGGCACTCGGATATCGGTTTCGACTTCAATGTCCAGAAACGGGTCGATACTCGTGGGGTCTGAAAAGCCGATACTGCCGCGGGTGACTCGATACCGATTTCCCTCAAAGAACACCTCGCCCCGGTCGATTTCCGCGTTACCAAACAGTAGGGGTTGGTCAATCGTCCCGGCCAACGTGAGATCGGCGCTTGCCACCACGCGCGCCGTGCGCGCGCTGACCCGGAGACTCGATGCGGCGTTGATACGGACGTCGAAGCGGAGCGGGAGCGACGACTCTTCGGTGCGGGGTCGCAACGCCGCCGTAGCGTCCGGGCCAAAGTTTAGAAGGCCGGCATTTGGCTCAAACAGCTGGAGCCAGATGGCATCCTTGACGTCCACGGTGCCCGACAGTACGGCATCTTCTAAATTGCCACCCAAGGTCAACTGCGCATCGACCACGGACCGTATGCTGTCGGACATTCGCAAGTTGACGTCCGTCGCATCAGCGGTCACGTTGAGCTGCCCGACCTCGAGTCCATTCAACGCGACTCGGCCTCCAAACTGGACTGGCCCACCGGCTAACACCCCCGACAGCTCGTCAAACCGCAATCCGTCGGGCTCAAAGACGATCCGTCCGTCGATCTCGTCCAACCCATGGGGTAAGGCGAAGTGGCGGATACGCGCGTCGGTCAACGTCGCCTCTCCCGTGACCACCGGACGACGGGACGTCCCCCTAATGTCGGCGGCGAGCCGGGCGGTTCCCGTGCCCCGAAGGTCGGGCAGCATCGTCTCCAAAATGTCCAACCGCGCGGTGCCCTCCACATGGACGTCGAGTCCCTGGTCGTCCAGACCCACCTCGCCGTCCACGACCAGCTCGGTCTGGTCACCCCGCAGATTCATGTCACCAATCCGCACCAGATTGTCGTCCAGCGTGAGCTGGATAAGCCCTACATTTTCGACCGCGTAGCCGAACAGCTGCAGTCGCAGCTGTTCCACCGTCGCGCCCATCCTGACCCGTTCGCGAACGGCGAGCGGACCGCTCAGCGTCAACGTACCACTCACGACCGCCGACATCGCTTCGGGGACCGAGGTCGCCACGGCCCGGACCAAGGGGTCGAGTGTCGTATTTGTAAATCGGAACGAGAGATCCGCCTCGTTGTCACCGACGAGGGCCACTCGACCGGACCCGGAAATCGCCAGGTTTGTGGACGCGGCTTCGAGATCCAACGCCATGACGCTGTCGCGCACGGCCACTCGACCGGTGACCTGACCAACGAGCTCGTCATTGACAGAAAAGTCAGAGACCGTCCCTCGCACTTCGTAGCGCGGCTCCGCGAGCGCACCCGCCCCACTCGCGGTAAAACGCGCAAGCCCCCCCACCATCGCGCCATCCATTTGATTGAGTGCCACTGTCGCGAGATCGATGTCGCGCCCATCCAAGTTGAGCGAGTAGGTGCCATCCCACTGGATCAACATGGCGCCCGTCAACGCTCCCTCGCCCTTGCGTAACTCGAGACCGTCAACACGCACGCCGTCCCCTTCAAACCGCAGTCGCGCAACGCCGGTGTCGAATGGCTCGCCCCACGTTACCGGTTCTCGCATGGTGAGCGCGCCCGTTCCGAACAGACTCCGATACAGACCGGACAGCTCGATCTCTCCCGTGACCGGTCCGTTGATCTCGTAGCCTTCGATCGAGAATGCGTCCCGCATCAGACGGGCCGGCACCGATTCGAAGGTAAAACTCCCGTCGATCTCGTCGCCCCCATCCACCCGCGGATAGCCGATCGAGAACCGTCCGTTCACATACAGCTGTGATGTGCCCTGGTCGAACAGTCCGTCCGTCACGTCGAGATACGAATTCTCGATCACGACTTGGCCGCTCCCTTTCCCCCAGGCCACGTTCCACGCGTGAACATCCTGACCATCAAACTGGCCTTCGATCCGCAGGTCCGACAACGAGCCTCGCATCGTCCCTCGCATCTGTCCCCAACCCCCGACCGCAACCTCGTTGATCGGTCGTCCGGTCGCCGTCAGCACTGCGGCCATCAGGCGGTCGCTGGCCTGCCAATCCGCGCTTCGTACCCGGAACGAAATGTCGGCATCGGCGCCGATTTCAGTGCGCCCTTCGAACTCGATTTCTGTGGCCGGCGTCGCCAACATACTGGGAACGATCGCGACCACCCCCGAATCAACAGAAAACGCGACGTTCCCCCCCACCGGAACTCGCCACGGTGCCCCCAGTGGGTCAAACGGGACTGCGTCGGCGACGACGGCGGAGACTTCGGGCGGACCGAGACGCGCGCCAGTCATCAGCGTCGTCGACGGGGGGGGCGTCACGGTCAGCCGCGCCTCACCGGTGTGCACTGCAAATCGACCGATGGGCCATTCGAGCGTGCCTTCCCCGGCCACTGACCCCACCGGTCTCACCCCGGCGAGTGTCGTCGCGTCCAGTAGCGCCGCGATGTCGACGCCGACCACCGCGCTCTCGAGCCGGGCCAGCCCGGGCTGCTCAGCACCCAGCGGCGCCATGACATACCGCAGATCAAGGGTCCCGTCATAAAGGCCGGACCGGTAGTCGAAGACCTCGAATCGATCGTCGGTCCAGACCAGCGACGCGGACATGTTTGGCAATTGAAAGTCGTTGAGTGTCCACGACTCACTCTCGAGCGTCCCAGTGAGGTCACGCCCGCCGTCGTAGATGTGCCAGGTGCCGGTGAGGTGCGCGTCACCGTTCACCGTGAAGGGATCTCCGGCAAAGAAAATCTCTCTCATCGTCCGCAGGTCGATGTCCGACTCGAGGATGTGATACGTCTGCTCCGGCCAGTTCCAGAGGTCGACCGTGCCGCTTACCCCTGCTTCGAACCCGTCCACCGCCACGGCGATGTCGGAGAGCGTGACCTGACCACCTTCGAGCTCATACGTGGTCACCATCTCCATCGTCATCGGCTCAAAGTCCTGAATGTTCAGGGTGCCGCCATGCGCGGTCACCACACCGTGATACCCGTCGCGCTGCTCCATGGTCAACGTGAGGTTCCGGGCAACGACCCCCCACGGCGTGTTGTGGTCGCGATAGACAAACTCCCCACTGTGGGCCACGAGCTCCTGGACGGTCGTGACCAGACGTCGCGCCGTTTCTTGGTCCCGTCGATCCTCGTCGACGGGACCGGCGGACGGTTCTTCTGCCGGATCCCTAGGCGGGACAAATCGGGGGAAACTTTGGCGGCCGTCGGGGAAACTCTCGGCCACCATCCGCCACGGCCCCAACTCGACGTGGTCAAACAGCAACTCGCCACGCAGGAGCGCCAGCCACGAGCTCGAGATCACGATGCGCTCCGCGACAAAAAAAGGCTCGTCGCCCTCGCGCAAACCGTCGATGACGAGGTCCTCCACGACAAACCGTCCGGGCAAGAGGTAGATCCCGATCCGCCCGATCCTCACTGGACGGTCGAGCTGACTCGTAGCCGCGCGTTCCGCCTGCGCGCGGACGGCAGGACCGAGATCGATCGACACAAAAGACACAAGCGCCGCGGCAGCGAGCGCGAGCACGACGACGAGCGCGCGACCCAGATAGCGGCGCACCAGTCGCGTTACGGTGACCGGCGTATCCTCTGGTGCCCGCTCTGTGTCTTCAGTCTGTAACGGCTCGTCCACCCGGTTCTCCGGTCACTCGGTCGCTCTTTTGGTCGCTAATCGCTAGTCACTAGTCTTTAGTCAATGACGACCAACACCGTGCCGGCATCGACCGAGGCGCCCTCGCTCACGCGCACGGCCGCCACTCGACCCGCACGCGGCGCGACGATCTCATTTTCCATCTTCATCGCTTCCACGATGACCACGCCTTGCTTTGCCACCACCTCGTCACCTTCCTGGACGAGGAAACGAACGACTTTACCGGGCATGGGGGCCAGGACCTGATTGCCGCCGGCCGAGTCCGACCCGCCGCCATCAACCCACCGGCGCGCGCGGTCGACAACGACCTCGACGACGGAGCCTTTGACGTGGACCGTGAGCCCCTCACTGTCCGTCGCGGACGACTCGAGGACGACAGCTTCATGGCTCCCGACACCGCCCTCCACATACACGAGCGAGAGCGTCTCCCCGTCGACCCGTCTCGCATCAACGACCTGCACACGTCCGTCTTGAGTCAGTCGAAAACGGTGGTGGCCGGCCGTCGCCGGAAGCGGTTCGACCGCAATGCTGCAGGTTCGGCCCCCGACATCGACCTCGACGACCCGAACGGTCACGATCGAAGCCCCTCAATCCGCGCCGCGCGACGCCAGCCAGAATCGTCACCGGTGGGCGAACGGTCTGGCGGACGACCAAGGACCGTCCACACGGCCGCGGCCACTGCCGCGTGGTCTTCGTCCGCGACCGATGGCTCATAGAAGGGTTGCCCGTCGCGCTCGGCTAGTACCCGGTCCAAGAACCCCGTATCAAACGCCCCCTCCAAGAAGGCGGGCTGCGTGAGCATCCAGCGAAAAAATGGGATGGTCGTCTTGACCCCACCAACGACATACTCGCTCAGGGCACGCTCGAGACGTCCGACCGCTTCCGAGCGCGTGTCGCCCCCGGCGACCAGCTTTGAGATCATCGAGTCGTAAAAGACGGGTACTTCGAAACCGGCGTCGACACCGCAATCGTCACGGATCGACACTCCGGCCGGACGATGCAATGAGGTAATGCGTCCCGGCGACGGCATAAAGCCCGCGTCAGGATCCTCGGCGTAAATGCGACACTCGATCGCGTGCCCCTTCGGTGTCATCGCTTGCTCGTCGCTCACCGTGAGACGCTCGCCCTGCGCAATACGTAGCTGCCACTGCACGATGTCGATTCCCGTGACCATCTCTGTGACGGGGTGCTCAACCTGGAGGCGTGTGTTCATCTCGAGAAAATAGAACTTGTCATCCGCGTCGAGGAGAAACTCGACAGTCCCGGCGTTTGTGTAGCCCACCCCCGACGCCAGCGAGGCGGTCGCGGACGCGAGGGCCTCGCGAATCGTCTGGGTCACCGCGATTGACGGCGATTCCTCGATCACCTTCTGATGACGGCGTTGGATCGAACATTCGCGCTCGACAAACGGCACGACGCGACCGTGCTCATCGGCGAGGATCTGCACCTCGATATGCCGCGCCGGACTCACCCAACGCTCGAGATAGACGGACGCGTCCCCAAAGGCGGCGCCTGCTTCCGACCGGGCGGTGGCCACGGCGTTCAGAAGCTGGCTGGCTTCGGTGACAAGCCGCATCCCTTTTCCACCGCCACCGGCTACCGCTTTGACAAACAACGGATACCCCACCGTCCCCGCGGCCTGAGTCACCTCGCTGTCGGTCGCCGTTTCGGTCAAGGCAGACGCTGTGCCCGGGACGATGGGCACGCCCGCTGCGGCGGCCACCTGACGGGCTGCGGTCTTGCCCCCCATCAGCGCAATGACCTCCGGGGTCGGTCCGACAAACACTAGGCCGGCATCCACCGAGGCACGCGCAAAATTGGCGTTCTCGGCCAAAAAACCGTAGCCGGGATGAACCGCGTCGGCGCCGCTTCTACGAGCGGCATCGACGACCTGGTCAATGTCGAGGTAGCTATCGCTCGGTCGGTTCGCCGCGAGCCCAATCGCCTCGTCAGCGTACCGGACGTGCGGAGCTAAGCGGTCCGCTGGAGAATAAATGGCCACTGTCGCGAGTCGAAGTTCACGACACGCTCGCATGATCCGAACGGCGATTTCGCCTCTGTTGGCGACGAGTACTTTCACGGGAGTGTCACGGGAGTGGTCGGCATTCCCCAAGTGTAGTGGACTGTCACCGGGGCAACGTGGAGAGTCCCCTACAGCGGAATGTTTCCGTGTTTCTTTGGCGGGTTCTTCGCACGTTTCCCATCCAGACTGGCCAAGGCGTTGATAAGCTTGCGACGGGTGGTCCGGGGCGCGATCACTTCGTCAATGTAGCCACGTCCAGCGGCGATAAACGGGTTTGCCGATTTTTCTCGGAATTCGGTCACCCGCTGCGTTCTGAGTGCGTCCGGATCATCCGCGGCGTCGAGCTCACGCTTGTAGAGGATGTTGACCGCGCCTTCCGGTCCCATGACGGCGATCTCCGCCGTAGGCCAGGCGAGGTTCACGTCGGTTCGAATGTGTTTGCTCGACATAACGCAGTAAGCGCCGCCGTAGGCCTTACGAGTGATCACTGTCACCTTGGGCACGGTTGCCTCCGCGAACGCGAAGAGTAGTTTGGCCCCGTGACGGATGATGCCACCGTATTCCTGCCGCGTACCCGGCAAAAACCCAGGCACGTCCTCGAGTGTGACCAATGGGATGTTGAACGCGTCACAAAACCGGACAAAGCGAGCGCCTTTGACCGAGGCGTCGATGTCGAGCGTGCCCGCCAAGTGAGCGGGTTGATTGGCCACGATCCCAACCGAACGACTTCCCAAACGCGCAAACCCCACGACAAGATTTGGCGCGAAATGCCGATGAACTTCGAGAAACCGACCCTCGTCCGCGATGGTATGTATCAGGTCGAGAATGTCATACGGCTGATTCGGCGACTCGGGGAGCAGCGTCTCCAGCGCCTCATCCTCCCGGTCGAATGGGTCGGCGGTCTCGACGCGTGGGGCATCATCGAGATTGTTGCTCGGCAGATATCCAAGCAATGCCCGCAAGAGGGCCAGGCACGCCGTGTCGTCTTCCACGGCGAAATGCGCAACGCCGCTCTTTTCGTTGTGCGTCATGGCGCCGCCCAACTCCTCCTTTGAGACTTCCTCATGCGTCACCGTCTTGATCACATCCGGCCCCGTCACGAACATGTAACTCGTGTCCCGGACCATGATGGTAAAATCCGTGATCGCCGGCGAGTACACCGCACCGCCGGCGCACGGTCCCATGATGGCCGAGATCTGCGGGACGACGCCTGATGCCAACGTGTTTCGCAAGAAGATATCCGCGTATCCTGCGAGCGAGAGCACCCCTTCTTGGATTCGCGCCCCGCCCGAGTCGTTGAGACCGACCATCGGGGCGCCGTTCCGGACGGCGAGGTCCATTACTTTCACGATCTTTGACGCGTTCGTTTCCGACAGCGAACCGCCGAATACGGTGAAGTCCTGCGCAAACGCGTAGACCAATCGACCGTCGACCCGCCCGTGCCCGGCGACGACCCCATCACCCGGAATCAGCTGCTCGCCCAAGCCGAAGTCCTGACAGCGATGGGTGAGAAGCTTGTCGACTTCGTGGAACGTTCCCGTATCAAAGAACGCCTCCATCCGCTCTCGGGCCGTCAACTTGCCGGCCGCGTGCTGCCGGTCGCGCCGGGTCTTTCCGCCACCCTCTTCGGCTTGTCGCTCGTAGTGCTCCAGCGTCTCGTGCTTGTCCATAGGTCGTTGCGAATTGGTCAGGCTTGGGCTGCCTGAGACGTGGCCCAGTCAGCAAGGAATTTCTCAAGACCGCTGTCGGTCAAGGGGTGCTGAAAGATACTCTCGATGACCTTTGGCGGACACGTGCACACATCGGCCCCCAAACGGGCGGCCTCAACGATGTGCATCGGACCTCGAATACTGGCCACGAGGACTTCTGTCGCAAAGTCGTAGTTGTCGTAGATTTGGACAATCTGCTGGATCAAACCCATCCCGGATGTAGCGATGTCGTCGAGGCGGCCGACAAAAGGGCTCACGAACGTCGCGCCAGCCTTCGCGGCCAGCAGCGCCTGAGTCGGCGAGAAGACGAGCGTCACGTTGACGCGGATGCCCGCCCGTACCAGCGTCCCGCAGGCCTGGACACCCGCCCGTCCGAACGGAACCTTGACCACGATCTGTTCGTGGATGGTCGCCAGGCTTCGACCCTCCTCGACCATCGCCTCGGCCTCCGTGGCCACCACCTCTGCACTCACCGGACCGTCGACCAACTCGCAGATTCCTTTGAGCACCGCTCGGGGATCCCCACCCATTTTGCCGAGCAACGACGGATTCGTCGTGACGCCGTCGACGATTCCGAGGGGCACGAGATCTCTTATTTCTTCCTGTTTGGCCGAATCAACAAAGAACTTCATGACGTGGCTCCTCTCTGACCGATGTCGGGCCCGCTCCGGACCCTAACTTGCGACCACGCGGTTGGCGAGCTCGCCAATCCCTTCCACTTTGATCACGACCTGGTCGCCGACCGCGAGCGGTCCGACCCCCGATGGGGTACCGGTCGCAATCACATCGCCGGGCAGTAAGGTCATGACCGACGTGATGAACTCGATGAGTTGGGCAATCGGAAAGATGAGCTCACGGGTGTTGGACCTTTGCCGTTGGACGCCATTGACCCACGACTCGACGTCCAGCGCATCAGGCTCGAGCCCAACCGCCACGCACGGTCCAACCGGGGCGAACGTGTCAAATCCCTTTCCACGCGTATATTGCACGTCCCGACGCTGCAGATCTCGCGCGGTTACGTCGTTTACGCAGGTCAAGCCCCAGACATACTCGGCCGCACGGGCGGCCGGAACAGCGTGCGCCCGTTTGCGGATGACGACGCCCAATTCCGCCTCATGGTCGACCCGGGCAGAGATCGCGGGCAACACGATCGCATCGCCGGGCCCCACTACCGCAGTTGACGGCTTGATAAAAATGAGTGGCTCGGCAGGGAGCGGCTTGTCCATCTCGCGCGCATGGTCTCGATAGTTGAGACCCACCGCCACGATCTTGGACGGCTCGACCGGTGGCAACACACGGGCGTCCCCAGCGTCGATCGGGGGCCCAGCGGCGTAGTCGCCAAAAGGGTCACCCTCTAGCCGATACCACCCTGGCCCCTCCGGGTTGCCCAGTGCGTATTTGGCCTCCCCCTGATGCTCGAGCCTGAAAATCTTTTCCATCGTCTTGTTTCCTGTTTTCGCAAACGCACGGCACGGGCGGACCTGGTGAACTCGTAGCCTAGCAGCCCGTGGTGAAAGTCCCGGGGCATCCCGCCTGCCAGCGTTACTCCTCGGTCACACATATAGCCCGTGTGCTCCCTTGTGGCGCCTTGCCAGCCGGGCGCCGCGATCTAGGGCTTACACAAGACATGACGGTTACCGGGGACAGTCCACTAGCTACTAGCGGGCGCGCTCGGTGACCTCACTCGACGCCGGGCTGACATTGGCGGGCACGGCATCGTCCACGGCTTGCACGGCGTAGACGTAGCGCTCATTCGGTACAACACTGTCATCGCGATAGGCCGTGCGGTCAATCGGCTCGTCGGTAAGAAGCTGGAGTGTGTCATCTGACGTAGTTCGACGCAAGACCAGGTAGCCCGCCAGGTCCTCGTCGGAACCAGGATCCCACACCAAGCTGATGGCGGCCTCTCCCGCTACGGCGATCAATCCGCCTGGCGGCTCGGGCGGGAATGAATCAACCGGCACGATACACGTGGGTGGAGAGGCCTGACCAATCACGGGAAGCTCTCCCACCATAGTTCTGGTCCTCACCACATAGCAGCGTTCCACTCCATAGGGCACTCCCCGCTGGGTATGTGAGGTGGCCACGACGGTGGTTGTGCGCGGTATGGACGTCCGTATCGGGCCCCGGACCCTGGTCGCACCGGTTCCACTCGCCACCGGAGAAGACTGGCCGGCTCCGTTGCCGTCGCGCGAAGCCCCATTGGCTCCTGCGCCGCTGACCTCAGACTCGGTCCCGCCGGTCTCCGCGAGCTCGACCGTGGTCGTGGGGCGAGGATTCAGCGCAACCGGCAGCGTCACAGATTCGGACAGACGCGCCGCAACCGTGTAGACCAGATAGGTGGTGGGTTCAGGGACCGGCATGATCGGAAAGGACGGGAGGACCAGATCGGTCGTGGATGCTTGAATTGGCAGCCTCGCTCCGGGCACATGCGTCCAATCCACCGATATTCCCGATTCGTCGTATCTCACTGTCGGAGGGTCGGGCCGCGGTGCGGGCATCGCAAGTGACACGGCGACCCGCTCCGACTCGGCGCTCTCTCGGCCGCGGGACGACACGCCTTGCACAAGATATGTGCGACGGGCTACTGCCAGGAGGGGCGGCGACACCAGCGGTCCCGCCGGCTCCGCTTCCTCCACATCTTCCTCGTCGCGCTCTTCTTCCTCCTCAAACACGAAGGCGACAAACGATTCCGCGGTAAGCTCCTCGATGAATGTGACCGTTTGGCCTTGAACGTGCGGCGCGAGGCGACGGGGCCCCTCGTTGTCGGCATCCCGGGAACCGTCGGGCGCACGGGGCTCCTCGCCCTCGCCCGCCGCACCGACGGCGTCGGGGAGCGCCCGCTCGAGCACAGGCACGGTTGCGACCCAGGTTGCCGCCTCGATCCAGTCCTCGAGCGGTACCGGGGTCAATGGATCGTCGTCGGGATTTGTCGTCAAAGCGTAGACATCGATCCGTTCCAGGTCGGCCGGTTCAGAGCGGTCGCTATTGGCCGTGGGGATGACGAACCGAATATACACCTGGTCGGCAAAACGCTCGGCTTCGACGGCGGCGACTCGGTTTGGCAGGACAATAATCGGGGCCTGCGGCGGGCCTCTCATCCCACACGCAGAAAAGAGGCAGCTCACCGCCAATAAGCACACCGCCCATCGCGCGTGATCGTGATGATGACTCCTCCGGTAACAGCGTCCGTGACCGACATGGTCACGATGTGCGAAGGAGCGAGTGAGACCAGTGATTCGCACCCCGGCGGACCTATCACGTCGAGTCACACGCCGCCTGACATCTACCACGAGCGGCCAGGCGGGAAGCGTGAGGAGCAGCTCACAGGATGTAGCGCGACAGGTCGTCGTTCTTGACGATCTCGGCGAGCATGTTCTCGACATAGGCCGCGTCGATCGTGATCTCATGCTCGGTCATATCGGGGGCCTCAAACGAGATCTCGTCAAGGAGTTTCTCCATCACGGTGTGCAGCCGGCGAGCGCCGATATTTTCTGTTCGTTCGTTGACGAGCGTGGCGAACTCCGCGATCCGGGTGATGGCCTCTGGCACGAACTGGATATCGAGCCCCTCCGTGGCGAGGAGCGCCTTGTATTGCGTCACGAGCGCGCCCCGGGGCTCGGTCAGAATACGGACAAACTCGTCGGTACCCAGCGCCTCG
Source organism: Vicinamibacteria bacterium (assembly GCA_963579735.1). Classification (GTDB taxonomy): domain Bacteria; phylum Acidobacteriota; class Vicinamibacteria; order Vicinamibacterales; family UBA8438; genus CAUZIB01. The sequence continues at coordinate 13,267 of CAUZIB010000048.1, read as the reverse complement.
AGCTCGACGCGTATCGGAAAACGGCCCTGCAGCTCCGGTATGAGGTCAGAGGGTTTCGAGACGTGAAACGCCCCGGCGGCGACAAATAAGATGTGGTCGGTCCGTACCATGCCATGCTTCGTGCTGACGGTCGTACCCTCGACGATGGGCAGAATATCCCGCTGGACCCCTTCCCGGCTCACATCCGGCCCTTGGGCCCTCTCGCGACCCGCGATCTTGTCGATCTCGTCGATAAAGATAATTCCCGATTGCTCGACCCGGGTGACGGCCGCTCGCCCCACGCTTTCCATGTCGACCAGCTTTTGCTCTTCCTCCTGGGTCAGATACTCGAGTGCCTCCGGCACTTTCATCCGCCGGCGACGCGTGCGCCCCTGGAACAAATTGGGCAACATATCCTTGATATTGACGTCAATCTCCTCGACCGATGACCCCGTAACCACCTCGAACGACGGCATCGAGCGATCCCGCGCCTCCACCTCGACGACACGTGTATCCAGCCCACCATTCCGCAATTGGGTCCGCATTTTCTCTCGGGTCCGTTGGTCCAGGTCCCGCGCACCTTCCGGGTCCGGAGACGGGACCGCGGGCTTCAGCGGGGGGAGCAACAAATCCAAGAGACGCTCTTCGGCATTCTCTCGCGCCTTTTCTCGAACCTCTATGACACGCTCTTCGCGCACCATGTCGACCGCCAACCCAACAAGGTCACGCACCATGGACTCGACATCCCGACCCACGTAGCCGACCTCGGTGAATTTTGACGCCTCGACCTTGATGAACGGCGACTGGGCCAGTCGTGCCAAACGTCGAGCGACCTCGGTCTTGCCTACCCCGGTTGGACCGATCATCAAGATGTTCTTTGGCGCAACCTCTTCGGCCAGCTCGGCCGGCAACTTCTGCCGACGCATCCGGTTGCGAAGCGCGATCGCCACGGCGCGCTTCGCGCGATGCTGACCGACGATATACCGGTCCAGTTCGCTGACGATCTGACGCGGTGTCAGAGTGTCGATACTTGTAGTCGTAGACTCGGGAAGATAGATGGGCACGGGTGCGTTACAGCTCTTCGATCGTGACACTGCCGTTCGTGTAAATGCAAATACTGGACGCGACCCGCATGGATTCCTCCGCAATCGCGCGCGCGTCCAGCGCCGAGTGCCCCGCCAACGCTTTCGCCGCCGCAAGGGCAAAGTTCCCGCCGGAACCGATGGCCACGATGCCATCGTCCGGCTCGATGAGATCTCCGTTTCCGGAGAGCAAGAACGTCGTCGACGAATCGGCGACGACCAGCATCGCCTCGAGACGGCGCAGGATTCGGTCTGTCCGCCAGTCTTTCGCCAGCTCTACTGCTGACCGCTCCAGGTTCCCACGATACTGCTCCAGCTTCGATTCGAATCGTGAGAACAACGCAAATGAATCCGCGGCTGACCCGGCAAACCCGGAAAGAATCTTGTCATTGTAGAGGCGTTGTATTTTGCGGGCGTGTTCCTTCACGACGGTCTGCCCCAGTGTGACCTGCCCGTCGGCCGCCATCACGGTCCGGCCATCGTGCCGGACCGACAATACCGTGGTTCCGTGAAAGTCCTGGCTCATATGCTCGTATTCCCGTCCATGGTGGTTCGTGGAACTGCACGTCTGATTCCTGCGTTGCGCAGGCCGGACGCGAGGATCTTTCAGCCGGGCACCGTGGATACCGCGCACCGTTTTCTTGAATCACGACGACGGGGCATTGGGTCGGGCTCGTCTCCGGCTGAACACCCAATATAACGGCACACCGCTCGCAATGATCACGAGACCAGTCAGTGAAGGACCCGGACTGCGCCAGATCGCGTTCACAACCATCAGGCCGCTGGCGACGACAAACACCAGGGGCGCAAACGGATATCCCCATGCCGTAAATGGGCGCTCCGCGACCGGGTCGCGCTGCCTGAGCACGAAGAGCGCGGCCACCGTGACCCCCGAGAACAGCACCAGGGCGAAACCGGTGTATTCGACGAGCTGAGCAAACGTGCCGGTCACCACCAAGACTCCCGACCATACGCTCTGGGCCACGATGGCAACGATTGGGGTACGGAACCGGCGATGCACCGTGGCCATGGCTGGAAAGAACTGTCCGTCCCGGGCCATCGCGTAATACACCCTGGGCCCGGCGAGCACCATGGCACTGATGCTGGCCGCTATGAACACCACCGATGCGGCCGCCAGCGGGAGTGCCGCGGCCCCACCAAACAACTGCTCCGCAACGGCGTCGACGACCTGTATCTCTACTGCTCCCAGCGCCGAAACGGGAAGCGCGTAGACATAGAGCATGTTCAAGAGGAGATAAATCACCACGACGGCGAACGTGCCAAGCCCGAGGGCCAGCGGAACGTTCCGACGGGGGTCGCGAATTTCTTCGGCGACATAGACCGCGGCGTTCCACCCCGAATAGCTGAACATGACGGGGACTAGCGCCAGCGACCACGCCGACGGCGACACCGGGCCGGCCGAGACCGTGTAGTTCGCCACCTCGCCCTCGCCCACGCTGAACCCGGCGGCAACCAGAACGACGAGGCCTAGAACCTTGAGACTGGCCAGGACATTCTGCACGATGCGACCGGGGCCAAGCCCGGCGATATGGACAAGCGTCAACACCCCGATTGAGGTCAGCGCCACCACTGACTGGGGCGAGACGGTGAGCGCCGCCGGCCCCAGACCCACCTGCAACAATGGTGTGGTGTCGGCGGCCGCCGGGATGAATCGACCGAGATAACCGGCGAGACCAACCGCGCTCGCCGCAATCGCGCCGGAGAAACCCGCGACAAATGATGTCCAACCGGTCAAGAATCCGGCGAGGGGTCCAAAAGCCGTACGCAAATACACATACTCACCGCCAGAACGCGGGTGCAGCGCCGCGAGCTCGGAATAGGCCATGGCGCCGGCGAAAATGAGGACACCGCCCGCTAGCCAGACCCCTAGCATTGCGACGGGGTTTGGCACACTCGCGGCTACTATCGCCGGGACAATAAAAATTCCGCTGCCGATGACGTTGGAGACGACGATCGCCGCCCCATCCCAAGGACCAAGACCTTTGACGAGCCCCACCGTCGCGGGCGACTGGGGGTGGCCCATGACGCGCGACTACTGCGCGAGCAATTGTCGCTCGATCGGGAGCTCGCCCAGCCGCACCCATTGCTCCGCGCCGTGCCGGACAAACAACTCGACCTTAGCGTCGACGAAGAACCGGTTTTGCAGCATGTCCAGACGCGCTTCCTCACCCGTATAGCCCAGGGGTGACCTGGCTGTAAACGGCTCGGATATCGAACCTGGCTCGAGCCCCTCTCTTCCGATCGCCCGAAGGTAGAAGTTCCCCCAAGTCTGGTCTTCTCCCGCGCATGTGCCGGCCTCGGGATCCGCGGGTGACACGTCTGACGCGGGCAGCGGCTGACCCTCAACGGCCAAGAGGCATCGCCGAAACACTCCGTTCACCTGGAGCGTGCGCACGTCGTCGTTCGACGTATTTTCGAGACGAAACGACACCGTCGGCACCAGCTTGTTACGGCCGTTGCTGTCCAGGCCAACATCAAGCCATCCAGTCGTGACGTCCGCGACACTGAGAATCGTCTGGATATCGGGCACCTCCCCGCAGCCGGCCAGCATCGTCGGCAAGAGGAGGGCTCCCATCAGCTTCAACCCATATCGCACGCTGGAATTGTAGAACATCGTTTCTTCTTCCTCACTCGCTCGGCCTGCGTCGCCTGGCCCGAGCGGGTGTCATGTGGGCTCGTTCAGCCGCCCCTCGGCCCATTCCGGCGGCTATCGCCCTTCGTCGGAGGCCCGCACGAGATAGTCTGCGTACTGTTCGAGCGCTCCCAACTCATTGTGTACGCGACGCTGATCGGCCAATCGTTGCATATCGAACTCTCTTGCGAAATCCGTCAACCAGAGCGCGAGCTCTTGCTGATGCCGGCGCTCATTCTCATCGATCAATCCCTGGAGTCGTTCGCGACGGAGCCAGTCTCGGCAGAGGTTGAGGGCAATCCGATAGAGCCACGACGAGAACTTTGCTTGCCCCTTGAAGTGCCCAAGCCCGCGATAGGCCCTGAGAAAGGCCTCTTGACACACATCTTTCGCATCTTCTTCCCGACCAAGGACCCGGTAGCACAAGCCAAGAATCGTCCGCTCCCATCGCTCGACCAGCAGGTTGAACGCGTCGGTATCACTGGCCGCGGCGAGCCTGACGAGCTCGTCGTCGTTTCTATCGCTCGTATCCATCGATATGGCTACTGTCACGTAGAGGACAAGAACATGGTTCGTCTAGTACTCGTGCACTAGTGAACACCATCAACCGGTCTACTGCGACCGGGTGGGTCGACCACCTTGACGCTCCGTCGCTCGACGTTCCGTTCCGTAAACTGGTTAGACGAGCCCGAGCACGTCCCGGTCTGGATCATTTACGGGGTCAATGGTAGACCACGGATTCGTCGCCCCCATCCGGCCGCAGTCGAGTCCTTCCGGTGTCAACCAGCAACAGTGACGTATCTCAACCCTGCCCCTTCACTTGTGCCACAGGTCTCGAGGCGCCAGATTAGCGGGAAGTTCGGCGTATGTGGGGCGGGTCACACTTCCGACAATTTCGTGGGCTGAGCCTGGTAATAGGTTGAATTGACCAATGAGAGACGACTCCTTTCTGACCACCGAAGAGCTTCTCGAGTATCTCCAAGTCAACCTCCGCACTGTGTACCGTCTGATTAAAGCTGGCAAGCTCCCGGCGGTGCGCGTTGGTCGACAGTGGCGGTTCCGCAAGAGCGATATCGATGCGTGGCTCGACACGCAGTCGGTCGCGCCAACGCCAGCCGGACCGTCGAATGTTGTCCCGGCCGAGGCAATAAGGAGAACGTCGGCCGCCGGTTTTGGTGGTTGATGACGAACCGAGCATCCTCGAGCTGCTCTCGCGGGCGCTGTCATCGGCAGATTATGAGGTTGACACGGCGTCGAACGGTCCGCTCGCCCTCGAACGTATCAATACTCGCGAGTACGATCTGCTGATCACCGATCTCAGGATGCCCGGAATGAGCGGTCTCAATGTCATCCGCGAGGCGCGAAATGCCGACGCAAAGCTTCCGGTGATTGTCATTACGGGCTATTCGTCGGAGGCCAACGCGATCGATGCCGTCAACCTCGGGGTGTCCGGTTACGTGACAAAGCCATTCAAGATTCCCAGAGTGCTCGAAGTGGCCGCCAAAGCGCTGAATGCCTGACCCGGCGTGCCGAACCCTTACTGACCGTAACGAACCCGACCGGCGGAGCGAGAGCGACCCCAGACCGTTCTGGGCCCGCCACTGAGCACTACGCGGCGCCAACTCTCCGCCGTCTTGAGGCCGGCACTCGTGAACTGTAACAGCTGGTACAGTTCACATAGATGGTTCAGCTCTCTTCTGTACACAAATCGTTCGGCGCGCGGGTCCTTCTCGACAACGTGACGTGGCAGGTCGGCGCTGGCGACCGAGTCGGCGTGTGTGGCCCGAACGGCGCAGGCAAGACCACGCTCCTGCGCATGATGGGTGGGCTCGACGAGCCCGATGCCGGAGTCATCGCCCGACCGGTCGGCCTCACCGTCGGCTACCTTCCGCAGGACGGACTCAGTCATGGTGGGCAGACGTTGTTCGAGGAAGCGAGTAGCGCGTTTCAATCGCTGCTCGACCTCCAACGCGAGATGCACGGTATCGAGGCAAAGCTTGGGGGCACCGAGATTCCGGAAGCCGAGCACGACCAGATGCTCGAACGCTACAGCGACGTCCAAGAAGCGTTTCGAGACCGCGGTGGATACGACATCGAGGCAAAAGTCACCTCGGTGCTACGCGGACTTGGGTTCCACCCGGATACGTTTGCGCACGACACAGAGACGTTCTCCGGAGGATGGCAAATGCGAATCGCCCTTGCCAAACTCCTCCTTCGACAGCCCGACCTCCTCCTCCTCGACGAGCCCACAAACCACCTCGACCTCGAGGCACGGAACTGGCTGGAGGACTTTCTTCGCGGGTATCAGGGCAGCGTCGTCCTCGTGTCCCACGACCGCTTTTTTCTCGACGCGGTAGTCACCGCGATTGTCGAGGTTGGTCTACGACGTCTCACGACGTATCAGGGCGGCTACAGCGCCTACCTGACGGAGCGCGACGCACGCTTGGAGCGCCTCCGCGCTCAGAAGCGCCGCCAAGACGAAGAAGTCGCGCGAATGCAAGCGTTTATCGACCGGTTCCGCTACACCGCCAGCAAAGCTGCCCAAGTCCAGAGCCGGGTGAAGATGCTGGACAAAGTCACGCCCATCGACGTGCCACCCGAGCGGAAGAGAGTGCATTTTAGCTTTCCCGCATGTCCACGGAGCGGACGGACCGTCATCGAGCTTCGACAGGCAAGCAAGCGCTACGGAGATCTAACGGTCTTCACCGGAGCGAACGTTCTCATCGAGCGCGGCGATCGTGTCGCGTTGGTGGGGCCGAACGGTGCCGGCAAGTCCACGTTGATTCGCCTGCTGTCGAATACAGAAGCACCCGACCTGGGCGAACGGGTGGAGGGCAGCAATGTCGTCGCGCAATATTTTGCCCAAGACGAAGCGACCCGACTCGACGGCGCGCTCAACGTCTACGAAACGCTCTCGGCCGGCTCTCCTGTGCACATGGTCCCCAACATCCGAAACATTCTGGGCGGATTTCTGTTTGCGGGCGACGACATCTACAAGAAAGTCGCGGTGCTGTCCGGAGGCGAGCGCACCCGCCTCGCCGTGGCAAGAATGTTGCTGCAGCCCTCGAACACGCTGTTGCTCGACGAGCCAACAAACCATCTCGATATCGACTCCACCGATGTGCTCATCGACGCGCTTGCGGACTACGGTGGCACCCTCATCTTTGTCTCTCACGATCGCTACTTCGTGGACCGATTGGCGACAAAAGTGCTTGCGATTGGGTCGGGCGACGCCGTCTTGTATCCGGGAACCTACGAGGAGTTTCGGTGGAGCGCGACGCAACGAGACGCACCCACCACGGGGGCAGCACCGAAACCGCAAAGACAGGTCGCGCCCGCAAAGACCGGGGCTCGTGCGGCGACGGCTCAGCGGCAACACAAGGCAGAAAGTCGACGGCAACAGCGACGTCTGAAAACTCTGCAAAACAGAATCAACGATTTGGAGTCCCGGATCGGCACTCACGAAAAAACGATCCGGGAGCTGGAAGCGGAGATGGTGCAGCCAGGATTCTACGAGCAGAAATCTGCCGCCGAGGAAACAATCGCCCGTCACCAGTCGCTCATGTGGAAAGTCGGCGAACTCATGAGCCAATGGGAAGCGTTGCAAGCGGAGGGCGGAGGACCGACAGAAACAGGAGTCTGATGACGATTTCGAGATCGAAATTCTAAATTCAGAAGCGGTCAACAATCGAGCCGCCACCAACAAAAATTGTCTCTTTTTGAATCGCGTTGTACAACTGCTTACAGAACAGTAGATTAGCCGGCTCTCCCTTCTCGCAGGCGGGTCAATCCGACCGCCGCTTTCACCACGATTGCTCCCCTGCCGCTCCGGCACGCAATTTGCGGATCACAGCTCACCGTTCGCTGAACCCGCGGTGATTCCGGACAGCGTCGGGGGGGAAGGAAGTCGAAACATGTCACACCCACGGATCCTGCTGGCTGATAGCCACTCCGCCGTCCGCGGAGAAGCGGCTCGGGTGCTTACCGAAGCAGGACACAAGATCGACGAGGCTGGACACACCGACCAGGCCAGTGAGCTACTACATAGTGGTCAGTATGACGTCGTCCTTTGTGATGTCGACCTCGAGGGCGCCGGGGGGTTGGACATCTTGCGAACCGTCAAGACCGTGCAGCCCACCGCCGCTGTAATCCTCATGACCCAGGCGGGGACCGTGCAAGCGGCGGTGGAGGCTATGAAAATCGGCGCGTTCGACTTCGTGCCGAAACCATTCGAGGCCCAAGCGATGCTCATTCGGGTTGACAAGGCTCTGGAGCATCGCCGCCTCACCTATGCCATCGACTATCTGCGTCACACCCAGCCGGCGATTTACGCCTGTGAGCGGATCATTGGGGGGCGAGTGGCGCTCTGCAACGAGTGCTCGGGATCGTTCGCAAGGTAGCCCCTAGCACCACGACCGTGTTGATCAGAGGCGAGACCGGAACCGAGAAGGAGCTGATCGCCAGCGCTATCCATCACAACTCTACTCGCGCCGGACAAAACTTCGTGCGCGTCAACTGCGCCGCACTGCAGGAGAACTTGCTGGAGTCAGAGCTCTTTGGCCACGAAAAAGGAGCGTTCACCGGGGCCGACCGACAACGGGTGGGACGCTTCGAGCGAGCGGATGGCGGCAGCCTATTTCTGGACGAGGTCGCCGACATGTGCCCGCACACACAGGCCAAGATACTTCGGTCCTGCAGGAACACGAGTTCGAGCGCTTGGGCGGAACTCGCACGCTACGCTGTGACGTGCGGGTCATCGCCGCCACCAATCGTGACCTCGCAGCCATGGTCGACTCCGGCCAGTTCCGCGAGGACCTCTACTATCGGCTGAACGTCGTGTCGATCGACATGCCTCCACTGCGCGACCGCAAAGAGGACATCCCCGAGCTGGCGCAGTTCTTCACCGAACGCAGCGCGGCCGAGCTCAAGACGCCGGTGCACCGGGTCGACCCCGCGGCGGTCAAGTTGCTGATGCGCTACCGATGGCCGGGCAATATTCGTGAACTCGAAAACGCCATCGAGCGCGCCGTCCTCCTCACCGACACCTCGGTGGTGAGGTCCGAAGACTTACGGCTCGGGGGCTGGATGCCGCCGGTGAGCCCGGGAGACCACCCGCGCGTCGTCTCGTTGCCGGCTGCTGGGGTCCCGTTACAGGAGATAGAGAAACAAGCCGTCACTGAGGCACTCCGCATGACCAGCTGGGTGCAAAAGGACGCCGCGGAGCTGTTGGGGATCAGTCCGCGTGTCATCAACTATAAGATCAAGATTCTCGGAATTCAAATCCCTCGAAAGCGCCGTTCCGCAAGCGTCGGCGGGGGTTGACCGCGAGCAGCGGCGTGGCTGCTTGGGGGCCGTCGGCCGGATAAGAGCAGACACCCTCGGGTTGCGCGACTCCGGCATATTCTACTGAGGAGCAACGCCGCTAAAGAGGATGCCCCGCACGGATTTACGTAAGGAATCGCCGTCGGGGGGCACTTGTGGACTACGCGCGGGGGTGCGTTTTTCGATACACCTCGTTGAGATGGGTGGCATTGACGTGGGTATACCGCTGCGTTGTGGTCACCCGGCTGTGCCCCAAGAGCTCCTGAATCGCCCGCAGGTCGGCGCCCCGCTCGAGCAGATGGGTCGCGAACGAGTGACGCAGCGCGTGCGGGCTGATCCCCAAGCGCGTACTGGCTTGCGTCACATACCGTCGCACGAGCCTGTCGACGCTGCGGGTCGACAATCGGCCGCCTCGATAGTTGAGGAACAGCGGTTCTGTCCGGGTGTCCGCAGCCGCCTGAGGCGCCGCTCGTGCCAAAACCGGTCGATCGACGAGATAGGCCTTGAGGGCTTTGGCCGCCTCCGGATTGAACGGCACGATACGTTCTTTCCCGCCCTTCCCCAGAACGCGTAAAAGCCGACTCGATTCGTTGATATCACCCAGACCGAGCCCCACGAGCTCGCTGAGCCGTAGTCCGGACGCGTAGAACACCTCAAGAATCGCCCGGTCCCGTCGTCCCAGCAGCGTCGTCTGGTCGGGCGCCTTCAACAGCAGCCGCATCTCCTCAATCTCAAGATGGGCAGGCACTTTTTGCACCTGCCGCGGGGTCGTCACGAGCGCTCCGGGGTCGGTATCGAGGATGCCTTCCCGGCATAGGAATCTGGCGAACGACCGGACCGCGGCGAGCTTGCGCGCAGACGACGACCCGGCAACGCCACGACGATAGAGTTCGCCCAGGAACCCCCGCACCGAGCCCTGGTTCAGGTCGGTCGAGTCAAGACCGGTTGCCGACTGGCGGCCGGGCCAGGTCTCGAGAAACAGCAGAAATTGCGACAGATCACTGCGATACGCCAACACCGTATGACGTGACGCATTCCGGTTCAGACGTAGATAGTCAAGAAATGACTCGAGCTGTTCTCTCATCCGTCGTCGCCTCGGTCGGCGGTCTGCCTCGCCAGGCGGCGAGATCGGTCAACGCACGTTTGGCCATTGCCAGACGCCGTTCGCGTTTCTTTCTGGGCGGACGCTCGAGCGGTGGCAGCAAGCCAAACGCGACATTCGTAGGCTGATAATTGGCCGGGTTCGCGTGAGACACATAGTAGGCGAGCGCCCCCAGCGCCGTCGTGCGGGGCGGCACCGAAATGGCCGCGTCGGTACTGAGCGCCGCGGCGCCGAGCCCGGCAAGGAGACCGGATGCGGCGGACTCGACATAACCTTCGACGCCAGAGATCTGCCCAGCAAAAAACAGGCTTGGGTCTTGCCGGGTCTGCCAGCTTGGGGTCAGCACATTCGGAGCGTTGATATAGGTATTTCGGTGAATCATCCCGTATCTGACAAACTCCGCCTGTTCCAGACCGGGAATCATTCTGAAAACCCGTTTCTGCTCTCCCCATTTGAGCTGGGTTTGGAACCCAACCAGGTTGTAGTGCTCGGCGGCGAGATCATCCTGCCGTAGCTGAACGACGGCGTGGGGTCGAAGGCCGGTCACCGGGCTGCGTAACCCGACGGGTTTCATGGGACCAAATCGCAACGTATCCAATCCGCGATAAGCCATGACCTCGACCGGCAGACATCCCTCAAAGAATTTTGTGTGATCGAAGTCGTGCACTTCGGCGTGCTCCGCCGTCACGACGGCCGTATGAAACGCGACATACTGCGCTTCGTCGAGGGGGCAATTGAGATAGTCGCCGGCGCTCGGCTCGATGGGCTCGGATTCACTCTGTCCGCCTACCGACTGGACGGTATCCCGTCCATACCGCGACGCGGCAAACGCCGTCGTCCGGTCGATAGAGCCTGCCTCCACAATCGGACTGATCGCGTCGTAAAAATATAGTTGCTCGGCACCGACGCGGTCGACTACATCCCGCGACAGAGAGTCCGAGGTGAGAGGGCCGGTGGCGACGACGACCGGAGATGCCGGACTGGCGTCAGGAATGCGCGTGAGCTCTTCCCGCCGGACGGTAATGAGAGGATGGCATTCGATCGCCCGCGTCATCCCCTCCGCAAACCGCTGACGATCGACCGCGAGCGCGCCGCCGGCCGGGACACGGGCAGCATCGGCGACCCGCATGACCAGTGAACCCAGCGACCGCATCTCCTCTTTCAGCAGGCCAACGGCGTTTTCAAGAGCGGCCCCTCGAAAAGAATTGCTACAGACCAGCTCCGCGAGCTGGTCCGTCTGGTGCACCCGAGTGCGGGTCCCCGGGCGCATCTCGTACACCGTCACGGGCACCCCCAGTGTGGCGGCTTGCCACGCGGCCTCGCACCCGGCCAGTCCTCCTCCTATGACATGGATCACACCGCCGCGAGCTCCTCACTCCGTAGGTACTCACAGTCGTCCTTGTAGCAGAGCACCTGTCGTCCGTGTCGTTTTGTGGTTTTCTCCACTAGAAACGGGGCCCCACACGTCGGGCAAGCCTCTTTCACGGGTGCGTTCCACACCGTAAAGTCGCAGTCTGGGTAGTTGTTGCATCCGTAGAACGCTCGCCCCCGGCGCGACTTCCGTTCGACGATGTCCCCCCCGTCTTTCGGACAGGCAACCCCCATGCTCTTGAGCTTGATGTACCGGCACTTCGGGTAGTTGCTGCACGCCGTGAATTCACCAAACCGACCCTGCTTGACGACAAGTTTCGCGTCGCACTTCGGACACTGCTCTTCGAGTATCCGGTCCGGTTTCGCTGCCGACAGCCCCCCCGACGTCGAGACCAGCTTCCGGGTGGTCTTGCAGTCGGGATACCCCGTGCACGCGAGAAACTGGCCAAAGCGCCCTCGCTTCACCACCATGGGGCGTCCGCAGTTTTCGCAGGCCTCTTCCTCTTCCTCGTTGGTGGCCTCGGTCTTCTCCAGTTCGCGGGTGTTCTGACACTCCGGATACGCCGAGCAAGCAAGAAACATCCCGAACTTACCGACCTTGACGATCATCGGAGACTCGCATTTGTCGCAGGTCTCGTCGCTTGGCAGCCCCTTTGTTTTGATGTCTGGCATCGTCTCGGCGGCGGTCGCCAAGTCGACTTCAAATTCCTTGTAGAAATTGCCGAGCGTTCCCGCGTAGTCCGCCTCCCCGTCCTCGATCTTGTCGAGGCGTTCCTCGAGCTCTCGGGTGTATTGGACCTGCATGATTCGGTCAAAGCTCTTGGCCAGCAGGTCGGTCACGAGCCGCCCCAGGCGTGTCGGTGTGAACCGGCCCTCGACCTTTTCGGTGTAGTCGCGAACCTGCAAGACGCCGATGATTGAGGCGTACGTGCTTGGCCGGCCGATACCGTTCTCTTCGAGTTCTTTGACCAGTGTCGCTTCGCTAAAGCGCGGCGGAGGCTGCGTGAACTTCTGTTCTGGGGTCAGCTTCTTGCGCTCCAGCTCGTCACCCTTGGCCAAGCGTGGCAGCAGACCAGTGGGAGCGGGATCATCACTCTCGGCTGCCTCAGGGCCGGTCGCGGCCGAGGGGCCTTCCTGCGTCTCGGCCCCCGGTTGCTCGAGGACGGCCATCCACCCGTTGAATTTCGGCACGGACCCTTTCGCGCGGAAAATATAGTCTCCAGCCGCGACATCCAGCGTCGTATCGTCGAACGTCGCGGGGAGCATCTGGGAGGCCACAAACCGGTTCCAGATCAACCGATACATGTAGTACTGCTCCGCGGTCAGGTGTGGCTTGAGGCTCGCGGGGTCGTGCGCCATCGAGGTCGGACGAATCGCTTCGTGCGCATCCTGGGCGTCCTTTTTCGTGCGATATCGATTCGGCTTGTCCGGGAGATACTCCGAGCCAAAGGTCTGCCCAATATGCTCGCGCACGTCTGTGAGCGCCTGCTCGGATACCCGTGTCGAGTCAGTCCTCATGTATGTGATCAGCCCCACGGACCCCTCATCCGGTAGCTCGATCCCTTCATACAGTTGCTGGGCGATCATCATGGTGCGCTTGACCGGCGATCGCGAGGCCTGCTGCAACTTGCTGGTGATAAACGGAGGTACGGCGTGCTTCTTTCGTTCCTTGGTCGTGACCGAGTCGACGACAAACGAGGCAGATGTCACGGCCGCGACGACGGCGGAAGCGTCGGCCTCACTGGTCACCTTGAGGGC
>CAUZIB010000047.1:0-33912 GCA_963579735.1 Vicinamibacteria bacterium | reverse complement strand
TCTGAGGATCTTTTATACGGCCACCTGCTGCGGGAACCGACTCGGTGACCGGGCTCGCAGACTATCGCGGAGGTAATGCGTGATGAACAGAAAAACAGCGATTTCGGCGTATGTCATCGCGGTCGCCGGGGTCATCGCGGCCCCGGGCATGGCTCGCGCCGCCGACTACCACCATGTGCATGTCACCGCCTCGAGCCCTAGCGAAGCGGTTCGATGGTATTCCGAATACCTGGATTGCCAACCTGTCGCCGACCGGCGTGACGCGGCGGACTGCGACGGGACTGAACTCGTCTTTGTCGTGCAGCCCACCATGGGCAGCACTCAGGGCACGGGTGTCAACCACATTAGTTTTTCGTATGAAGACTTGACGACCAAGATGGCGGCGCTCGAAGCGGTCGGCGTCCGTGGCTCCGGGGTCCGGCTCCAACGGTTCGACGATGGCTCGACACTACGAGACATACCTGGTCTCTTCAAGATCGGCTTCATCTTTGATCCGTGGGGCACGCGAATCGAGATGGTCGAGGACGAGGAGTATCTGGGATTTCACCACGTCCATTTGAGCGCCGCTGACCCCGAAGCAACGCTGGCGTTCTATCGCGACGTCATGGGTGGAGAGCCCGCTAGCCTTCGCGGGCAAATCGACGGTCTGCTCTTTGGCGACGTCTGGCTGCTAGCATCCGAGCATGGCGAGGGAACGCCGGCGACGACCGGTGGTCGCGCCATCGACCATATCGGATTTGTTGTCGATGACCTGACCGCCGCCGCCACCGAGTATCGGAACCACGACGTCGTGTTCGAAACCGAGCCAGCAGTACCCGAGGGCGGACGAACTCAGGCCCAGCGGGCATTTCTCCGCGGTCCTGACAACGTGCGACTGGCCGTCGTCGAGACCGGATTTGCCGGAGTCGTGACCGAACGAGCAGCGGAGGCGACCGGCGCCGACGCCGAGCCCTACGACGCGCCGGCGACCCCGTGGGGTGAACCAGACTTGCAAGGTGTCTGGACCGGCAACTCCGCGCACGGGATCCCGCTGGAACGCCCCGACGATTCGGCCGCGACCGAGTCGCTGACCGCAGAGCAGGCCGAAGCACGCCGCGAGCGCGGGACGCTCGGCAGCATCTGGGGCTATGAGCGAGAGTGGCGCGACACAACGCTTGGCTACGTCAAGACTGCCCCATCCACCCAAGTCGCCATGGTTGTTGATCCTCCGAGCGGCCGTATCCCGGCCTTGACCGCCGAGGGAGAAGTAATGGCCGCACGTGCCGCTGAATCACGTGCAAGCTACACCCAACGCCCGGCGGCTGGTCCTGAGGACCTCACGCCATATGTGCGGTGTATCACCCGAGGCCTTCCCGGCCTGATGATGCCGTCGATCTACAACAACGGCCTGCAGATCACGCAGGGACCAGGCTTTGTGACGATTCAAAAGGAGATGGTGCACGAAACGCGCGTCATCCCGACCGATCCGCGAGAACGTGTTGGCGAGAACGTCAAGACCTGGTTGGGCGATCCCCAGGGTCGATGGGAAGGCGACACCCTCGTCATCGAGACGACCAACTTCAACGGCCTCGCATCGTATCGAGGGTCAAGTAGCGACATGACCCTCATCGAGCGGTATACCCGAATCGGACCTTCCAGCCTGCAGTATTCATTTACAGTGGACGACCCTACGGTCTGGACACGACCCTGGACCGGACAGTTCAACTTTGACCTCGACGACGAGCAATACGAACTCGTCGAATATGCCTGCCACGAAGGCAACTACGGCATGACGAACATTTTGAGTGGCGCGCGAGCGCAAGAGGCAGCCGAAGCAGAGGCACCGGGAAGATAGCGAGGAGTTTTCAATGCGCAAAGTAATTGGCAGTTTTCTGGGAATCACCGGTCTCGCCGCCGGGGTGTGGATGATGATGTCGGCGCCGATGTCCGGACATCACGCATTCTCCGCGGAGTTCGACGCGACAAAACCGGTCGCACTGCGGGGCAAGATCACGAGGATGGAGTGGATCAACCCCCACGCGTGGATGCACCTCGACGTGACCAACGAAGACGGCTCGGTGGACAGCTGGATGATCGAAGCGGGTCCTCCGGGAGCCCTCGTTCGTCGCGGCTGGAATCGTGACTCCGTCATTCCCGGCACCGAGGTGCTCGTCGAGGGATATCAGGCGTTGGACGGCGCATTTCGAGCGAATGGCCGCGATGTGACGTTCCCCGACGGCACACGGCTGTTCGCCGGTTCCTCTGGTACCGGGGCTCCCCGCGACGGCCGCGACACCACCGAGCCCGAATAAGCGTCACGCAGCATTACCCGGGTCATCGTCGATTCTTCGGCGGCGCTCTGCCGTCGCATGTGACGGTGATCCGGGCGTTCATCCGTTCGCAGTTGCCTCCATGCAAGGAAGGACCAAGGACTGATGCCACGGCTCCGCTACCCGCTCCGCTCTCCCCTTCCGTTCCCAGTGTTACTGTTCCTGTTGTCGCTGGCCACCGCGTGTGCGACACCGCCCGCAGAGCCTGAGCCCACCGATGCCATCGCCTATGAGGGCGCACGCGTTATCGTCGGCAACGGCGACGTCATCGAGAACGCCACCTTGGTGGTCGAAGACGGCCGACTGCTGGCCGTCGGGAGCGTCGACACCGCGCAGGTGCCGGCCGGCGCCGAGCGAGTAGACCTTGCCGGTCAAACCGTGATGCCGGCAATCGTGGACACCCACGTGCATCTCCGGGAGGCACGCGACGACCTCATCGAGGACCTTCAGCGTAAAGCGTATTACGGCGTCGGCGTTGTGCTTAGCCTGGGACGCGGCTCCAGCGAGACGGCGTTCGAAATCCGTGATCAGATACTGCCCAACGCCGCCCGATACCGAACAGTGGGTCGCGGTATCACCCGACCCGAACCCGGTCGTACCGAGATCCCGTATTGGATATCGACCGAGGAGGAAGCGCGGACGGCGGTGCAGGAGCTGGCGGCCCAAAACGTCGACATGGTCAAGATCTGGGTCGACGACCGTAACGGACAATTCGAAAAGCTGACCCCCGAGCTCTATGCGCCAGTGATCGACGAGGCGCACCAGCATGGGCTGAGAGTCACCGCCCACATCTTTACGCTGGAAGACGCGAAGGGACTCCTGCGAGCAGGCCTCGACGCGTTTGCGCACGGCATCCGCGACATGGACATCGACGACGAAGTGGTCGATTTATTCCGCGAGCGTCAACATGTCGTGCTGGTACCAAATCTGCCAAGCCCTGGTGTCGCCACCGACCTGAGCTGGTTGAGCGGCACGATCCCACCCGACCAGCTCGCAGCGATGCAAGAGCAATCAGTCGACCGGCCGGCGGCCCAAGAATCATTTGCCATTCAGGCCAGGAATCTGGTCCGGCTCAGTGCCGAAGGCGTGACCATCGCGTTTGGCACCGACGGTGGTGCGGGTTGGAGCCCGCACGCCGAGATGGAGGATATGGTGAGAACCGGGATGTCGCCGGCAGACGTCCTGGTTGCCGCGACGAGCAACTCGGCGAAGCTCCTGGCGCTTGACGACGTTGGGACTCTCGAGGTCGGCAAGAGCGCAGACTTCATCGTGCTCGACGCCAACCCGCTCGACGACATCACGAACACACGACAGATCGCCGCCGTCTATCTACGCGGTGACGCCGTCGACCGGGCCGGTCTTAGCGCGCAGTGGACCGCAGAGACGCCCCAGTAGCGGGCGTACTCACGCGTCAGCTGCGCGACCGACGATCTCGGGAAAAAACCCGGCGCCGGCGCGCCAAGACGCTTCGACGCCGCCTATCAGGAGCGACGTAGGCCATCTCGCGTCATGGCGCCGAAGAGTTCCATGTGGCCCTCGACGATCCGCGTGATGGCCGCGGGGTCAGGCTCGGTCGACCAGTCGCCTCGTTCAGATGTCCCGCCAAGCGCAATGCCGTCGCGGCGCGGCATCATGTGAATCCCGATGCCCTCACCAAACGAACGAATCCCGCCCGACGTCCGGTAGGTAACGTCTGGTTGAGGGAGCAGCACGGTAAGCTGCCCTTTGGCGGGAACGAGCTCCGTATCGCCAAACAGCTCTCGCGAACCCAGTCCGGAGCAGTTCACAATGAGCGACTCGCTAAGAGTCATCAAATCGCGGGGCGTCTCGAATGACCGGATAACGATGCGAGCCCCAAATCGCATCACGTCGCGCACCAAGGCATCAAGATAGACCGACGGCTCGATCCGAAGGGAAGGACTCCGCGTCGCGTATCGCAACGGAAACGGGTGCTCACCGGGACCGAGCACCTCCGGAGTGCCGCGTAGCTCCTCGGGCAGCAATCGAGAGCGGGATTCCCCGGATTCGTCTTCATCAGAACGTACATCCGAGGGCAACTCGTCCATCGTGCTGTAGCTGTCGAGCCACGAGACGCCATATCCCCGACCGACCAGAAGCTGTAGCTGACGAAAGGCGATCACCACCGCCGAACGGAATCGCCCATCCCACTCAGGCGTCCGGCATTCGTCATCCACGACACCCGACGTGGGGGTAAAACCGGCCAGCGCCATATTCGACGTTGTATCTGGGGGAACGCTTTTCGCGTAGATCGTCACGTCAAAGCCTCGCCGCTGCAGCTGACGTGTGGCGGTCAACCCGACAGTCCCGCAACCGATGACGGCGGCGCGGCGGTCGGCGTGCCGAAGCGCCAGCTCGGCGGCGAGTTGCCCGGTCCCCCACCCCAGCGAGTGGCCCGTGCCCCCATGACCGTAGTTGTGGATGACGGTCTTGGCATCGAGCTTCTGGTCCGCCAGCACGAATCCTGACGCTCGGAACGGACGGTGGCCCACCGTCGTGCGAATAATGCGGTCCCACGCACAGTTCACTGGGACCAGATGCGCCGCCCGTCTGGAGACGGAAGCGGCATCGGGGACTCGGGCCACGCACCCTAGGACACCCCAGCTGAGGGCCGCCGTCGCGCCACAATCGAAGAAGTGACGTCTGTTCACGCGGCCATCATAGACGCTTGGCGCACCCAGCGCCGGGAGCTCGCCTACGGTGACCGAGGGCTACGGCGTTGGAAGAAGACCAGCGCGGTCCACCCACTCGCCGCGGAGCATCACCTGGTCGATGTCAAGCGTGTTGCGAATGTCCACCAGCGGATCCGAATTGAGGAGAACCAGGTCCGCGACTTTGCCGGCTTCGAGCGTGCCGAATTCTGCCTCGCCCACCGGTGGCGTTACGCTGGCCCCGGTGGCGGTGGCAGCCACCAAGGTCTCCATCGGCGTGAGCCCCGCTTCCACATAGAGCTCCAGCTCATGATGCGTGCCCCAACCCATCGGCACGTTGCGGGTGCCACTGTCGGTACCGAGCGCCACTTTGACACCGGCGTCGTGAAGCGTCTTGACGAAGTCTTGAACCTGGCGAAACGCCGCTTTTCGGTCCTCGAACTCCGACGCCTCTACAATGCTCGCGCGGGTGTCCGGGTCGCTAAAACTCTCCAGCGCGGCGGGATTCATCACGGCCCGCAGCTCGGAGTCCTCCAGAAGCTCCGGGTGCTCGGCGAAGTGCCAGTTGTTGTGGCTGATAGACAGGGTCGGGGTAAACCGGCAGTCGTTCTCCAGGCAGAGTTGTAGAAAATCTGGGCTGGGCACGGGGTCGTCCATCGGCACACCAGCTCCCGGACCAAAGGTTCTGACGGTGCTGTGGAGAAAGTCGCTGAGCCCTGCCTCGAGCAGCTGTATCCCGTCGGCCTCTTCGTCGATGTGGGCCACCGGGATGAGGCCATTCTTGATCGACTCGTCCACAATGGCGGCTCGGATCTCTGGCGGAATCTTCAAGCCGGGATTCGGCACCTCGTTGACCCACATCTTTGTGAAGTGGACGCCAAGCGCGGCCTGTTCCCGCACCAGCTCGCGGGCTTCTTCGGCCGAGGTCGGTGTGTTCGCGGTGCCCGCGTTGAAGCCACCCGGGAAGGAGAAACCGCGGCCCGCGGTAAACGCCCGCGGCAGATCGGGCCGACCGGCGTTCGCCTCCAGCATCAAGGCCACCTTCTCGGGGTCGTCGCTCCCGATGCTCCGGGTTGTGGTCACGCCGTAGTAGAGCTGCGACTTGAGCGCCTGCTCGGCCGCCGACAGCGGCCCTCCGTAGTGCCCATGCAGGTCGACCAGACCGGGAATGACCGTTTTGCCGGCGGCATCAACAACCTCCGCGCCCAGTGGCACCTCGGTCGTCGCCCGGGGGCCGGCCGCGTGGATCCGTCCGTCACGGACCACAATGACGGAGTCGGCGACTGGCGCGCCACCTGTGCCATCAATCAGCTGAGCACCAACGATCGCAAGGCCCGGGGGCGGGCCAGGTTCGTTCGACGGTGCGGGACCCCCACCGCACGCGACAGTGACGATTCCGAGAAGAGCGATTCCGAAAACGGCGATTCCACGTCCGGACATAAGGATACCTACCATAGTGCGGCATCCTATCATCTGACTGGCGCCCTCTACGCGGGTTTCGGCCAGGCGCTTTCCGCGGATCTCAGGGCTCAAGGGGCTGAGATCGCGTGCTCCAACGGTTATCGCCGTTCGATGACCGGAGCGAAGTATCCACCGGTGCTCACCGCCGCGAACTCGCTCGATACCGGGCGGATGTCGACCTCCCGCCACGCGCCATATCTCGTGGTACTTGTCGAGGTGTAGCTGAGAACGAACCGACGACGGAGGTTTTCGACGATCCGCTCGTAGTCTGCACGAAGACCGGAGACGTCGGCTGGAAAGTAGGCCTGACCTCCAGATTCCCGTGCGAGACGCTCCAGCGAACTCCGCGCGACATTGGGTCCAATGCCGACCGCAAACAGCGTCGCGCCCGTCTCGCGGAGCAACCCAAGTACGTGGTCGAGAGTACGCAGGCTTCCGGGACCGGTGCCCGGGTTGTCTTCGTCTCGTCCGTCGGTGACCAGCACAATGGCGCGGCGGCCGGCCTCGCGCTGAAGACGCGTCAAACCCTCGGACAGTGCGTCATAGAGCGCCGTGCCGCCAGTCGCGTGATAGGTGTCAATGGCGTCAAAGCTTTCGGCGCGGTCAGTCCCCAGGTCATGAACGAATGTCGGGCGGTCACCAAAGAGCATCATGCCCAGCGCGTCGTCTGGTCGGAGCGACTCCACAAAGCTCTTTCCGGCTCGCATCACAGAGTCCGTGGCTTGTCTCATACTTCCGCTCGAATCGAGGGTCAGCACGATAGAGACCGGCGTCACCGCCTCTTGAAATGTCGCCACGGACTGTTCGGGTTGGTCTCTCGGCCGCGCGGCGGGCATTTGTGCCGCGTCATTTTCTCCGCCTTCGGCGGCCAGTCCTGGGTCGAGCTTGACGAAAGGTGGGAGGCAGCTCTGAGAAACTAAAAAAAGGACGAGCCCGCGGGGGCGCGGGACTCGTCCGTTTCGTCGCAGCCGTCGTCGCTAGTCGGTTGTCAACTCGTCATCGCGCGAGGGTCAGCTCCCGCCCAACGAGCCCGCTGTCCAGACGTCGCGAGCCGAAACAGCGACTCGCCGCGTTCGTGCGGGAGGTGGGCTGGGCGTCCAGAGAAGCTAGGGCCGAAGAGGAATTCCTTGGGCTTCCTGCACTCGGGCTCCGGCCAGAATTCCGTGCATGCCGATATTGCCTTCATGACAGGCATACTCAAACAAGGGTCCGTCGGTGCGGCGGAACGGCATCATAACGGTCCACGGTCGGGTGTAGACCGTGTCATCGGTAATGGTGAACTCGTAAGCGACGGTGTCGGGGTCAATCCGTGTAAACCGTTCGACGAGATGCATATTGGGGCCGGACCCTCGGCTCTGCCCGCCTCGAAAGTTCGTCGTCTCGACGACGAAGGTATCGCCTTCAAAGTGTCCCCGCGAGCTTCCGGCATACAGCGGGAGGTCAACGTGGTCCGGTCCGTCGACCGGGATGATCCGCGCGTTGTGCACCATCTCGTTGACGATGGTCACGAACCCCGGGCTCTGCAGGATGAGTACGTTGTTGTTATACGCGCCAGACGTCATCGGCGGCCCAGAATTAAACCCCATGATGCAGCGATCAAACAGGCTACGATTCTCATAGGAGTCGTAGCGGTGCATCTCGCGATGCGCCCGGTCCTGGGCACGCTGCGCGGCCGCCGTCTCGGTCAGCGCGGGAATCCGACCGTGGGGCGGGTCGATGATGAGCGCTGTCCGTTTGTCGGAGGTGAGTTCGACGCCGCGTTCGTACCAGAACTCGTTGTACGAGAGCACACCGCCTTCCGCGCGCGGCTGGTAGCCAGCGCTTCGCGCGCCTGACTCCGGGTCGAACAGGTCGCGGTTGAGCCGGGTGCGTTCGGCGTGCTCGAACTCCGCGGCTTCTTCCCCGCTCAGGGTCTCGCGACCTTCCAGACCCGACGGCCGCTGCAGAGGAGTCAAGGTACGAAACGTAAAGATACCGGAGATATCTGGTTGACCATCCGGGGTCCGCAGCGGCATCGATTGCGCAGCATCGGTCGTTTGCGCGATGGCCGAGACGGGGAACAAGGCCACGACGGCGGAGACCGTGGTCACGGCCAGACGATATCGACTATTCATTGAGGAACCTCCTGAGCTGACAACTGGCGAGAGCGAACCCGATAGACACATCCGCCCATCGAGTGGACAACTCTGTATTTTACCGCTCCGCGACGCGCTCGTTCAACATCGAATATCCCGTCATCCATCGTCGATCAGCCATCAGGCGTCACCCCATCAGCGCCCAACCTCCGCGTCATCCCGTTCGGGGAGCGCCCCCACCGGCTCGCGCCTCAGACCGATAGGAGCTGCTTGGCAATGGTCTGGAGTTGCATGTTCGAGGTGCCCTCGTAGATTTGCCCGATCTTGGCATCTCGATACAGCTTCTCTACCGGGGCGTCTTTGGTGTAGCCGACGCCGCCGTGGAGCTGCACGGCAAGCGAGGTAACCCGCTCGGCCACCTGCGATGAATATAGCTTGGCCATGGCCGCTTCGGTCAAGAACGATTGACCCCGGTCACGCATCCGGGCTGCGTTGTACACGCCCACCCGAGCCATCGTCAGCTCGGTTGCCGCCTGGGCCAACTGGAACTGGACGGCCTGAAAGTCGGCAATCGATCGTCCGAACTGTTTGCGCTCACGCACATAGGTCAGCGCGTGCTCAAGCGCGCCTTGGGACAACCCCACCATCTGCGCGCCAATACCGATCCGTCCCTCATTGAGCGTCTCGATAGCGACGCTGTAGCCACGTCCCACCTCACCCAAAATGTTGGCGGCCGGCACACGACAGTCGTCGAACACGAGCTCGCATGTGCTGCTGGCCCGGATCCCCAGCTTGTCTTCCTTCTTACCGATCTCGAACCCTGGCTGACCGCGCTCGACAACAAACGCGGTGATTCCTCGATAGCCCGCGCCAGGGTCGACTGTGGCCATCACGATGAACAGATCGGCCTCGGCGCTGTTTGTGATCCAGAGCTTGCGGCCGCTCAGAACATACTCAGCACCGTCGGGCACCGCACGGGTCGTCAGCGAAAACGCGTCACTCCCGGCGCCGGCCTCGGACAACGCGTACGCACCGACCGCGTCCCGCGCCAACCGAGGCAAGAAACGCTGCTTGAGATCGTCTGAGCCCCACCGCTGAAAGGCGTTGATGACCAGGGTGTTCTGCACGTCGACCATCACCGCCACGGAGGGATCGACCCGAGACAACTCCTCGACAGCGATGACAGATTGAAAGAAATGGGCGCCAGCGCCACCATACGACTCCGGCACCTCGATTCCCATGAGGCCCAGCGCGAACAGTTGGTCGACCAACGTGCGCGGGATCGCGGCCTGCTCGTCCATCTCGCGCACTCGAGGCGCGATCTCGTTCTCCGCAAATGTGCGCACCGCGGCCCGAAAGAGCTGCTCGTCCTCAGTCAGCTCCGTCACTGGGGGGGGCAAGGGGTTCGTCTCAGTCATCGGGCTCGCACTCGGGTACCAATGCACCGCCGTGCACTAGACACACGGCACTTCTTCATACTCTCCCCAGACATCCCTGAGGGCGTCGCACACCTCGCCAACGGTCGCGTAGGTCCGCACTGCGTCGACCAGCAACGGCATAAGGTTGTCGCTGCGACCCGCCGCCACGCGTAAGCGGTCCAGCGCACCGCATACAGCGTCACCATCGCGGTTCGCTCGCAGTCGCTCGAGCTGCTCGACCTGCCGTGGGCCGGTCGCGTCGTCGATGGACAGAATCGGGATCGCGTCGTCCGACGCCTCCACAAACCGGTTCACACCCACGGTCGTTTGCGCGGTGCTCTCAAGCGCCTGCTGAAACGCATACGCACTATCCGCGACCTCGCGTTGGGGAAACCCCTCTTCGATAGCCGCGACCATCCCGCCCAGATTGTCGATCTGGTCAAAGTAACGGCGTGCTCCGTCCTCCAAATCGGTCGTCAGTCTCTCGACAAAGAACGACCCGCCCAGCGGGTCAATGACATCGGGCACACCGGTCTCGTGCGCGATGACCTGCTGGGTACGC
Organism: Vicinamibacteria bacterium; assembly: GCA_963579735.1. Taxonomy (GTDB): domain Bacteria; phylum Acidobacteriota; class Vicinamibacteria; order Vicinamibacterales; family UBA8438; genus CAUZIB01. Next base: position 23,418 of record CAUZIB010000047.1, on the reverse strand, counting down.
AGGGCCAGCAACGCCGCCTCCCGCGTGGGGAGCGCCAGCGCCTCGTCCAGCGAGTTCGTATGCAGTGAGTTGGCGCCCCCGAGGACCGCCGCGAGCGCTTGAATCGCGGTTCTCACGACGTTGTTATACGGCTGCTGCGCGGTCAACGACACACCGGCGGTCTGAGCATGGAACCGCAACTTCCACGACCGCTCGTCAGTCGCGCCGTAACGCTCGCGCATCACCGTCGCCCACAACTTGCGTGCCGCCCGGTATTTGGCGACCTCTTCAAAAAAGTCATTGTGGGCGTTGAAGAAGAATGAGATTCGGGGGGCGATACGGTCGACTGGAAGCCCGGCGGCAAGCCCGTACTCCACATACTCCATGCCATCGCGCAACGTGAACGCCAACTCCTGGAGCGCGGTCGCGCCGGCTTCGCGAATGTGATAGCCGCTCACGGATATCGTGTTCCACTGCGGCACTCGCTCCGCGCAAAAACCGAAGACATCAGTGATCAGACGCATCGACGGTCGCGGCGGATAGATATATTCCTTCTGCGCGATGTACTCCTTCAAGATGTCGTTTTGGATGGTGCCGGACAAGCGATCCCAGCCGACCCGTTGCTTCTCCGCCACCACCAGATACATCGCGAAAATCACCGCCGCGGGAGAGTTGATCGTCATGGAGGTCGTGATGCCCCCGAGGTCGATTCCCTCGAAGAGTTGCTCCATGTCGGCGAGCGACGCGACGCTGACTCCACATTTGCCGACCTCTCCGAGAGACAGCGGGTGGTCTGGGTCCCGCCCCATCAACGTCGGCAGGTCAAAAGCGACACTCAGCCCGGTGCCACCCGCGGCAAGCAGTTCTTTGTAGCGAAGGTTTGTGGACTCGGGTGTCCCAAACCCTGCGAACTGCCGCATGGTCCAGAGCTTGCCGCCATAGCCGCTCTGGTGGATCCCTCGGGTGTAGGGATACGTGCCGGGGGCCTCGTCACCAATCGCGGACGACCGTATATGGTCGGCGGTGTAGAGCGCTTCGACGGGACGACCGGAGACGGTGACGAAGCTCCGAGCGTCGGTCGGTGCGGCCGGCGGCGATGCCTCCACCGCCGTCTTCGGACTCATGAGCGAGAATGAGTCGACTTATTCGTCATTTCTCATTCCCCCTCATTGCCCTTCGTGCCCCTCATTCGTCGTTCGTCATTCGTTTCTTACTCGTTGTCGTTATCCGTCTGGCGACGCTCGGCAACGATCTGCTCGTAGTCCTCGTCGGTGAGATAGGTGATGTTGACATGCGCGTGATACATGTCGTCATAACTCCGCTGTCCCCAGCCCACCCATTGCGTGGGGTCCGGGTTCGCCCGATTGGCGGCCGTGTTGTCGTGCCAGGCGGTGATGTGGAGCACAGTCCCTTTTGGAAGGACTGGCGCGGAATCGTCCGTATAGACGTAGTTCACATGCCAGTTGAAATCGAAATTCGCGACATGGTTGATCATCTCGACCCGGCCGTCCGGATAGATCGCTTCCATCGACATCGCCTTGCCCCGCACGTGCATATGCGGCTGATAATTCTCGAGCCGGGCCGGGAGTTCGAGCGGCACATACGAATGATGGGTCGTGACTTTACCGGGCGGGATATCCAGGGTCGTCATGGAGTGCTGCACACCCAACGCGCCACCATACACCCGATACTTTGGAACGGCCCCCTTCGGATAGAACCACAATCCGACCTCTGTCTGGTCGGTAATCTCTTCGCCCACGGAATGGTAGTGATTGTCAAAAGCAATGCGGGAGCCGGCCTTGAGGAGTTTTCCGGTATCCTCGCGGAAAACGTCACCTATCTTCCCCACCGCAAACTCGCTGAGATAGCTGCCCCGACCCGGGACATCGACCGCCGCCTCGTGGTCACCCGGCTCTTCTTCTTGCTGGAGATAAACGACCGAGTGGTGCACGGTGCGACGCCCCGCCAGCGAGGGCCGAATCTCGATCCCGGTCACCCATCGGTCTTCGGAGAGACCAGTTTCGACGATTGGCTGCCACCACTGGTCCTGCCCTTCCGCGCTCTGGGTCCACGGGTCGGACTTGACCACCAAGTCTGGCGGCCGATTGTAACGCGCAGCCAAGCGCCACTCGCTGTCATCGGACCAGTCGACGGGCTCCGGAAGGTCGGCCCGATTCCCCAAAGGTGCGCCCGCGTCAACCCACCGGACGATGGTGTCAATCTCGGTATCGGTCAACGAGATATCGTTCTCGAATTCCTGAATCCCGACGGTCTTGTCGAGATGCCACGGGGGCATGGATCGGTCCGACACCTTTGTCCGGATGGCTCTGGCCCACGGTCGCGCCTCTTCGTAGGTCACCAGCGACATCGGCCCCATCTGACCGGCCCGATGACAGGTCTGACAGCTCCGCTGCAGGATGGGGGCGACGTCCCGCGCGAATGTGACGTCGACCGGCGTCTGGGCCGACGCAACCGTGGCCCCCGACAAGACCACACCCAGAATTGCCCACGAGAGCAGGCCGGGCTTCGTCCCTGACAAACACGTTGGCGCCGAGTCTCTCATCGCAGATGTGGTTCGTTGTGGCATCCTCATCCTCGTCTCTGTTGTTGATGCTGATTCAGCGCTGCGCGATTTCGCGGTTGGCGCACACGCTGTCAATTCTACGCCGGGGCAGTCGAGGGTGGCCGGAGACACCGAACCTGACCTTCGCGCGGTGTCACTGAACGCGCACGGCAACATAGCCATTCGTCCAGCAACAGAAAAAGCCACCGGCCATGATGGAACCTTGCCCGCCGGAATCGTCCCAAGCCAAAAGGCGAAGAACGTAATCGCCCGGGCTGACAAAGGTGGCGGTGGTCTCGGCTCGCCCATCCGGAGCGATCGGCGGTTCCCGGTCACGAAAGCTCACCTCGGCCGGTCCCCGATACGTGCTCCACACGAGGCCAAGCCGAGGTGGGCGGTCTGCCGCCCGGGCTTTTCTTACCCCATCATCCACCGCCCAGACGGTCAGATCGACCGGTGCCCCCACCGTCGCGGTCAGATGGATGCGGGTGCCATCAGGTCCTTGGCCCCTGTCGCCGTCGGGAGCGAACCTGATGACAGGCGGGGTATTTCCGCTCGTCACTTCTTCACGTGCCGTGATCTCCCATTCCGGGCGGAGGTGCCCCGGAATGGCAATGGTCTGCCCGTGCACCGTCAGGCTCCAGGTCAACTGCTGGTCGCCAAAATCAGTAGGCACTGTCGCCACAAAAACGCCGGTCTGTCGTCGTGGAAGAAAATATGTCGGCTGCCATTGGTCGACGGAACCAGGCTCGAGTCGATTGTCGGGGCCCACCGGAATCTGCACATGCTCGTCGTAGTTGCGATTGAAATACCCGAACAGCAAACTGAACGTCCCGTCGGGATTCGGATACCACCCTTCAAAGGACGGTGACACACTTTGCCCCACCGCGTGCGGGATCGGAGCGTCAACGGAATCTTGGGCGATGGCCAGCCGGTGAGCGCCGCTCACTAACAGGATCGCGCCCACAAGAACGCGGAGTGCAGGAAGCCATCGCCCGCGCCCAACGTCTATCACGCGCACCGTGCGTAATGAATGTTCAGTTCGCATACCTGCCTAAACTATAGCTTCTCGGCCGGCCAACATCCGGCGGACCCTTGACACACGGCGTGAGAGCCGTACAGTAAGCCAGAATCGCCTCACGGGCCAGTGACCCGGATACTCTGCACGACGTCAGAGACCAGGACAACAATGACGACGACAATAACAACGACGATGACGAAGCGGCCTTCCTTGAGACCGGCCGCGGGAGTGAGCGCCGCACTTGTGTTCGGGCTCAGTCTCATCGCTGCGAGTCTGGCAGCAGGTCAAGAAGAATGGGCGCAGTTCCGCGGCCCGCTGGCCGGCGTGGTGGCGGACGACCCGGCGTTGCCAGACCACTGGAGCGAAACGGACAACGTCATCTGGAAGATCGACGTGCCTGGTCTGAGCTGGAGTTCTCCGGTGGTATCAGGTGACCACATCTTCATAACGTCAGCCGTCAGCGTTGGAGAGGAGCCTCCCCCTATCAAAGGCCTCTACGACCCTGGTGAAGAGAACGGGTCAAAAGGGTCGATCAACGAACATCGCTGGATGCTCTATGACATCGACTTCCATACGGGGCGGGTGCGTTGGCAACGAGAGCTGCACAGTGCGCCGCCACCCATGAAACGCCATCTCAAGAATAGCTTTGCCTCCGAAACGCCGGTGACCGATGGCCGCCGGGTCTATGTCTACTTTGGCAGTATCGGACTCGTCGGCGCCTTCAACATGAGCGGCGAGACCGTCTGGACCAGCGAGATCGAGGTCTACAACACATTGATCGAGATGGGCACCGCCGCGTCCCCGGTGCTGCACAACGATCGGCTGTACGTGGTCAACGACAACACGACCGACTCCTTCATGGTGGCGTTTGACAAGAACACGGGCGAAGAGCTGTGGCGCGTCAAGCGCGATGAACGGGGACAGAATTGGGCCAGCCCGTTTGTCTGGGAGAACGAGGAGCGGACCGAGCTGGTCACGTCTGGCACCCAAGGTGTCAGGTCCTATGATCTCGACGGCAACCTCTTGTGGGAGTTGCATGGGATGTCCGGGCTGAGTATTCCCACGCCATTCACGAGTCACGGACTGCTTTACATCAGCTCGGGATATCCCGGGGGTGGGATCCGTCCGGTCTACGCCGTACGCCCTGGCGCGTCAGGCGACATCTCCTTGTGGCCGGCCGACGCTGAGCGAAGGGGTATCAGTTCGGGCTTTCCCGGACCAATGCGCTCCTCCGAGTATGTAGCCTGGTCATACCCGCTACTCGGCACGTATAACACGTCTGCGATCGTCTATGACGGCGCGTATTACACCCTCCTCGACCGTGGGTTCTTCCTGAGTCACGATGCCCAGACCGGCGAAGAGATCTATGGTCGTCAACGGCTCGAGATCGGCAATGGATTTACGGCATCGCCCTGGGCCTACAACGGGAAGATCTTCTTGTTGAGCGAAGATGGCGATACGTATGTGGTGCGTGCCGGACCGGAGTTTGAAATCATGCACAAGAACTCACTCAATGAAATGTCACTAGCGACACCGGCCGTAGCGCACGGGAGCGTCTTGTTGCGGACGCAATCCAAGCTGTATCGAATCGGCGAGAGCGACTGACCCAGCCCGTCCGGACGGCGTGGGGAGCGGCAAGCGCCGTCGTCCAACCGGTGGATCCAATCCCTCTCGCCTCAGCTCGCAGCCCTATGCTCGGGTCTCGAGTGCCAGTATCTCTTGCGGTATGCGGTCGCAGGCCCCAGGAGATGAGCCCCGCCGTTCGAGAGTCGGAAAGGCTTCGCTTAGTACGCGAGGTCGAGGTCGGCTAGACCGATCCGCTGACCGAGGGCGCGAATCCGCGGTTTTTTCGGGAACGACGTCCGTCGTTCCACGAGTCTGAGGAGCTCCGACAATACCGGGTTGTCAGCTCCACCGGCAGCTCCGCCGCACGCTGACCGGCCCGCCGAGAGCGATAGTGACTCACGCTCCGCCAGGCGAGATAGCCGAGAACAAGATTGGGCCCGGGGATAAGCGTGAGCGGAATACTGACCGGGATCCCGACCACGATCGCGACCATCCATTTGCGGTGTTTGCGGATCGCGACGGCCAAAAGCCCGTCATAGACAGCGCGGGCGTGATGCTCCGAGAAAGCAGCGGCAAAGTGAACGCGAACACGTTCGACCGCTCTCAGTGACTGCAGGAGGTGTTCTCTCCTTCTCCGGCGCGAGGACCTGGAACGCCTCCTGTCGTAACCGTCGCGCACACAACGCGTTGTCGCAGGGAGGACTCTTCCGAAGCGGCCGCACGTCCCTTCAGCAACTAATGCGGTAGGACCTACTGGAGGGAAGAGCCAACAAGCCGAAGCACAACTTTTCAGCTACTGCCCAACCCTCTAGTGGCATGCCGCGTCCCAGGTTATACTTTCCTAGCACGCAGGTTCCGGTTGGTCGGCTGAACTGCCTGCCCCTGTTCCCAGGCGGGCACCGCGTTGACGGGGAACGCACCAGCCATTGGGTTCACGTAGTTTCACCGGAGAAGGCTATGGTACGCACTACAAGACTAACTTTGGCTCTCTTGGCGGTTCTCGCTCTCGCGAGCCCCGTCCTAATCACGGCCCAGTCGATGTCCTCGGTTGAGCCATTCAAGGTCGGGACCTTCGAGATCGACGGCGGGCCGACGGTAGGAGTCGTCCTCAGGGATACTCTCGTCATCGACCTTGCGGTGGCGAACACGGCTCTCGAGATCGATCCGATGTATCCGCACGTCCACGCGCCGGCGGACATGCTCGAGCTGATCGGACAGTATGAGTACGGTCTGAAGTATCGGATTTACGACATCGTCAACAGCGTGGTGGGCAACGACCTGCTCGACGCAGACTACGTTCACAGTGTCGACGACTTGGACATCCTTCCTCCCATCATGTATCCCAGCAAGATCATGAACGCGGCAGTCAACTTCTACACGCACGCGTGTGAAGGCTGCACCGCGGAGGAGCTATCGGCAAACACCCAGGAGCGGGCGGCGAATCGGGGGGTGCCGTATCTATTCCTCAAGCCGACGCGCGGCGCAGTCATCGGGAGCGGAGATGACATCGTGATGCCGTTTGGCCGTGACCGGATCGAATGGGAAGTTGAGATGGCTATCGTCATCGGTCGCGCTGGCAAATACGTCTCGGCAAGCCGCGCGTACGACCACGTGTTCGGCTACACCGTCGCCATGGATGTATCCGACCGTGGCGGGCGTCCTCCGGGTGGTTACGGCTCTGGTTCGGACTGGTTCGTCGGTAAGGGCCATGACACGTTCGCGCCCCAGGGGCCGTGGATTGTTCCCAAGGAATTCTACGGAGATCCCATGGAGCGCTTGCACCAGAGTCTGGTCATCGACGGCGTGACCGTTCAAGAGGCCAGGGCGGGTGACATGATCCACAACATCCCGGAGCTGATCGAGTACGCATCGTCGCTCATCACCCTATACCCTGGCGACGTTCTGCAGAGCGGGACATCGGGCGGAACGGGCGCTGGCCGCGTTGAGCGAGCATCAGGCTCTGGGTACCTGCAGCCTGGTGAGACGATCGAAGCCACCATCGAGGGTATCGGGACGTTAAAACACACCGTCGTCGCTGAAGACGCCGTCCCGGACGATCTGTCCGGTGCACAGCTGCCTCCAACGAGCTCGTATCGCCGGGACTGAGGGCTTAGCCCAGCGAAGGCATCAGGACAGAGCGCCGGCCGAGAACACTCGGCCGGCGCTCTTCTATTTTGGGGGAACCCGCGGGCGGCGCTGATCCGTCTAGTGTGTTGGGCACTCAAACGCCCGTCCGAAGGCGCTCCCGGCCGCGCGACAGGGGTCTGATCTGCGACACCTGGGGTTGTTCGAGAGTTCAGAGGGATCAGAGCCCAGAGGGATGTTGGAGCAGGGATCAGGGTTGCCCCTGACCCCCTCCGCAGATCCGGACGAGCGGCACTACCGCATCCGGCTCCTGCCTCAGGTGATAACGCGTAGCCGCGACGTAGGATACGGGTGACAGACACGGGCCGGGGGGAGCCAGTGGGTGACAAGCCGCTGCACGCGGTCCCAGGGGACGCGACCACGCTGGCTGCGCCGAGACAGTGCGCGATACCAGAGCCGAGCCACCTGAAACCGAAACTGGTGGAGCGCCGCCGTGTTTGTCGGGACCCCGTAATAACGGATGTGCCCGCCAACCACCGCGCGCAACCACGCCCCCACGACGGGAATGGACGCGTGCCGGCGCCGTCTGAGTTCGGTTCGCACCTCCCTCAGCTTCGCCTGCAACCGTTGGCGAATCGTCTGTCGCAGCACGAGAAAGCGTCCCGTCTGCCGATTCTTAGCCGCATATCGACCAAATTCCAGCAGGCGCGTTTTCTCGGAATGCAACGTCAGACCGAACTGCCGAACACGCTCGGCGAGCTCCGCCCGAAACCGCACGGCGTCTGACTGCCGCTCGAATCCCAGCACGATGTCGTCCGCATACCGGACGACGATGACGTCGCCGGTGGCATGCTTGCGACGCCATGCCTGGGTCCATAGGTCGAACACGTAATGTAGGTAGATGTTCGCCAGCAGAGGCGATGCACTGCCTCCCTGAGGCGTCCCTTCCGACATCCGTGTGCGCGTCCCCTCCTCCAACACGCCGGCGTTCAACCACTTCTGGATGAGCCGCACGACGCGCCGGTCCGCAATCCGGTGCTCGACGAAACGCACCAGCCACCCGTGGTCGATGGCATCGAAAAACCCACGGATGTCCACGTCGAGCACCCAGTTCACCTTCCGCGTCACGAGCCCGGTGTAGACCGCATCCAGCGCACGATGCTGGCTGCGGCCCGGCTGTGGTACCGTCTCCGTGTCCAAGCGAAAGCCTCCGTGGTCATGAAAAGCTTGTCCGACAGCAACTTTTTGCCACGCGGAGGCTTTTGCGTCTCTACCGAAAGCGGCTGCTTCGCGAATAATTCGGGCTAGTCGGCAGGAAGAAGCGCCATCAAGGCAATCGGGTCAACCCTCGCATTGTTCAGCCGAACGGTCCAGTGCAAGTGGGCTCCAGTGACGCGGCCCGTCGCGCCGACTTTGCCGACGACGTCGCCTCTGGCGACAACCTCGCCTGTGGTGACGTCAACCTCGGAGAGGTGTGCGAAAAACGAATACAGTCCCCAGCCGTGGTCGATGATGACGACGTTGCCGGAGAAGTACAGGTCACCCGCGAGCACGACGATTCCATCGTTCGGAGCCTTGATTGACGTCCCGCGACCGGCACGGAAATCAGTCCCACTGTGTGGACTTCGCGCCTCGCCGTTGAACACGCTGCGCCGTCCAAAGCTACTGGATGACTCACCGGGGACGGGTCTCAGAAACCCGCCCCGCCACAACCGCTCGGCGCTCGAGGTCGTGAAGATCTGTCGCTGGAGGACAACCTCGCGCTGGATTCGCTCAATGGTCTCGGCGGGTGGGTTGACATAGTTTGGCGCAACGGTGAGCCGGCGGGTTGGAAATTCCTTGGGCTCGATCGTGAGCGTATAGTTCGCATCGACGATACTCCCGGTGCCGGACGTCGCACGAATGACCACCGCGTGCTCACCCGTGGCGGTGTCCAGATCGATACCGACGAGGGCCCGCCAGACGCTGTGGTCTGGGTCGGTCGTGGCCTCGGTTTCGGCTGGATAAAAACGAACCGCTGCCCCAAAGACCTCGCCGCTGATGTCGACCGGCGGTTCCGACGCCGCGACTTCGAGGATGACGACCTCGCCGGGCTGCACCGAACGCGCGTGGTGCGTCACCTGGAGCGTCAGTGGGGCGAATGCAGCAGTAGCGGAGAGGCTGCCGAGCCAAAGAAGCGCCACCGCGCCAACGGTCCACCGGAATACGGTGCCCGTCGAAGACCGCGCGACTTTCACCACAGGCTGCTAGACCGCGCCCGCGGTCCGCGCGGCGGCGATCGCATCGGCGTCCATCGCGAGCACGGTGCTGAGCACTTCATCGGTGTGCTCACCAAGCAAAGGCGACCGACGGACGTCGGCGGGTGAGTCCGACAACTTGATGGGGTTGCCGACGGTCAGATACTTCCCGCGTTCCGGATGGTCGACCTCGACGACCGTTCCTGTCGCCCGGAGCGACGCTTCCTGAGACAGCTCGCGCATTGACAAGACCGGACCGCACGGCACATTGAGCGGATTGAGGATCGACATCGCTTCCAGCTTTGTCTTGGTTGTCGTCCACTTTTCGATGTCGAGAAACATCTGATCAAGCTTCGGGAGTCTGGCCCCAGGCGTATTCCATTCCGGATCGCTCAACCAGTCGTCACGACCGATCGCTTTGGCCAGCGCGGGAAACGCGGCCGCCTGGGTAATGATGTAGAGATACGCATCGGGATCCGTCTCCCACCCTTTGCACTTCACAATCCAGCCCGGCTGGCCTCCTCCGGATGCATTGCCCGACCGCGGAGTGGCATCGCCAAACGTGCCGTTGGGATACTGTGGATACTCCTTGAGCGGCCCGTGGGCGAGACGCTGTTGGTCGCGGAGTTTGACGCGGCACAGATTGAGCACTCCGTCTTGCATCGCACAGACCACGCGCTGTCCTCGACCGGTCTTCTCGCGTTGAAAGAGGGCGGTCACGATCCCAAGGGCCAGATGCAAGCCGGTCCCTGAATCACCAATCTGGGCGCCGGTAACGGTCGGCGGCCCGCCGTCAAAGCCCGTCGTGCTGGCGGCACCGCCGGTGCACTGCGCGACGTTCTCGTAGACCTTGCAGTCCTCATACGGCCCGGGGCCAAAGCCCTTGATCGACGCCGAGATAATCCGTGGGTTGATCTCTTGGATCCGCTCCCACGAAAAGCCCATCCGGTCGAGCGCACCAGGCGCAAAGTTCTCCGCGATGACGTCGCACTGTTGGAGCAGTTTTGTAAAAATCTCGCGCCCAGACTCGGTCTTGGTATTCAGGGTGATGCTGCGCTTGTTGTGGTTCAGCATCGTAAAATAGAGGCTATCGACATCAGGAATGTCGCGGAGCTGGCCCCGGGTGGCATCCCCGCTCCCAGGTCGCTCGACTTTGATGACATCGGCGCCGAACCAGGCCAACAGCTGCGTACAGGTTGGACCCGACTGGACATGGGTCATGTCCAGAATTCTTACACCCTCAAGAGCTTTCATCGGTGTCTCCGTGGCCACGGAGGGTATCGCCTCTACGAACACCCGCGCGCTACCGAGGCACGCCGGAGATGCGAATCCCTTCGTCCTGAATCGTCTTATTGAGCAGACTCACACACGCATACAATGCGCGCAGCGTCGGTACTTCGACGCCTGTCATCTCGGCGAGTTCGACGACGACGCCGAGCATCCCGTCAATCTCGAGCGGCTTCCCGACCTCGACATCCTGCAGCATGGAGGTCTTGTGCTTTCCGACACCCTCGGCCCCCGCGATCCGTCGTTCGAGCGGCACGCGGAAGCCGGCGCCGAGCCGCTCACCAATCTCCTGGGCCTCTCGCATCATCGTGGCCGCGAGACCCCGGGTCAGCGGGAACTGGCAGATATCGACCAGCGTCGTATGGGTCAGAGCGCTGATGGGGTTAAAGGTGAGATTACCCCAAAGCTTTAGCCAGATCTCTGACCGAATGTCATCGAGGACGCGGGCCTTGAACCCGGCGTCTTCAAACGCCGCGGCCACTCCCCGGACCCGCTCGGACAGAGAGCCGTCAAGCTCGCCCACCGGGAATCGATTCCCTTCAATGTGCTTGATGACACCCGGCTCAGCGACCATCGCGGCCGGGTACGCGATACACCCGATGACACGTTCGGGATCTATACGCTCGAAGAGCACACCGGTGGGGTCAGCCGTCTTGACGACACGGTCCGCGTAGGGTCCGTCGAGCTTTTGAAAATACCACCAGGGGATACCGTTCTGCAGGGTGACGATGACGGTGTCTGGTCCAAGGAGCGATGGCAGGTCGTCGACGACCGCTTCGATCTGGTGCGCCTTGAGCGCAAGCAAGACGACGTCTTGAGGACCGAGGTCTGAAATCCGGTCGGTCGCGGTGAGCCCCTCCGCGACCATCTCATCTTCACCTTCGATGAGCTTTAGCCCGTGAGCCTTGATGGCGGCAAGGTGCGGGCCACGCGCAATGACCGACACGTCCTGGCCGGCGCGCGCCAATCGTACGGCCAGATAGCCACCAATAGACCCAGCCCCTACGACGCAGATCTTCATCGCCGCTCCCGACTCCGCTCCGTATCAACCAAAGAGTGTCATACCAAAAACCCTGGCCAGGATCACGATGGCGGTCAGGCCGGTAAAGACCACGAAACTCACGCAGGCGAACACTCTGGCGAATGGCGATGGGTAAAAGATCCGGTCTTCACGGGGAATAACCGTCAGACAGTAGTACACGTTCAAGAAGTAGACGACGGGTGCCACAAACAGCGCGAGCGCGGATGCAATAAGCACGAGATACACCGGACGCGGCACACCGGCGATGATGGCCGCCGACGCTATCAGTGAATAGAACATCGTGGCGCGGTAGATGTTGTATTCCGAATACCAGCAGCTCCGGTGCTCGTCGCCGAGATCTTCTCGGGCGATTCCAGCTAAACCGGCGGTCCCGCGGAACAAATTCCGGCAGCACCCCGCCACGACCCGGGGCCACCCGTCGAAATAGTTGAACGCAGTGGAAAATGTCGCCGCAAACGCGCCGATGAGAAACACCAGCATCATGCCGGGTCCAACGCTACGGGTGAAGATCCCGGCAATCTCGCCGATCACGGCGTTGCCTTCGACGGGACTCGGATACAGCCACACCGCGGACAGCAACAGAAAGATCGTGACGATGATCATCGAGACGACATGACCTATCCCAAAGTCCAGCGTTCCGATGCGGAACCAGCGCCGGCAATACTCGAGGGCATGCGCGGGCAGACGAGAGGTGTCGACCCTGAGGTCCTGGGCGGTTGAGGTCCAGGGGTCGATCTTGTTTGCCAGCCCGACCTCTTCCAGATGGGCTCGGATCCGCCCCATCCCGACCCGCTTGGCTTTGCCCCATTCCGACGCTTGCAGTGATACGTCCATCCCCGTTGGCAAAAGTCCCAAGAAGGCCGCGATGATCAGCCACGACCCGTCGGGCACCTCGACGATAAAAAATCGCCCCATGGCGGAGAGGGGCGCCGGTCCGGCGAAATAGACTGCGACGGTCGACACAAATAGCATCACCGCCAACGCCTTTGTCACCGTTTCAAGCGCCGCGTAACGACCCGCCAAGATGATCCAGACGCACAGGGCGCCCAACGCAACCCCGTAAAACTGAATCGGAATATCGAGCCCAAGAAACTCGGCGAAGAAGTAGTAGGCGACGGCCGATGCCGCCGCGAGACGCCCGGCCTGACCAATGGCGCATTGCAGCACCGTGGTGATGAGCACATACCAGACCGGCCACTTCTTGGGGGCGGTGGCATACGCGTCGAGCATGCTCCGACCCGTCGCGTGGGTAAATCGAAACGCCATCTCAAAGCCGTAATACTTGAAGATGTAGGCGACGGGGATACACCAGAGCAACGCGAATTCGAATCGTCCGCCGGCCGCGGGAGCCGTGACGAGATGACTCGTGCCGATACCGGTCATCATCAGAATGATGCCGGGTCCAAAGCTTTGGAAGGTCGACTTGAGGTCGGTCTTTGGGAGTTCGAGCTCAGCCAAGGGGTCACGCGCGGTCTGACTAGAAGAGGGCGTCGATTCGTGTGTGGCCATTAGGACAGAGTGCTCGGGGCCTGGTAGATGACCTTCCCGACAAAGAATGGCCCCATGGCCTGGATGAACTCAGCGGTTTGCCGAGTCGCCCGCATATCCTTTATCAGCCGTGACAACGGAAACAGCTTTGGCCCGATCAAGCCGATCACAAACTCGTTGTCGTCACGGTCGATTCCATGACACTCAAGACGGACGTCGACCGCATGCCCTGCCTCCCCATACCGCCGACCGAGCATCCCGTGCTCCATCATGATCTTGCCCTGTTCCGCCCGTGACAGACGATTGTAGGGACCGACCCGTCGGAGGGGATACCAGACCGCCCAGGGGTGGTCCGGATTCAAGATTCCGCGCGGGACTTTGTGAAGGAGGAAGTCCTCGAGGTCGGCCTCTCGGCCCTGGGCATAAGTCCGCCCGAGCATCGTGAAGTCTGGGACGGGTGTCAGCTCGCGAAACGGGGAGGCCGTCAAAAGATCACGAAAACCCTCTGCGAACACGCTCGGATCCTCGGCCATCGTCACGATTCCGATACCGCGGGGATCGTTCAGATTGGCATAGACCGCCGCCACCAGACCGCTCCGTCGGACAGCATCGATCGCCGGCGCAGTATCGAGGCACCCGGTAAAGACTTGGAGCTGGACAAACAGCCGCGTGTCGAGGGACTGTGCCTCGCCTCGAATGGGTGCGCCGTGCTCCAGCAGGTCGAGGGCGCTGTCAGCCTGAGGGTGAGTTTCCGGTGCCGCGTGTTCCGCCATAACAGACGGAATTCTATACTGAGCCACTGAGACGAGGAGGCATAACTGGTCGTCCCCCACAACTGATTGGGACCGCGGGCTGCTCTGGTGCCGGGAAGACGGCCGTCGCGCGCGCCTTGGCCAACCGAATGGAAGGAGTCGCCGCGCTGCTCCCACTCGATGCGTATTATCGCGTCTCGGAGGAGTCGGCGGCAGCCAGCCCACCACACTCAACTTCGACAGTCCCGAGGCGTTTGATCGGGCGTTGCTCGTCACCCATCTGCGAGCGCTGACTCAGGGCCACTCGGTCGACCGCCCGGTCTACGATTTTGTGACCCACCGGCGACAGGCCGAAACCATCCGCGTGACCCCGGAGGCGTTTGTCATCGTCGACGGTCTCTTGACGTTCCATTGGGCCGAGACCCAGGAACTCTGCCACCAGCGGATCTTTCTCGATGCCCCCAGTGCACTACGTTTGTCCCGACGCGTCGCCCGCGACACCGTCGCACGAGATCATCACAAAGTGTCCGTCCGAGAACAGTGGGCGGGCACGGCGCAACCCATGTCGACACGCTATGTAAAACCAACCCGGGGCTTTGCCGATGCCACCATCGCTACGCGTCCGCCGGTGGCCCACATTGTGGCGTCGGTCACCGAGCGCTTTGGGTGGTGAAGACCCAACTCAGCGTCGCGGCGATTGACTCGAGCACGTGTCCCAGTGCGGTGTCAGGCAAGAGCTGGCGGCTCGCATAGAGCACCACGACACCGACAACCCGGTCGTCGGTGGTTCCGTCATGGACGGGCACGGCGCAGGCCCCGTGGATATCCTCCATCACCGCCCGATGACCATCATCGATGGTCGGGTCCACGGCCACGTTCGGAATCCACACGAGCTTGCGGCTCGCCAGAGCTCTTCCGGCTACGCCGTCTCCTCGATGGGGATGCTGGTCGAGCACGAGAGCACGCAACGGCCCGTATGGCTCGGGGCCAGCGCTTGCGGAAACCGGCTCGGCATCGCGATCGATAACCGCCCCGGCTTCGCGATCGGCAACCCCCTCGGCTTCCGGTCCGGCGTCCCGCTTGACTGTGGGCATAGCAACCGGCGTTGGTGCCGAACCCGGGGCGGAGTACCAGCAGGTCAGCGGCGCAAGTGATTCACCGTCGAGCGAGGTCCGATAGCCGTGGCCGGCGACAAAGTCAGCCCCCTGGCACAGAATCTCGACCGCCCGGGCAACCGCGTCGTCCGTGGAGTGTGCCGCCCGGGTCGCGCGTATGACATCGGAGAGCATGCCAAGGTCAGCTACGCCGCGATCGCGCTGTTCGCTCGTCGTTCCAAGGGTGGTCTCCGTTTCGCGGACACTCGTCGTGTCGGCATACAACATCAACATCTCGTCGAGATCGGTGGTCCGCGTGTGCACGTCGAGCCACCGTCCCTCGGCTGTGCGCCAGACCTCGTGATGAGACTGGCCGAACCGAGCCCCCCGCTCTGCCACCCATGCGTCGATGGTCTCGTCGCGGTCATTCGGCAGACGCACCAGTCCGCGGTTGGCGGTGTATCGGATCAAGTCCTCAAAGACGACACCGGGTTTCACCGGGGCGCCTGGGTAGTGTTCGCGAAACCGTTCGTTGCACCCGACAAGCCGCCGGTCACGATTCCACACCGAGAGACCCGCCGACGTCCCCTCGAGGACCGCGGTGAGGCGAGCGTCCACTCGGCCGCGCCGGGCGCGCTCCTGTCCTAACCGACGCGCCGTCAGAATCAGCAATCCGACAACGAGCGTCATACCAGCAATGAATGCGACCCAGATCGCACTCACGGGCGGGCGCCGCGCCACGCGCTTGACAAGACATAGCCGCGACCATAGTGTGGCAGAAAGGTCATTGCATGCTTCCACAGGCGATTCGAACAATATCGACAGTGCGTTGCGGGCTGACGCTTGGAATACTCGGGTGGATCGTCGTCGGAGTCGCGCCCCTCGACGCCCAGGCCCAAGCGATACCCGGCCCTACTATGGCTGACGTTCTGGAGGCGGAAGAACTCGGGGTCTCGCTGTCCCGTATTCGGCGCCGACTCGACGCGTTGCCCAGCGAATCCGAAGCCCGTAGCCTTTTGCGCTTGAACTACTACGTTCAAGTCTACGCACGAACCCCGCCGCTCGACCTCTTCTACGGTTTCGATATCCACAACAGCCCTATCTCCTACGGCGCGCCGCTTCACGACGAGATGCTCGCAGTGATGCACTCGAACCCACTGTATCCGTCCTCGATATCGCTCAATCCGATTGCCGGGTGGGCGTGGAAGGGGCTCCGGCCGTAGCTCCAGCCCTGTCGTCGGACACCGTCCAACGACCAAGCGGTACGGAAATCAAAATATACCGGCGACGCAACTGGACAACATGGCCGGCATAGTCGTCCTTTGCGATCTCGCCGCGTACCTGCCGCTTCCGAAGACGGCGCAGTTCAAAGCGATACAGGTCGCTGACAAACTCGTGAACACGTTCCGGAGGCGTCGTCGAGGTCGGGTGGATGCCGTGCCCAGCCAGTGCGCGGAGCACCTGCGGATGATAGGTGTATGACACGAGGGCTCGTAGGAACGGCGCGCGTCGGCTTTTTGTTCAGGTGCGACGACACGGTTCAGGCGCGACGGCGGTGCATTAGGTCTTCGACGCCTGGAAAATACCTTCGATCGAGTCGTTTAGCGCGGTGTCAAATACGTCCGGCGGCTGTTGCGCAGTCAGCCCTTCGGTGAGCGCACGTGAGAAGCTCGCGATCATGCCTTTGTTACGGGCGAGTCGCTCGTTGGCCTCCTGACGAGGATATCCACCCGACAGGGCCACCACCCGTAGGATCTGTGGATGGTCGATGCATTCCGAGTAGAAGCCGTCCTGTTCGGGAAGCGTGAGTTTCAGCATAAGCTTCTCATCGCCGGTCAGCTGGTTGAGGTGCGCAAGCAGGGCCACTTTCAGCAGGGCCTCAGCCTCGGCCTTCTCGGGACTGTGGATATCGACCTCGGGCTCGAGTATGGGAACGAGCCCCGCGGCAACGATCTGCAGACCAGTCTCGAACTGCTGGTCCACGATAGCCTCGATACCGGCCGCATCGGCAGTCTTGATGACGGACCGCATCTTTGTCCCGAAGACGTTGTTCACCCGGGCGGATTCGAGCAATGCGTCCAGGTTTGGGATCGGCTTCATCACCTGTACGCCGTTCGCCTCGTCCGCAAGCCCTTTGTCGACCTTCAGAAATGGCACGACCTGTTTGTCTTCCCACAAGTACTGCGCGCTGCCCTTGTTACCGATTTGACGGCCCAGCGTGTCCTCAAAAAGGATCGCTCCGAGAATTCGGTCTCCCGAAAAACTCGCGCTCGTGATGATGCGGGTCCGCATCTCGTGGATCTTCCCAAACATTTCGTCGTGGCCGGAGTACGCGTCCTCTTCGACACCATAGATGCGGAGGGCCTTGGGGGTGCTGCCGCCGCTCTGATCCAGTGCCGCAACGAAGCCATCGTTGTGCTGAACTTTGTAAAGTTGTTGTTCGAATACGGTGGTGGTGGACAAAAAGAACCTGCCTTACACGCTTGACCAGCCGAGAAGTCCCGCCGGGGACGGACCGCTCCACAACGACACACCGGCCGGCGGCGCGCGGAGCCAAAGGGTAACAAATCAGCCTATCGTTCGCAGTCGCGAGCTGTCAAGACATGATAGCCTTGCCGCCGTGCGGGGGCATACCGGTGCCTGGAGTGCGACCGTCGCGACGCTGGCGGCGACTCTGAATCTCAGCCTGCCCGCGGCGTCTCAAACTTCCCAGCCGGAGACGCTGCGGCTCCCCTCTCCCATGTTCCCGGAAGCCATCGAGCGGTGGCGCCAAGGGGCGCCTGACGATGCGTTGGCTATCCTGGACCGTCAGCTAGCTCCACGCAACGAGGACCAACCGGTCGAGGCTCTTGTCCTGCGTGCAACGCTTCGACGCGAAGCCGGCCAGCCGACACGGGCCGAACCACTCTGGCGCGCGGTAGTCGAGCGGGAGATCTTCATGCGCACCTTCGCGCGGCGAGCCTTGGTCGAGAGCCTGACGGCGAGGGGTGCCGTCTCCGACGCCGCGGCGGTCCTCACGGAGCTGACCCGGGGCAATAGCACTCGGCATCTCGACCTCGTCCTTCGCGTCGCGGATGGCTATGCCGAGACCGGTCGCCCGGGGCAAGCCCGCGCTCTCTACGAAACCCTAGTGGCGCGGCAGTCACGCGGAGAACTGGCCGACCGCGCGCGGCTGGGTATCTCAGCGACGCTGGAAGCCGATGGTCGTATCGACGCCGCTATTCAGAAACTTCGGGAGACCCAGCTCCACCATCGCACCGCCGACACATTCGAGTCAGCCCGACGCGCGGAGCGCAGGCTGAAAGCCGCTCGCGGTCTGCCTCTCACGCCGTGGACGTCAACCCAGTATCGGACGCTTGCCCGTCGCTTGCGCACCGAGTCGCGGCACGACACCGCGCTCACGATGATTGGCGAGTGGAGAACATTTCACGGCGACGATAACAGCGGAGTGGCTGCCGGTATCGAGGCGGAACGAATTGAGACGCTCTACAGCCAACGCGCAAACGACGCGGCGGTCGCGGCCTGCCAGGCGTTTTACAGACGGTTCCCCGGCGGCGGACACGGGCCAGACGTTCGGCTCACGGAATTCCGTCTGGCCGTCCGGATGATCGACACGGACCGAGCCCGACGACTTGGTCTCAACCTCTGGGAGGGTCGAGTGCCCGGGGCAACGGCGAATCATCGTTGGAACGCGGGCAACTTGCTCGCCGCTCATCTTGTCGCCGTGGGAGACCTCGACGGCGGGCTTGCCCTCTATCGGCAGCTGTTTCCGTTGGCCGGTTCGGCCGACCGGCAACGAGAGATTCTGTGGCGGGCCGGTGTGGCCGCGCTCCGGGCCGGACACACCGACCGTGCCGTCACGAATTTGCAGTCGCTCGTCAACCGCAACCCCACCGGCGATCTGCTCCCGGCCGGACTCTACTGGCTCGCGATCGCGCAGTCAGAAGCCTCGACCGAGCAGTCAGACCGGCGTCTTCGTGATGTCATAGACCGCTTTCCGTTCCACTACTACGCGATGCGGGCCCGGGAGGCGCTAGCCCGCCAGGGAGGCGTCGTCCCGGACATCGACGTTGACACAACAAACGCGTTTCCGGACATCACGCTGTCGGCGACAACCATCGGACGAGCCGAATACAGAGCGTCGATGGTGCTCGCGCGTGCCGGTCTGCCGGTGGATGCCGCGTGGTATCTGCGTCGCCTCCTTGAACGGCAAGGAAGCGATCGGGGCCTTGCGCTTCTCGCCGCTCGGGCCTCGGGCACAGCGGGTGATTACCGGAGCGTGACACGAATCCTCGTTAACCATTTTGGCGGGTTTCTCTATCAACCGGCAGCGGGTCTTCCGCCCGACTTCTGGACCCTCGTCTACCCGAGACCGTTTCAAAGGGATATCGACCATTGGGCTCGAACGCATGAAGTGAACCCGCTCCTTATGAACTCGCTCATGCGTCGTGAATCGCGGTTTGACCCCGCCGCCCGGTCGGCGGTAGGGGCGGTCGGCCTCTTCCAAATCATGCCGTATACGGCCAAAGCGCTTGGCGAACGAGCTGGTGTGTCGGACATCATCACGAATAGGACGGACGACGCGACGCTGATGCGCCCGTCCGTCAACGCGGCCATCGCGGCACGACTGACCGCAGACCTCCTCCAGCTATTTGACGGCGCGGTGGCGCCGGTGGTGGCGTCCTACAACGCGGGCGAAGAACGAGTTGCCGCCTGGTGGGACGCGGCACGAGACCTCCCCGAGGCGTTTTTTGTCGACACCATTCCCTACTCAGAAACACGTCGGTTTGTACGCGAAGTCCTGACAAACCGCGCGGCGTATGAGCGGCTCTACGGGGAACGCTAGCGCGCGGCCGTCGAGATGAGGTCACAGCCTCGGGTTTGCAGGGCCGCCTGGCGCAAGGCGCCGCGCCGCGTCATACCGGCTGTCTGGCGAGAAGCGGGAACGCGGCGCCAGGTGGTGCTGCGGCCCGAGGATTGACTTCATCTCGACGGCCGGGCCCGAGTGCAGGTCGGCGGCGTCCCTGCTGTCAATAGCCAACCGCCGTGCTGCCGGCGGCACGCCGGTCGGGGGCTCCGGACAACACGTCTGTCTCCGCGTCATAGCCAATCGCTTGGACGGCACCCTGCCGGACTCGCTCGGTCAGACGGTGCCCTCGTTCTTCCAGTAACGCCAACGTATCCGGTGAAAAACCCAGACGCTCGTGCACGATGCGGTCGGGGAGCCATTGATGATGAAAGCGTGGCGCATCGACGGCCTCTTGGACATTCATCCCGAAATCGATGACATTGACGATCGTCTGCAGCACGGTATTGATGATGGTGCGACCGCCAGGACTGCCGGTCACCAGGACGAGCCGACCGTCACGAGTCACGATTGTCGGGGTCATGCTGGAGAGCATTCGTTTCCCTGGCTCGGCAAGATTCGGGCGGGTCCCAATGAGACCATCCACAGTGGTGAGGTCGGGACCCGCGTTGAAGTCACCCATCTCGTTGTTGAGCAAGAAGCCGCCGCCCGGCACGACGATCTTTGAGCCATAACCCTGCTCCAGGGTATAGGTCATCGCAACCGCGTTTCGGGCGTCGTCAACCACTGACACGTGGGTCGTCTCGTCACCTTCCACCGGCCACTGGAACGAATCCGGAGACGACCCCGACGCGTGGTCCGGATGGATGGTCTCCCGGAGCTCACGTCCGTATTCCTTGGATGTCAACCGCGTAAGAGGCATCTGGCGGTTGAAGTCGGGGTCACCCAAATACCGCGCCCGGTCGGCGTACGCCCGACGCATGGCTTCGGTCATCCAATGCATGGTGCGCGCCGAGCCAAAGCCCGACCCGGTCAGGTCAAACCCCTCCAAGATGTTGAGCATCTGTATGAGGGCCGTGCCGCCAGAGCTAATCGGCGGCATCGACTCTATGTCGTAGCCGCGATACGTTCCCGTGAGCGGTTCTCGCCGCACCGGCCGGTAGGCGGCGAGGTCCTCCCTCGTAATCAAACCGCCGTTCGCCCGCATCTCGGCGTCGATGAACTCGGCGGTCGAACCGCGATAGAAGCCATCCGGTCCGTCCGCCGCGATCCGTTCCAAGGTCAGCGCCAACGCGGGCTGCTGCAGGCGCTCGCCCACTTCATAGGGAACGCCGTTTTTTGAGAACGTCGCGATAGATGCGGAATACGGCTGCATACGCGGGAGAACTGCGTTCAGCGACCGGGCAAGACCCGGCGAAATGGCAAACCCGTCGTGCGCGAGCGCGATTGCCGGCTCAACCAACCGGCGCCACGGCAGCGACCCGTGTTCGGTCCAGGCGAGATGTAGCCCAGCCACCGTCCCTGGTACACCGACCGCCCAGTGGCTATTGTGATGCCGCGCCCGGTCGTATGCGCCATCGACGAGAAACATATCCGGAGCCGACGCGGCCGGCGCGGTTTCCCGAAAGTCGTACGCGACGGTCTCGCCTGACGCCGATCTGACAAGGAGAAAGCCTCCACCCCCGATGTTGCCGGCAGTGGGATGAGTAACGGCCAACGCAAAGGCGGTCGCCACGGTGGCGTCCACCGCGGTACCGCCATCGCGGAGCACATCGACACCGACCCCAGTCGCTAGAGGCTCTTGCGAGACGACCATGCCGTGACGGGCCAGGACCGGCTGCGACGATGCGCCGCCGGTGGCGCCCACCGAGGCCACGACAGCACCGCGAGGAAGGCCGACGGCGATCGAGAGAGCACCCAGGCACGCCATGCCGGCAATGACGGCGCCGGCTACGCGCTGCCCGGTCTGTCGGAGCACGTTCATTCGTCGACTGGTCACAAAGAGTCCCCTCACGGTGTCGCGCCCATCCGAGTGCCCATCTGTCGGAGCAGCTCGCGTTCGCTCATGTCGCTCCAGCAGTGTCCTTGGCCCGCGCCGTAGGCCACATGTATCGAGAACGACGGATCACGCTCTCGGAGAGCCTCCTCAAACAACTGAACCGCCTGCTCGAGGTAGTAATCGTCCATCGTCCCCACGGCTACCGAGAGCTTGCCGTCGAGCTTGGCGCGCAAGACGTCCCAGTCCTGTTCCAGGACGCGGCGCAGGTCATAGCGTTGCCAGTAGTCAACCGCGCCGCGATCGATCACACCCGTGTGCGGATCCCATAACGCCACCGGATGGCCATCCTCTCCGCGGGGGCCATACACGGCGTTCCACGCACCCCACTGCCGTCCGGACCGCGACCAGTTGTCGCCGACGCCCAGCACGTTTTCCATCGCCAGCTCGTGTCGCATCGAGAACCGCACCACACCATCCGTCCCCCGCCGGCTTGGCTGCTCGCGGGCCGCCTCATCCCGATACGCGGTCGCGTCTTGGTAAATGTTGATACGTTGCAACGCGCGAAAATCGAGTGCGTCTGGACAAAATGCCCACGCGCCGTTAAAAAAGTCCGGATAAAAGATCTGAAGCGCCAAGGATACCCAGCCCCCTGTCGAGCTTCCGTCAAGCACGCGAGCAGACGACTCGCCGATCCCCCGAAATTGCTGTTCGATATACGGAATCAGCTCCTGGGTCACAGCATCGCCATACGGGCCGTTGCTCGCCGAATTCACCTGATAGGGATCGCCATACGGACCGGCCCCATCCAACATCACGCGGAGCATCCGCGGTGTGTCGTCAGCGCGCCATATCCGTCCCGTTCGCGACCCGGACCGCATCAGACCGGTCGCGGCCGAGTAGCGCTGACCGTATCCACCGATCGAGATGCGAAGCGGATAGCGACGCTCGGTGTCTTCCTGAAATCCGCGCGGCAAGACGACACCAGCTCTGAGAAAAATCGGTCGTCTGTGAAACGCGGACAGACGCTCGGAGCGAATCCGCACGAATCGCACCAGTTCGGTCTCGTCCGGTGGCCACTCCTCAGCCGGGATACGTTCGGTCAGCTCCAGTCTGATGACCGGATCGCGGGCCGGGTCGAGCGTGACTGTCCGCGGAGGGCTATAGAGGTTACCGGGCGCGTCGGTCAGATAGAGATCGCGATTCACGATCAAGACAGCCTGGACGGAATATGTGCCGGCGGTCAGGGCGGCCAGGCTATCGACCGGAAACGCAATCGACCGCTCATCGACCACGCCGAGTGACCGACGAAGGGTCGCCAGCGGGACATCGGCGGCGGCGATCGTTGTCGCCGCCACGCCGACCCGCCCAATTCGGAAACGCGGTTCCGAGGCGGCGAACCCAACGCGGTGCTCCTCCACCGGGACGGCAACGACGACGAGACGTCCCTGCCGCGCTGCTCCGCGCTGGTCGCCGCCCGGTGGGTCGACGCCAAAAATGG
>CAUZIB010000046.1:0-35134 GCA_963579735.1 Vicinamibacteria bacterium | reverse complement strand
TGACATGCAAAGTCGCTTGGTTAGCAGTCCGTGGTGAAAGCCCCGCGTGGCACCGAGACCGTCGCGGGGCCGGCCGGACAAGGCGAGAAGAGGGAAAATACGGGGAGTATTGACCGATGAACAACGCGGGTCAGACGGATTCAGCGACGGTCGAATGCAGCGGGACTTTCACCACGGGCTGCTAGAGACTTTTCGTGCGCCCGCGGGCGACGGAGCTCTGAGACGCCTTGGAAGTTCTGCTTCTGCCGGACGCTTTCGAGGCTCTCCCCTCGGACGAGGGCTCAGAGGCGGTTAACGTGGGCGCGCCCAGCGACACACTGCGCTGATACGCGGCCAACACGGCCTTGGAGAGCACGGTCCGAAAGGACCCTTTGTCGAGTTGATACAACGCCGCGGCGGTGGTGCCGCCCGGCGACGTCACCATGTTACGCATCTCAGCCGGATGCGCCGCGGATTGTTCTGCAAAAATCGCCGTCCCGCGGATCGTCTGCACCACGAGCTGACGCGCATCCGCACGAGAAAACCCGAGGTGGACCGCGGCGTCCATGAGTGCTTCCATGAACAGGAAAACGTAGCCGGGCCCGCTCCCAGAAATAGCCGTGGCCATGTCGAGAAACTTCTCGTCCTCGACATACAGTTGCTTGCCCAAGGCACCGACGATGGCTCGGGCCTGTTCGCGTTGCATGGCCGACACATCGGGAGTGGCAGCCCACACCGTCATACCCTCGCCCACCTGCGCGGGCGTGTTGGGCATGGTCCGAACGATCGCTGCATGGCCGAGCCCAGTGGCAATCGACTCAATCGTGGCGCCGGCCACGATCGAGATCACAACTGCATTGCGACGGATGTGGCCGTGGAGGTCTTGAAGCACCGTGGACAGTACTTGCGGCTTGACGGCCAGTACGACCACCTGGCCTTTCCTGGCAGCCGCCCGATTCTCGGTGGTCGTCTGGATGCGGAATTTGTCTCGAACGATGGTCAAACGATCGGTATCGCGGTCACTGGCGGTCAGGTTACCGGGTTTCAGTACGCCGCGCGCCAAGACGCCACGCATGATTGCCTCGGCCATCGCGCCCGCACCGATAAACGCCACGTGCAAGTCTTTCGTCCCTTTTGTTTGTGTCACGCGTCGTTCCTCACGCGTCGTCCGACGCTTTACCGCTGTTCTCGTGGACTGTCGCCGTTCATTCTTGACCTGTACTCATTGCACGGACCACGAGCTGGTATCTTACGAGAACTCAGATCACACGACTACATACAGAATGGATCCTCTCGCTCATACACTCGTCGGAGCCACGCTCGCAGAAACCACGTTTGGCCGCACGACTGCCCGTGCGGTCCCCATGTTGATCCTCGCGGCAAACGCCCCGGACATCGATGCGGTCACGATGTTTGTCAGCCGCGACCTCTCGCTCGGTTTTCGTCGTGGCTGGACCCATGGCGTACTGAGCCTGATGATTCTCCCGCTCCTCCTGGCCGGTCTGGTCCTCCTGGCCGATCGCGCAATCGCGCACGCCAGACAGCGCCCCGCCCGGGCGCGGGCGGGACCTCTGATCGCGCTGGGCTATCTCGGCATACTCACCCATCCGGCGCTTGACTGGCTCAATACCTACGGTGTTCGGCTGCTCATGCCATTTGACGGTCGGTGGTTTTACGGGGACGCCCTGTACATCGTCGACCCCTGGCTATGGCTCCTCGCCAGCGCGACGGTGGTGCTCGCCCATTCGGAAGCGACGGGCAGTTGGGCGGCCTGGGTGAGTCTGGGACTACTGTCGACGGCGCTGGTCACCGGGGTCGCCGGGGTCCCATCAGAAGCGCGTGTCGCCTGGCTCGTAGGGATTGGAGTGATCTGCGGGCTTCGAGCATGGGGCGGCGTCCAGCCGGGACTCATGCGACGACGTATGGCCACGGGCTGCCTGGGAGCGGCCATGGTGTATATAGCAACGATGGTCATCGGGTCGCGACTGGCCGCCGACCAGGCCCGCACGTGGCTAGCCGAGCACGGCGAGACAGCGACGGCGATCATGGCGGGTCCGATTCCAGCCAACCCATTCGTGCGCGACATTGTCGTTGTGGACGATAAGCACTATCACTTCCTCGAGTTGCACTGGCTGGGACAGCCCCTGATTCGTCCGACCGCCACCGCGATCGACCGGGGACCGCGGGGACCAATCATCGAGGCCGCGCTCGAGGCTCCGCATCTGCAGGGCCTGACCACCTGGATGCGATTCCCCGCGTTTGGGGTCGAAGACGAGCGCGACGGCTATCGCGTCACCGTCCAGGATGTCCGTTATATGCGACGGCGTGACACAAATCTTGGCACGACCGTCGTTTACCTCGACCAGGACCTCAACATCCGCGAGGGAAACGGGCGCTAAACTTTGCAGTATGCCAACTGTCGCACGGAGACCCCGCCGCGGTAGAGGGGCGCGCTCATGGCCTGTCCTCGGTCTTCTCGGCGCTGTGCTCTTGTTGTTCACCAGCGCTGACCCCACCGCCCGGACCCAGCGTCAGCCGCCGGCCTCTGTAGTCGCTGACCAAACGGGGGGCACGACGACAATCGAAGAGAGCGGGCCGGCAACCGAACAGGAGTCACCACTGTTCGTCGGTCCCCCGGTACCGCCCGGGCTTGCGAAGAATCTGCCTCCCGCCAGACCCGCCATGGAGGAGATCGGAGAAGGCGTCTTTACCGTGTCAGACATCGACGACCTCTTCATCGTCAAGGACGCGGACAGAAACGCCGTCGCCCGGGTCACACCGGTGGGTCTCGTCCTCATTCTCGACCCGTCACCGGCTGACTCGAACGCATTGGAAGACGAGGCCGTCGCGCGGATAGCCGGTCGGCTCCGTCAGGTGGGTGACCAGCCGACGGCCTACGTGGTGGGCAGCCACACTCATGGCAACACGCGGAGCTTCCCGGACGGCACGGCCATCCTTCACCAGAACGCGTGGGCCCGAATGGAGAAGACCGGTACCGACACGCTCTCTCCGGGTGGATCGACCCCGTTCCTCGTTTTCAAGACCAGGTCGACACTGTTTGCGGGAAATGTGGAGATTCGGCTCCATCATCTTGGGCCCGGACACACCGACGGCGACGTTGTCGCCGAGTTTCCGGACCTCGGTGTCGTCTACACCGGCGACCTGGTGGTCGACGAGACCCCGTTTGTCGACTACCCCCGGGGCGGCACCAGCACCGGGTGGGTCACGGCCCTGGGGCAACTGCTGGCGTTGGATTTTACCATCGCCATCCCTGGCCGAGGCCCCGCGATGTCCCGCCACGACGTCCAGGTATTTCGCGACAAGCTCGTCACGCTGCGAGCGCGGATGGTGCAGCTCATCCGAGAAGGGGCAACCGTTGAGGATGTGACAAGCGGGCGGGCCCTTCTCTCAACCGCGGACCTAAACTGGCCCCTCGACGCCAATGGACCGTTCATGAGGTCACACAGCTTGGGCGAACTCTACGACGAGGTCTCCGTACTCCCCGAGGCCCCACCGCTATCTCTGCAAGAACAACCGTCTGTCCCGCGGTAGCGGGTCGCTCGAAGTCGGTAGATCTCAATCAACGAGTTCCTTGGGGTACCACAGGTTCACAAGCGTGCCGGTGGCGCTCCAACCCAGGTCCGTCCAGGCTGCAACGGGCGATTCGATCTTGGCCAGCGCGGCGGTGGGAAACGAGTCAATCGTCATGCTCTGCGCCGGTTCCAAACGCGTGAGGTGTCTACCAAGTTCTTCGAGTCCCGGGTTGTGACCGACGACCATGACACAAGGAGATTCTTCACCAGAGTGCCGAACAATATCGAGGATGGTCTCCGCGCTCGCGAGATAGAGCTCTGGCTCCTGCCGAACGATCCCGCCCGGACGGTCGACGGTCACCCAGCGCGCGACCTCCTCCGCGGTCTGGGCCGCGCGGGTGGCGGTCGACGTTAGAATCACGCCCGGAGTAAGCGACTCGTCGCGCAGCAATCGTCCGACCCTCGGAGCATCGCGTCTCCCTCGCGCCGAAAGCGGTCGATCGTGGTCGGACATGCGGGCGTGTTTCCAGCTGGACTTGGCGTGTCGCAGAAGCAGAAGCATGCGCATATCGCATTATGGCCAGAATCCGCCCAAATGCGACGTTGCGCGACGCCGGTAAGCGGTGGGACGGGGATTTCCGGAATGTCTGAACTGCGGCAGTCCATCCGGCGGTCCCAGGTCATAGAATAGGCTGGTGCTGCTAGTTCAGTTACTCGACCTCTATACGCTTGTTGTATTCGGCGCGGTCATCATCTCCTGGGTACAGCTCTCTCCGACGCACCCGATTGCGCGCATCCTGGCTCGGTTGACCGAGCCACTCCTGGCTCCCATCCGCAAGGTGATGCCAGATCTGGGAGGCCTGGACCTATCCCCCATGGTGCTGCTCCTCAGCGTGCGGTTGGTTCGAGGGTTTGTCTTGAACTCGATGATTGGGTTCTGATGACCGCACCGAGCGACATATAATCGCGGTCACCGCTCAGCGGTCAACGCTCAAAGGAGACACCATGCGCTGGAATTTGACACCCATCCTGCTCGGGGCGCTCGTGGCGGGATTCTGGGTCGACGCCCCGCTCGCGCAGGACGAGGGCAACCTTTTTGACACAGCAGTCGACGCCCGTCTTGGTGAACGTTATTTCCAGAGAACGTGCTCACGGTGTCATAGCCCGGATGCCACCGGCAACGACGAAACCGGCGCTCCAAACCTGACCGGCACCCTCTCGAACGCCAGCACCGACACGGGCGTCTTCAGAGTCATTCGCGAGGGTCTACGCGGCACAGCGATGTTGCCGATCAATCCAGACACGCCCGACGCCAACGTCTGGCAGATTGTCACCTATCTCAACACGCTAAGAACCGACCCGGCAAACATGAATCTTCCAGGCTCCGCTGCGGCCGGCCAGGCGCTGTATGCAGGCAAGGGCGATTGCGCGAGCTGTCACATGCTCGATGGAGCCGGAGGTCGTAAGGGCCCGGATCTATCTCGCGTCGGCGAACGACGAGACCCCGACGAGCTCCGGACCGACCTCACTGACCCCAACGAGGACGTCCTGCCCCGCTGGTGGACGATGCAGATCACCCGGGACGATGGGTCGACGGTGCAGGGACTGCGTATGAACGAGGACACCTTTACACTGCGGATCATCGACGAAAACGCGGACCTTTGGTCGTTCGCGAAGAGCGATGTTCGCTCTTACGAACGTAGCGAAGACTCGACGATGCCGAGTTACGAAGAGACAATGACTGCGAGCGAAGTGGACGACCTGGTCGCCTATCTGTTCTCGCTGCGCAAGGAGACCTCAGAATGAAACGCCTCGCCATCACGGCTTTTGTAGTCGCTTTTGGTGCCGTCGGTATCGGCAATGGACACGCCCAGGCGCCAGAGCAGGAAGCACCGGGCACGACGGGCACGACGACGCCAGCGTTCTCACCGGTGACGTGGGAGCGATTGGTCAACGCCGCCGACGAGCCCGAAAACTGGCTCATGTACTCCGGCACGTTGGACAGTCAACGATTTAGCGGGCTCGACCAGATCAACACCAGCAATGTGAGTGGGCTCGAGCTCAAATGGGCCTATCAAATCCCGCAAATCGACCGTTCCGAATCTGTACCCTTGGTCGTGGACGGCATCATGTTCATCACGGAGGCACCAAGCAATGTGGTGGCGGTTGATGCCGCGACTGGTCGTCAGTATTGGCGTTATAACCACGAGATGCCAGACGATCTCCGTATCTGCTGTGGTCGAAACAACCGGGGCGTGGCCATTCTGGGCGAGACGCTCTATATGAGCACGCTGGACGCTCAACTAGTCGGGATCGATGCCCGCACCGGTAACCTGTTGTGGGCAAGCCAGGTGGCAGATTACAAAGCCGGTTATAGCAAGACCGCGGCCCCACTCATCGTCAAGGACAAGGTCGTGACCGGTATCGCCGGCGGAGAATTTGGAATCCGCGGTTTTGTCGACGCGTATAACGCCGAGACCGGTCAGCTCGACTGGCGCACCCACACGATTCCAGGCCCCGACAACCCCGACGTCCAGACCTGGTCTGGCGAGTCATGGCGCACCGGTGGCTCGGCGAGCTGGATCACTGGATCCTACGACGTCGACCTCGACCTCGTGTATTGGGGAACGGGGAACCCCGGGCCAGACTGGAACGGCGATGTCCGACTCGGCGACAACCTCTACTCCGACTCGGTCTTGGCCCTCGACGGCGCCGGCGGCGACATGTCCTGGTACTTCCAGTTCACGCCTCACGACGTACACGATTGGGACGCGATTCAGGTCCCCGTCTTAGCCGATATCGAATACGAAGGTGCGACTCGCAAGGTGATGATGTGGGCCAACCGAAACGCCTTCTACTACACGCTCGACCGTGAGACGGGCGAGTTCCTCGTCGGAAAACCCTACGCGCTGCAGACCTGGGCCGAAGGTTTGGACGAGAACGGCCGACCGATCCGAGTCCCTGATACATTCCCAACCCAGGAAGGCGTGGTTGTCTCGCCTTCGATTGGTGGCGGCACGAACTGGTGGTCGCCCGCTTTCAGCCCGGAGACCGGTTTGTTCTACGTCAATGCGTTTGACGGCGAACAGGAATATTTCAAGCGCGACGAAGAATACGAAGAAGGCGAGCGATTTACCGGTGGCGGCGGTCAGAACGTGCAGCCTATCGATACATACAAGAGCGCCATCCGGGCCATTGACCCGGCGACCGGAGACCTGGTGTGGGAGTTCCCCATTCAGCCGCGCTCGACAGCCGGGATTACGACAACCGCCGGAAATCTGTTGTTTAGCGGAAGCGTCGACGGTTACTTCTACGCGCTCGACGCAACGACCGGTGAGGAACTGTGGCACATGTCCGTTGGTCGCATGGTCCATTCGGCGCCGATGACCTATGCCGTGGACGGTCAGCAGTATGTGACGATTGCGGCCGGCAACGTGGTGTATACCTTCGGGCTTGACTAGCCCCCTGACGAGGGACTGGTGACGGCCGACACCTTTGTCGACCTTGACGGTCTAGAGCCGCGGGAGCCAATGCCTGGCTTCCGCGGCCGCTTTGTCCATACTGAGCGGACAACCATCGTTTACTGGGATGTGGCCGCCGGGGCCATACTTCCCGAGCACGCCCATCCGCACGAACAAGTCTCCAGCCTTTTGGACGGCGTATTCGACATGACGGTCGATGGCGTCACCCACCGAATGACAGCTGACACCGTATCCGTCATCGAGCCTCATACCGCCCATTCTGGCCGTGCTATCACAGATTGCCGTTTTATCGACGTCTTCTGTCCGGTACGAGAGGACTATCGGTCGCACCGTTGATGGCAACCGCGAGTGCGCGGGCAATTGCCGATGGCTTTCGCCGCGTGGCCGCAGCCCCGGTGCTCCTGTGTGGTGTGGAGTTGTTGGTCCTCGCGACGGCCCTGACGGCCGGTGTCGCGGTCAATCGCTTCGCCGAGCCGCCCCTGCGCGACGGGGGCGTCACATTCGACCTCGGGGTGGATGCCGTCTCGACCTGGTGGGAGGGGCTCGCGCCGCAGCTACCGGCCATCGCCGACACGGTTCAACCGCGTCTCTTTGGGTTCGGATCCGTCGCCCGGACCCTCAGGATTCCTGGAGACGGTTTTGGTCTTGGCGGGGCTGTCCGGTGGGCCGCGGGGACGCCGCTCCTGCTCTGGATATTCCTCCTCGGTGGAGTACTGACCCGGCTGGCGCGTCAACAGCGCATCGGGATCGTCGGCTTCTTCTCCGCGTGTGGCCGGCACGTGTTCCGGTTGTTCCGGCTGGGCCTGGTTGGGATGGTCGTTTATTGGCTCGTGTTTGACGGGCTATATCGGTGGGTCTTTGGCGAGCCCGTTGGCGTCGCGACCCAGAGCGTGCTGCCGGTCACGGGCTGGGACGTGTTCCTACGACTTGTGCGCGATGCGATCTTCTTCATGGTGTGGCTGCCCGCAAACCTTGTGCTCGACTACGCGTCGATACGCGCTGTCGTCGAGGACCGCCGAAGCATGATTGGCGCGATCCTGGCCGCGGCGCGTTTCATACGTCGGCACCTGGCCGCGGTCGTCGGGCTCTATCTGCTTAACACCCTGGTTCTCCTGATCGTGCTCGGCGGTTACGCGGCGGTGACGACGAGACTCACCTCTTCGCCTTCGCTGGTGTTTGGCGCGGGGCAGGCGTATGTCATCGCCAGCGTCGCGGCAGCGCTGGTATTCTACGCATCCCACGTGGCGTATTTTCAGAGTCGGCTGGCTCACGCCACATACGTGGCGGCCGCACGACCCGAATGGTCGGAGCCTCCGGCATCCCCCGTCGGCGCGTATCCGCCATCATGAGCTCGCACTCCCACGAAGGGCGGCATTGGGCCAGGGTAGCAGGACACTAGCAGCCTCTCGATGTTTTCTGCCCACCGGCTCCTGTCACCAATCGTGGCGGTCCGACAGGACGAAGCCAAAGCCCTCCTCCTGATGTTCCTGTACTCCTTTTCGGTGATGACCTCGTACAACATCATCAAGCCGCTGACCCGCGCGCAGTTCATCCAGGAACTCGGAGCCGGCAACCTGCCTTGGGTGCTGCTCGCGTCGGGTGTGTCCTTGTCGGTGGTCTCATGCAGCTCTACACCAAGGGTGTCGCGCGTCTGCCGGCCCAATCAGTCCTGACGACGACGCAACTCGCGGTCGGCGGAATGCTGGTCGGGTTTTGGGTCTTGTTTCGAGGCGGTGTCCCGGAACCTCGGTGGCGTTCTACGTGGTCGGGCAAGTGCTGGGTCTTCTGCTCATTAGTCAGTTCTGGACCCTGGCCAACGACATCTATGATGCGCGCCAAGCAAAGCGCCTCTTTGGATTTGTGGGGGGCGGAGCAGGCCTCGGGGGAATCGCGGGGTCGGCGATCCTCGCCTTTTCCGTTGGCTCGGTCGGTGCCAACAACCTCCTCCTCGTCAGTAGCGTCCTTTTGGTCGCCTGCGCGGGTGTTGTCACGTCGGTCATCCGACACACGGCCGCGGCGGCGCCGCGCGTTGTCTTGAGGCCTGCCGTAGGCATGCTGCGCGAATCGCCCCACCTGCGCCGTCTTGCCATGGTGATTGGGCTGGCCGCCATCGGCGCGGGTCTCCTTGACCAGCAATTGAACATGGCGGTCGAGGAAGCCGCGGGAGCGGGCGGGGATGACTGTGTCGCCGCGTTTCTGGGCCAGGTGCAGTTATACCTATCGATCGCCGGTCTGGTGATCCAGGTTGGGCTCACCAGCACGATCCAGCGCCGTCACGGTGGACCGCGTCGCGAAGGGCATCAGCGCCGCGCTGACACTCATCCTGATTCAGCCCTGGGGCCTTGGACTCTCGTGGCCACAGCTAAGCTGGGTCAGCCTGGTTGTCATGGCACTGTGGGTCGCGAGCGCCATGGGGGCTTATCGGAAATATCTCGTGTCGTTCCGAGAGTCAATCGCGCATCAGGGTCTGCAACCGACCACGCTTCGGGCGCAGGTCGCCGACTTGTCCACGCTGGAGACACTCGTCGAAGAGCTCGGCCATCCTGACGCCCCCCGAGTGCTCTATGCGATAGACATCCTGGAATCGCTTGACAAGCAGAATCTCGTGACGCCGCTTCTCCTCCACCACACGTCCACTGACGTGCGGATCTGGGCGCTGTAGGCGCGGCCCGGGCGGACATCGCTGAACGCTGGAAACCGGTGATCGAGCAGCTTGTCATGGACCCCCGCCCTCAAGTGCGAGCGGCGGCATTTGGCGCGCTCGCCAAGATCCACAACCAGGATGCGACGGTGATCGCGCGCACGCCCATTGATGATGCCGATACTGATCCGCACGTCTTTGTCACAGCCGCCGTCGTGCTCTCGACCAGTCGCGACGAGAGCGACGTCCATTCCGCCGACTCCGTCCTCGCCACTCTCGCCACTGACACCCGACGCTCTACCGCCGAGATCCGCCGTGATCTTGCCACCGTGATCCGCCAGCTGGGGAGTCGGCACACCCGAGACCTCCTCATTCCGCTCCTCCACGACACCGAAGGGACCGTCGCCGACGAAGCAATGCGCAGCGTGCGCGCACTCGAGACGACCGACTCACTGTTTGCGCCAACGCTGGTCTCTCTCCTCGCCAACCGACGACTCAAAAGCAGCGCCCGCGAAACCATCGTCCACTACGGCGAGCCAATCCTCGATCTCTTGGAGCATGTGCTCGGGGACACCGCGGAGGACATCGCGGTCCGCCGCCACATTCCGGCGACCATGGCCCTCATCCCGTGTCAGCGCTCGATGGATGACCTGGTCTCGGCACTCGAGCGACCAGAGATCGCCACTGACGGTCTGCTTCGATTCAAGGTGCTGTCGGCCATCGAGAAACTGAATCGCGACCATCCATCGCTGACGTTTGCGTCCGACCCGGTCGAACGGGTGACACGGACCGAAGGCCGGGACTTCTTCAAGCGGCTGGTCAGCCACTACAACCTATTCACCCGCGGCGCGCTACCGAACGACTCGATACTTGCCCGCGTACTCGACGAAAAGACGCAAAGATCGACCGACCGGATGTACCGGCTCCTGGGACTGCTCTATCCGTGGAAAGATATCGCGGCCACGCGGTGGGCCATCGAGCACGGAGATTCGCGCGCGCGTGCGGGCGCCCTGGAGTATCTCGACAACTTGCTGCCGA
Organism: Vicinamibacteria bacterium; assembly: GCA_963579735.1. Lineage (GTDB taxonomy): Bacteria > Acidobacteriota > Vicinamibacteria > Vicinamibacterales > UBA8438 > CAUZIB01. The sequence continues at coordinate 24,461 of CAUZIB010000046.1, read as the reverse complement.
ACGACTTGCGCAGGTACGTGTTGCCGTTACTCGAGGACCTTCCTCTCGAAGAAAAAGTCGCCCGGGGTAACGCCCTGCTCCGCGACCGAGTACGGGACGTCGAGGAGACACTCCTCGGGCTAATTCACGACGAGGGCCAGGTTGTCGCGGCGGCCGCGATCTTCGTTGTGGGCGTCCACAAGCTGTGGAATCTACGAGACGATGTTGAGTATGTGCGGACGCACCGCGACGTGAGCGACCGATATGTCTGCGAGACCGCCTCGTGGACCCTGGCGGCGCACGCGGCAGCAGTGAGGCGACAACCCGACCGCTGGGTCGGGGAGCTTCCCGTCGCAGCAGCCGTCGACCGCATGCGGAGGTTGCCTCTTTTCACCGGAGTTGGGGTAGACGATCTCTTCCGTCTTACCGAGACCGGCCGCCAGATCCGGCATGAGCCCGGGACAACGCTGTTTCGCGAGGGTATGAGTCCCGAACAGCTCCATGTGTTGCTCGAGGGCGAGGTCGCCGTGTCGAGCCGACGTCGGGATTCCCAGCGTGCCACCTCCCCCGCCGCCCTTGGTTTTGACGAGGCACTGGACAGCTGCCTGATGATGGACACGATCCACGCAACCAAGGCCGCCGTCACGTTCTCGCTCAGCCGTGACGACCTGAAGACCCTCCTCGCCGACAATGTCGACCTCCTACAAGGATTCTTTCGCACCGTCGCCACCAGAAACGGAGCGCGCAGGGGTCTGGTAACCGGCCACGTCTCGCCCTCCTTCGCACAATTTGACGCTCTTGAGCTGACGCCGCTCCAGAAGGGGCAGGCGCTCCGTCACGTGGTGCCGTTTGCAGAGCTCTCCGGAGTCGAGATGCTTCATCTGGCGAGCAGCACGCAGCACGTTGCGTAGCGAAGCCGACGCGACCTTTTCCGACGAAACCGGGCTCCGCCCAGGTATCGCCCTTCTCCTCAGCGGTACGCTCCGACTGTCGACGGCCCGGAAGGACCACACGGTGTGGCGAGCCGCCGCCGGTGACGTGCTCGGTCTCTACGAGACCCTCGCCGGTTTTGACACCCGTCTGGAACAGATGCGGCTCGTCGCGGCCGAACCATGCAGCGTGCTGTATATCGAGCGGGACGACCTCTTTGACCTTCTCGGACAGCGATCCGACTTGCTCCAGTAACTCTTTGTCGCGACCTTTGACGGCGGGACACCCGCGCCATTTGCGAGAGCCAGAACCATCGCTTAGAGTTGTGGGCCCGGTCTCACGCCATGTCCCTCGCCACCCGCGTACTGTCACCAATTGTCGACGTTAGGAAGGACGAAGCCAGCGCCGTGTCGCTGATGTTTCTCTACTCCTTCCTCGTCATGGCCTCCTACAACATCGTCAAGCCGCTGACCCGGTCGGAATTTATCGACGATTTCGGCGCAGACAACCTGCCGTGGGTGCTGCTGGTCGGGGGGATTCTGATTGGCGTGATCATGCAGGTGTATGCCAACCTGGTCACCCGTCTCCCCCCAAAGTCCGTCATTCCGGTCACCCAGATCGGTCTGACCGGTCTGCTCGTGGTCTTTTGGGTGCTGTTCCAAACGGGTCAGGCATGGGCCTCGGTCGCGTTCTATTTCCTTGGCCAGATCATGGGGCTGCTCCTGATTAGCCACTTTTGGACGCTCGCCAACGACATCTACGACGCCCGGCAAGCCAAGCGATTATTCGGGTTTGTGGGGGGCGGGGCGAGCCTCGGCGGCATCGCGGGAAGCGCCGCAACGAGATTTCTCGTCGAGCGTCTGGGCTCGGAAACGATGATCTTGGCAAGCGCCGCGTTGCTCCTGGTGTGTGTCGGAGTGGTCGGTTCGATCATGCAAGCGTCCCCGGTCGCCCTGAGCGGCATCGCCAGCGCTGGCGCAAAAGAAGGTGTCAGCCGGAACGAAGCCCTCCGGTTGCTCCGCGACTCAAAACATCTGCAGGTCATCGCGCTGGTGATCGGATTCGCGGCGGTCGGAGCCGGGCTGCTTGATCAACAACTCAATATGGCCGCGCAGGAAGCACGAGGCGCGGGTGGGTCCGACGCCATCGGGGCGTTTCTCGCCGAGGTGGGGCTCTATATCTCGATCGCTGGATTTATCATCCAAGTGTGGTTGACGAGCCGGATCCACCGTTTACTGGGAGTCGGCTTCGCGTTGCTCATGTTGCCGGTCAGCCTCGCGGCCTCGGGAGTCTTGGTCCTCGCCACCGGCGCGCTCTGGGCCGCGGCAACCGGCCGTATCCTTGACTCCTCACTCCGCTACAGCGTCGACAAGACAACCCGGGAAATCCTATTCCTCCCCCTACCGGCTGAGCTCAAACACAAAGCAAAGGCGTTTGTCGACGTAACCGTCGACCGATTTTCAAAGGCGATCCTCGCAGTTTTGCTCCTTATCTTGGTCAAAGGCTTCGGTCTCGAATGGCGCGAGCTCAGCATCGTGAGCGTCACAATGGTTGGGGCGTGGGTCTACACTGCCATCCGCGCCCGTCGCGGATATCTCGCATCATTCCGCGAGACCCTCGAGCGACAAGGTGTCGAACCGGCCGCGGTGCGCCTGACGGTCGCGGACCTGTCGACGGTCGAAACCCTTGTGGAAGAGTTGGCGCATCCCGACGAACGCCGCGTCCTGTATGCCATCGAGGTATTGGACTCGCTGGACAAGCGCAACTTGATCACCCCTTTGCTCCTCCACCACGAATCTTCCGCGGTCCGAGCCCGAGCCCTCTCCGCGCTCAAGGATGCTCGTCCGGATATCGGCGAGCGCTGGGTCCCCACCATTGAAACCATGATCGGCGACACGAGCACCGATGTCCGGGCCGCGGCTATTGGCACACTCGCGAGTATTCGGAACGAAGATGCGGCCGTCCTGGCCCGTGACCTTCTGCACGACGCGGACCCGCGGATTGTCGCCACCGCCGCCGTCATCCTGTCGAGCGCGGAACAACCAGCCGACCAAGCTGCCGCTCAGAAGGCGTTGGCGGCGTTGGCGGCTGACACCCGAGAGAGCGCCAGTGCGGTCCGTCGCGACCTCGCCGCTGCGATCCGCCACGTGGGTGACCTTCGGACACACGACCTGTTGATCCCGCTCTTGCACGACCCAAATCCTGAGGTCGCTGACGAGGCCATGCGCAGCGTGCGGGCGTTGGGCGCTACCAACTCGTTGTTTGCCCCAACGCTGGTGTCGTTGCTTGGAAACCGCCGCCTAAAAGGCGGTGCGCGGGAAACGCTCGTCAGCTACGGTCCCCCAGTCGTCAAAGTTCTACGCTATTTCGTCACCGACGACCAAGAGGACGTCTGGGTCCGACGTCATATTCCCGCCACGCTGGCGCACATCCCGTGCCAGGAGTCGATGGACATCCTCGTCGAATTGTTGTCGGTCGACGATGCGTTCCTCCGTTTCAAAGTCTTGACCGCCATCGAAAAGCTCAGACGCGAGTATCCGTCGCTCACTTACAAGACGGAGACACTAGAACAACGCGCGCTAGGAGAGGGCCGCTCCTATTTCAACCGCTTGAGCCTGCATCACAACTTGTTCGATAGAGCCAAGCTCCCTGTCGAGTCACTATTGGCGGCGGCACTTCACGAAAAGATGACCCGCACGGTAGACCGTATCTATCGGCTGCTTGGGCTTCTGTATCCATGGAAAGATGTCGCGGCCGCTCGCTGGGCGATCGAGAACGGCGGCACGCGCGCGCGGGCCAGTGCGCTGGAGTATCTGGACAACATCCTCTCAGCACAACTCAGACGTCAGGTCATGCCCATCCTTGACGAGCTGCCGCGCGAAGAAAAAGTGCGACGCGGGAACCTATTGCTCAAGACGCGTCCGCGTGACGTCGAAGAGACCCTGCTCGAGCTGATCAACGACGACGACCAGGTGGTAGCCGCGGTGGCCATCGACCTGGTGGGCGAGCTCGAGATGTGGAGCCTGGCCGACGATGTCGAGCATGTGCTCGCTCACCGTAGCCCAAGAGATTGGTATGTGTTCGAGTCCGCGTCCTGGACGTTGGCCGCACGACGACTGTCGGCACCGCGGCGGCGAGAGCGATGGGGTGAACCTCTTCCCGCCGCGACATTGGCCGCCCGGATGCGCGTGCTCCCTCTCTTTGCACTCGTTGGGGTCGACGAGATCTTCCGTATGGCCGGCACCGGTCATCAAGTCCGTCACGACGCGGGGACTACGCTCTTGCGGGAGGGAGCCGTCCCCGACAGCCTGCACCTCCTCCTCGACGGTCGAGTCGTGGCCACGGGACGACGAACCGGCGCCCGTGAGATCACGCCCCCCGCCGCCATTGGGTTTGAAGAATCTCTGCACGGGTCTCTGATGCCGGAAACCGTCAAGACGGTGGGACACGCCGTCTCGCTCCGGCTCAGCGCCGAGCAACTGCGGACGCTATTGTCCGACAACACCGACTTGGTCCAAGGGTTGTTCGGTACGCTGGCCAAGCGCCAGGGAGCAAAGCCAGGCTTCCTGCGAACCCAGGCGCCCGATGAGCTAGAACGGATGAGCGGCCAGCTCAGCGAGATCCAGCGAGTACTAGCGCTGCAACAAATTCCTCTGTTCGCGCATATCTCCAGCGTGGAGCTCCCGTTTCTGGCGCCAATCGCGCGACAGGTCGATCTCGAGCAAGACGCGGTGCTCGCCGACGAGTCCGGGCCGTTTGGTCTGGGGATTCTCCTGTCCGGTGGGCTCGGACTTCGTGCCCCACACAGCCCAGTGCCGGTGGCAACTGCCCAGCCCGGTGATGTCATCGGCGTCTATGAAACGCTCGCCGGTCTGGCGACCGGGTCCCCTTCCGAGAAACTGCAACTCGTCGTCACAAAGCCTGGGTCCGCACTGCAGATCGACCGCGACGAACTGTTCGACGTCCTCGGCCAACGACCGGACATGCTGCAACAGGTCTTTGCCGCCCTCGTCGACCCGAATCCCCACCCCGGCCCGCACCGGCGTTGAGCACCCGACCGGTATCCGCCCGATCGCTGTCGCTCGCCAACCATGACGCGCGTATTCGCTCCGGTCGCACACACAGAGATGGCGCGCGGCGACCACACACATGCCATCTTCCGATGTGATACTACTAGTGTCCTCTGGGCAGACTGAAGGAGGTCACGGGCATGAATCTTCGAACACTTGTTGCGGCCGGTATTGTTGCTGCGTCGCTCGCGACGCCACCCGCCGCCGGGCATACGGCCGGAGAAGCGATACAGACCACAGCCCAGCTGGAACGCGAAGTGGCCGAAGCTCTTGACGACGAGCGGGATCTCAGACGGCTCGAGGTGTCAATCCTGGGATCAGAAGCGACGGTGAGCGGGCACGTGCCGCATCTGTTCGCAAAAAACCTCGCCATCGAGCTCGCATTGGCGGTGGACGGCGTGGACACCGTTTTCAGTGATATCGAGCTACCGGAGCCTGAAAGCGATGAAGACATCAGCGAACAGGTCGTGCGCGTTGTCAGCCGCTATTCCCATTACACCATCTGGGACAACATCGACGGACGGGTCAACCAAGGCGTTGTCACACTGTTTGGTAGCGTGACGCCCGATCGCGACAAAAAAGGCGATCTCTATGAGGACATCACCAAGATCGAGGGCGTACAGGAATACATCGACAACATTGAAGTTCAGTCGCCATCCTCAGAGGACCAGCGTCTGCGTGGAATCATCCGTGGATCCCTGGCGCGGTCAGACAACTTCGAACGCCTGGTAGGTATGAGAAACCCGCCCTTCCGAATCGTGGTCGACCGGGGCGTGGTCACGCTGGTCGGGTATGCGCAGTCCCAAATCGACTACCGGGAAATGGAGCGCATCGTCGTTCAGATCCAGGGTGTTCTTCGGGTCAACAATCAGCTTGTCGTGCCGTGAGTTCCTGGACTACCGTCCTACCTGAACCTTGAAGGCGAGCGTGGCCATCGCAGCGCCGAGGAAAGGACCGACCAGATACAGCCACAGGTCGGCCAACCCACCCCCGGCGACCAGGGAGTTGACGAGACTCGGTCCAACACCCACGGCCGGATTGAAAGCGCCGCCGGAGATAGGCCCGCCGGCAAAGACGGCGCCGGCCACGGTCAAACCGATTGCGACACCGTAAAAGCCATTGCCACGGATGGCGTCAGCCGTGGCGACGTGAAGAATCACGAGCGCCAAGGCGAACGTAAACAACCCCTCTATCAGCAACGCGGCGAGCACCGACGCCTCAGCGGCGGGTGCGGGTGCGAATCCTGAACCCGTCGCAACGTAGACCGCCAGTGAGGCAAGAACAGCTCCCGCGACCTGGGCAAGCATGTAAGGCGCGACCTCGCGTGGCGCAAGCTCGCCCCGCAAGACGAACGCAGCGGTAATGGCAGGGTTGTAGTGCGCGCCTGAGACGTGGCCTCCCATGTAGACCATGCCAATGAGCGTGGCACCGACGGCCAGCGGCGCGAAGGCGGTGCCACTTACGGTGGTGAGACCAATCGTCAGAACCAAAAAAAAAGTGCCGATGAGTTCCGTCAAATACTTCATCAGTGCGCTCCGCCGGGGCGACCGGCGGGTCGGTGCTACATGCAAGGCCGCAGTCAATGACCACGCGAGCCGAGTGTGACGGGGGTAATCATACGCGGACACATCGGAGCACACGGCACAGGGGTCTCGCCGGGTAGGAAGACACGGAAAAGAAAAGGGCCGGGCCGTCGCGGCGTCCGTCTGCGTCGACCGGAATCGGGAAGGAGTTTCGGTCTGTCCCAGACGACGGAATGGCTTCCGCGTCCCAAGACCCGGACGCCGCGGAAGGCCCAGCAAGCGCATTGTGCCCGAGACACGCGCTGCCGCCAACTCGGGAAATCCCTAGGTCCAGCAAGGTTTTCCTGTCGGTCCCGCGCTGGCTTACGACTTTACAGACGTTAAGAGAACACAAGACCGCGCTTTACCGCGTACTGCGTGAGTTCGGCTGTCGTTTTCAGACCAAGACCGCCTTTTCTTTTGGCCTCCGACACGTCGAATCCGACGCCGTCATCGACAACCACGAGTTCCAGGCCATCTTCCTCGGTATCCGGCTCCGTCGTCCCTCGAAGCGCCACTGATCCGGTGCGAGCGCCGGAATGTCGAATCACATTGCGCAGTGCGGTTTGGGCGATCCGAAAAATGCAGATCGCAATATCGCGGGGAAGTTGGGCGGGACACCCTCGACTCTCAAACTCAAGGATGATTCCCTCGTGTAGCGCGAGCGACTCGCAATTCGCGCGTAGCGCGGCTTCGAGACCAAGCTGCTCAAGCGCGGCCGGGTGCAACTCGTGTGACACGCGACGCAGCTCATCAGCCAACTCGACGATCTGGTCCTGGATAGTCAGCAGCTGACGGCAGACCTCTGGCGGGAGCTCTGGATACCCTTGGCGAAGGCTGCCGAAGTGGATTGACACGGCCGCGATCTGCTGTTCAAAGCCGTCGTGAAACTCGAGCGCCAGCCGACGGCGCTCGTCTTCCTGAGCGGTGAACAAACGAGTGGTGAGTTCACGGAGCGTGTGTTGCGTCTCTCGTCGCGTCCGGGCCATCGTGTCTCGCTCGTTTTCCGCCCGTTTGCGCTCCGTGATGTCGCGTTGCGACGCGATGGCAAGCCGTGGACGGCCGTTCTTGGTCGCTGTCACCCGGCCTCGGCTTTCCCAGTGTTGATAGGATCCGTCGCGGCACCGAACCCGACACTCCACGTGATAGGTCTCTCCGGCCGCAAACGCACGGGCAATCGCGTCGGCGACCCGCGCTCGGTCGTCGGGATGGAGATGATCGCGCATCAAGTCGGCGCACCGAGGGGCCTGGCCCGGGTCGTATCCCAACTGCGCGTCCACGTCGCCGAACCACGTGAGCACCCGGCTCACCAGGTCGATCTCCAGAATGACGTCGGCCGTGGCATGAGCGGCTGCTTTGAAGCGCGTCTCGCTCTTACGCAGCTCGCGCTCCGTCACGAGAAGCTGTTGGTTTGCCTCCCTCAGTTGGCGCGGGCCTCCACTAGCGCCTCGAGGTCGAGACTGGTCGCGACGGAGCGCGCCGCGTGCACCGGACGGGTGTGGGTGAGGTCAGCCGCCACGAGACCGAGACCAACGTCGGGGCCGCCGCGTCGTCAAGTTATCGCACTCAACGCGGAGACCGGGCAGGCGACACCCGTTCCGCCGTGTCCACAGTAGCCCCCAGGATTTTTGGCGAGATACTGCTGGTGATAGTCTTCGGCGTAATAAAACGGACCCGCCGGGAGGATTTCGGTGCTGATGTCGCCGCAACCTGCGGCGGAAAGTTCGCGTTGATACATCTCGCGCGAGCGTTCGGCCACCCGCTGTTGTTCGTCCGTCGTGACATAGAGACCGGAACGATACTGCGTACCGGTGTCGGCCCCTTGGCGCATACCCTGGGTCGGATCATGGCCTTCCCAAAACGCTTGCACGATGCGCGAGAAGTCGATGGCCGCTATGTCAAACACGACGAGCACCACCTCATTGTGACCCGTCTGGCCAGAGCAGACTTCCTGATAGGTCGGATGCGGCGTATGGCCGCCGGCGTATCCGACAGCCGTCGTATAGACGCCGTTCAACTGCCACATCGCTTGTTCCGCACCCCAGAAACACCCCATTCCCACGAGGACCTGCGCGGTTCCGTCCGGAAACGGGGATTCGAGCCGATTGCCGGTGACAAAATGTGCGTCGGGCACCAATATCGGTTCGTCGCGCCCGGGCAGCGCGTCCGCGGCGGTCGGGATGGTCAACTTCCGTGGGTCGATTCCGAATCTCAACATGATGCGCGTAGCGTAGCGAAATAGACGCTCGAGGTAAAAGCCCCTACGCGTGTCGGGTGGTGTCGTACCGGTCGCCGGGCTCCTGTATGGTGATAATCTGTATCCGAATCTCGATACGAAACGCTGGTCCATAGACCGGAGGCAACAGTGGGTCGGACATACGCTGCACGAGTGCCGTCTCTACGAATCACTCCCCCCGAAGTTTTTTTTAATCGCCGCGCTTTCATGTCGGCGTTTGGCCTTGGACTGTTGACCGCGCCGCTCACAGCCGGAGTCGCCGCCGCGGGACAGCGACCGCAGGAGTCGCTGCTAGACGTACCTCTCGAGAGACCCGACGTCTTTCCGGCCACGCGTAACGAGGCCTACGCCGTGCCCGACGCCGTCGTGAGCGCAGTGCCTGCTCAAGGCTTTCAGCGTCGGGGAGGCCGCAGTGACCTCACTCCGCGTGAGGTCGCCGCCTCCCACAACAACTTTTACGAATTTCTCTCCGGACGCGGCGGGCCGGTCTGGCAGTTCTGTGGCGATTTCGAAGTCGACCCTTGGCAGCTGGAGATCACGGGCGAGTGTAACAACCCGATGACGCTCGACCTCGACGACCTCTTTGCGTTTGACCACGAAGAGCGGGTGTATCACTTCCGATGTGTCGAGCGATGGGCGATGAACGTTCCCTGGTCCGGCTTCCCGCTCAGCAAGTTGATCGAAAAGGCCGAACCAACCGCCGCCGCCCGTTTTGTGAAGTTCCAGACAGCACAAAGCAACCGACAAATGCCCGGGCTGACATCCTCACCCTGGTATCCGTGGCCTTACACCGAGGCACTGCGGTTGGATGAAGCGATGAACGAGCTGGCCATGGCCGTCACCGGTGTCTACGGTGAGCCGCTCCTGCGGCAGCATGGGTCCCCAGTGCGAATCATCGCGCCATGGAAATACGGCTACAAGAGTCCGAAATCGATCGTAAAGATCGAATTTGTGCGCGAGCAGCCCCAGACGTTCTGGCAGGTCCAGCCCCACGAATACGGATTCCTCTCCAACGTCAACCCCAACATTCCCCATCCTCGGTGGCCCCAGACTGGCTCGTATTGGCTGGACACCGAGGAGACATTCCGAACACCGATTTTTAATGGCTACGATGAGTATGTCGGCGCGCTCTACCCCGACGAGCCACGCGAGATGCAGGAACCGATTCGTGCGGGACAAATCGCTCGCTAGGAGTCTCTCCGTCAGGACTCGGTGAATGAGCGACCCGTTGATGCTCCCGGACGACGAGCTCAATCGTCAACTGGTCGCCAATGTGCACCCCCCGGACTGGGTGAACCCCACGCCGGCTGAACGTTACAACCTTGTCGTGATCGGGGCTGGAACCGCTGGGTTGGTCATGGCTGCGGTGGCCGCGGGGATCGGCGCGCGGGTCGCGCTCGTAGAGCGACACCTGATGGGCGGCGATTGCTTAAACGTGGGATGCGTACCGTCGAAGGGACTGATCCGCGCTGCTCGAGCCTGGGCGTCCAGCGCGAATGGTGAGCGGTTCGGCATTACCCACGCATCCGAGCCAACCCGAGATTTTGGATACGCGATGCGCCGGATGCGTCAGATCCGAGCGGACATCAGCGCCGTGGATTCGGCTCGCCGCTTTCGCGATCTCGGGGTCGACGTGTTTATCGGCAACGGCCGGTTCACTGCGCGTGACGCGGTTGTCGTGGGAGAACACACATTGCGGTTCTCGCGGGCCGCAATCTGTACCGGCGCGCGGGCAGCCGCGCCGCCAATCCCGGGTCTCGCGGAAACCGAGTATCTCACCAATGAAACCATCTTCTCGCTCACCGAGTGCCCACAACGTCTCGCGGTGATAGGGGCCGGGCCGATCGGCTGCGAAATGGCCCAGTCATTTGCGCGGTTCGGTAGTCGCGTCACCCTGTTCGAAAAAACTGGCCACGTCTTGCCCCGCGAGGACGCGGACGCCGCGACCATTGTGCAAAAACAACTGGAGATCGACGGCGTGTCGCTGGCCTGTTCCACCGATATTACGGAGATCGTGACGCGCGGCAACGAGAAGATCATCCGCTTTGGCGGGCCCCGGACAGCGGACGAAGCCGCGGTCGACCAGATCTTGGTGGGGGTTGGCCGGGCGCCCAACGTCGAAGACCTCGGCCTGCACGACGCCGGAGTGAGTGTCACGCGGGCCGGGGTGACGGTTGACCAGCATTTGCGAACATCCAACCCTGCTGTCTACGCGGCCGGCGATATCTGCTTTCCGTTCAAGTTCACACACACCGCGGACGCGATGGCGCAAATCGTGGTCCAGAATGCCTTATTCCCTCATCCGTTCGGTCTCGGCCGCGCCACAACGGACTCACTGATCATTCCGTGGTGCACGTTCACCGAACCCGAGATCGCCCATGTCGGCATGTACCCGGCTGACGCCGCCCAGAAGGGAATCGCGATCGAGACCTTTACCCAGTCCTTGCGTGAGGTAGACCGCGCGGTACTCGACGGTGAAGAAGAAGGGTTTGCCCGGATACACGTAAAAAATGGCACTGACACGATTCTGGGAGCCACCATCGTGGCAGGCAACGCGGGTAACATGATCAGCGAAGTCACTCTCGCGATGAAGGCTGGCGCCGGACTGGGGACGATTGGCAGCACCATTCATCCGTATCCGACCCAGGCCGAGGTCTTGAGAAAAGCCGCCAACCAAATGCGCAAAGCCCGATTTTCGGGGCGTCAGAAATCCATCCTGTCTCGCTGGTTCCGCTGGAAGAGATAGGGCGAGTCAGGAGCGCCGTGCACATTTCGATCACGTACTGCACCCGTTGAAAGTATGGACCCAAGGCCACCAGTTTGGCGGCCCGCATCAAGGATGTCTTTGACATCGACGCCGAGATCATCGAAGGCATTAATGGAATCTTCGATGTGAAGGCCGACGGCGCGATGGTGTTCTCAAAACACGAAAGTAAACGATTTCCCGAGCACGATGAAGTGATTGCCGCCCTCCGAGTACTCGGATAACGTGGACGGCGGTACGCATGCGCACCTACGAGGTACACATGTCCAAAAGGCTGAGTCGTCGGACCCTTCTGTCTAGTGTCGCGGGCGCCGTAGGAGGAACAGCGGCGTCGCGGGCGCTCCCGGCGCTCGCGCAGACACCTACCGATACGACACGCACCCGCGGCCCCGGCCCCCGCACGCTGGGGATGCGATCGCCGTTCGAGCAGCCTCAGCGAGACCCTAGTCCAACGTCGTCCCGCACACCGTTGCAGGACCTGCACGGGACGATCACCCCTTCCGATCTTCACTTCGAACGACACCACGGGGGCATACCTGATATCGACCCTCACGAGTATCAGTTGCTTGTTCATGGTCTAGTCGATCGTCCGACAGTATTCAGCCTGGACGATCTGAAACGTTTTCCAGCGACGTCGCGCATCTGCTTTCTGGAATGCTCGGGCAATCTCCGCCGCGGTCGAGAGGACCTCAGCCCCCAGCTGCTCTGTGGCCTGACCAGCCAGACCGAGTGGACCGGGGTGCGGCTGGCGACCGTGCTCCGGGAAGTAGGCGTGCAACCGCCGGCCGCGTGGCTGTTGGCTGAGGGACAAGACGCGGCTGTGATGACCCGCAGCATCCCGATGACGAAAGCGTGGGACGACGCGCTGATCGTCTACGCCCAGAACGGCGAGCCGCTCAGACCCGCGCACGGGTATCCGGCCCGGTTGTTGTTGCCGGGCTGGGAAGGCAACAGCAGCGTCAAATGGCTCCGGCGGATTGACATCGGTAACGCGCCGTTTATGACCCGCGAGGAAACCTCCCGCTACACGGATCCGCTCGGCGACGGCACGGCTCGACAGTTTAGCTTCATCATGGATGCACGGTCGGTAATCACCTCGCCGTCGTATCCGCAGACGCTAAACCCCGGATGGCACGAGATCCGCGGCATCGCGTGGAGTGGCCGGGGACGTATCGAGCGAGTCGAAGTCAGCATCGATGGTGGAAGCACGTGGGAAGATTCGGTGCTCCAGACCCCGGTGCTGCCCAAGGCGCATGTCCGGTTCCGTCATCTCTGGAATTGGCGTGGGACCGAGACCGAAATCGTCAGCCGGGCGACCGACGAAACGGGATACATTCAGCCTACGTTTGACGCGCTGGTCGCGGCGCGCGGACCGCGTACTCGATATCACCAAAATCCAGTCACTGGCTGGCGGATCGGAACCGGCGGACAGGTGCGTCTCTCGCTAGAGCGCCTCGGTGGCCGTATCGGACCTAGAGCCTGACCTCATCGTGGACAATGCACAGTGCGTGTGCGTAATACCTGATGTGATGAAACATTCCAGACTCATGATTCGCGCGGTATGTTGTATGGCCGGTCTCTGGCTGATTGGAGTACTCGGCATGATCGGTGTGGGGGCGGAACAACAGCCACCGGCATCTGAGGGCCATCCGGAGCGGTTCGGACTTGGCGAGCCAGCATCGATGGATCTCATCCAGCGTCTCGACATCGACGTTCGTCCGGACGGCACGGGACTTCCCGAGGGGAGCGGCACCGCGGCCGCTGGTGCTCCTGTCTACGCCGCTCGGTGCGCCTCGTGTCACGGGCCAAGCGGAGAGGGGGCGACCGCCAACCAATTGGTGGGCGCAGCGCCGGTTGGAGCCTCACCCGCGACCATCGGCAACTACTGGCCCTATGCGACGACACTCTTTGACTATATTCGGCGGGCGATGCCGACAAACGCGCCCGGTTCTCTGAGCACCGCTGAGGTCTACGGCCTGACCGCCTGGCTTCTCGCAGCCAACGGCATTATCGACACTGACGCCGATATTAACGCTCAGACCCTTCCTCTCGTCCGCATGCCGGCCCGGAACATCTTTGTTCCCGACGATCGACTCGACGCCAACACGGTGCGATAGCACACCGGTTCGATTCGCGCTCCCCCTCAATAAAAGATGCGGTCCGCGCCACGGCTGGGTAAGAACAAGACCTACTACTGGCGAGTCGTAACGAGGAACAGTGCCGGGGCTGCCTCGAGTAGCGTCTGGTGGTTCAGCACCGGCGGCGGTCCTGGCACGGGGAGCCCAGGCGGGGGCGGGGGCCGCGGCCGAGGAAGAAAGAAATAGGGCGATTCAGGATTCGCCCAGGAATTGTCGCTCGCTTCGCTCGTCGTTGATTGAGGCGAACCGGTCCCCCAATTGCACGGTATTCTGTTCGACCCGGCAGAGGGGACAGAGAGCCCTGAGCGTGATCGAAGCCAGCCCCTAGCAGGGCCGTTTTCTCTTTCGCAGACCGAGAAGCGTCATGTGCCGAAACATCAAGACTCTGTTCAACTTCGATCCACCGGCGATGCCGGAAGAGATTCGCGCCGCCTCTGAGCAATTCGTGCGAAAGCTGAGTGGGTTCTCGAAGCCGTCGCAGGCGAATCAAGTTGCGTTCAACTGCGCTGTCGACGACGTAACCAGCGTCGCGCAGCGGCTGCTGGACCCGCTGGTGACGAACGCCGCACCTCGCGACCTGGCGGAAGTCACCGCGCGGGCTCGCGAGCGCGCAGCGACACGATTCGCCCGTGTCGGTTAGCGTGATTCGTTGGTCAGGCTACTCGAACAACGCGGCTCCCGCCTGGCGGCAGTTCACAAAATGATGCCCTGTATGTCGAAGCCCACGTCGCTAGCGGGCTGTCCGCGCGCCGGCAGAGACGGCGGTGATGTGCTTCCGAACTGTGCCGGAAATCACAGAACTCGAGATGCCGTATCGCTCAAGGAGCTCTGCTGAACCGCCACTACGAGGAACCTCTCGGACAGCCAGCCTGGTCACCAAAATCCCAGCGGCGGCGACTGCCTCGCTGACGGCGTCGCCGAGCCCGCCGGCGACGTAATGGTCCTCGACGGTCACTATCCGACCTCCGGTGGCCAGACCGGCCCGCACCAACCCAGTCACGTCGACCGGCTGGATTGAATAGGCATCAATGACCCGGATGGCGACTCCGTCGGCGAGCAGTTCGTCGTAGGCGCCAAGCGCCTCGAACACGGTCACGCCCGCCGCGACGACGGTGACGACGTCGTCGGTCGACTCTCGCAGCACGCACGAGCCGCCGACAACGAATTGCGTGTCCGGTTCGTAAATCACAGGGGTCTTTGGCCGACTGGTCCTGATATACGTCATCCCGTCGTAGGCGGCCGCGGCGGCAACCAGACGCTCCGCGCTGACCGCGTCACACGGGTAGAGCACCGCGCACCCGGGGACCGCTCGCATCATCGCGAGGTCTTCGAGCGCCATCTGCGACGGTCCGTCTTCGCCGATCGAGACACCAGCATGCGAGCCGGCGAGCTTGATATTGCTTCCGCTGATGCCCGCCATCCTGATGAAATCCGACGCCCGGGTCAAAAAACACGCGAAGCTGGACGGGAACGGGATCGCACCGCGACTGGCCAGCCCCATGGCGGCTCCGACCATCACCTGCTCGGCAATAAATGTCTGATAGAACCGGTCAGCGTGTTCCTGCTCGAAGGTCTGGCTGAATGTTGAGTTACCGACGTCCGCGTCGAGCGCCACGACCCGGGGGTCGACGTGTCCAAGGGCCGCGAGGGCAGTTCCATAGGCGACGCGGGTCGCGACCTGATCACCCAATGCATAGGTCGGCGCCGGCATCTCTGCCACAGCGGTCGCGCGCTCACCCGCTCCCTCGGAACGTCGCGACGGTGGCGGTATCGTCGGGGTGGTCGTCCCTTCGACGCACTGGTCTCTGAGCTCGCGTAACGCCGTGTCGAGCTGTGATCCCTTCGGAACAGGCTTGCCGTGCCAGCCCTCGACCCCGGCCATCAAAGACACACCTTGGCCTTTGACGGTTTTCGCCAGAATCATCGTGGGTCGACCAGCGGTCTCGCGGGCCTGGTCGAGCGCGTCGAGTATCGCGGCCAGATCGTGTCCGTCGATCTCGATCGTGTTCCATCCGAACGCGCGCCAGCGCGCAGCGTGCGCACCCAAATCATGGCCGAGCTGTGTCTCTCTGCTCTGCCCTTGCGCGTTGATGTCGGTAAAGGCGCAAAGATTGTCGAGCGCGAAGTGTGTGCCCGCGGCGGCGGCCTCCCACACAGACCCTTCAGCCGACTCGCCGTCGCCGATGAGAACATACGTGCGGTAGTCCGACCCAATCCGACGCGCGTTGAGTGCGACACCGACGGCGGCGCAGATACCCTGCCCAAGAGAGCCCGTGGCCACATCCACGAAAGGCAGCCGCGGCGTCGGATGCCCTTCGAGATCGCAATCAATCGCTCTGAGCCGCAATAAGTCCTCAGGAGCGACCAGGCCAGCCTCTGCCCACGCCGCATAGAGAAGCGGCGCCGCATGGCCTTTCGAGAGGATAAAACGGTCGTTGTCCTCGAGCTGGGGCTTCGTCGGGTCGAAACGCATTTCCGCGAAAAACAGGGCGGCCACGATGTCTGCCGCTGAACAGCAGCTTGACGGGTGGCCGCTGCCAGCCTGCGAGGTCGCGCGAACGGACTCTATCCGAAGATGGGCAGCGACAGTCTGCAGATCGGGTATCAGGGAAGCACGCAAGGAGCGATCAGACGGCACGAAGACCTCTGGCGGTGCAGTTTATCACGACACCTGGAGCTCGCGGAGGGCAAGGACGTAGGATGCCGCGTCGAGGCTTCTATCCTTGGCCCGCGGCGTTTGCGCGGCGAGGACTGCCGTTGCGCGGCAATTCAGCGTGAACGGTGTCAATGTGTGACGCAACAGTCCGATGTCGTCATCGCCGACGGCCCGGTTGACAAAGACACCGCGCGTGTCGTTCCATAGCACACGGCCCGCATGCAGCATTAACTCGTGCGCGAGGTCCCGGTAGACATCTCGGTCGGTCGCTTCATACGCGTCAAGAAGCACCTCGCTCACCGACACCTGGTCGACGAGCAGCCCTCGCACTGACCTCCCACCACCTACGCGGCGTAGAACGCCTTCCCCTTGGCGATACGCGGCGGCGACGGTGGCGTCGAGCACTTCGACCGCGCGCGAAAGAAAGAGACGGGTCGCCAAGAACGTCAGCGGCTCTCATGAGCGAACGGGTGATGTCCGCGGTGGCCGTGGTGTAACAGGTCCGATTCGCTGACGGCCGAGGCGATGTGCCGGTGCCGTGGTCTGGGGTCTGACTGGCAAAGAGCCGCTCGGCGTCAGCGTCGAACAGCGTGTGTTGTATGTATCGGATCAGCCACACGGCGCGCTCACGGTGTGCCTCGTCGTCGCACGTGCGCCAACCCTCAAGGAAAACCCGGAGACCGGCCGCGTTCACGGTAAGCAGTTTTTCGCGGCTCGGCTCCGTCCAGTCGCGACGGACCGCGTATCAAAAAAGACCGCCGTCCACCTCATCCCACAGCTCGCTCGAACCGGCGCACGTCAGCGTATGAGCCGCGAGCGACCGTAGCTCCTCGTCCACCGTTGACCGCGACGACGGGATTGGCGCGGAAGACCCTCGATGCCCGAGTGACACGAGAAGCGGAGCCTCTTGAATTCGCTTTGAACTTCGACCGAATCCACCGTAGTCGGGGTCATAGACGTCCAGCAGGTGGGCCTTCAGCCAGGGCTCGACCGTAGGGTCGATGCTCTCCGCGCTGCCCGGACTCGAGCGAGCCGGTGTGCCGCCGCCTCCGGGTAAGGCAGGCGCCATAAGCTCGTCACGGCGATTTGCAAACGCGTCCGCGACACGCTCCAGCAACGCAACCATCTCTGCCGGACCCGTAAACGTCTGGCCGCCGAGCACTCGGCCGTCCGGGGTCAGAAACGCCGTCGTCGGCCAGCCTCCGAAGCCGTAACGATCTGCCACGTCGGGTCGGTCGTCCGCGTTGACAAGGATCGGAACGAACCGGCGCTCGATCAACTCGCGGACATCGTCATCGCGATAGGTGGTTTCGTGCATCTCGACCGACCCTCGGGACCACGGCGCCCCGATGACCAGCAGGACACGGGTTTTCCGGCGTCGCGGGCGCGCTGGAACGGTTCCTGTACCCAGCAAGCCCATCGGGGAGCGCCAGAGAGCTGTGTCATGCCCAGCAATGCCTCCGGCTCGTGGACCGCCAAAGCCAGAAACTAGGCCTCCTCTGTGATCTCAGCCTGAATATCGAGGTCAATACATCCGCTGACACTGTTGGCGGCGGGGCATCCCGTGGGGTGTACCTCGACCGCTCGCTCGGCCCGTTCGCGGGCTCCAGCCGGGACAGTCAGAGCGTATCGCACGCGAATTCGCGTGATCCGCATGACCTTGTCAATCGCTTCGATGTCGCCTTCGACCGAGGCGCTAATCTTGTCGGGGGTCGCTGGAACGTCACGCACTTCCAGTGCGCGGGCAAGAGTGCCAAGCAGTCAAGCCCCGACCGCCGCCACAATGTGGTCGAGGGTCGCCGGCACCTCTTCCTCGGGCTCGAGCCCGTAAAACTTCTTTATTCCTCCATGCACGCCAAAGCGGATGGGGGTGTCAAACCCCTCCAGGAAGGCTTGACGGACTGGCCCCTTCACCCGCTCCACCCTCAGTCGGCTGGTATGAACAATTTCTGGCACGACCACCGCCTTTCGCTCGCAAGGAATACGTCTCTCCACGAGACCCGAATCAAGGCCTCGGCTGCTACAATCCGAAATCATGACACACCCGCGCGCGGCCGTGTTGACCGCGGGTCTCCTCGCGGTTGCACTGTCGAGCGGAGCGTGTTCGTCCGAGACCGTTCCATCCTCCGCGAACCCCGACGCCGCCCGCGAGACGACGTCTGCGGTGCCGGCAGCGGAGACGGCCGGAGCCAGCTCAGCGCCTGAAGGCCCAGCGGGCGTTGTCAACTACACCAGGGTCAATGCGGCCGTAGCCTGCGCCGGAGCGACGTCTCCGACAGCGATGACCGGGCTCCGCGATTTGGGGTTTGTCTCAATCATCAACTTCCGGAACGAGCGTGAACGCGGGGCAACCGTCAGGGCCGCCCGGGCCGCCGCCGAGGGCGCCGGACTCAAGTATCTTCACCTCCCCTTTCTCGATGCGACACCGGAAGTCGCAACGAAGTTTCTAGAGATGGTCGTCGACCCGTCGAACCAACCGGTCTTTATCCACTGCGGATCGGCCAATCGCGCCGCCGCCCTGTGGCTGATCAAGCGGCTCTGGGTCGACGGCTGGTCGGAAGACGAAGCACTGGCGGAGGCGGACGCTATCGGACTCCGGAGCGAAGAGCTCAGGGCGTTCGCGCTCGAGTATGTTGGAGCCGGTGGCGAGTGACATAGACCCGTCATTGGGTGACATGCCGCCGGACGAGTTCCGGCGGCAGGCGTACGCGCTCGTCGACTGGATCACGGCGTATCTCAGCGCGTCCGACTACCCGGTGCTCGCTCGAGTCGAGCCGGGAGCGATCCGACGCGGCCTCCCGGCTGCCGCACCGGAGACGGGCGCGCCATTCGACGAGATTTTCCGGGACTTCGAACGTATTCTGCTGCCGGGTATCACCCACTGGAATCATCCGGGGTTCTTTGCCTACTTCGCGATCACCGGGAGTGCGCCCGGTGTGCTGGCAGAGTTTCTGAGCGCCGCACTCAACGTCCAGGCCATGCTGTGGCGAACCTCGCCGGCGGCGACGGAGCTGGAAGAGGTAGCCCTCGGCTGGCTCCGACAATTGCTCGGTCTCCCGTCGTCGTTTGAGGGCGTCATCTACGACACGGCCTCGATCTCCAGTCTCCACGCACTCGCCGCCGCGCGAGAGATCGCAGTCCCCGATATACGCACGAAGGGACTCGCCGGACGTTCTGATATCCCGCCCCTCGCGGTCTACATCTCCGACCACGCGCACTCGTCGATCGACAAGGGGGTCATTACCTTGGGCCTGGGGCAGGACGCGATTCGACGCATCCCGATCGACGACAACTTTCGGATGCGACCGGACCGCCTGGCCGCAGCCATCACGGCCGATCGAGCCGCGGGCCGTCTCCCCATGGCGGTGGTCGCCACGGTGGGCACGACCTCGACCACAAGCATCGACCCGGTCCCAGCGATCGCCGACATTGCTGAGCGCGAGCATCTCTGGCTCCACGTCGACGCCGCTTACGCGGGCGCGGCGGCGCTTGTTCCCGAGACGGCGGCGGTCCTCGCCGGGTGCGCGCGAGCCGACTCGCTTGTGGTAAATCCCCACAAGTGGTTGTTCACGCCGTTTGACCTCAGCGCGTTCTTTTGCCGCCGGATGGACACCGTCCGCGCGACGTTCTCGCTTACCCCTGACTATTTGACAACCTCGGAGGAAGGCGTCCGCAACCTGATGGATACGGGTGTGCAGCTCGGGCGACGGTTTCGAGCCCTCAAGCTCTGGAGCGTTCTGCGCTATTTTGGCGCGGCCGGCATCCGCACCCGACTGCGCGATCACATGCGGTTGGCACGTCTGTTTGCCGAGTGGGTCGACGCCAGCGACGACTTCGAACGGCTTGCGCCAGTCCCCCTGAGCGTCGTGTGCTTTCGAGCGCACCCTCTCACTGGCATTGCCAAAGACGCGGACAGCGCGGACGACGCGCTAGACGAGCTCAATACCCGGCTCCTCGACCACGTCAACGCGACCGGCGAAGTGTTCCTTTCTCATACACGCTTGAACGGCCACTTCACCATCCGGCTCGCGGTTGGCCATATCCGCACCACTGACACGCATGTGCGCCGAGCGTGGGATCTGCTCAACGACGCGCTCGTTCATTGTCGCCCGCAGTAGCAGCGCGAGCGGCCCCCGACCCGGCGCGCTATCCACCTAGTCGAACAACGTGGTCGGCCAGCTGCTCCACCTCGGCGGCAACGTGTGATACATAGACCAGCGGCACCTCAAGAGTGTCTCGCACCCGCTCTATATACGGCAGGATCCGTTGGCGGAGCTCCGCATCGACCGCGGTGAGCGGCTCGTCGAGCAGAAGCGCATGCGGACCCGACACCAGCGCGCGCGCGATCGCCACCCGTTGGCGCTCGCCGCCGGACAACCCGGCTACCGGCCGGTCCATCAGCCCAGAAATTTCGAGCAGCTCCAAGACGGTCGGCAGCGCCACTCGCGACGACGTCGCGCGGGCGGCGCCATAGGTCACGTTCCGTCGCACGTCGAGGTGAGGAAACAACGCGACGTCTTGAGGTACGTAGCCGATACGCCTCTCCCGGGCGGGGAGATTGACGCCACTGTCCGACCGAAAGAGCGTGTGTCCCGCCACCTCGATCGTTCCGGAAGATGGCCGACGAAGGCCGGCGATGGCATCGAGCACCGTGGTTTTCCCCACGCCAGACCGTCCGACCAGGGCCACGGACTGCGCGTGGAACCGCTCATGGATGTCCAGCGTGAAGGCGCCTTGATGAAGGGTGAAGTCGAGCACAAACGGCACGGACGGCATGAGTGGGCCTAGGGTCCGGAATCAGTCAGACGGTTCGAGACGTAGATCGCGACAAATGCCATCGTCGCCGCCGCCACCAGCAGCGCTGTGGCCGCGCCATCTCGACCAGTTTGCGTGTAGGAGTAGATTGCCGTAGACAGGGTGCGAGTGCTGGGGAGCGCACCCGCAATCATGATGGTGGCCCCAAACTCGCCCAATGCGCGCGAGAAGCCGAGCACCGCACCGGCGAGCATCCCCCGACGCGCCAACGGAAGACTGATCGTGAAGAACACGCGAATCGGACTCGCTCCGAGTGTCGCGGCGATCTGTTCATACCGTCGATCGACCTGTTCAAAACCGGCGCGAGTCGACCGCACCAGTAAGGGCAATCCCACGACCGCCATGGCAACGACGACAGCCTTCCATGTAAACACCACCTCGATGCCCATCCACTCCAAGACGCCGCCGAGCGGACCGCGACGCCCCAGCAAATGAAGCAGAATCAGACCGGTCGCCACGGGTGGTAACACCAGGGGAAGCGAGACGAGACTCTCCAAAACGCTACGACCCGGAAACGAGTGACGAGCCAATAGCCAGGCCAGAGCAACCCCGGGCGGCAACATGACAATGGTGGCCGATGTGGCCATGGCCACGCTGAACAAGGTGACGTCGAGCACCTCACCGGTCATGAAACGCCCGCCACACCAGTGGACTGCCGGGACAGTCCACCAGCCGCTGAATCGACCCGAACAAAACCAGCCTCCTCAAACGCGCGGCCGCCCGCCCCACGTAGAAACGTGAGAAACCGACGGGCCTCCTCGGTATGATCGCCCATCAGCACCGCCCCCACATATCGAATCGCAGGTCCTGACTCCACCGGCACGGCGAATGCGACGTCGACACCGTCGGACGTCACGACATCCGTGCGATAGACAAACGCTACATCGGCGTGACCCGCCTCGACTGCGGCCAAGGCCGCCCTGACGTTGCGCGTCGGCACGAACTTGTCGAACAGCAACTCCCACAGCCCGGCCGCCCGCAAGTATTCGCGGGCGTAAACGCCCGCGGGCACGGAGACCGGGTCACCAAGAGCAATGCGACCCACTTCGGGTAACCCCAAGTCATCAACCTTCGTGATGGAGAAGGAGCGATCCCGGGGCACGACTGCCGCGAGCTGGTTGGTAAAGAGGACGACCGGTCCCGCCGGCGTCAATAACCCCGCCCGCTCGACACGTTCCATTTGATGCGTATCCGCACTGAGAAAAATGTCGCCGGGTGCCCCTGCAATCAGCTGGGTCGCCAGTGTGTCTGACCCGGCCGCGTTGACGACCACCGACACGTCAGACGTCCGTTCGTATTCGACGACCACCGACTGCAACGCATCGGACATGCTGATAGCGGCGGCGACCACGAGTACGACCGCTCCGTTGTCGGCCGGCGGCGACTCGACGACCCGACACGCGGCACCGGTCAGTAGGACGGCCAGCGTGAGCGTGGGAAGAATGACTTTCGCGTGACGGTTGCTTGGCATCAATAAATGCACATTTTAGTATGGTTTTGTATTACTTATCTGTCGATTTAAGTTGGTATTCTTAGCGATGCCTCTTCTCACCGCGCGGGAAGTCTCGACCCGACTTGGGGTGTCGTATTCAACAGTCAAGCAGTGGATCTACAAGGGAAGTATCAGAACGACGCGCACCGATGGCGGACATCACCGAATCCGTGACACCGAGGTAGACCGATTACTGGTCGCCCGTAACCCGGAACCGCCGACCTCTAGGCGGGGGCGGTCTTCGCTGGGCGTACTCACGGCGCTGAGCGGACGAAATCGTCTGACTGGCGTGGTGGAAGAAGTGCGCCGCGACGGACTTCTCGCTCAGGTCCGGATCCGGGTGGGAGACCAATCGCTCACAGCCATTATCACCCGCGATGCAGTTGATGAACTCCGCCTTCGGCGGGGTGACGAAGCGACCGCGATCATAAAAGCCACTGAGGTCATGGTGGGACGAAACCCCGACGCGCCATAGTCCCAACGCGCCCAAAATACCCTGTGCATGGCGAATGGCTAAATTCCGCCTGCAATCCATCGAGATATCAGGCCTTTGCGATCGTGACAGGGACGCTAGGATGACCCGATGCGCGACTTGTTCATCCGACTGGTTCACCTCATCACCACAATGGATTTGTGCCGGGGCGCGAGAGCGGCTTACGCGCGATCCAGATCTGTTCCGACGCCGACAGCGGCTCGAATGGCTGTCTTTGGAAGTCGCCGAAACAAGCCTCGATTGTGAACCCGGCCGCCTCCAAGAGCGCACGCGCCTGCGCCGGCTCGAGCCAGCTCAGGCTCAACCGCCGGTATCGCCGTCGTTGCAACTGGCCGGACGCGTCCAACTCGTCCTCCCAGGTCACAACCGTGATCGACTGGGTCGGTTCGTCGACCAGCGAGGTCACCCACAAGAGCCGGTCCCCACCCGACCGATCGCGATACGCTGCGCGAAGCTGGACGGTCCGCATCCGGGCCATGAGATCGGGGGTCATCCGGAAGTCGTCAAAGACAAACGTCCCACCGGGACGGAGCCGGCTGAAGATGTGGCATATCGCGGCGCGTTTCTGATCGAGCGTCGTCAGATGTCCGATGCTGTGATAGGGCAGAGCGATCAGTCCCGCCGGGTCGTCGAGCGCAAAGTCGCGGAAATCCGCCTGGATCAGGGTGAGGCGGTCGAGCACCCCGGCAGTTCTCGCACGTTCGCGGCAACGTTCCAGCATGGCCGACGAAAGGTCGACACCGAAGACCGGGCGCCCCCGCATCGCGGCTTCGACGGCGATACGCCCGTCTCCAATCCCCAGCTCGACGACCGGGCCAGATGCCGCCAGATATGTGTCTCGATAGAAAGGGAGGTTGTCCCGCGCGGACGCTGCCGAATCGGTCCAGACGGTGTAGATCTCGGCGAAGCGCTCGTATTCGGAGTCAGACGTCTTGACCTGGTCAGGGCGATCCTCTGCGCTCATCGTCGGAGAGACGAAGCGTACAACACGTCACTCGGGTCGAACAGTTGCGTCACCTGGCGTCTGATTCCAACCGGCAGTTCCACCCCCTCAACGTCTTGCAACACTTGTCGGGACAAGCGTGTCACTCAAGATAGCGGTTTAGCCGGGCGAACCTAACCGGTCTCATTTGGTTGACTGCGTGTTTTTAGGGGGTTTTTTGGCGTTACCCAGAATTCTAGGTCCCAGAGATGGCCGCCGTCTCGCGCCGGCCTGGCCACGTCAGTGGCCAGGCCGGCCAGGTCTTCAGCGGGGACGTCTGACGGCAGCTCAAACTCTACGGGGTCCCAACACCCCTCGGTGGCTTCAGGCATGTCCGAACCATC
>CAUZIB010000045.1:0-35663 GCA_963579735.1 Vicinamibacteria bacterium | reverse complement strand
CGAGGCACGCGTCACCCGAGAGATCCCCCTGTGGATGTTCGATGCGGTGCGGTGCGCGCGGATGGCGCGCACGTCGCGGCCGCAGGTATGTTGGGAACGGTGCTCAACGACGTCGCCGTCCCCGTCATCCTGACGGTCACCGTCAACTTCCAGCTGGGGTAAATGGGCGCTTCCCTGACGGAGGATACCCGGGCTGCGGCTCAGGTGAAGCAGAGTGAGGGGGACGACGTGCATACACGCCACAGCGTAGATCACGCGATCGGCGGCGCGCAGTGTCGCCCGCGTCCCGGATTCAGCGAGAGAATTGGGAATTCGAGACCCACAGGCCATGATTGGTCTATGGGTCCAGCCGTGGGCGAGTGGCCCGATTGTAGCCCAGCCCGGCACGCGGCTCGCACGGTTTCTTGCCCATACGAGGTCGATGCCGCCCTACTCGGGCAACGCGAACACCAGAAGTCCGGGTATCTCACCACCGACCGTCACGGCGAGATACTGCCTGTCATCGAGCAGGTAGGTCATCGGTGAGCCAAGCGCTCCACTGGGGAGGTCGAGAGAAGCTCTGGGCTCGCCGGTGGCTTTGTCATACGCGACCAGCTGCGGTCCGCCATCCGAACCGCCGGCTGACAGCGCGTGGATGAGAAGCGTTTTTGTCAGGAGGGGACCACTACTCCCAGCATCACCGCCCAGCGGTGGGAGAGCAAGGTCGCGCAGCATCGGATGGTTACGGAACCGATCCCCATTTCCGGTGGGTCGCATCCACGAATGGTCGCCAGTATTCATGTCGATCGCGGTCATGCGGGTATAGGGAGGCTTCCAGAGCGGGAGACCCCGCGGCATGATCGGTCCGATCGACGCGCTTGTCGTCCCCGCTGAGAGGGAGCGACGGATGTATCGCAGCGTGGCGGGTTCGTCGGGTTCGGGAGCGGTGAGCCGAATCGTTGAGTGCCGGTTTGCCGACGGGACATACAGCAGTCCGGTGTCGGGGTCGACGGCGGCGCCCGACCACGTGGCTCCGCCTCCAACCGACGGTCGCATGACCGTTCCCTGAAGCATCTGCGGTGTATAGAGCGGTCCCAGGCGAAAACCCTCGACAGCCGATTCGGCGAGGCGTCGGATCTCTGGTGTGAAGTCGACGAGGTCTTCAATCGACGTGCCTTGATATTCGAAGGGAGCCGGCTTCGTAGGGAACGGCTGGGTCGGGGCGACGACTTCGCCCGCGAGATCGGTGTCGGTGGCGACGGGGCGCTCTTCGATTGGCCAGATCGGTTCACCCGTACGTCTGTCGAACGCGTAAACAAATCCTTGCTTCGTGACCTGGGCCACCGCTTTGACCGGGCGCCCGTCGACGAGGATGTCGAGCAGGTTTGGCGCCGAGTGGTTGTCATAGTCCCACAGTCCGTGATGCACCATCTGAAAATGCCACTCGCGCGCGCCACTCTCGACATCCACGGCTACCAGGCTTTCCGCAAAGAGGTTGTCTCCCGGCCGGTGCCCGCCGTAGTAATCGCTGGTAGGTGTGCCCACGGGCAGGTAGACAAGACCGAGCTCTTCGTCGGCGCTCATGAGCGACCAGACATTGGTGTTGCCGGAGTAACGCCACGACTCTTGCAGCCAGGTATCGGCGCCAAATTCGTCGCCACTCTGGGGAACGGTGTGAAAGTCCCACTTGTGTCGGCCGGTTCTGACGTCGTAGGCGCGCACCCATCCGGGTGGCGCCTCCTTGGTGACCACCCGGTCGTTGATGGAGTTGCCGACCACGATCGTGTCCCGCACGATGATCGGGGGCGACTGTGAGGAGAGCGGGACCAAGTTCACGATGTCGCGTTCGCCCCGGGTGGCGCGCGGCAGCCCGTCGAGCAGATCGACACGCCCCTGGTCACCGAATTCCGGAACGGGCAAACCGGTATCGGCGTTCACCGCCACCAAGAAGCCGTCGCCCGTCCCCCAGACGATACGACGGTCGTCCTCATGCGCCCAGTAGGCGACGCCGCGATGTCGCCACGGCTGAGGGGGCGGTGTCCCGGCCTCGTAGCCACGCGGGTCGTGTACCCAGAGCGTCTGCCCGGTGCGGGCATCGATTGCCGCCGCTTGATAGAGAGGGGTGCTGAGGTAGAGGACGCCGTTCACCATGAGCGGCGTCGCGACGAGTCCACGGATCGACGGACGCCCCGCCTGGTAGGTGACACCGTCCCACATCGTCCAGCGGTTCGGCTCGTCCCGTTCGAGGCGGTCGAACGCGACATCCGATGACACCCGGGACACTGCGTCGTCCGTCACAACTGTGAGGTGGCTGTCGGCCGAATCCCATCGCCATACGACCTCGAGGGCGGCGAAGTTGTCGGCGGTGATCTGGTCTAGCGATGTGTATCGTGTCGCGCCCAGGTCCCCGGCATGATGTCGCCATTCACCGTTGGTGATGCCATCCTGGGCCAGTAGAGGGTGCGCGCACCCAACACATAGAAAGCACAACGCGAGCCCATGTCGCATCCGCGCGGGTCGTGGGCGCAAGGTTCGGACCGGACTCTTCATCTCGCTCATCAACGTTGCCCTCCGTCAGTGTCGTGACCGGCACTATGAACGCTTGCGCCGAGGTCGACACGCGGCCCCCGCCGAGACACTGCCTATGTCGCGGGTGGACGAGTTTAGATCGCACCCCTGCCGGTCAACTGCGCATCATAATTTTTTTATGTCATTTCGAAAGCAGGCATTCTGAAGCTGCTGCCGCCGGATATAACCCGCGATCAGAACCCAATCAACAGGCACGAAGCTCACGAACATCTTCCCGGGCCTGTATTCGAGAACCCGGGTAACGAGCGCGGCGATGGCAGGGGGAGGGAGAGCCCCGAGCCGCCAGGGATCTGGTGGCCAGTGAGTCGAATAACCGATCTTCGGTAAACCTCAGACCCGACTAATGCGGGCTACTATCGCGCGCGCCTAGTCACGCCCGCCGGCTTTCTCTGCGGCGCGCGCGCCAGAGAGGATCCCCACGATGCCGTGATTTCCCTCGTGGCAGGCGTACTCGTAGAGCGGCGTGGTACTCCGCGTCAGGAATTGCTCCCCGGTCCAGGGCCGAGTCCACGTGGTGGGATCCTCCACCGTGTATCGATAGCGAAGCGTGTCGTCATCGACCAGCGTCAGTCGCTCGGTCAAATGCACGTTTGTCCGTCTTCCTCGGTAGTCCGTCTGATCCGAGGAACCGCCCGGATCGATGAAATCTTCCATACTCACGAAATTGGTGGTGTCGATGATGAGCGTGTCACCCTCCCATCGGCCACGCGAATCTCCAAGCACGTTGCGAATCGATGGCGACAGATGGGGACGCCCATCCAGGGGGATGATCCGTGCATCGTGAATCATCTCCATGACGATCGCGACGTTATCTGGAGTCTGGACGAGCTGGAGATGGGCATTGTACGCACCCATCGGTGTGAGGGGCGGTCCCTCGCTCTCCCACCAGATGCAACGTTCGCGTACCGGACGGGTGTTCGCACCGTCGAGGGGACCGCGGACCCCTTGTCTCAGAAACGCCGCCAAGGCGTTCTCTCTCTTCTGCCCCTCCGGTGTCAGGGGCGGAAGCTTTCCATTCGGGGGGTCGATGATGAGCGAGGTTCGTCGTGTGCCGACGACGGTTGTTCCGCGGTCGTACCAGAAGTCGTTGTATGCACGAGCAACGTCAATGTCTTCGCCCGGCCGGCGTTCGGTTCCAGCACCATCGCGACGGTCGGCGTTCGAGTTCTGGATTCGCTGCTGGATGTACTCCCCCGCTTCCTTTTCAGTCAGGAACTCCTTCCCCGCCAGCTCACCGGGTCGTTCCAGGGGAGTCAACGTAGAGAAATTCCAAACGCCTTGAAGGTCGGGTTTGCCATCGGATGCACGGGGGGCGGTCCAGGTAGCCCCCGCCGCCGGTTGCGCCAGCGCCGCGCCCTCCGCCAGCCACCCGACTGATGCGATCACCGTGAGTCCTGCCGCAAGAAGTCGATTCGTCATCTGGTTTTCCTTCCTCACCGCCCGTAAGTAACCGTCACCCCGTACTGTCCGACAATACGCTCGTCGTGCTGACGCCTTGTATCACGTAGCTCACGCCGCCGATCGGTGGTAGTAGTTCAACATCCCACCGAGCCGCTGGCGGCACTGCACGGGGCCATGGGACGGCGTTGTTGCGGAATTCGGCGGTCGACGCGGAGCGGTCGCCTCTTGCTGCCCATCAGCGACCGACGCTGTAGGACACTGGCCTACTGAGGCTCGTCAGTCGATTCAAGATGTTGCAGCCGAGGACGGCCTCGGTGTGCCGGCCTCCCGCCGACCGTGTTCTCCCCCCCCCCCGGCCCGATGATCGATTTGTACCGGAACATCACGTTCGCCACGCGGGCCTACCGATGATATCCCACCGCCTTCTTTCACTGCCGACGGCTGGGTGCTTCCGCCGGTCGCTGTTGATCAGGCCGCCAGTCTTTGCTCATGCGGCCACGAGACCGTCGGTCGCGCGTCAGAGTCAATGAACCGGACAGTCCCTGGGATACGTAGGCCCACCGCACGAAGACGTCGAGAGAGACCGGGCGCTGTGAAGATGTCGTTCCAGTTCATGCGAGTGCTCACCACGCCGGCCTGCATCGCGGGCCCGCAGACCGGACTGCTCTATATCCCGATCAACCGGTCGTGTCTCAACCAGACGGCCAACGACCGGTCGGCGACCGGCACCGGCCCACGATTCACCGTCCCCGAGCCTGGCCTGGAGGAAGATGGTGACCTCACCGAGCTCCGCGCCGTCGACATCTCGACCGGGCGTGAAGTGTGGAGCTACAGTCAACGGGCCCCCAAACGCAGGTTCGGCGCTGGCGACCGGCAACGAGTGCCGTCGGCGTCCAGATGGGGTCGTAGTTGTCTCCGTCGAATGTCAGTCGCGTGCGTGTGCCGCGCTCGAGACCCAAGACCCGCATCGTCGGCTGCCCCCCCACATCGACTTGTTCCACCACCGCCCGTCGGCCATCTGGGGAACGTCGGGGGCGGCGGGCGCGCAGGCCTTCCAAAGGCATCGCGAGTGTAGCCCCCCCATCGCGGTCGACCCAGATGACGTGATGGGCACCACGGCGGACCTCCATGTGTGTCGCCGGAAGGGTTGGCGTATGGTTCACCAGTGTCGGCTAACACCAATGCTCAAGCAACCGAAACTGCCGTGGGCGACAACACGTTCGGAATATTTGACCCAACGGAGATCGAAGTACAGCCGTCAACCTGACGCAATACTGCTTCATTCCTGGATTGAGCAAGAGAATTGGGAATTCGAGACTCACAGGCTGACCGACCTGGTGGTCGTCGAGCACTGGTTCGAGGAACTCCAGTGCCTCGCGCCCACCCCATCGCCATGCCGCTGCAGCGGGGTGCGCCGGCTACGTGGTGCGGACTGGTCTCCCTCGCGCTGCTGGCTGGATCCGCCAACGCAGCGCAGGACACCGCCGAGACGGTGCCGCCTCTGATCATCCACGGACCGGCTCCACCACAGCCACCCGACGTTATCTCGCGGGACGCGAACGGCCGTGCGACGATGCGGGCCATCCGGCTCGTTGAGTCGCTGCGTGTCGACGGCGCCCTCGACGAACGCGTATATCAAGATGTCCCGGCGGTGTCGGACTTCATCCAGACGGAGCCGGTGGAAGGTGCGCCGGCCACCGAGAAGTCCGAGGTGTGGGTGTTATTCGACGATGAGCACCTCTACATCAGTTTTCGCTGCTGGGCAGAGAATCCCGAGGCCGAGCTGGTCGCCAACGACATGCGTCGCGATAGCTACGGCGTGGCCTCGGGTGAGTTCGTGGACTTGATTTTCGACACGTTCTACGACGGCCGCAACTCGGTCAACCTCACGGTCAACCCGATCGGGGGCCGTATGGACGGGCAGATCACCGACGAGCGTGACTACTTCGGTGACTGGAACCCGATTTGGGACGTGAGGACCGGGCGCTTCGATGGTGGGTGGACCTTCGAGGCGGCGATCCCGTTCAAGTCGCTCCGATACAAACCGGGCCGGACGCAAGTGTGGGGCATCAACCTTGCCCGACACGTCAAGAACGCGGAGAAGAACGAGATCTCGTACCTCGTCCCCATTCCAGCCGGCCTGAGCATTCTGCAGACCTCCCTCGCCGCCACCCTTGTCGGGCTCGAGGTGCCAGAGGCCGGGTCGGTCCTCGACATCAAGCCGTTCGCGATCGCGGATCTGACCACCAACCGCGGCGTCACACGGGCGCTCTCAAACGAGCTGGGTGGTGACGTGGGGATCGACGTGAAATACGGCATCACCCAAAACCTCGTGGCCGACCTGACGGTGAACACTGACTTTGCCCACGTCGAAGCGGACGAGGTGCAGGTCAACCTGACCCGGTTCAGTCTCTTTCTTCCCGAGAAGCGTGAGTTCTTTCTGGAGAACCAGGGGCTCTTCGCGTTTGGCGGCACGAGAGCAGGCGCGTTTGGATTCAATTCCACGCTCGCGGGCGATGACAACACGCCGGTACTGTTCTACAGTCGCCGGATCGGCCTGCAGGACGGGCACGAGGTGCCGGTCACGGCGGGTGGCCGACTGACCGGGAGGGTCGGCAGGTTCAGCGTCGGCGTATTGAACGTCCAGACGGAAAGCGAGCGGGTGTCCGGTGCGCAGGCCACAAACTTTTCGGTTGTGCGTGTGAAGCGGGACATCCTGCGGCGCAGCACCATCGGCGCGATCTCTACCGGGCGCTCGGTCTCGACCCTTGGACCCGGATCGAATCACGCGTATGGCCTCGACGGCACGTTCGCGTTCTACGACAACCTCAACATCAACACATACTGGGCACAGACTCAGACGTCCGAGCTCGGCGGGGATGACAACAGCTATCGAGCGCAACTCGACTACAACGGCGACCGCTACGGGGTGCAGGCCGAGCGGCTGGTCGTGGGGCACGACTTCAATCCTGAGGTCGGGTTCTTGCGGCGGGACGACTTCGAGCGGAGCCTGGGCGCCCTACGGTTCAGCCCGCGGCTGCGTTCGGTCGCCTCGGTCCGCCAGCTGTTCTGGGAGGGGCGTTTCGACTACATCACCAGCCGGGCTGGTGTGCTCGAGACCCGTGAGGCTCAGGGTCGATTCGCCATCAGATTCGAGAACAGTGACGAGTTCGATGTCACGTATACGCGGACGTACGAGTTCCTGGAAGAACCGTTTCCGATCGCGCCGGCCGTGACGATCCCGGTGGGTGGCTACAGGTTCGAGGACGTTCGGACGTCCTTCACCCTGGGAACGCAGCGGAAACTGGCTGGGACCATGTCAGCACAGCACGGCAGCTTCTTCGGCGGGAACAAGACCAGTTTGGAACTCATCAGCGGCCGCCTTGAACTGACCCCACAGCTCTCGGTCGAACCAGGGGCCTCGTTCAACTGGGTCGATTTGCCAAATGGTGATTTCACAGCCGAGCTCGCCACGGCGCGGACGACCTACACGATGACTCCGTGGATGTTTGTCAGCGCGCTGCTGCAGTACAACTCCAGGGGCAACTCGCTCGGCGCGAACGTCAGATTTCGCTGGGAGTATCAGCCGGGCAGTGAGCTGTTTGTGGTCTACAACGAGCAGCGCGACACGCTGACGCCTCGCTTTCCCGAACTGGAGAACCGTGCTTTGGTCATCAAGATCAACCGGCTGTTCAGATTCTGAGCGCGCCTGCCCGTTAGACTCTTCCAGCCCGTGAATGCCGCCAATATTGGAATGGTTCAGCGGGGCTAGACCTTGGCTTCCCGCTCGAAGCGCGTCAGCCGGTCAGGGTCGGAGGTGAATGCCTCGGGCAACACGTTGAGCGCTACGTCTCCCGGTCAAGCTTGGTATCGCGGGCACGGTACACCTCGCCATCGCGCCTTCGCCGATGGGTGCTTGCGCGGTGGCTAACGCATCGGGCAACTGCACGACAGACAAGCGGCGAGCGGGCCGGATCCGAGCGGGGCGGGTGCGCCGGCGGCTCAGCCAGTCATCGAGGTCGTGGCGGACAGGAATCTCGCGTTCCTTGCCGCCTTTTTCGCGAAACCTGAGCACCCGCTGCGGGCCGTGGTCCTGGAAATCTCCGCAGCGCAGCCGAGCTAAGGCCCCGATACGCGCGCCGGTGTAGGCGAGCACCCCGAGGACGGCGCGGTCGCGCAACCCCACGATGTGCGAGATATCGATCGAGGCGAGTAAATCTCGGGCCTGCTGGACGGCGAGCTCGGGCGTCTTGCCGTCCGTGACACTTGCGGCAACCTCTGACCACGTCGGATTCGCTGTCGTCGTCTGCCGGATACAATGGCCAGCGCGACGTCAATATACCGCGGCACCGGTGAACCTTCCGTTCCAGATCTGACGCACGGTCGACGGTCGCGGTGAACCCGCGTGGTCGAGCTGCCGGAGTCTCGACGACGCTCCGCAGAAAACGGAGGAGTCATTGATCATGTACGCAGCGATGATGCATTCACTGAGTCGGCGAATCGTCCCCGCCGTTCTCATCGCCGTCGTCTTCGCGGTCCCAGCTGCCACGCAGGAGTTCGCAGCTGGTGAGCCGATCGGCGCGCTCAATGAGGCCGGCGTGTGGCAACCGATGTCGGACAACGTCACCGTCTATGGCAGCTTTCATTTTTCTGAAAGCTGCACGTTTGATCCCAACAAGAACCTGATTCTGGCCATGAATACCGGTAACCGGGGAGACGCCAGCGAAAATGATGGCTTTGTCTCCCTCATCAATCCCGATGGCAGCGTGCATACGCCAAAGTGGATCGGCGCCACTCGGGAGGGATTGGAACTCTATGATCCTTTGGGCAGCGCCATCAGCAATGATGTGCTCTATACCGTTGATGTGGGATTCGTCCGTCTATTTGATCTGGAAACAGGGCGACCCCTGCGGTCCATTCCCGTTCCTGAATCTACGATACTGAATGGCATTGCCGTTGCGAATGATGGCACCGTGTACGCCTCCAACACCCGGAATCCGGAGCAGATCTGGAAGGTCACCGCAGACGGTGAGGTGTCGGTATTCGCAGAGGGCGCTCCACTCGTTGCCCCCAACGGCGTGGCGATCGACCAGGACGGCAACATTGTGGTGGTCAACGTCGGGGACAATGCCGTCATCACCTACGACCAAGACGGAGCGGTCGTTCGCATAGAGCATAGCGTCGAAGGCGGGAACGATGGCATCGTGATAACCGCAGACGGGACGAAGTACGCGAGTAGCGTGCGTTATGGCAGCGTGTCCCGTATCCGCCTGGGTCAAGATGCAGAGGTCATCGCCTCGGGCATACCAAGCGCGGCGTCCATGTGCTACGACTCGACTCAGAACCAGCTAGTCATTCCATTGAACAGCAACTACGCGCTCGCGTTTGTTCGGGTTGATAGTCACGAGTAAAACGCCGGCGCGATGGGGTCGTCCGTTCCGGTGCCGGCGGCGGTCACCGATGCCTGGACCCGGTCACGCTCAACCGGCTACCGGTATGTGATGGGGATGTTCGAAGACGCTGACATCTCCGGCCCCCACGCCACGCCCCATGGGCTGCGCCACGCCTTCTGAGTCATCGGCGTTCAGCACGCGCCGTTCAACATGGTCCAGAAGTGGGTGGGGCACGCCCAGCTCAGCACCACCCGTCCTGTCTTCTCGAGGGCTAATCCGCGGCGCGTCTTGAATGCGCCGCGAAGCGAGCCGAGCAACGACCTCCGCCTTCATCGGCGAGCGCGGGATGGGCTAGCTCTGGCAGGGCTTCAAAGACTTGGCTGATTCGGGGGCGACGTAGGCGGTTGCGGCGGCGGCATATCCGGAAGCGGTGGGTCTTCCCGCTTTGGATCGGGTTCAGGCTCAGGCTTGTTTGAGGGTTCCTCGCGATGGGGTGGCGTGGGCGTGTGTGTCTCGAATTCGTTGTCAAGCCGCCACTGGGAGCTGCACGAGACCGTCGGGGACTTCCAACGCACCTGGCTAAGTGCGGCGCCGGGCAGCGCACGTCCGCGGGCGAAGCCTAACGGCGTGTGACCTGCCAACGATGCATGACTTCGGGCCGCATTGTAGTACGCCTGAAACTCCGACAGCTTCCGCTCAAGATCGCGCCCATTCCAGAACAACACGTGGTCCAAGAACTCTCGCCGTAGCGTCCCGATCAGCCGTTCCACGAACGGATGCGACATGGGAACGTGAGAGACGGTCTTGAGTTCCTCAATCTCGAGGACCCGAAGGGTCCCTCTCCAGCGATGCGCCTCAAACAACGGGTCATGGCCGGTACTGAGATGCCGTGGCGTGCCCTGGCCACGGATGGCATCGTTGAACATGCGGCAGAGGTTCGCGCCGTCGACATCCCCGTGATGCACGCCGAAACCGATGAGATGGCGGGTGCACTGGTCCATCACGACCAGCACCCAATAGCTCTGGAGCACGATCGACTCGCACCGAAAGAGGTCGACGCTCCACAAACTGTCGGTGGCATGGCCAATGAACGACAACCACGACGGGCCGCCACCGCCGTGTGGCCGATAGTGCTTCACAAGGACGCGGCCCACAACGTTTCTGTCGATGGTGACGCCGAACGTCTGCGAGATGATCCGTGCAATCCTCGGACACCCGAAGCGAGGATTACGCGTCTTGAGCTCGATTATGGCCTGGATGAGCGCCTCGCTCGGCCCGTTCGGGCCTAGTTTCTTCGCTCGTGATGCTGATGAAAACAAGCGCCGGCACTTGCGGCGCACAAGGGCCTGATGGAAGGCCAACAACGTGGACGGGCGCAGGCCGACGGCGACCTTGCGGATCCGTCCTGGACTCAGAAACAGCGACAAGAAGCCGAAGACCAGCCAATCGCCGACGCGGAGATTCGGCGCGCGCTGCCGCGACCGAGCCAAGACGATGAGCTGTTGCTTGAGCAGAAGATTCTCGCTGATGATCGCCCGCACGCCGCCGGGGCGGCAGAGCTTCGCGGCCGTGACCGCCAGGTCGAGCAGCGCGAAGAGGAGATGCTTCATACGCGAGACAGCCTAGGTCAGAACTCAACGCCACGCAACATTGCCCCGAGCGCCCATTTCCCGAGAGAATTGCGAATTCGAGACCGACACGGTTGTGGGAGTGGCCGTTATGACCGATACAGACGATACGCGGACAACGTGTGTGTCGCACTTCGGCGACATCGCGTTTTTCGAGTCGGCGTCTTGATGGGACGGACGGCGCCACTGGTCGTGCTCGCGCCGGCCACTACGCCGTTGCGGCAAGCCGTTTGACCACGAGCACGACGTGGACCGCCACGCGCATCCTTGACGTGACAGGACGTGACCGCGGCGGCAGTGTCTCAAAACGATCCCATTTCGAACGCGATGCCGGTTCGCGCCCGGCCGGTCACAGGGTTCTATTCTGAGACGGGCGCGTCGGCGCCTCGCCAGAGGTTCGACGTTCCCAATTGCTCCTGCCCGCAGGACTTTAGATACATGAACAACTGCAATCGATACGCGGCGCATGAACAAAGCACAGAATCCACCATGTAGGACCCGCGCGTCATCTTGCTGCCGTCAAACCCTGTCATCTCTGACCGAAGGTCCGCATCCGTCACGTCGGCCAGTAACATCTTGTACTCGTCGGTGTGACCGGCAATAGCGGCGATCTTCTGCTCGAGGTCACGCTTCTCAGCCTCATCAGCCGCCGCCATCCAGGCATCGCGGTCAAACTCGCCGCCCTTGGACAAGCCGTACTTTGTCATCATCGGGCCCATCATGCTCAGGTAGCTCAGCAACTCGGCCAGGCTGCGTTGCTTCGGCGTGGGGCGGTAGTCCAGCATCGCGTTATCTACCTTGCTCGCGAGATGAAGAAGGATGCGGACTTCGTTCCGGAGGGAAGAGAGGAACTCGGATTTCGTCAGGATCATGATGCCTCGTGAGAGAGTCTTGAGAAGTTGATACGTTTTTGACGGTCGTGATTCAAAGCGGAACTTTCGCCGAGCGACGAGCGAACTAGGCGCCGATGGCGAGGGGGACATCCTCGGCGCGACGGGCGAGGAGTTCCGCGTAGCCATACTGATGGTCGACAAAGCCCTCCTCCGTGAGCTCGATCACGCGGTCGCTCAAGGATGCGATGAGCTCGACGTCGTGCGAGCCGAAGATCAATGTGCCGCTCCGCGCGCTCAGTGCTTCGTTCAAGGCACCAATCGACTCGAGATCTAGGTGGTTCGTCGGGCCGTCGAGGATCAGACACTGTGGGTCTTCTAGCATGAGACGCGCAATCATACAGCGCACTTTTTCGCCGCCTGAGAGGACGCTGACGGCCTTTCTGGACTCCTGACCGCTGAACAGCATTCGTCCCAAGAACTTCCGAATGAAGCTTTCGTCCTGGTCAGTGCTGTATTGGCGGAGCCAGTCAATGATACTGAGCTCGACATCGAACAGCTGGCCGTATTCCTTTGGCAGGAATGAGCGTCTTACCGACGCGCCACATCGAATGCTGCCCATCTCTGGCGCTATGGTGCCCGCAACCAGCTCCAAGAACGCCGAGGTGGCGGCAGAATGACGCGAGATCACGGCGACCCGTTCGCCATTGCTGATGGTGAGGCTGACTCCGTCCAGCCGACACTGCTCACCGAGAGACGCCGACACATCCTTGACACTGATCATCTCCTTGCCGTGCACCTTGTCGGCGCTAAAGACGATATGAGGCGACTTTCGGGACGAGGGCGCGATCGCTTCAACGTCAAGCTGCGACAGCATCTTCTTGCGCGCGGTGGCCTGTCGTGACTTGGATGCGTTGGCGCTAAACCGTGCAATGAACTCCTTGAGTTCCCGGGCCCGGTCTTCGTTCTTGCCTTTTCTGGCCTGGCGATGGCGCAACGTCATCTCACTGGCCGCACGCCAGAATTCATAGTTCCCCGTATACAGCTGCACCTTTTGGTAGTCGATGTCTGCCGTGTGAGTGCTGACGGTGTTCAGAAAGTGGCGATCGTGCGACACGACGATGACGGTGTTGCGAAAGCCGATCAAGAATTCTTCAAGCCACAAGATGGAATCGACATCCAAATGGTTTGTGGGCTCGTCCAGCAGCAAGATGTCCGGATCCCCAAAAACCGCCTGCGCCAGCAATACGCGGACTTTGTCTCCATCGTCGAGGTCCCGGACGAGGACCCGATGGCGGGATACCGGGATCCCGAGCCCCCCGAGAAGTTCACCAACCTGTGCCTCGGCCTCCCACCCATTCAGGGCGCCGAATTCAGCTTCGAGCTCGGCGGCACGGAGCCCATCGGCTTCAGTAAAGTCTGGGCTGGCATACAGCTCATCCTTCTCCTGCATGATCGCATAGAGGCGCTCGTGCCCCATGAGCACGGTCGTCAGCGCATCGAACTCGTTAAACGCGAAGTGGTCCTGTTTGAGAACGGCCATTCGCAGGTTCGGGGAGATGACGACCTTGCCTGAATGGGGCGGGACTTCGCCAGACAGTACTTTAAGAAGCGTCGATTTCCCCGCCCCGTTTGGTCCGATCAATCCATAGCAATTGCCCTGCGTGAACTTGAGCGAAACGTTCTCGAACAGGACGCGTTCGCCGTATTGGACGGACAGATCTTGTGTACGAATCATGACTCTCTTGCTTCTGATGACGCGAGCGGGATGGCGGCGCGCCCGTGGGTGTTCGAAGCACGAGCGTTTCGGGAAGGTCTAAGTGTAGCAGGCGAACCACATAAACGCCGGAGTCGGCCGCGGTCGTTGCGGCCGGGACCGTGCTTGACACACGCCCCCCGACATGACCGTGATCGTATCTTCAGTGACGTCAAACACCATCAGCTACGACCCCCTGCGCTCGCGCGTCCGCCTGTATTTCAAGGTGCTGTTCTTGATCCATCTCGGACTGGTGTGCTTTGTGACCATCCTCCGGGCCACCGGGATCGACATGCCGGTTGACGGGTCATCTGCGCCGCGACCACTCGTCGAATGAGGCATACCGGGAGCGCTGGGCGCCGGTTGGCTCGTTCTGCATCACGGATGCCCACCCCGCTGAGCCGTGCACGCCGGCGACGTTGTCGTGCCGCTGCTGCTCGCCGCCATCTATGTGCGGCTCACACTCGACCGCCCGGTGGAAGCGGGCATGGTGGTCCTGGTCCTCGTTTCCCTTACGCTGGTGCTCCGGGCCGCGCTCGTTCCAAGCACCCTGGCGCGAACGGTGGCGGTCGGTCTGGTTGGCGAATCAAGCGCGGTTGTCGGAAGCTTCCAATCGCGCCAGAAGCGGACCCTCTCGTGCACGTCTGGGTTGGCGTCCTCAGGCTGACCTTTGTCGCCGTCACGACCGTGACCTCATCGGTGATCTACGGTCTCCGGACAGGAGGTGAACGATACCCGACGTCTCGGCCAATACGAGCTGCAGCGAAAACTTGGCGAGGGAGGGATGGGCGTCGTCTACGAGGCCACCCACGTTCTGCTCCGTCGACCGACAGCCGTCAAGCTCCTCCCGATCGACGGTGCCGGAGAGGACGCGGTGGCTCGCTTCGAGCAGGAAGTTCAATCCACCAGCCGACTCGAGCACCCGAACAGCGTCTCCATCTATGACTATGGACGCACGGCGGATGGACAGTTCGACTACGCCGGTTGCCATCTGGGTTAACTAGGGGAAATGTCGCAGAGCCAAGTCGACGGCGTCACCGTCGACCGCGAAGCCGATCTTCGAGCCGCCATTCAGCGCGGCGTAGCGGGCAACAGACGTATAGCTTCTCACGGCTGGCGCGCTGTCGTTTTGGTCGGACTGGTCGTGACGGCCAGCGCGTGCGCGAGCTTGCCATCCACCGACATGCCTTCGGCGGACGCCGATACTCCGTCGACCATTTCGCTGGTTGAACTCATGCAGTCAGTTGTTGATCCGGCGGCCGGTGCGCTCTGGGCCGCTGTCGCTACCATTGCGACTCCGGATGGGGTGAAAGAGATTCGGCCTCGGTCGGACCAGGAATGGGACACGTTGCGTCACCAGGCAGTGCGACTTGTCGAATCGAGCCGCCTCCTGGGTGCGACGGTCGGCACGGATGCCCGCTCGGCCTTTCGGTCGGATTACCTCGGTATCGAGCTCGAGCGATGGGACCTCCCTCCATTCCATGACAACGACCCAGAGCGATGGACCGGTCTCGTCACCGATTTTTCCCGTGTCGCCGCCACGATGCTCGACGCGATCGAGCGCCGCGACGCCGACCGTCTCTTCAACGAAGGTGGACCGCTAGATCTGACGTGCGCGCGTTGTCACCGAACATACTGGGACAGCGACGAGGCTCCACGCCGGATCCCTTCCATGCAACGTGATGCCCCCGCCCCGGCAGGCGCACGTTGACGGCGGGCCGTTGGGCAGCCGTCACTCTGTCGCGTTCTCGACTCGTCGAAACGTTGACTC
Organism: Vicinamibacteria bacterium; assembly: GCA_963579735.1. Taxonomy (GTDB): domain Bacteria; phylum Acidobacteriota; class Vicinamibacteria; order Vicinamibacterales; family UBA8438; genus CAUZIB01. The sequence goes on along the minus strand of CAUZIB010000045.1, from coordinate 20,316 downwards.
CTCGAGACGTTGACACCTCGACACCCTCGGCTCCTCACTCCGTCGGGAAGCCAGTGTTCCTTGGCGGACGCGAGAGACCGCGCTCCCGCCTGTGCGATCAGTGGTCGAGAGATGCGAAAACTCTTACTTCTCGACCCACTTCTGCAGGCATCCGCCGGAGGGGCTTGCGTCGCACCCGCTTGTCAGTCCCGCGAAGATGTTGCCGGACTCATCGGCAGCCATGCCTTCCGGCCGAGTCCCCGGCACGAAGTATTGCAACGAACCGTCCTTCGCGCTTCCAATCCGGATTCCGACCTGCCAGCCTGGGTTGCGCTGAAGGCGCCCCTCGCCTTCCGGTGCGATTGACGGGCCAGGAATCGAGGCCCCTGACTCCGAATCAGCAACGATCATCGTGTCGTCCGCCAGGATGGTGATCCCGCTGGGCCGGCCAAAGTGTCGCCACTCGTCGACGAAGTTTAGGTCCTGGTCGAGAATCTGCACACGATTATTCGACCGGTCGGCCACAAAGAGTCGCCCCTGTGAGTCGAACGCCAGCGCGTGAGGTCCCAGGAACTCGCCCGGGCCGAGACCGAGCCGGCCAACGGCCCTGACGAATTCACCATCGGTCGTGATCTCGACCAGACGGTCCCCATCCTGCTGGGCATCGGACGGGCGCGGCCAGTGACCGTCGGCCACGATGATGTTGCCATTTGGCGCCAGCGCACACGAAGTCGGACCAATAAAGGTGTCTTCGCCTGCCGCCGATACACCGGCCTTCCCGAGACTCATCAGCAGGTCGCCGTCCTGGTTGAACTTGTGCAGCTGAAAGCCGCGCCCCGCCGTCGACGGGTCGTCGCCAAACGGCCCGCTATCGCCAGCCCACAGATTGCCGTCGTTGTCCATACAGAACCCGTGCGCCTGGACGATCATCCCCTCGCCAAAGCTCTTTGTAATCTCGCCGGACGCGTTGATGTAGTTGATGGGAGGCTCGGACCGAAACATCATCCATGTGCCACCGGTGCCGTCCGGGATGATCCCGATCGCCGCCCCCCACTCCATTCCAGGCAGCAAGGTCGGCCAGTTCTCTATCAACTCATACGGGTTAGTCATCGTGCTCGTGGGACGGCGTGACAATTCGAGAAGCGTCGACTCCTGGGCGGAAGACGCAACACTCATCCCGACCATGGCCGCGACACCCGAGGCGACGACGAATCTCTTGAAAACACTTTGCGACATCTTCTTCTCCTTTGGAATTCTCAGCGTCCCGTGACAACAAACTTCTGTACCCGAGAGTTGCGACCGACTTCCGCCCCGTACAGGGCGTTGTTCGAATCGACGGCGATATGATGCAAGTTGGTGAATTGCCCTGGATCGGCGCCCAGAGAGCCGAGCTCGCCGACCGTCTCGAGGGTCTGGCGGTCGAGGATCCAGATCTTGCCGTTCCCGAAATCGTTGGCAAAGATGTAACGCTGTTCGGGGTCGGCGGAGAAGACGACGCGGGCGACCGTACTCGCCGCTGGTCCGGTGCGGTTGACGAATCCCTGCATCACATACTCTCCGTCGACGGTGAACACCTGAATACGACGGTTGCCTCTGTCCGCGACGTAGACGAACCCATCCCGCGACACGCCGATGCCGTGCACGATGCCCCATTGGTCCGGACCCAGCCCCTCCGTTTCGAGCGGTGCATCCGGATCGGCCGGGGCGGCCGGAGGTCGCGCTTCGCCGGTCGGGAAGGCATCAACCGGTGCATTGCCAAAGGCTCCCCACTGCCGTTTGAAGGCGCCCGTCTCCGCGTCCAGCACCCATACGCGCCGGTTGCCGTATCCATCGGCGACAAACGCTTCGCCCGTCGGCGCATACACTGCGACGTCGGCCGGCTGTCGCGGATTCTCGGTGTCCGCGTTGCCGCCGCTCGCGTCAAACCCGCCCGCTTGAAACAGGAACGTCCCGTCCTGGGTGAACTTGAGCACCATATCGTCCGACTGATCAGAGACGTCGCCCCCGGCCCTCGGATTGATGCCAGTGATCCACACGTTGTTCTCGTGGTCGACAAAGATCCCGTGCTCGGTGTCCGGCCAGTCATACCCGTCAGCGGGTCCGCCCCACGCCCGCACGAAGGCACCCTCGGCATCAAACTCCAAGACCGCCGGCGCCGCATTCTCCTCCGCCCCCTCCGGGACGGTCCGGGGTCGGTGCAGCACCCACACGTGGTCCCGTGGATCCACCGAGACCGACGTCGGCACCCCCATCGCCCAGTCGTTGGGGAGGGCGGGTGGCCAGGACGAGTCCAGCGTGTAGGTCGGCACCGGATCAGGGTTGGGAGCATCCAAGGCCGACTCGGACATTGCCTCGTCGACGGTCGCTCCACCGTCACCTCCACAAGCAGAGAAAAAGCCGACGAGCGTGAGCACGAGCGCCAAACGTTGCTGCATTCTGTTCATCCTTTCGCACCATACCGAACCGACAACTCATCCAGATGAACCCCTCCGGCCACAACTACGTGGGACAGGACGCAACACTATACGGAACGCGTGTCGTCTTGACCACGCGCGGCCATTCGACATCCGGTCACTCAGTTCTTGAATCCCTTGAGCTCGAGCCAGGCCTGAAGCATTCCCGTGACGAACGCGATATCGCCCGTGTTCTGCGAGTTGTGACCCACGCCGGGCAGCGTCAGCAGCGTGAGGTCCTGGGTCATCCACTCCCACGTGTCGTTCAACGACTCGTTGACGTAGGCGCCGTCATCGAGTCCATGGAACTCGAGCACCGGGGCGGGAAACATCACCTTCGGCCCCTCGTCCACAAGCCATGGCGGTTGCGGGTAATAGGCCCGATAGTAGTTCACCATCGCCTCGTAGTCGGACCGCTCGAACGCCTCGCGGTAACGAGCGTTCCACGCCGTGCCCGGCTCCGCGCGCCGGGCGGCGAGCTGCTCAGCGTCCAGCCCCCCCAGATCGCCGGTCGTCGTCGTAAACCGCGAGATGTATTGACTGCGCCGTTTCTGATCGTTGTTGAGCGCCATCTCGCGACGTCGGGGACCCGGATGGGGCCGGTTGTAGATGACCAGCCCCTTGATCATCTCGGGGTATCGCTCACCAAAGAACCACGACACGATACCGCCCCAATCATGGCCAACAATGACGGCCGACTCGCCGCCCAGGTGCCGGATGACCGCCGCCACGTCACCCGTCAAATGCTCGATGTCGTAGTGCTCTACGCCCGTCGGTTTGTCACTACGGTTGTAGCCGCGCTGTGAGATCGCCACGACCTGATAGTCATCAGCCAGCGCCGCCATCTGATACCGCCAGGCGTACCACTGGTCGGGAAACCCGTGGATGAAGAGAACCAGCGGTCCCTCCCCGAGCGTGACGTAGTGAATCCGAACTCCGTCACTATCCGCATAGCCGTGCTCGACTGCGTCGTAGAGCTCGTCGACCGGGATGCCGGCCGAGACCGCTATGGGCCCCGCAAGGCACAACCCGCCGATCGCCGCCGTCAGTAGTAGTCGCTTCACGCCAACCTCCTGATTCGGCTCCACGCCGAACGACGAACCATCGACCGAGTGGACGAGCGTACCCGTATCTGGCAACGTCGCACGCGCGGCAGTCATTCTACCCGGGCGCGTCCGGCTTTCCACACACACTACTCCCGCTGCCCTCGAATTCTCTCGACGACCTCCCCCGCTAGGTCGTTCGGAATGGGAATGGTGAGGTTGTATTGCGCGACCTTCCACGTGCCGTTCTCTACCACGAGAACCCCGCTACCTCTCGTCTCGCCCAGGAACGCATTATCGAGCCGTTCGTCGAACCACGCGGTCTGCCGCCCGGGTCCGATGACCACATGTCGCTCGATCAGCGAATAGGACCATCCACGCCCCTGGGAAAAGGGTTCGCGGGCATAGTCCATCATCTCGACCCGATCCCACCGCTCGGTGCCATCGGTGCCCAGAAAGACGAACTCTCGTGCGTACAGACCGAAGTAGCGATCGAAGTCGGCCGCCGCAGCGGCCTGGTGGAGGGTATCAAGCGCGTCGCCGACCGCAGCTCGGTCTGGAGCCAGAGTGTCGGTGGTCTGCGTATTGGCGGTCGCTACCGCCAGCACACCCAGGCCCACCGTCGTCATCACCACGATGCTATTGAACATCGCTCTCGGACCCATCGCTCGTATGCCTCTCTGGCGGACGAGGTTTCGCTCCGCGCCGCCCCGCCTCGGGTGCTAGCGGACTGTCTAGTGAGCGTCACCGCCGCTGACTACTCCATCCGTGGCGGAGCGCTCCCGGGGTCGCAGAGAGAAGGTGACCATGCCCCAGCCGCGGCGGCGTGCCGGCCAGGGTCCACTTTTCTCTGCGATAGTCCACTAGTCTGGCATAGCGGCCTGGTGGTGTGCCGGGCTCGTGCTCATCAAGGGAGGACCCGCACATGCATTGGTTGACATTGAGGCAGTGGTCAGCAGCGCTCGTGATCGGCGCGCTGGCGGTGACCGCTCCTGCCATACGCTCCACTTCCCAAGAGACGCAGCCTCCGTCCGATATCCGCGCGACCATCGAGGGCACGTGGGAGCTGATCGAGTGGCACGTCGACGGCGTCATCGTCACACCGCCTGAGATGGAAGGCCGGTGGATGGTGCACGATGGATTCGTGATGGCCATCCGTCACCGCGACGGACCGGAGTCGTTCGTGTCCACGGCCGGTTACGGCGAATACGTCTGGGGCCCCATGACCTGGACCTACGGCTACGAGCGCTCAGAGGACCTCGCGGGCACGACGTCAGCCGACCCCGTCACGCTGTCCGTCACCGGCGCCAACCCGATTCCCATGCGAACGTTTGACATCCGGCGGGAGGGTTCTCATCTTCTCCTCGAGCAACGGGGTGGCGGCCTGACGTGGGACTACGATATGCCACGGAACACATTTCTCCTCATGGCTGCCGACGGCACGACCATCCGCAAATACCGAAGAGTACGGTAGACACGCCGTGTTGCTTATGCTCGTCGTCAGAACCGCACCCTCACGCCGCCATTGACGATGCGGCCGTCAACCGGTGCCCAGGCGTCAACGGTCCAGCGCCCATCGGCGGCCCGATCTGGGCGGAGGATGCGGTCCCACCGGCTCTGACGCACATCCGTCAGGTTTTCGCCGTTGACGAAGAGGCGGAAGGAGCCAACCCGACGTTCTATCAGCACGCCGAAGACCACATACGGTGCACCTGTCTCGCGATACGGGTTGTCCTCGAGGCGCTGGCGACCTGTGTAGTACACCTCCAACCCGAACCGCCCATCTTCGTTCTCTACCATCGTCACCAGACCGAGGCTGTGCCGCGGCGTCAGCTCGACATCCTGCGCCACCCCCTCGAGATGTTCACGTGCGCGCACGTAGGTATAGCTGGCAGTAATCGCTAGCGGCGATCGTCGGACAATCCCCAGCAGTTCTACGCCGGCGTTCGTTGTCGGCATCGCCAAATTTCGCAGGATATACGCGGATCGATCCATCTGGACGGGGTCGGCGATACGCGACCCAAAGAACGTGGCCGTATACGAGAACGAACCATGCGTACGCGTGAGATCAATCGAAGCACTGCGGCCACGTTCCGCGCGTAGTGGGTTGTTGACGGTGAGCCGTGTCAAGCCGGCGGCTTCCGTCTCGTCGGTGAGCGCGGACGGGCCAAAGAATCCGCTACCCGTCGACAGTCGTGTCGACCAGTCACCCGCTCGAAACAGCGCTGACACCCGAGGGCTGAAGAACCACCCGTATGCGCTGTGATGGTCGAGACGCCCGCTCATCGATAGCGCCAGCCACGGACGAACGTCGACGTCGTCCTGGACGAACACGCCGGGTGTCGTAAACGCATAGGCAAAACGCGGCAAGTCGGTCGGGTGGTAGGCGTTGTGCTCGACGGCCAATCCGCCGACCCACGTGTGCCGGCCCCGTGTGCCGCGAAGCGTGACCTCCGCAAAACTCGTCGCGTGGCGGTCGCGCTCGAGAACCTCACCAAACTGATGGTCATGCCATTGCCGGGCGACCGTGGCGCGCGCAGTCAGCACATAGCGTCCGGTCGGCAGTATCTGCCACAACATGCCAAGATCGAAACGGCGCGTGTCGAGTGCTTCCCGATACGGCATCCCCGTTCTGGGCAGGACAGCGTCCGGTTGCGTTCCGCCCACTCGGTTCTCGAGCGTCGTCCCCGCCGTCAGGAAAAACAGCTGCCCCTGGCCGTCGTCCCAAAACAGTCGCGGTCTGACGACCCCGCGTTCGTAACCTGGCAGGTCCGCCCACGCGTCTCCGTCGACATCCGTTTGTTCCTGCCGGTGGCCACCGCCAAGGAACGTCACACCCCAGTGCTCAGATAGAGGTGACGACAGCCAGAGCACGCCGTCCGTCGCACCACGGGTCGACTGATTGAGGAGCACCTCGTGTGCGGGCTCATCACCAGGCCGCCGCGAGAGAAGGTTGACGACGCCACCCATCGCGCCCGCACCATAGAGTGCGGAAGCCATGCCCTTGATGACCTCGACCTGCCCCAGATCCATAGGCGGGATCTGGAGTAGGCCAAGACCACCAGGTTGACTTCCAAAGAGCGGCAGACCGTCGGATAGAAAGCGAGTGTAGCGGCCGCGCATACCCTGCACACGAACCGTTCCTGCCCCGAGCGACGGCGACGTGGATTGGACACGCAGACCGCCCATTTCGTTCAGCATCATGCCGATATCGCCGGGGGTCATGAGCATCTTTTCTTCGAGCTCTTCCCGGTTCAACACCTCAACGCGGAGTGGCTGGTCCTCAATGCGCCGATCCGTTCGCGTGCTGGCGACCACGGTCACCTCTTCCTCCAGTGCGAGCTGGCGAACGAGCTCAACACGGACCACCTGCTCTTGCCCTGCAACCACATTCACAGAAACGGTCACTGGCACAAAGCCTCGCCCAAGCACGGTCACATCGATGGCGCCGGCCGCCGCGTCGATACCGACAACGCCGTCCTCATCCGTCTGCTGCGCGACCCCGAGCGCAACAACGTCCGCGCCCACGACGGCATCCGGACCTGCGTGAACCTCGATTCGGACACGACCTGTGTGTTCCTGGCCATTGACGGAACACACCAGACCGACTACCACCGCCATCGCGGCGACACCTCGCACTACAGTCCTCCCCATGGCGTTGACCCGTCGATCGAGAAAAAACGAATTCTGAATTCGCGTGACGGCCTTCAGACGATCAGCGGGCATACGTCACCGCATGCCACTCGGCGAATGCCCGGACACGAAGCAGGCGGTGATATACGGCGCGAAGCTCATGGCGTCCGACGCTGAGGGCCACACCGTGACACAGCCCAACAGCGTGATTGATAGGCTGAGGCGAAAAGCGGTATTGATGACGACGAGGCGGCTGACGGATCATGCACCCACTCTGCCCACTCGGCTTTGACGTTGACAATGCCGGCCGGACGTTCCGGACACCTCGACGCGTTAACAGTCCACAGGCCCGTTTGGTCGTCTAGCAAGACAGGGTACCGAACTCGATGAAAAGTACAACGTCCCAGCAACAGATCAGTGATGGAATCTGACACAGTAGTACTAGAGAAGGACGTAGCGTGTCGACATCGCAGTTACTGAGCATGCTCGTCGAGCACGTCGCGATACAGCTCGGCGCTGATGTCGTCGGCGTGACCAGCTTGGGTGGCGGCGACGTGGCCCTTTCATTCAGGCTAGACCTCGAGGATGGACGTCGCGTCTTCGCCAAGACGCACGCCTCGCCCCCTCCCCACCACTTCAGCACGGAGGCCGCGGGTCTCGAGTGGATACGCGGCGTGTCCGACCTAGGCGTGCCGGAGGTACTCGCGGTGTCGGACGCCCCTCCGTTCTTGGTGCTCGAGTGGGTCGAGGAAGGAAACGCGACAGTGGCGCGAGAGGGCATGCTCGGACGCGGGCTCGCGTCGCTCCATCGGGCTGGAGCGCACAGTTTCGGCCGTGAGGACAGACGTTCTACGGGCAGTCGAGGGCTGCCCAACGAACCCTGCGCGACGTGGGCAGAGTTCTATGCGACGCAGCGGCTCCTCCCGCTCGCCGGTCTCGCAAAGGACGGACGCGCTTTGGACGACCGCGCTATCCGAGACCTCGAATGCGTGGCCGGACGACTGGACGAGCTCGGTGGCGGGCCGGAACCCGCTGCTCGCCTTCACGGCGATCTGTGGGCCGGCAACCGGTTACGGGGAGACGACGGCCGGCACTGGCTCATTGATCCCGCAGCGCACGGCGGCCATCGCGAGTTTGATTTGGCGATGATGCGGCTTTTTGGCGGATTCGGCTCAGAGTGCTTCGCGGCGTATCACGAAGTGTTTCCCCTTGGCGAGGGATGGCGAGAGCGCGTCCCGCTGCATCAGCTCGCCCCCCTCGTCGTCCACGCGATCAAGTTCGGGGGCTCTTACCCAGCTGCCGTCGAAGACGCGCTGGCGACGTTTGCGTGACCGCTCACGGACGGCATCCGGGCTATCCTGTGGGCGATGCGATGCTCAATCGGACTGTTCGTGACCGTACTCCTGGGGGGGCTGGCCGCCTGCAGCCCCGCTGAACCGCCCACGCCCCCTCCTGGGGCCGGAGCCCTCGCGATCGTCGGCGCGCAGCTGGTCGACGGCACGGGTGGCCCACCGATCGCGGACTCGGTGCTCCTGGTGCGGGACGGGCGCATCGAGGCGGTCGGCGCCCGATCGTCGACGCCAGTCCCAGAGGGCGCCGATGTCATAGACGCCGCGGGCCACACGGTCATTCCCGGACTCGTCGACACCCACGCGCACTACCACGGTGAGCTCGACCGGGTAGAGCGTCAGTATCGCAAGCAGCTCTACTTCGGTGTGACTACGTCACGCAGTATTGGGGCCGACCCGCCGGAGAAAGTCGCCCTCATGCTCGATGCGCGCGCGGGTCGTGTCGCGGCGCCACGCATGTTCACGGCCGGTTTGGGATTCTCGTATCCGGACGGCTTCCCCGCCGGGTCACCCGTCAACCGCCCCGCCACCGAGGACGAGGCCCGGTCGATGGTGGACGACTTGGCCGAGCAGGGCGTGCAATTCGTCAAGATGTGGGTCAACAACATGCCGACACCGGGCATGAAGATTACGCCGGAGATGCGCACAGCGGTCGTCGAGCAAGCGATACGACACGACCTCATACCGGTCGCGCATATCGTCGAGCACGACGACCTGGTGCAGCTGTTGGATCTCGGTGTACGAGACTTCTTGCACACTGTCGAGGATGCCGAGGTCAGCGCTGAGCTCCTCGACCGTCTGCGCGAGACGGGCACGGTCTTTTCGCCAACGCTTACAAACATCCATGCGGGCTGGTACTGGCTCGACCATCCGGACGAGCTTGACGACCCAGAAATCCGAGCCGCGTTCGAGCCCGAGGCGCTCGCCCGGTGGTCGGCCCCGGAGGAGCGGGACCAGGCCGCGACCAGCCCCACGCTCGAGGTCCGCAAGGAGCGCCTGGCGCGCTCGATGGCATTCGTCAAGATGGTCAGCGATGCGGGCGTCGCAGTAGCCGTTGGGACCGATAGCGGTGCCGGAAACGGGAGTTGGAACGTGCCCCAAGGCTGGGGAACGCACCATGAGCTCGTGCTCTATGTCGAGGCAGGTCTGTCCCCGATGCAGGCGATCGTCGCGGCCACCGCAACGGGCGCGACGCTCTTGTCGAAGGGCGACGCCGACTTCGGGACGTTGGAACCGGGCAAGGTCGCCGACCTGGTCCTGTTGGGCGCCGATCCGCTCGTCGACATTTCGAACACGCGGGCGATTGATCGTGTGATGCAGGCTGGCGTGTGGCTCGACCGCGCCTCGCTCCTGCCGATGCCGTAACACCGAGCCCCGATCGGGGCTCCGCGGGGCGGTTGGCGCCCTAGCTCACCGAAGGAGGGACCTATGCGTTGGGTGTTTGTATTATTCGCCGGGTGCGCGGTGCTGTTGGGCGCCGCATCACTGATGGCACAGGATCCACCGGCCTATTTTGTGGTCAGGGTTACCATCACGGATCAAGACGCGTACGGCCAGTATCGATCCGGCTTCGGAGCGGTCTTCGCGCAGTATGGGGGCCAGGTCGTCGCCGCCAGCTCCGACCCGACCGTGCTCGAAGGGGACTGGGACGCGACAACCACCGTGATCATTCGATTCGACTCGCGCGCCGAGGCACTCGAGTGGTACAACTCGGACGGATATCAGGAATTGATCCGTATCCGCCAGACGGCAGCCACCGCGGACTTCATTCTCATCGACGGTCGACCGTGAGACATGAAGCCGTCCGGCGCCGTCCGCGCTGAACGAGGGAGCGGAACTCGGTTGTGGCCGCTGTCAAAACTCGAGCTGCCAGCGGGCGTAGAGTTGGTAGAGTGAGGCCGGTTTTGCCCCCGCCGGTCCCGTTCGGAAAAAATCGCCGGTAAAGAGCCACGAGCCCCCGAAATCGAGGGCGAGTATGCTCGCCATTTTCCAGCGCGCTTCCCCGAGGAGTTCGGTCCCCATATTCGACGCCCCGCTGACGGGGTTGGGCTCGTCAGCGCGGAGCCACGCCCCCGCTCCATAGAGGGACCAGCTGGCGCTAAGTGGGTGTTCCCATCCGGCTTGCATCGTGAAAAGGCCGTGGCCGTCGTTCTGGAGGCCCACACCTAGGTCGGTCAGGTCGGATGGCCCTCGGGGCGACGTAATGCCCACCAGACTCCAGTAGGACTGTGCGCCGAGGTTGTCGCGCACACTCTGCGCGATGGTACGAAATTCTCCGGACCGGCTGGGATCAGATCCGTCGTCTCCGGTCGAATAAAGCGTCTGCCACCGTAACGTCCCACGTTCGAATGGTATGTCCATGGCCCACTTGGCTGCCCAGCCCAAGTGCGACCACCCAGCGTCGGAGATGTCCCCTCGGTTCCAGATGAGAAAGAGCGCCGACTCGGCGCGGCCGGTCGCGAGGTGTGCGCGCCCGCCAAGCCACAGGTCCCAGTTTCCGTCGGACGGCCCGGGGCCACCGAATCGGCCATACGAATAGTTGCCCCGGTCTCGTAAGTAGTAGCTACTGAGACCGATCAGACCAGAGCCTACTTCTCGATCCACATCCCCGGTAAAAAGCAGGCTGCTCCCGTTACCCACGATCGTGCGGTCTGCTCGCTGGAGCACGAGTGTCCCCACGCGGTAGTGCCACCCGTCAGCTACGCTCGCTTCGAACGTCACGCCGCCGACTTGGAAGCCCCACGCCGAGTTGGCAAGAGGTGCGCGCGACGCGTCGGAGCGGTCGATGGCCCACAGTGAGTCGCCGAACGTCGGCCGCTGACCGAAACGATCCTCCCAGCCAATGACGCCCGCTCGCAGCAAGGAGTATGAGGTTGGCTTGAACCAAAAGTGCCCACGTCGGAGCTCGACCCGGGCGGTTTTGGCAGACTCCAGCTCGTCGCCGAGGAAGAGATGCCCGACCTCGGCTTGGATGTAGACACCAAATCGGCAGCTCTCACGGTCGTGCAGGTTGAACCATGTCCGAGACCTCTGGGCGGCCACACTGGCGGGGGCAGTCCCGACTCGGTCCTCATGGAACGTGAAGTTCGAGCCGTCGACCATCAGCCGGTGCTGACCGCCCACGGACACCCGCGCGTCACCGATGTCCCATCCGGTCGAACAGCGTGCGATGTCGTTCGCCTCTGCAGGCTGGCCAAACGCGGATGATGCCACCGCCAGCATCCAAAGGCCGAGTGCTCCCCGGTGGAGTCCGGTATTTTGCATAGTTCGGTGATGGAACTGCTCAGTGTAGTCGCCGCTGCCCATCGATCGCAGGCAGCGCCCGAGTTGTAACTCCTGACGGCCGGACGGCCCGAAGGGCTGAGGGGCCGAGGCGTTCTATCCTCAGAGCCAAAAGCGCGACCCCGGTCCGGCACGCCCCAGACGATCCTCGGGATTCGCGAGGTGGCAGTACTCGAAGGACAGGCATCCGAAACGACACAGGCCCTCGCGCAGATCGACTGGGGAGATTGGGTTTCTTCCCAGTCGATCTACCGTCCAACGGCTGACGACCCCTTGCCCTGAATGACGTCCGGGTTCATTATGGACGGCACGCTCACCAAGGAGGCTCGATGAGGAATCGCTATGCTCGTGCGATGTGTGTTATGACGGCCGTGGTCGTGATACTGCTCCCAACAATCGTTGCTGCTCAGAACGCAAGCGGCACTCTGCAAACGGCGTGGGGCGACCCCGACCTCCAGGGTGTATGGGACTATAGAACGCTGACCCCGCTCGAGCGACCGGAAGAGCTGGGCGACAAGGCATTCCTTACCGAGGAGGAAGCCGCGACTCTCGAGCGAGAAACCGTAACCCGCAATGAACTCCTGCTCAATCGGGCGCCCGAGAAAACAGCGGCGGCAGACAACGTCGACAGACGAGAAGACGGCACACCGGGCTTTTACAACAACTTCTGGCTAGACCGTGGCACGACTGCGGTGGGGACGAGGCGCACGTCACTCATCGTCGACCCGCCCAATGGCCGACTGCCCTCCTTGACGGCCACGGCGGAGGAGCGGGCGACCTCAAGCGAAGCGGAGCGGGTCGCCGCCGTACGCCAGGGCGCGCTACCAGCTCGGTCGTGGGTGGATCTCGATGCGGGCGATCGCTGTATCCAGCACGCAAAGGCTGGTCCGCCGATCAGTACTGGCGGTTACAACAACAATATGCAGTTGTTTCAAACACCGGATTACGTCGCCATACTCGCCGAGCAAAACCACGACGTCCGTATGGTTCCACTGGATGGACGACCACACGTCGCACCGCAGATACGTCAGTGGATGGGTGACTCCCGGGGCCACTGGGAAGGCGAGACGCTTGTCGTCGAGACGCGTCACTTCAATGGAAAACACGACCAGATCGGGCGGCCATTGCTGAGTGCTGGCGATCACTTGTCGCTGGTCGAGCGGTTCACCCGCACCGGCCCGGACGCCCTGCTCTACGAATATACGGTCACCGATCCCACCATTTGGGTCGGGCCGTGGACCGCGCAGCATCCGATGAAGAAGAACGCAGACCTGATTTATGAATTCGCGTGCCACGAGGGGAACTACGGGATGCACGGCATCCTCGCGGGCTCGCGCGCTCAGGATGCCGCTCTCGCCTCAAGCGACGCGGAGTCGAAATAAGGACATCATTCGGCATCACGTCCAGAATTGACGTGCGTCGTACCCTCACCGGTGAATTCTGGACGTTCGCGCGACGGGTCGACGGCCATCACGGCATGCGATGTCGACGCGTCATGGACCGAGGGCGGTAGCGATTTCCTTCTGGCTCACGGGATTGGTTGATGCTCCAGGCCGCGAGACCGGCGAGGACAGTCACCTGCTCGCGTTTGGAAAGTTCCGGAAGATGTCTCATTGGGCTGGACCGTCCAGTTCCGACCGCAGTACACTGTCGCGCCACCGTCCTCCACCGCCTCCAGGAGCCCGTCTCGCAGCTCCCAGTAGCGACGCGGGGCGAACACGGCATTGAGCGACCGGTCACCACCGATATCCTCCTGCTGGTCGAGTGACCAGAACATTGACTCTATCGGCTTGCTGCGCTCGAACGGTTCTTTCCCGTTGACAAAGACCAGGACCTTCTTGGCGCCACGCGCCAATAGCGGCATGACCCCAAGGTTGTCGGTGAACCCGCCGTCGCCGTGGAGCAAGCTCTCCGTGAGGGGCTGGACCGCCGGGCCCCGTTCCCGCTCTCGCACCGTGAAATGGCTAAACGAGGGAAAGACTGCGGTCCCTCGCGTCGCGGCCGACACCGGCTGGCCTCGTGAGAGGGCGAGGAGCGGTGCCGCACCGCTCGAGGCAATGACGTCGGCCAGCGTAAAGGGTCGGGTTTCACCGCGTGGGGTCACCCGCAGTCGATCGCCATCGATCTGGTCGGCGACGGCGACGTCATACGCATAGGGCGAAACATACAGGCCACCGAGCCGGTTACCAAACGGCTGCCGCATCCCGGTGCACAACGGCGTGAACTCAACAGGAATCAAGAGTGGATACTCTCGAGCCGGGTGCGGCGCGATGATGGTGCCGCCGGCGATCAGGAACGGTCGCCCCTCAGCCGCCCGGATGAACTCGGCGAGACTGAGCTGCGGGTTCAGCGCTTTTATGGCGTCCATTGACGCCTCATTCCAGGTGTAGCGAAACTCCGTCCCCTCGGCCACGTGCGGCTCGATGAAGAGCCGCCCGAGCCCGTTGGCGTAGGTCTGACTCGTCGAGCCACGGACAAAGCGTCGCGTGAACGAGCGAATCTCGCTCGATATGTCGCGCTGTTCGAGCTCGGCCCGAGCCCAGATCTTGGCCGCCTCGGCGGCCCCCGGCGCCAGCAGTTTGGAACGCGCGACGGATCGAGCCAGCGACCCTTCGGGTAGCTCGGCCTCGACCACCGCTTTTGAGAGCTCGCCGGGAGATGTGATGGTCCCAAGTAGGATATCGACATCCGCGTCGCCATACGTAAACGGCACCGCCGTCCACGACCCCCCAGACACTGCGGAAATATAACGCACGTGCCGATCAAGCCAACCATTGGCGTGGTGTCCTCGGAGCTGGCCAACCGCGGCCGCGGCCGCGCGGGTGCCTCCGCCCGAAAAAGCGCCCCCTACGTCGCCGCGACCAGCCGCGTCGAGGACCGCTTTTCCGGGCGGATCCCAGACCACCTTCTGCCACGCGTCACGTGGCACTTGCCAATAGTGGGTCCACTCGAACGACGGTTCTTGGGCGGTCACCGCTAGCCCACACACCACGACCCAGACAAGCGACAGCAACGTCCGCACGCCCAGAGGCCACGTCATGTCTCGGAAGACTCGACAAGCGCCACTTGGCGTCCGCCTACGAGTGATTCCTCGCATCACTACGCGTGTCATGTCTCGCGTCATTGGAACAACGCCCCAAGATCGAAATCGGCGTAGAGCTGTATGAAGGGACGGGGCCAGCGTTCACTACTCACCCGGGACAGGGGGAACGAAAGGAGCGCGTCGAACTTCAGTCGTCGCCAAGGGGTCAAGTCCCTGGGATTGGCGGGATCGCTTCGATCGACCGTGCTAAACAACTCCGTCCGACCCCAGCCAACCTCGAGATAGCTGCCGCCAAAGTGGCCCGACTCGACGAGAAGCCCGCCGCCGACCGCTCGTCTTCGCACTCGACGTCGGCGGACCGGACGCCGTTAAGTGTCTCGCTAAAAATCCATAGCTGCCGGTCACCCTGACCGGCCACTCGAAACTCGAAGTCGACACCCGCGACGTAGCGCTTCCTCGATTGTCCACCCGCCGCGTCACCGTCATATCCCCCAACGGAGCCTGGCGCGAAATTGTCCAAGGCGTAGCCGACATAGCCAGATGCAGTGAAAGGCGACCGTGTATCCGGCGCCTCCCGGACGGCCGAGGCAGGTTCGCATTGGCGCGTGCCGTCTCCGGCTACCACCTCCCGTGTGTCGTCCCAGTCAGTGCCCGGCGGCGCTGGCAGGTCAACCCGGCGCACCCGAAGAACGTCACCGGTCTGCCACCGTCAGTGACTCCTCACACAGGACCCGGGGGGCATCTCGTCTGGCGGCGTTGCTGCTCAGTCGAGGATGCCCAATATTCTCTCGCACCGCGACTCATGCAAGGAATCACCGACACGGGACCCTAGCGGACGGTCCACTAGGACACTGCTTCTGCCTCAGGTCTCCATATAAAGATCCGACGCACGAGCTGCTTGAGGTCCTCGAGGATCACGTAAGCGGTAGGCACGAGCACCAGTGTGATGAACGTGGCAAAGAGCACGCCAAACGCCAGCGAGACTGCCATCGGTACCATGAAGGCAGCGTCAAAGCTCTTATTGAGCATCAGCGGGACGAGGCCAAAGAACGTCGTCAACGAGGTCAGCAGAATGGGACGAAAACGGTTGACCCCGGCCTCACGCACGGCCACGCCGATATCGCCATGCAGCGCTCGTTTGCGATTGATGAAATCCACCATGATGAGGCTGTCGTTGACGACCACGCCCGAGAGCGCGACCAGACCGAACATCGACATCATCGTCACGTCGAGGCCCATCACGAGGTGCCCCCACACGGCACCGATGAGACCGAACGGGATCGCACTCATGATGATGAGGGGTTGGATATAGGACTTGAGCGGCACGGCCAATAACGCGAAGATCATGAAGAGCGCCAGCACGAAGCCGACTTGGAGTCCGCCCACGGCGTCCTGTTGCTCGGCCATGGCGCCTTCGAACGTATAGAAGACCCCCGGGTAGCTGGCCAGCACCTCGGGGAGAATACGGGTATCGAGGTCGGCAATCACCTCGCCCGCGGACGTCACATTCGAGTCGACGGATGCGGTGACGTTGACGGCGCGATTGCGGTCAACCCGTCTGATCGACGCGAAGCCACGACCCGGTTCCACAACCGCGACCTGACGGAACGGCACTTCCGCCCCGTCTTTGGTACGAACACGCATGTTCTCGAGGTCGCCAAGCGACCGGCGCTCGTCGCGGGGATATCTCACCATGACCCGAATGTCATCTCGACCACGCTGAATCCGTTGTGCTTCTTCCCCATAGAACGCCTGACGCACCTGTCGGCCAAGGTCGCCAAGCGTCAGGCCAAGGGTCTCGGCGGCCGGCTTGATACCGAGCTTGACTTCCGCCTTGCCAGCCCGGAACGAGTCGGACACTTCATTCACGCCGGCGTACTGCAACAAGCGCTCTTTGATCTCATTCGCCGCGGCACGCAACGCGTCCATATCCGGACCCGCCAGCTGGACGTCGACATCGTCGCCCGGACTCATCATCGACATGTTGAAGCTGACATCCACTGCCTCGGGAATCGGGCCAGTGGCCTCTCGCCACATATTGCCGATCTGCTCGCTGTTGTAGGCGCGGGTCTCTGATGGGGCAAGCTCGACGGTCACCTCACCGAGATGTGCCGACGCCATGCTCTGGATAGGACCCATCGGGCCACCCCCGCGTGACGCCATGGGTTGGTCCCCAATCGAGGCGGCGACGTGTAGAAAATAGTCTTGGCCGGTTTCTTCGATGAGACGCTCACGGAGCCGGGCCACGCCCTCTTCGAGCCTCTCGACCGCAGTGGACGTGACATCGACCGGCGTACCTTGCGGCATCTCGACCGACGCCGCCATGAAGTCCGCTTCCACCGACGGAAAGAAGTGGAAGCTCGGCCGACCCGAGAGCACCATCCCGAGCGTCACAATCATACAGGCGAGCCCCACCGACACGGTCAGATACCGCCACTGCAATGCAAGCTCCAACAATGGCCGATACGCGCGCTCGATAAATTTCTTGAGGCCGTTGGCGAAGAGACCCTGGAATCGTTGCCACGGTCCCGCGCGCCCCGACCCCTTGCGGAGATGCGACAGATGAGCCGGTAGCACCTGTAAAGACTCGACCAGCGAAAAGAGCAAGCACGGAATGACCACGAGCGGTATGACTCGAAAAATCTTCCCCATCATGCCGGGAACGAACATGAGCGGCATGAAGGCGGCTACCGTCGTGAGGACCGCAAAGACGACCGGTTTCGCGATTTCCTGGCCCCCTTCGATCGCGCCACGTAAACCGTCTCCGTGCTCTTCCTGATGTCTGAAGATGTTCTCGCCAACAATGATCGCGTCGTCTACGACAATACCCAGTACGAGGACAAACGCGAACAGCGACATGATGTTTATGGACACGTCGAGAGCGGGCATCAACGCGAGCGCGCCGAGAAACGACACAGGAATACCCAAACTGACCCAAAACGCGAGACGGAACTGGAGGAACAGCGCCAGCACGAGAAACACGAGAGCGAATCCCGTCGCGCCGCTCCGCAACATCAAACCGAGGCGCGCGTCAAGCATCTTGGCCTGGTCCTGCCAGACGGTCAGGGTCACGCCGGGGGGCAATCGCGCCTGGGTTTCATCGACATATTCGTGCACACGCGCGGCAATCTCCAGTGCGCTCTGGTCCCCGGTCCGAAATACCGACACCATCATCGTCGGCGTGACATCAAAGCGCGCGTACTGATCGGTTTCTGCGAACCCATCGACGACCGTCGCCACGTCACCCAGACGCAAACGACTGCCATCCGGTCGCGTCCAGAGCACGAGGTCCTCGAACTCGTCGCCCCGGTAGGCCTGGCCGATTGTACGAAGCAAGATTTCGCCACTCTCGGTACGCACCGAACCGCCGGGAAGGTCGAGCGATGTACTCCGCACGGCGGTCGCGACATCGTCAAACGTCAGCCCGTGTCGACGGAGCGTATCCTCAGACACCTCTATCGAAATCTCGTACGGTGGGGCGCTCACCAGGTCGACCTGGGTGATCTCGGGCGTCGCCGATAGCTCATTGCGCACTTGCTCCGCGACGGCTTTCAACGTAAACGGATCCACGTCGCCGGCGATCGCGATATCGGCCACCTGATTCCGGCTGGTCAACTCACGGATGATCGGCTTCTCGGTTTCGACAGGAAAGGTGGTGATGGCGTCGACATTGCTCTTGACGTCATCGATCACCTTGCGAGCATCGGCGTCGAGCTCGAGCTCGATCGTGACGGTGCCCATCCCCTCCGAGGCAGTCGACTGAATCTGCTTGATGCCGTCGATCCCCTGTATGGCCTCTTCGATTCGGACGTTGACCGCCTCTTCGACCTCTTCCGGTGCGGCGCCCAGATACGGCACCTCGACGTTGATCCGGTCGAGGTCGATCTCGGGAAATATCTCCGCCTTGACGGACATCGTGGCAATGACACCGGCGACGACAATGAACACCATCATGAGGTTGGCGGCAACGCTGTTGCGCGCGAACCATTCGATCATTCCCTTCACGATGTCACCTCTCGAAGAAACGGACTGTGCTCTGCACCGCCTGGTCCTCGTGGTCTGAGGTCGATTATACGGATCAATAGAAACAACGAGGCATCTGATGACGGGTTTGCGGCGCAACTGTGGTCGCTCGTAACGACGCCCTGACACACAGCAGGCCGTAGTTCCATCCCTGCCTCCCCACCCGTATCCTGCGTCATCGCGACGCTCGAGAAGGCGTCGTCACGGAAAGACCATCACGGTCCCAGCTTATGATTGGCGCATGAAGAAGGTGCTTCTTGCATTGCTGCTCGTCTTGACCGTGCCCATTCCTGGGGCATTGGCCGCGCAAGAGGCGGTCGACCTCGTCCTCCACAACGGCAAGGTCTTCGTCGCCGACGAGCTGATGTCGACCTACACCGCAGTCGCGATACGTGATGGGCGAATCGTGGCGCTCGGCTGGGACGGGTCGCTCGAAAGATATGAGGCCGAACGGATGGTCGACCTCGCGGGTCGTCTCGTGACGCCCGGCTTTATCGACACCCACATCCATATCAGCGGCGATCCCGAGCGCTGGGTCGATCTATCTGGACTCGAGAACATGGCCGAGCTCAAGGCGCGGGTCACCCAAAAAGCCGAGCAACTGGGGTCAGGGGAATGGATCACTGGGTATGGATGGTCGGAGGACGAGCTGACCGAACAACGGAGGCCGCTACGTTGGGACCTGGACGACGCCGCGCCGGTAAATCCGGTTGTGCTGACCCGGGCTGGTGGTCATAGCTCCGTCGCCAGCACCTTGGCGCTCCAGACCGCGGAAATCACGGCCGACACCGAGACACCGCCAGGCGGCATCGTCGAGCTCGACGACGACGGGGTGGCCAACGGCATTCTCCGCGAGGGCGCACAAAACCTGGCGCGTCGGCTCGTGCCAGACGCGACACCGGAACAGCTCCGCGCGAGCTTTGTCCAGAATCTACGCAACCTCCTCTCTCTCGGCATCACCGGGCTGATTCAGGCCGGCGTCGGCATCCGTGGCTACGAGACGTGGGAGTCGGTGTATGACGAGTTTCGTGGCGAATTGCCGCGCGCCGCGGTCCAGTTGCGGGTGCCGCCCAACGTGGACCGCGCCACGCGGATGCTGGAAGAGTTCGGCAAGGTCACCGGCGACGGCGACGAGTGGCTGCGGGTAGGCCCCATGAAGTTCTTTGTCGATGGTGGCTATACCGGCGCCGCCGCCTGGACGCTCGAGGCCTACAAGGGCCAACCGGGCTACTACGGAACCGGGGCGCTCATCGATACAGACGGTCTGTATCGAATTTCGAAAGCGGCGCACGACGGCGGCTGGCAGATGGGGTTCCACACCATCGGCGACGCCGCCATCCAGACCACGATCGACACGTGGGCGCGGATCATCGATGAGTCGCCGCGTGCCGACCATCGCCATTACTTGAACCACTTCACCGTGCGGCCGCCAGCCACAACGATGCAAAAGATGGCGGCCTACAACATTCATATCGCGCAACAGCCAAACTTCACCTACACGCTCGAGGGGC
>CAUZIB010000044.1:0-35794 GCA_963579735.1 Vicinamibacteria bacterium | reverse complement strand
TCACCGAATAGATCTGACTGGAGTAGGACCCGAGAAACGGTTTCACGGCGATCTCCTTGGAAAAGGCATTGACAGCGGGGCTCCCCCCTCGGGGAACAACGACGGCGACGAACACGCTGACCATTCTGGCTCCCTCGCTCGCTTCTCTTTAGCGGTCCGCGGATTACCGCGCGGGCCAGCGGCTTACCGCGGGCGCGACCGGGAGACTCAGACGTAGATTGTCTACGATTATTGGTCCTGCGACGCAGGCACGAGTTTGCGCACCCAACCGTCACCCTTGGTCAAAAGATAGAGTTCACCGACGGAATCGCGTCCAAGCCGCAAGTCAACCCTATCGCCGGGACCATAGGTATTCGGGAATCCCGCCACGTCAACCAGATCCTGCTCGACGCCGCCCAGGATCAATCTGATCTCCGTGATCTCGGCCGGATGGCCGCCGTCCAGATTGTCGGCGTCAAAGGCGAACAGGCGGCCGCTGGGAAAATCGGCAAAGACATATTTGCCCTGGAGCTCGGGAATCGCGCTGCCGCGATAGACAAACCCGCCACCGACCGCATTGCCCTCGTCATGGTCGTATTGCGCGACGGGATAGACGAACGGTCGGTCATCCTGGGTTGGTCGCGGAAAAACTGGTCCGGGTCCCTCCCCCACAGCGTATCCGCTCGCAAACGTCCCTTCGCGAAGCCGCCATCCGTAGTTGGCGCCGGCCACACCAAGATTGACTTCTTCGATCTGATTCTGACCGATGTCCCCGATGAACATCCTGCCGTCGGTGTCCCACGAGAAGTGTTGAGGGTGCCGAAGACCGGACGCCCAGATCTCTGGCGCCGTACCATCCTCATCGACAAACGGGTTGTCCGTTGGAATGCCATAGCCCCTGGCCCCGTCGCCACCGAGTGGATCGATGCGGATGATGGCACCGAGGGGAACGGCCACGGACTGACCCGCGTCTCGGGGATCGTGCGCCGCCCCACCATCGCCCAAACAGACGTAGAGCATCCCGTAGTCCAACGTCCCGGCTTCGGCCTGAGGGTTGAAGTCGATCGTGCCGATGTTGTGGTTTGGAGCGAACTGACCGATGCGGAACACCTCACGTGACGACCCATTGAACACGTCGGCACTCGGGTCGGTCATCGTCCATTCACGGATCACGCTCTCATGGCTTTCCGCATCATCGTCCAAATAGTCGGCGATACCGCTCTCCGAGCTGGCGCTATACGCGGTGTAAAACTTGCCAAAGCCAGGCGTCCCGTCCTGACCAAACTGTGGATGAAACGCCACGCTGACCAGACCTGACTCATTGGGAAACATGGAGTCGTCAAACCCGATTGCGTGTTCGCGGACGTCCAGGAAGATCGTCGGAGCGCGTCCACTCTCATCCGTAACATACAGGAGCCCACGCAGGTCGTTCAGCACGAGTCGACCCGAATCGTCTCCCATTGGCATCAGATACTGGAGACGTGCAAAGGCCGCGTTTGTCGCACGTCCGTCGCTGGAATCCGTCGTCTCTGGAGCTCGGATAAACTCGTCGGCGGCCACGACCACATCGCCCTTCTGGATCTTCTCGGGGATGGGGTCTGCTAGTCGCCCTGATTGCGGGGCCGCCGTCGAGGCCGCGGGGAGAACGGCGAGGGTGACGACGACTCGAAGCAGTAATGTCAGACGCATCGGAGCAGTATGAACCGAAGACGTGGAGCCGGTCCATGCCAGAGACGAGTGACAGACAGGGACCATCGCAGTCCCGAGTTCACTCGTGAGACAGAGTTCGAAAGCGGGCGCCCGAACGAGTTCAGGGAAAGCGCAGCTCGGTCATGTCGCCGTAGACCGTGCCCGCCGCGATACGTCGAATCGTGAAATCGACCTCGACCTCTCGTCCTACCGAACCACAGCCAACTCGCTCTTGCACTTCGCCCGACGGCCCCATGATCTCGATTGGGGCACTCCCGGCCGCCGTGATGACGAGCGTCGTGAGCGGGCGGTGCGACTGGATGACAAAGTCGACCGCCGGGATGTCCAGACACCGGAGCTCGGTCCAGGTACCCGACATGGTCACCTGTCGCTCATCGGAATCGCCCCCCGCACGCTCTGTTGCGGGTAGCGACGAGCGCGCATCGACGGCCCGCCGGGCGGTTAGGACGGCGGGCGACTCGGGATCGTGGGCCCGGGCCTCGCCCACAAGGTCGGCAGCCTCGGTGACAAATCCACTACCGGCCAGCACCACTGCCTGCTCCGCCAACATTTCGTGTGGTGGAAGGTCGCGTTCCACGAAGCCGTCGTCATCGAGGTCATCGCCCAGCTCTTGCTCGAAGACGCTTAGGCGGAGCCTGCGGAGATAGCGTCGTAAGTCTTCGCGGACCTCGTCAAGCGGCCCGACCACCTCGACAAACGCCTCGACTTGGTCGGCCCCTTGCTGAACCAGGTTCATATATCGCCCTACTGCCCCGGCGGACGCGAGTTCTTCGTTGCCCAACATCAGATGGTGGGTCAGCGCCCACGCTTGCGCGTAGAAGACACGGATATCGATCCAGTTTCCGTCGTCGTGGGGATTCGTCACCCGCCCGACCAGCTCCTCGAAAGGGATCAAGCTGCGACGGTTCAGATAGCTGATTGCGTCCTGGTTGATGCCACCGAACCTCGCCTTCGAACCGACAAATTCCGTGGCCGAGTAGAACTCAGCGAACCCTTCATTTAACCAAATGGGAATCTTGCCGACGTTCAACCGCGTGAGAAGGTGGAGGTATTCGTGATAGACGATTTCTCGACCTACATCGAGACGGATCACCATGTAGTGCCCCGACCGGCGGGAAAGGAATACGCCACCAGACCGCTGACCAGCATCGTATTGAGGCAGCCACTCGACCAATCCATCGCCGTCCTCGACAACGACAGCCAGCACCGGTTGAGACGGGTCAGAGACCGCGTCGGGTAAGACCGTCTCGTAGAGCCGATGGATTCGTTCGAGGTCGAGCGCCACGCGTTTCGCGTTGCGCCCGCCCTAGTCACTAATGACGCGAAAGTGCGGACTCTTGACCTCGACCCAGTCGTCGGCCGATGCCGCGAGAGATCCGCTGAGCGCCGTCAACAACACGAGGATGACACCGACGAGAGTCGATTTCCACGGAACGATCATGACTGGCCCTCCTGAGCGTTTCTACCGCAAAACGTGCAAGACGTTGCCAGATCGGGTCAGCGAGCCCATCGACACACTGGTGTAGCGCCTTCAATGGGTCATCTAGCTTTCGCGCCAAGACGGTTCGCATCCGCCCTTTCCGGTCGCAAACACGAGGGTCAGGCGGAACTTTGCCCACCCTTTGGTTCGCTATCGACTAGTCGGTCGGCAAACGCCTCAACGTCTCGACAGAACTGGCCCGCACACCGATTTAGCGTGTCGCTCGATTTCGCAGTCATATCCGCCCATCAACGCCAATCGTCGCCACACACACTCGGGATTCGCGCCGGCGGGTCCTATCAATATCTCCCGGTACTGCCATAACGCATTTCGCATCCGAACCGAACTTCACGACGGTCTGGCGGTGGACTCTTGAGTTAGGGTTCCGACGGCGGGCGGAAGGCGATCAGCTCGCCCGAATAGCCCGCCCCGCTGACTGCCAGCACCAAGTACTGGACACCTTCGATCGTGTAGGTCATCGGGGAACCCGTCTGCGGAGCTGGCAAATACACGGCCCCTCGGTCCTCTCCGGTGGCTTTGTCATAGGCTCGTAGCATGGCGCCGCGGGTCCCGGATGGGGTCGTCCCCACCGTCGTTTCCCCCGCAATGACCAGCGTCTTTGTCACCAGCGTCCCGACACTGCCCGGCTGTCCGGTTCGGGGCAGATCGAGTCCGGCCAGGGCTGGATGTCGGCGGATCCGATCTGGCGTCTCCCCATGCGGCACCTGCCACACGATGTCGCCAACACGCATGTCGATGGCGGTGATCACCCCGTATGGCGGTTTGAGAAGGGGCAACCCTTGTATGGTGAGACGAGCGGTGCGGCCTGCGGCCTCGGGTGGGGGCACAAACGTCGCGCCAGCGCTGCCAGTACGACCGCCGCCGGCGGCGGACCCTGCGCCACCGGTAGTCCGTGGTCCGGTGATGGCATTCCCCTGGATGTATTCCATGGTGGACTGCCCGGCGTTGGGGGGCATCAAACCAATAGCGCCAAGGGAGCTATTCGACGAGACGTAGAGCATGTGGGTCTCGGGGTCATACGAACCACCCGGCCAGTTGGTGCCGCCTCCCATGGCGGGCGCCATCAACGTACCCAGGGGACCGTCGAGCGTACTGACCACGGGCGGGGTAAACATCGGCCCCATCTTGTATTGGGCGGCGAGCACCATCGCCTCGGCCCGAAGCTCCGGAGTGAAATCGATCAGGTCGTCGATCGTGACACCCTGACGGTCATAGGCGGGAGGACGTGTCGGAAACGGTTGGGTCGGCGAGTACCACTCACCGGGGACGTCGCCCGCCTCGACCAGACGCTCCTCTATTGGCCAAATTGGTTCACCAGTCTCCCGGTTGAACACATAGAGAAACGCCTGTTTTGTCGGCTGCGCCACCGCCTTGACGGTCTGACCGTCAACCGTGATGTCGAGCAAGATAGGCGCGCACGGAATGTCGTGATCCCAAATCCCGTGATGCACGAGCTGATAGTGCCAACGCCGCTCACCGGTATGGAGATCGACGGCGACAAGGCTCTCCGCGAAGAGGTTGTTGCCGGGACGATTGGCTCCAAAATAGTCACCGGTCGCGGCCTCGACCGGTAGATAGACCAGACCGAGCTCTTCGTCGACGGAGATCTGCCCCCACACGCCCGTGTTGCCGGTGTAGACCGCAGAATCATTGAACCAGGTCTCTCGGCCCGGTTCGCCCGGCAACGGGATCGTGTGAAAGATCCACAAGCGTTCGCCGGTGCGCACGTCAAAGCCACGCACAAACCCCTTCACGTTCTCGCGGCTCCGTGGGTTCCCACCAGTGCGATGAGCGGCGCCAACGATCACCACGTCGGCGGCGACCATCGGAGTGGCATGCAGCCCGACTTCGCCCGTCACCAGATCGATCTGTTGGTCGTTGTCGCGTTTGAGATCGACGATCCCGTCATCGCCAAAACTTGGGATGGGTCTTCCAGTCGCCGCATCGAGCGCGATCAGCCGGTAGCCAGGGGTCACATAGAGGATGCGTTCCTCACCCGTGGACTCGTCCGTCCAGTAGGACAGGCCGCGCCCCGAAAGCTGTCGCGGCGCGGCCTGCCCGCGCCTATCTTCGTCGAGGCTGAAAACCCATCGGAGTTCCCCGGTAGCGGCATCGAGGGCCACGACCGCACGACGACTGCCGGCCGTGCTATACAGCACACCGTTCATCATGAGCGGCGTTGCCTGAAACCGAAACTCCGGCGCTGGCCCCAAGTTGTCGGTCTTGAATCTCCAGGCAACCTCGAGGTCATCAAAGTTGTCAGCGTTAATCTGGTCGAGAGGGGCGTAGCGAGTGTGCCCGAGATCGCCGCCGTAAGTGGGCCATTCGCCATCGGGCGCGCCCGTCTGCGCCAGGGCCATCGACGCCGAACACATCAGCAGAGCTAGCAGGAAGCCACGAATCATCATCGCTCGCCATCCTCCGTTGGAAATCGATGGCGCCAGCTTATACGTTCACGGCCGCGCGAAAGAAACGCGTACGCCGAAGGTTGGCGGCCAAGAACCGAAGGCCTATAGTTAGATCGGTCACTGCAACGCGCATGGAGGCGCCGTACGGCGCCCGGAGTGACGCTGCCAAGATCGAGCTACCAGACTACGCCAACACCAGATTTACACATCGCCAAGGGGGTCAGTCATGAAGCCGTTTGTGTTTGTCGTCACGCTGATCACCCTCACGTCGGCCCAAGGGGTGAACGGCCAAGAGACCGGAGACGGCGAGACCGCGCCTTCATTCGCCCCGGTGACGTGGGAGCGTCTGCTGAACGCCGCAGAAGAACCGCACAACTGGCTCATGTACTCGGGCACACTCGACAGCCAGCGATATAGCCGATTGGACCAGGTTCACAGTCGGAATGTGAGCGGCCTGGAACTGAAGTGGGCCTATCAACTCTCAGCTTTTGACCGCGCCGAGACGACGCCATTGGTCGTCGACGGAGTGATGTTCATCACGGAAGCCCCCAGCAACGTCGTGGCGGTCGACGCCGCGACGGGACGGCGGTACTGGAGCTACGAGCACGAGTTGCCGGAAGATCTGCGGATCTGTTGTGGTCGCAATAATCGTGGGGTCGCCATCCTCGGTGACACCTTGTATATGAGCACCCTGGATGCACATCTCGTCGCGATCGATGCGAGAACCGGCAACCTGGTATGGGATGCGGAGGTCGCCGATTATCGGGCAGGGTACAGCAAGACCTCAGCGCCGCTGGTCGTCAAAGACAAAGTGGTCACCGGAATCGCCGGTGGCGAGTTTGGCATCAGAGGATTCCTGGACAGCTACAACGCGAACACCGGCACGCGTGACTGGCGCTTCTATACGATCCCCGGTCCCGACGATCCGGACAACGAAAGCTGGGCGGGTGAATCGTGGCGCACCGGGGGCGCACCCACGTGGATTACCGGCTCATACGACCCGGACCTCAACCTCGTGTATTGGGGCACGGGCAATCCCGGCCCCGACTACAACGGTGAAGTGCGGCTCGGCGACAATCTGTATGCCGACTCCGCCGTGGCGCTCGACGGTGACACCGGCGCAAAGACCTGGCACTTTCAGTTCACGCCGCACGACGTCCACGATTGGGACGCCATCCAAATTCCGATTCTTGCGGACCTCACCTACCAAGGTGAGCCCCGTAAGGTGATGATGTGGGCCAACCGAAACGCCTTCTTCTACACCTTCGACAGAGCCACGGGCGAGTTTCTGGCCGGCACGCCGTTCGCGAAGCAAACATGGGCGGAAGGACTCGATGAAGCGGGTCGACCAGTTCGCCGTCCCAACATGTTTCCGAGCGTAGAAGGCACCCTCGTCGCGCCACCGGCGAGCGGCGGGACCAACTGGCAGTCACCGACCTATAGCCCGCGCACCGAGCTCTTCTACGTGATGTCCTACGATGGCGACGCGGAGTATTTCATCCGGGAAGAAGCGTATCGCGAAGGCGACCGCTTCACTGGCGGTGGCCAGGCGCGGCCGCTCCCGATCGAGAACTACTCCAGCGCGGTGCGCGCGATCGACCCGCGGACCGGCGACCGGCGGTGGGAATACACGGTCCAGCCTCAGACCTGGGCGGGCTTGCTGTCGACTGCCGGCGATGTGATTTTTGGCGGCACGGTCGACGGGTATATCTTTGCGCTCGACGCGGTCACCGGCGAAGAGCTCTGGCACATCTCCGTCGGTGCCCAAGTGCGCGCGGCCCCCATGACCTACGCCGTCGGTGGTCAGCAATATGTAACCATCGCGGCCGGAAATGTCGTCTACACGTTCGGCCTCGATGAAGACTGACCCAGTCCCGTGTCCAGTAGTGTCTTATTTACGCTCTCGGCCGCGGCCGCCCGGCTGGCAGGCAAGGGACGACGAGGGAGCACATGGGCTGTGTGTGACCGAGGAGCAATGCTGGCAGGTGGGATGCCCCGCCTGGGATGTATGCAAGACATTGCGGCTACAGGGGGGCTAGTGGAAGAACGCCGCCCCGCAGCCGGAGGTCAATGTCATCGGCACAGCTCAATTCTGGGGTCTTGTGCGCGGGCGGGGACAGCGCGGGGAAACTAAAGATGAGCAAGAAGGTCTATCGCGATATTGTGGGGTGCGTGCTGTCGCTGGTCGTCACGATCGGCACGACGTCCGTCTTCGGTCAGGATTCGCGGTTGGTAGACGCCGCCGCCCGGCAGGAGGCTCACATCGTGCGTGCATTGCTCGACGACAAGGTCGACCCCAACGCCCCTCGCGCCGATGGAGCGACGGCCCTGCTTTGGGCCGCGCATTGGGACGACCTTGACTTGGCGAGCAGGCTGCTGCGCGCGGGCGCGGATGTTAACGCAGCGGATGACCATGGAGTGACCCCGCTCCATCGTGCCGCAGAGAATGCAAGCCCGGCCATCGTCGAGATGTTGGTGGCTGCCGGCGCCGACCCGAACGCCTTCCAGACAAGTGGTCTGACCCCACTCATGACCGCGGCCCGAACCGGCAGTGTCGCGGTCATCGAGATGCTCCTCGCCCATGGCGCTCACGTCAACGCGGCGACCATCGAAACACAAAGCACGGCGTTGATGTGGGCGGTCGTGGAACCCCATCCAGACATCGTGGGCACCCTCCTGGCCGCCGGCGCAGACCCCCACCGTTCGACGACCGGAGGTTTCACACCGCTGGTGTTTGCCGCGGGCAACGGCGACATCGAGATGGCGACCATCCTGATTGCCGCGGGTGTTGACGTCGACGAAACCGGGGTGGACGGCACTCACGCGTTGCCCTACGCGATTGTCCGTGGCCACGATGCGTTCGCGGCGTTTCTACTGGAACAGGGCGCCGACCCCAATGGATCCATCGCGGGGATTAGCGCGTTGCACGCCGCCGCTGGCAACGTCGGCACGTGGCTCGGTGAATGGAACCGGAGGCAGGGCGGCGGTCGCTCCCGCGGGCAATACAACCGGATGGCGTTGGATCCGATTCGTGGGCTCGCGCTGGTAAAGGCGCTCTTGGCGCACGGGGCGGACCCCAACGCGCGGATCACGACCTCCGCGATGTTCATGAGCTACATTGGCTACCCACGAAAAGGCGCGTTCGAGCCGTTCGCCTGCGGAACCGGAGATCTGCGCGGCGCGACTCCGCTGTGGGTCGCCGCCTTTTCGGCGAATGCCCCCGTGCAAGATATTCGCGGGGGTGTCCGCACGTCCTTGGACGAGGCCGAAGTGCGCGCCAGCACCGAGATCCTCCGTGTACTCTTGACCGCAGACGCTGATCCGCATCTCACGACCGACGATGGAACGACGCCATTGATGGTCGCGGCCGGGCTGGGGCGTTCCACGTATACGCCCCGCATTCCACGCGGCCCCCGCTCGGCGAGTGCAGAAGAGGCGGTAGAAGCACTCGTGGAAGCCGGCGCGAACCTCAACGCGGTCAACGAGGCCGACTTTACCGCGCTACACGGGGCGGCGTTCCGCGGGCTGAACGAAGTGATCGAGTATCTGGTGCAGCAGGG
The DNA here is from genome assembly GCA_963579735.1 of Vicinamibacteria bacterium. Lineage (GTDB taxonomy): Bacteria > Acidobacteriota > Vicinamibacteria > Vicinamibacterales > UBA8438 > CAUZIB01. The sequence continues at coordinate 26,636 of CAUZIB010000044.1, read as the reverse complement.
CGCGGATATCGACGCGCGGGACTTTCGCGGGCGGACAGCGTATCGGATGGCGCAAGGGTCAAAACAATCGTTTCAGTTCCAGAGCTGGCCAGAGACGGCGCATCGGTTGAAGCAACTCGGCGCCAACACCCGACGAGGCATTCCTGGCACGGTCCAGGAACGGCTGCGTGACGTGCAGGTCGCCACTCAGCCCTAACCCGAAGGACCCTGATCGAAAGCGAACCAGGTCTGGACGAGCCGCACTGTCAGAACACAAGAATGGGAAACAACTGATGAAGATCAACTCTGCATCGATAGGCGTCCTGCTCTTGGTCTTCGGATCGGTGGACCAGCATTGAAGCCAATCATGCAGCGTTCGGACAGCCCCAGGTCCTCTGGGCGGTACGCGGGCGAGCCAATCACGACCCGCTCGCGGACTGGCCGCTGACGAGCGGCCTGCCTCGCCCGTCGTCAGGGTGTCGTCCCCGTAGTCCCACCAGAAATCGTTGTGGCACACTCGACGTCACGACCCGCCGCCCAGTCGACTCAGAAGGTGGCCATCGTCTTCGAGACCACCGAGCGGCCGTCCCTGCGGAGGACGACCTGCCCGTTCTATCGCTCCCTGCGCCCGCTCTCTCTGCCCCGAGCTCCCTCGGTCAGCGAGTCCCTTCGGCTTCCTCCAACTCGATGTTCCGATACACCTCCTGGATGTGCCGGATATCGTAGTTGCCTTCGTGGCAGGCGTACTCATACATCGGGCCCTCGGTAGCCATCATCGGGACCTCGGCGCTCCACGGCTCGTCCCACGTGGCGGGGTCCTCGACGGTGAACTCGTAGTGGATCCGATCGTCGGAGACGCGTGTGAACCGCTCCACCACCTTGAGATCGCGACTCGAGCCTTGCCACGCCGACCGATCATTGAAGTGGCTGCTCTCGATGACCAGCGTGTCACCGTCCCAATGTCCGCGCGAGTCTCCCGGATACTGGCGGATGTTCTCCGAGATCGCCGCTCGTCCGTCGAGGGGAATGATCCGCGGTGCGTTGTTGTTCTGCTCGGTGAAGATCGCCACGTGGTCCGGCGTCTGGAAGATCTGGTGGATATCGTTGTATGAAGGCGGCTGGAGCGGAGGGCCGTTGTAGCCATAGTAGATGCAGCGCTCGCTGAGCGGGCGCAGCTCGTATCCGTCAAAGGCCCCGCGGTCACCGCGCACGGCCCGCCGCGCCTCAGCCCGCGCCTGGGCCTGGGCGTTGAGCGCTGGGATTCGCCCGTCGGGGGGGGCGGTGATCAGTGAGGTACGCCGGGTCGACAACCCCTTGGGCACGACCGTCGCGAGCCAGATCGCATTGTCGTAGTGGACGTAGCTCTCGTCGCGATGGGTCTGATTGAGGACCCGCGCCCGTTCCTCCGGGTCGGCGATGGTAATGACGTGTCGGGCAAGCGGGTCAGCCCCGCTTGCCGTGAGCTGTGCCTGGAGTTCGGCCCACTCCTCGTCGGTATAGAACACCTTGTCGCCCAGATACTCGGGACGCTCCATCGGCGTGAACGTCTGGGTGGTCCAGTAGCCCTGCAAGTCGGGCTGGCCGTTCGCCAGGCGGGGCATCTCCCAGCCGGGGTCGGCGTCTGCGTCGCTGTGTGATTGGCCCTGCCCGAATGCCAGAATCGGCGTCAGCGCGCCAATAGCCAGCATCGTGGCGACCGTTCGGAGACAATGGTGCATCTCACCCTCCTTACGAGGTTGCCGTCGTTGTCATCAACGCGGTAATCATCTCTCAGGACCGAGTCATCTGCAACTCTGCCACCGAATCTCTTCTTCTATTTCCCGCGACTCAAGGGGTGCAGTCCCGCAAAGGCCAAGACGTTCCAGGCCAGAAACATGAGAGCGTACAGGGTTGCGTAGAGCAGGCACTGGCCAACAAGCATCATCCCAGATCGGTCCTCATCGGAAAGCGTCCTTCCAGCCAGGGTGGTCTTGGCAAAATCCGCGGCCGGTCCCGCACGCGGCGTGTAAAGGTCTTCGATCAGCGGACCCTGCCTGAGTGCGTCGAGACGACGGTCCTCGGCCGGGTCCGCGGCTCAACCACGATCCAAGCCCACCCAGAAGTTCGGTATCGTCGAGCAGCGTCCAGCAGGTCGTGCTCGCGCATCGCGAAACAGCTCACTTCGTCTGCGCCAGAGCCCTACCAGGGTACGATGTTGGCAACCTGCTCAACCCTGGTCTCGAGGGTCTCCATCTCGAAGGCCGCACGCTGTGGGCAGTCTGTCTCTGACCTTTCACGTGCGATCCGGACCGGTTTTGGCTCACCGACCCATTTCTCGATTTGCCGGAAGGATTCGGTCGGCGGCTTGAATCCCCGGTGCGGCCACGTGCTAGCGGGCTGCCCCCGGGGGCGGGCACACTCATATAGGCCGGGATCACTTCTCCCCGAGAGCGGTCGGACTTGCACCGAACCTGTTGGCCATCTCGCCGCCTGGGGTTGCCATGAACACCAAGAACACGCGGGCGCCCACGAGAGGCGCGAGCAAGATCAGGAGCCACCATCCGCTGCGGTCGGTGTCGTGAAGACGCCGCACAGTCACTGCAAGGCCCGGAAGCACCACGGCCAGGGTGTATAGCAACGGGATAGCTGGGACGTCGGCCCCCATCGCCCCATTGACAAAGCCCAGCACAAGCACCGCCACCGCGCTGATAAGCACGAACATCCAGTACTCTCTGCGCCGAGCTCGTCCCGCAAACACCGCGTACTTGCGTAACGCTGAGACGTACCACTCCATAGTCGGTCGGGTCAACTGGTCGGTTGTTCAGAGTCCGCCGAAGGCATCCAGAGCTGACCCGAGTATCAGAATGCTACCCTCTCCCGGCGTTCATTCGGAGCTGCTTGCTCTTCGGCGTGGCGTCAACTGCGATACCACTTCGAAGAGTTCGACCGCGCTTAGGGCGACGACATCCGCCAGTAGCCGCCGTGGCATCCGACACAGGTGTTGTAGATCGCCTCTCCGGCTGCGAGCACCTGATCAGGATTCTTGGACTCGATCGCTTCAAGTGTCAATGCAGCGGAATCGACGATGGCTTGAGACCATTTCAACCAATCCTCATCGCCTTCTCGCTGGGGATCCTGCTTGAGAAGGCGCCCACCTCTAGAAAGAAGGTTGGCTGCGTTCCGTAGCTCGGTCCATTCACTCTCATTCTGCGGAGCTTTCTCCTCAATCCCCTGAGCAGTCACGGTGGTCGAAACGGACCTCCAGATAAAGTTGGCCGCCGGGTCGACCATGCGTGCCATGATGTCTCGCGGTCCTGACCTTTGCATCGCCACCCCCAGAAATATCGGGACGACCGCGATAAGAGCAAGCCGTGGAGATCTCATTAGGGAAACGAAGGGAGAGACACCTCTCCCTTCTGCAGACGCGAGCCGGACCGGCTCACACCGTCATGGAAGTGGCCCCAGAGAACGCCACCGCCCTCTACTCCTCGTCGTTGGTCTGTTCGCGCGCTGCACGCTCAGCCACGAGCGTCTCGTAGTCCGCTTGCGTGAGATAGATCATCTGCTCGTTCAAGTGGGCCATCTCGTCGACAGTGCGCGAGCCGGACGTGACGAACTGGTTCGGATCGGGATTGTTGGGGTTTGCCGCCGTATTGTCGAACCAGGATGTCACCGTGAGCACCGTGCCCTTTGGGAAGAGCGGCGCAAAATCGGGGTCGTAGATGTAGTTGAGGTTCCAGGTGTTGTCGAAGCGATCCGTAAAGTTGACCACCTCACGCCGGCCATTTGGGTAGACCGCTTCAAGCATCTGACCTTTCCCACGATAATGCATGTGGGGTTGAAAGTTGTGGAGGATGGTCGGCGCCGGCAGCACAAAGGTACCTCGGTGCTCGGACACGGTGTTGGGCTCGATCTCGAGGGGATACCCCGAACCCGCGCCGAGGGCCATGAACTGTGCGTTGTACTTTGGCGGCGACTCCTTCGGATAGAACCAAATCCCTAACTCCATATTGCCCACCAACTCCTCACCGACCGCATGGGTGTGGACGTCAAAACCGAAGTCCGCGCCGGCTCGGATGATTTTGCCTACGTTCTCTGTATAGACCTCGCCCTGCTTCCCGGTGGCCCACTCAGTAAAGAACTCGCGCACTTCCTCTGCGTCCTCGTCGGCGGGCTGCTGCATGGCCTCGATCACTGCCTCGATCCCGACCTCACCGCGGCGCAAGGCCGCTTCGGCGTCAGCGATAGCGCTGGATTTGCGCTGATACAAGTAGCTCGAGGCGTGATGGGTAATCCGACGCCCCGGCCCGGCCGATGGCCTTGTCTCGATCGCGCGCACCCACCGTGTCTCGGGAAGGTCTACGTCGACACGCTGGTCCATCCATTGGTCCTGCCCCTCCGCCACCATCGTCCACGCCGGACCAGTCACGACGAGATCCGGTGCGCCGATCTCGGACTCCAACGCGAATCGGTCACCCACCGGCCACTCCACCGGCGACGGGAGGTCGTTCGGGTTGCCCAGCGGGGCTCCATCATCGACCCAGCTCACAACCATGTCGATCTGCTCGTCGGAGAGTGACGTGTCGTTGATGAAGCGCTGATAGCCAACGGTCTTGTCTACGTGCCATGGTGGCATGCTCCGGGTCATGACCCGGTTCTTGATCGACCGAGCCCAGGGACGGACCTCCGCGTAGGTGACCAACGACATCGGCGCCAAGCTTCCGGCCCGGTGACAGGACTGACAGCTCTCCTGCAACAGTGGAGCGATATCCCGGGCAAACGTTACCTCCTGGGCTGAGACGGCACCGCCTACTCCTAGCCCCATGCCCAACAGTACGGTCCCGACCGCCGCTCGTCCCACTCCGAACAAGGAAGCTCTCGTCATCATCATTCTCCAGTCCATGACCCCCGCCTCAGGGCGTCACCTTAACCTTCACGTAGCCGTTGGTCCAGCAACATTGAAACCCCATCCGCGACCCGTCGGACGCCAACACGTGAAGCGTGAACTCGCCCGACGTGTCGAACGTGACGGACGTGCTCGCGTGCCCATCATCGACGGCCGGATTCGTCTCGGTAAACCTTACACCCATCCCCGGACCGCGGAAGTGACTCCAGGTGGCGCTCAGCTTGTGCCGTGCCCCCACACCATCGTCGACCATCCACGCGTTCAGAGCAAGCGGCTCGCCAACCTTCACCGTGGTCTCCAGCGTTACACCAGTCGGACCACTCCCCGCTTCCCCGTCTTCACTCAAACGGACGCTCGGTGGCGTGTTCTCCACCCCACCACCAGTGTCCTTCAGAAAGGGCGTGATCAGATACTCGGGTTTGAAAGTAATCGGTATCCTGGCCACGTTGCCGGCGACGTTGAGGGTCCAGACGACCTGTTCTGAAGTGCCGGCGGGCAGCTCAAACGCGAACACGCCGGTGTGGCGCCGCGGAAGAAAGTGCGTCGGCTGGCCCTGATCGGGCGGCCCCGGCGAGAGCAGGTTATCCGGTCCGACCGGAACGTCAACCTCTTCTTTATGGTTCTGGTTGAGATAGCCGAAGGCGGCGTAGGTCGTGCCGTCCTCCTCCACCCAGAACCCTTCGTACACCGGCCACACCGGTTGCCCCGAGTCGTGGGTCACCACGGCCCCAGGCAGCCGTAACTGCGCCCACAGCGCCTCACTGGACACCAGCAGGATGACGGCCATCCCGAGAGCCGCCGATATGCTCAGCGTGGTCGCGCGCAACATAGTCATTCCTCTGTCTCCTCCGTACTATACTCTGGAGCGAGCCGACGATGGCTCTTTCACAGGCACCATGGATAGCCCTGATCAGGGAGCCTTCGGAATACCGCTGACCACCGGTGAGGTTGACGCTGGGCAGGTGACCCTCGCCGTCGCGGCAATCGGCGTGTCCTACTCCGGTGGGCTGACGAGTTCAGGCAACGCGGTTGCAGGAACGTCCACGCAGGGACCGGTCGAGAATCTCTGCGTACCGGTCCTCTCCCTGATTGGTGAGAAGGATCTCCAGGTACCTTACGACCTCAACAACCCGGAGATCGAAGCCGCCTTGAACCGCGGCGGCAACCCCGACACGACGGTGGTGACGCTGCCTGGGCTGAACCATCTCTTTTAGGAGGCCGAAACCGGCTCCCCGAGCGAGTATCAGCGGATCGAGCAAACGATGAGCCCCACCGCGCTCGAAGCCGTGTCGCCCTGGATCCTGGAGCGGTTCCCCCCGGGAGAGACGAGTAATAGTGGACTGTCGTACGCCCTGTGTCTTTCGTACGGAAGTGTGTCGATACAGTCGAACGCTCGACGCGAGAGCGGAGACAACCGCCCATCGCGAGCAGTGGAGCGCATGATCACTACTCCGGGTCGATCGCATCAAATCCGTCCATCGGCTCGCCCCGCAGTTGTATCTCGTGCAGCGGGATGATGTCGCTTCCCCGGAGTTCGGTTGTCAGCACCAGGTTGTCGAATGGCATGACATTCCATACGTTGCGCGCCAGAATCTCGCCGGCGGGGAGAACGTCGCGGACTCCGCCACGATTCATATGAGCCAGATCGGCACCTGTTGACTCGCGCATCACGCGCTCCCGTAGGTATCGCAACTCGTCGCGCGCGATCTCGTGAGTAGCCTCCCCAATTGGCACATCGACGAGCTCGGCGACGCGTGCGTCCCAGGCTCGGTGGGGGTGCCCCTGGATGACCGCGGCGACATCGGGAAGGGCCTCCAGGATCTCCTCGGCCTCGCCGGCCCCGAGGTGCCCAAGCACCAGCACCACGTCGGCCTGCGCAGCGGCGCTCGCGACGACCGGTGTCAGCGTTTCGGTCAGGGGCGCCGCGCGCCACGGACCCAGGCTATCCGAGCCGAGCATCCCGAGAAGGTCCTCCAGGATGGCGCCCACCACTGCGACCCGGACGGGACCAACGTCCTGCACGACGAATGGCGGTACCATCCCGTGGCCGTCAGGGTGGCGGAGATTCGCCGACACCAGATCGAAGTCGGCGCGGTCGACGTACGCGAGGATCCGTTCCCAGCCGTAGTCAAACTCGTGGTTGCCGAGGCAGTGCACGTCGATAGATCTCCCGAGCGAGAGAGCGTTTCAGACGCCGGCCAGCAGGTAGCCGAGGACTGAACCGAGTCTGAAGCGCTTGGCCAGAGGCACCGCGACGACAGCGGCGGCCAGGTAGACAACGGCTTGTTCGAAGAAGGTCGCGTCTTCCATCAGTCCCGCGGCACCGGGTTGACCAGGACCTCGTCGAGCCGCCGGTTCAACCGGGGATAGGTCCGCGCTTTGTCGAAGTCGATGGTGCCATCGCGAAGGGCTTCCACTACCCGACGGTAGTCGCGCACGTGGGTATCCAGCGCATCATCGGACATGCCATGGGTGCCGTGCACGACAAAGGGCGGAAGGTAGTCCATACCGCACAACTCGAAGCTCCGCCGCAGGGGACAGAGCAGATCGCGTAGCGTGTGGCCGCGAAGGCCGTCATGCCGATAGGCTTCTTCACCGCCGCCGGTGGTGATGACGTTGAGGAGCCGTTTTCCGGCCAGCGCCGTGCCGCCCGAGCCGTACGCCCATCCGTGCTCAAGCACCAGGTCCTCCCATTGCTTGACGAGGGCCGGCGTCGAGTACCAAAAGAACGGGTGTTGCAGCACAATGAGGGAGTGAGTTTCGAGGAGACGCTGTTCCCTCGAGACGTCGATGTCGAATTCCGGATACGTCTCATAGAGGTCATGGAACGTGATACCCGAGAGGTTGCCGACCGCGCTGGCAAGCCGGGCGTTGACGCGGAACCGTTCGAGGGCAGGATGAGGACGTCGTGGTCGGTCGGCATTGGTCGGTTGGCGATTGGACCCGGGGCGTGACGCGCCGAAAACGCTCCGGGTGAGGAACGGTCTCCCTCATCATCTCCGATCGATGACAGACTTGTCTCCACAACCGCCGGGCCGAGGGAGAGTGGCTCCTCGGTGCCGGCACCTCAGGTGGCGGTTCGAGCGAGGTGAGCGCACAGCCCGCGTCAGCCTGGGCCACGCGTGTCGACGAGTCTCGGTGCGCCGCTACTAGTGAGTTACAGAGCGGTCCCAATGCCTCCCATTCGGTCGTGGTGGTCGAGGACCGGGTCCGCGCATCGTCCCCTCGTCGGCGTCGTCCCCCGCGGCGAGTCCTTCGAGCAACGGCGCCATCGGGTAGAAGCGGACGTTGGCATCCGGGGTATAGGTGGTCCTTCGGTGTGGTGCGGCATGATCTACGCTGATGAGTACAATCTTGTCTCGCCTTCCTGAGCCGCTGACGGGCGCGCGCTCGACGCTGCTCGCCAGCGACGGCGTCGAGCAGACAGAGGAATAACGACATGATGCGACGGACAAGCTTCTCGCTATTGACGCTGGTCGCCGTCTTGGCGGCGACAGTGGCTGCCCAACCGGAGGAGGACGTGCTTCTGGGTATCGACGCGCGCGCTGATCACTACGCCGACATCGCCCAGCAGATCTGGGACTACGCGGAGGTCGGCTATCTGGAAAGCAAGAGCTCGGAGCTACTGCAGAGCACCCTCCGCGACGCAGGATTCAGTGTCAAAGCCGGGGTCGCCGGGATGCCTACAGCCTTCGTCGGAAGCTACGGCTCGGGACCACCGGTCATCGGTATCATGGCGGAGTTCGATGCCCTGCCGGGGATATCCCAGGACCGCAGTCCGTCGCGCGTGATTCTCGAGAGCAAATCCGCCGGCCATGCCTGCGGCCATCACTTGTTCGGCACCGGCTCGATTGCGGCCGCGATCGCGGTAAAAGAATGGCTCGGCCGCACCGGCACCACGGGCACTATTCGTCTCTACGGCACCCCGGCCGAGGAGGGAGGTGGGGGCAAAGTGTATATGGTGCGCGACGGCGTGCTCGACGATGTCGACGCCATGTTGCATTGGCATCCCTCCGACCGCAACAGTGCGTCGCCGGGAGGATCCCTCGCGAACAAGTCTGCCAAGTTCCGATTCTATGGACAATCCGCCCATGCTGCGGGTGCGCCCGAGAGGGGTCGTTCCGCGCTCGACGGGGTGGAAGCGATGAACGCGATGGTGAACATGCTGCGCGAGCACGTGCCACAAGAGACCCGCATCCATTACGTGATCACAGCGGGAGGTGCGGCCCCCAACGTCGTACCTGACTTTGCGGAGGTGTACTACTACGTACGTAATCCTGAGCCGTCGAACGTCATGTCGATCTTCGATCGGGTGGTCAAGGCCGCCGAAGGCGCCGCGCTCGGAACAGAGACCCAAATGGACTTCGAAGTCATTCATGGCATCTATGCCCTGCTTCCGAACCAAACCCTTGCTCGCACGATGCACGAGAACCTGACGCGGGTCGGCGGTGTCGACTACGAGCAGGAGGAGCGAAGATTCGCCGAGACTCTCCGGATGTCGTTCCCGGCCACAGTGGCGCCTCTCTCTTCGGCGGCGGAGATACAGGATTTCTCCGTGACGAAGTCGGGTGGCAGCAGCTCGACCGACGTGGGCGACGTGAGCTGGGTCATCCCCACGGCGGGTCTACGGGTCGCCACGTGGGTGCCTGGCACGTCGGCGCACTCGTGGCAGGCAATCGCTGCCGGCGGTATCAGCATCGGCAACAAGGGCATGATCAACGCGACAAAGACGCTCGCACTGACCGCCATCGACCTCTTCGAAGACCCGGCGATCGTAGCGAATGCGAAGCAGGAACGGGCGGACCGGGTCGGCACCGACTTCGTCTACCAATCGCTGGTTGGCGATCGTGCCCCGCCGCTCGACTACCGTCAACCAGCGCAGCAGTAGCATGGCGTAGACGGTGGTTGCTTCGTCGACTGCTGGTGATGCGCCGTTGGGACGCGACAATGCCGAGAAGCCGTCCCCGCCAGGTCGCGAAACCCCGGATAGCTCCCCGATTTCGTATCGCTTGCACCGACTCTCGATCCTCGCCGCCGCGCTCCTGTTCTCCACCGGCGGGGCGGCAATCAAAGCGACGACCCTCTCAAGCTGGCAGGTGGCCAGCTTCCGTTCCGGCGTAGCGGCGCTCTTTCTGTTACTCGCGATCCCCCAGACACGCCGGTTCTGGTCGCCGCGCACACTCACGGTCGCGGTCGCCTATGCGGCAACGCTGACGCTCTTCGTAACGGCCAACAAGCTGACCACTGCGGCGAATGCGATCTTCCTGCAGTCCACCGCCCCGATTTATCTACTACTGCTCGGGCCGTGTGTGCTGCGCGAGACGGTGCGCCGGGCTGACCTACTCTTCGCCCTCGGGATGGCCGTGGGGATGGCCCTGTTCTTTGTCGGGACGGAGTCCCCCACCTCTACCGCGCCGGATCCCGCTCTCGGCAACCTGGTAGGCGCCGCTTCCGGACTTACGTGGGCAGTCACACTACTTGGTCTGCGGTGGCTAGGCCGGAACGACACCAACGATTCCTCGGCCGCGCAGGCCGTGGTGGCCGGTAATGTCTTCACCTGCCTGGCCTGTTTGCCGTTGGCCCTGCCCGTAACCTCCCACAGTCCGACGGACTGGACGATGGTCGGCTTCCTCGGCGTGTTCCAGATCGGCATTGCCTACATCTTTATGACTCGTGGCATGCGCGGCGTGCCCGCCCTCGAAGCGTCGCTGCTGCTGTTACTCGAGCCCGTGGCCAGCGTGTTCTGGGCCTGGTCGTTCCACGGCGAAACGCCCGGTTCTTGGTCCCTGGCGGGATGCGTGCTGATCCTCGTCTCCACGGTGTCGCGGGTGGCGCACCATCGATGGTGAGCGAGGTTTGGGTGGCCCGTCGGTCTCGACACTGAAGAACCTGGCGGCTGTCGCGAAAACTGGCGGCCTTCACGCAAAGAAGAGACATTCCTGCGCGTGTTAACACGTCCCCGTGCGTAGCGTGAGTTATGCTCGTGGCTAGAGTGCGTCCGAGCGTGAGCGCTATCTGGCTCGTACTCGCAACACGCATCCCGGCCCCGAAGAGGCGCAGAGGCGAACCTCGGCTGACTTTGCGATCAAGCCCCTAAGCCCGCACACACAATTCGACGAATTGCGCTACTGGGACGTCGTCGTGATCGGCGCCGGCCCTGCCGGGCTCGCCGCCAGTCTGACCACCGCCCACCGGGAACTGACGACCCTCGTGGTCGAGGCCAAGGACCGTCCCGGCGGCCAACCGCAGTTTCTCTACGCGGACAAGCGGATTGTCGATGTGCCCGGGTTCCCGGATGGCGTGACCGGCGAAGAGCTCTCGGCGCGCGTCTACCGCCAGGCCCTCGACGCGCTCGTGCAGTTTCGGTTTGGCGAGGAGCTTGCCGACATCGAAGACACGGAGGAGGTGGAGAAGGACGACCCCTTGAAGCGTGTCGTGACCAGCGTCGGCGGCTATCTGTGTCGCAAGGTGATCATTGCGATGGGCCTGCTCCTCTTCCCCCGTACGCTCCCGGTGCTCGAGGTGCTCAACTCCAAGAAGGTCTTCTACAAAGCACCGAGAATTCGCGAATATGACGATCATCGCGTGGCGATTGTGGGCGGTGGAGATTCCGCGCTCGACGCCGCGGTCATGATCCTCGAGAGACAAGGGTCGGTGAACCTTCTCGTCCGCGAAGCGATACCGGTCGGCAAGGCGGACACGCTCGCCCGCATACAAGAGCGAGGCGGGACTGTTCATCTCAGCACCGAAATTTCGTCAGCCAGTTTCTCCGGGGATCAGATGCAGATCGCGCTGACAGACGGGTCTGAGCTCCGTGCAGACCTTGCCATCGTACAAATTTAATTTCTTTCGGCGAAGGATACGTTTGAACGACTGGATGTTCGCCTGAACGCCAATGGCAGTATCGCGATCGATCCGTACTACGAGACGAGCCGACGGGGTATCTTCGCGATTGGGGACGTCCACGGCGACATCAAGCTCATCGCCGTCGCCTTGGCCGACGGCATCCAGGCGGCGATCTACGCGTTCAAGGAGATTACGAGCCCGCATTGGCTAAACGAGAAGCGACTCCAGGACCACAAAATCGCACTGATCGGGGAGAAAATTACTCAGGCCGCCGCCGATGAGACCGCTCGCCGGCGGCGGCGCTAACGTTGACCGAACGAATCCGCACCGGGACGAGCTCCGCGACATAGTCCTCCGGAGATCAAGACGGTGCCTTTGCCAGTGGTCCATCGGAGCAGGTGACCACGCGGTGTGGGAACGGCTCGCGCACTCAGGTCCGCGGCATTGTCGTCGACCAAGTCCCACGGGTCGTATCGATCCCTGTCGAATGGGGTAAACAGCGTTTTGCTCGCTATCAAAATGGAACGACCTCGTCTTCGCACGGTGATGGCAGGGCTCCTCTTCGCGCTCTCTTGGGGGTCCAGTGGTGCGGATCCGCCGCAGCCGGTATCTGAACCACGGGGGTTGGCATTACCGCCCAGTTCGCCCGCTTCGCAGGATCAGGCGATGCTCGGGCGTCACAATCATTGGCGAGCAAGAACTGGTGTGCCCGACTTGCGCTGGTCGCACGAGATCGCACAGTACGCCAAAGAGTGGGCAAACGACCTGTCGAGGCGGGGTTGCGCGATGCAACATCGGCCTTCCGACGGCCCATTTGCTCAGCAGCCAGACGACGTTCAGTTGTGTCCTGAGGCGTATCTCAAGAGATTGCCAACGAGCGCGCTCGCCTAGCGCAGCCGGTCGCAAGAATGATGCGTTCCGAGCTGGGCCTACGAAAGGCGCCACTCCGAGCGCTTTTTCATGCGGATGGCTCCGACATCGGTGTAGCCTGTACCGCTGATGAGCCGAACCACCACCACGGCCTGCCTATGGCTACCAGTCCTTTTGTGGGTGTCCGCTTCTGTCTCCGCCCAGACACCCGACGTAGAGTTTTTTGAACGCCGGATTCGGCCGGTATTGGCGACCAGCTGTGCCGGTTGTCACTCGTCCACGCTCGCGGCGCCGAAGGGCGACTTCGTAGTCGACACGAAGGCTGGGCTCGCAAAGGGCGGCCGGCTCGGTCCCGAGATCGTGCCCGGCGACCCCGCCGCCAGCCGTCTCCTCGACGCCCTGCGTTACACCGACCAAAGCCTCGCGATGCCGCCTGGCGCCAAGCTTCCTGATCACGTCATCGCAGACTTCGAGCAATGGATCGCGAACGGCGCGTTCGACCCGCGGGTCGACGCCGTACCAGACGCTGGTGCGGTTGCCAGCACCACCGGGACCGCGCCGTTGATAGGAATGCCGATCGAGCAAGGCCGCTCGTGGTGGGCGTTCCAGCCCGTTGCTTTCCACACCGCCCCGACATCGGTGTCTCCTGCAACCGCAGCCTGGCCCGAAAACAACATCGACGGACATATCCTCGCGAGACTCGAGCAAGAGAAGATCGCTCCGTCCGCACGCACCGATCGGCGAACGCTGGTCGCGCGCGCCTACGTCGACCTGCTTGGCTACAAACCGACATACGACGAGGTGCAGGCGTTCGTCACCGATACGTCGTCGAACGGCTACGAGCGATTGATTGACACGCTGCTCGCGTCGCCTCATTACGGAGAGCGATGGGCCCGACACTGGCTGGATGTGGCCCGTTTCGGCGAGGACAATCCGACATCGGAGGCCACGAATCCGTCATTTCCTTTCGCGTGGCGCTACCGCGATTGGACCATCGAGGCGCTGAACGCCGACACGCCATACGACCGCTTCGTCACCCTGCAACTTGCAGCCGACAAGATGCCCGGTGTCGCTCGCGAGGACCTGCGGGCGCTTGGCTATCTCGGCGCCGCGCCGGTGTATCACAAGGATCAGCGCTTGTCGGCCGATGTGACATACGGGTTTATGACCGACGACTGGGACGACCGAATCGATGCGGTCAGCCGCGGTGTGCTGGGCATGACCGTCGCATGCGCGCGCTGCCACGACCATAAGTTCGATCCGATTCTCACCAAGGATTACTACGCCCTGGCTGGTGTCTTCGCCTCGACGATGCGGGCGGAGCGGCCGATGTTCGAGGTCGAGCCGCAGGTGGAGCAACGCTACATGTGGGTGCAGAAGCGCCTCTTCGACCTCTTCTACTCGGCGAACCTGGCGACCAGGGAGGCCACGACGTTTGTCGAGCCGGAGAGACGCGTCGCCGCGTGGAAGGGTGAGATTGAGTCGCTAAAAGCCGAGATGCTCGGCCTGGCGGACCGCTATCCCAAACTCGTCGAAAACGTTGAGCGGTTCTGGTCCTTTCCGCCGCCTCCGCCGCCTCGCCCGGCCGTGGATGCGCCAGTCGAGCCTCGGCCACCGGCGGCCGCACGCCGCCCCCGGCCCAATCCCAGCTCGGACGAACCGTTCATGCAGGCCGTGTATGACGCGGCACAGTTTGTAAACGGCACCGACAACACCTACACCTTTATCGACTACACGCCGGGCGAGGCGCGCGACATGCCGGTGCTACGGGTCGCCAACGTGAACGCCCCGGGCGAGATCGCACCGCGGGGCTATCTGACGGTGCTCTCACGCGGCGACCCGACGTTCACGGAATCCGGCTCGGGTCGTCTCGAGTTGGCCAACCGCATCTTCTCAGATTCGCCGGGGCTGGCGGCGCGCGTGATCGTCAATCGTGTCTGGGGCTGGCATTTCGGCCAGCCGCTCGTGATGACGCCGAGCGATTTCGGTGTGCAGGGGCAAAGGCCATCGCATCCCGAGCTCCTCGACGATCTGGCGGCGCGATTCATTGCGCACGACTGGTCGCTGAAGTGGTTGCACAAGGAAATCATGATGTCGGCCACCTACCAGCAGAAGAGCCAGCCGCGCGCGGAAGCCATCGCGGTCGATCAGACCAACCTGCTGATATGGCGCATGAACCCCCGGCGACTAGACGTCGAGTCGTATCGCGACTCACTGCTGCGGGCCGCCGGACGTCTTGACGAGGCCTTGTATGGCGTATCCGACGACCTGCAGAGCGACACGTTTGTGCGGCGGACGATTTACGGACGCGTGAGTCGCAACAACCCGACCACGCTTCTCACGCTCTACGATTTCCCGGATGCGAACCAAACCAGCCCCGGACGCGATCTCACGACGACCTCGCTGCAGCAACTGTTTGTGATGAACAGTGCCTTTATGGGCACGCTCGGCGAAGCGCTGGCCGACAGCGTCAGGCACCACGAAACTTACGCGCTCAAGGTCCGCGATCTGTATCGGCTGGCGCTGTCGCGTGATCCAACGGCCGCCGAGCTGGTCGAAGGACGCGGGTATCTGACCCAGGGCACGGTCGAGCGATTCGGCCAGATGTTGCTGGCAACCAACGAAAAGATATTTCACCCATGACGCACCCGAAAGACCCGCCCCATTCACTCTCCCGCCGCGAGATGATTCTGTCGCTCGGCGGCGGCATCGGCTCCATCGGCCTCGCCGGGATACTCCAGGACCAAGCTATCCAACACGTCCACGCCGCCGAGCGGGGGCGCTACACAGGTCCAGCGTTACCGCAAAAAGCGAAACATGTCATCTGCCTGTTCATGGCGGGCGGCCCGTCTCAGCTGGACCTGTTCGATCCCAAACCGGATCTGGTGAAATGGGCGGGGCAACGGCCAGGCGCGGTTGACCTGAGAACGGAGCGCTCGACCGGCGGTATTCTGCCGTCACCTTTTGCGTTCCACAGGCACGGCGAGAGCGGTATCGAGGTGAGCGAGCTGGTACCTGAGCTGGGTTCGGTCATCGATGAGGTCTGCCTTATCCGGTCGATGTACACATTCAATCCGACGCACTTGCCCGGACGGAACCTGTTTCATAGCGGCAGCGTCCTCTCGACGCGACCAACCGTCGGTTCGTGGATTTCGTATGGGCTTGGGACGGAGAACGCCAACTTGCCGTCGTTTGTGGTGTTGACCCCGCAGGGTAACTCCGAGCGGACGGCGACGCGGTCGGGGTTCCTGCCGTCGGAGCATCAAGGCGTCACCTTTGACAATTCCGCGATCGAGCCAGAGACGATGATCCCCGACCTGCAAAATCAGACAGTCGACGACACGGAGCAGCGGGCGGATCTCGATCTGCTACAACGGATGAATCGGCGGTTCGGCACGTCGTTTGGTGAGGATGCGTATCTCGAGGGGCGCATCACCGCGATGGAAACGGCGTTCCGTATGCAGTCGGAAGCGATGGATTTGTTCGACGTGCGGAACGAAGCCGATTCGATTCGCAGCGAGTACGGGACCACGCCGTTTGGCAACGGCTGTCTCTTGGCCCGCCGGCTGGTGGAAAGCGGCGTCCGCTACGTGCACGTGAACTACGACCGCGGCCAGCCGTGGGATGACCACGCGAAGGTTGAAGAGAACTTGCGCAAACGCGTGCCCGACATGGATCGGGCGGCAGCGGCGCTGATTCGCGACCTGAAGCGTCGCGGAATGCTCGATGAGACGATGGTGGTGTGGGGCGGGGAGTTCGGACGTACGCCGGTCTCAGAAAGCGGCACCGGCCGCGACCACAATCCGTATGGCTATACGATGTTCGTCGCGGGCGGCGGCTTCAAGGGCGGCCTTGCGTATGGTGCCACGGACGAGTTCGGCTTCAAGGCCGTCGAGAACCGTGTGTCGATCCACGACCTGCATGCAACAATGCTGAACCGGCTGGGCATGGACCACACGAGGCTGACCTATCGGTATGCAGGCCGCGATTTCCGGCTGACGGACGTCTTCGGCGAAGTGGTGAGAGGCATCCTTGCGTAGGGACGTCGACCAACGGTTTCCCTCGCAGTGCACCGAGCACCTCCTCTCTACTTGCGGAGCAAGAAACTTCCGAGGACGGCCACATCGATGCCGCTCCCAAAAAACACTCGCACAGCATCGTGGGGCGAGCACACGATAGGTTCATGCAGTCCGTTGAACGATGTGTTCACCAGGGCCGGCACACCGGTGAGCTCACTGAACTCGGCAAGAAGCGGACGCAGCGTCGCGTCTTCCGGCCCGACGGTCTGGACCTGAGCTCTGGTCGCATGCGGCGGCAAGATCGCCTTGAACCGTTCCGGTTCCTTGAGCGTGAGCTCACACTCCATAAAGGGTGACGGCGTGGGGCTGTCAAAGAGCGTTTCACAATCTTCCTGTCGCGCCACGAGCCCGTATGTGCGATACGCCGCACGATGCTTGAGAAAACGGTTCAGGTTCTCGAGCGCATAGGGCGCAGCGGGGTTGGCAAATACACTCCTATTACCCAAGGAACGCCGTCCCCACTCCATCCGGCCGTCGAACCAGCCCACAAACTCTCCGCGCGACAGCGCCTCAACGGCATGTCGACGCAGCTCCCCATCTTCCGCGAAGGTGTAGTTCAACTTGCAGTTGTCGAGTACTGCCTTGATCTCCGGATTTGAATACTCGGGACCGAGAAAGGGCGATGTACCCGACGGCGACTCGTCCCGACGATGGCGCTCATACCCTCTTGCCAGGGCGCAGCCCGCCGCGACACCCCCGTTCCCCGGGTTGACGGGAACGAATACGGAACGAAAGAGCCCGGACTGGCGGACGACGCTGTTCAAGAAGGCGTTGTAGAACAGACCTCCACCCAGACACAAATTGGTGCTGGCGGCGTCGGACACGGCGTCACGAAGAAACTCGAGCAACAACACGCCAATTTGACGCTGAACCGACGCGGCGACCCTTGAGCGCTCTGGCAGCGCGGCGCCGCGAGCGCCGTCCACGAACTCGTCAAATCCGGGCGCCACGGAGAGCGAACCGTCCCGGTAGGTCACCAGCTCTTGAGCCCGTCCGGGATCAGGTGTGGGGTCGATACGTGCCAGCGCTTCGACCAACGACTCCATCTGCGGCTGAAAGCCGAGGAGTTTCGTGAGACGTGAATACACGCTTGCGAAGCCTTGCCCGTGCCACGCGGTGTCGACCTCGACGAGCTGCGTGCCACGGCCTTTCCATACACTTATCTCGCGCACTGCATCCCCATCACACACCACAATCGTCGCTTCGGAAAACGGCGACGTATAGAACGCGGTGGCCGCGTGCGCCTTGTGATGATCAAGTCTTTGAACCGGTTTGGGTAGTGATGTTTCGAGCGCCGGCTCGGCAAAGACAGTTTCGCTGACCTGGTCGGCATCGCACCCTGCACACTGGAGTGCGGCCTCCAGGGCGTCGGTGGGGAATCCCCCCTTCTCAACGCCGATACCCCGAACACGGGTGAGCCTTTCCTGTTGACAGACAGCCTTCAGCACGGATCCATCACCCAGCGCGACGGTGGCATGGCGACGGTAACCGCTGATACCGCTGATGAGCGCACGCGTCGACTGAGCAGATTCCACCGGCATGGGACCGGGCACATTGTAGGTCAGAACCCGGAGCCGGCGATGGGACCAAGAACTTATCGTTCGTCCCGTCGTTCGTTTCTTCTCTCGATCAGGCGCTCCTGGGCTCGCGAGCGCCGACCGCACGGCCGCACGAAATGACGACAACGGTCACTCGGAGTGCCCACAAACGAGACGACGCAGGGGCGCGGCGAACACGCGCAGAAGCGATCTGATAGATTGCTGGTTGCGTCCTATCAGGAGGAACTATGGCAAAGCTGACAATGCAGTGGTCTGTGCTGGTGCTGTGCGCGGCGGCAGGCGCATCCGAGCTTCTGTGGGCCCAGAGCGATGATGCCCCACGTGCTGTCACCGAAGCGCAATATGAGCAGTGGAAGACTGAGCTGTCGAACTGGGGACGCTGGGGCGATGACGACGAGATCGGGGCGTTGAATCTGATCACCCCCGCCAAACGGCTGCAGGCCGTTGCGCTGGTCGAAGACGGCATCACGGTATCCCTTGCGAGCGACATCGACACGGTCGAGGCCGTCGACAACCCCAACCCCTACGAGCACACGATGCTGGGGATCAGCTCGGACCGCATCGCCGTCTCGTATCACGGCATCTCTCACACGCATCTCGACTCGTTGGCGCATATCAACGTAAACGGCGTCTTTTACAACGGCTACGCGCCAGACGCGGCTGACGTCATCGCACATGGTCACGAGAAAAATTCCATACACAACGAGAAGAGTGGAATCGTAACGCGGGGCATCCTCATCGACATCCCACGGCTCAAGGGTGTCCCGTATCTCGAGCCTGGAACCCCGATCTATGTCGAGGACCTGGAAGCGTGGGAGGCGCAGGCGGGCGTCACCGTGTCGGCAGGCGATGCGGTCTTTGTGCGAACGGGTGTGTGGGCTCGTCGCGCCGCCGAAGGTCCGTGGCTCCGAGGCCGCCGGCCCGGTGGTCGGTCAGCCGGCCTCCACCCATCGGTTATCCCGTGGCTCAAAGAGAGAGACGTCGCGTTGATGGGCAGCGACCATCCCCAGTATGTCTCGCCCTCCGAGCTCCCCGGTGCCATTCACGATTTCGCGTTGCTGTATCTGGGTGTGCACCTTTTTGACAACTGCGATCTGGAAGCGCTGAGTGAAGCAGCCGCCGCTCGGAACCGATGGGAATTTCTCCTGATGGCCGCGCCGCTCCCGATACCAGGCGGAACCGGCTCCCCGCTCAATCCCATCGCGGTGTTCTGAAAAGACGACGGAAGGATTGCAACGATGAAGATCACCCGCACGACGACACGTTGCCTGCTGTTCGCTATCGGTCTACTCACCGCTTCGAGTGCGGTCGGCCAAGAGACTCCGATCACGATCCGAGCCGGGCGCCTCATTGATGGCACGGGGAACGTCTTGGAAAACGCCGTCATTACGGTGGCCGGTTCGCGCATCATACGGGTCAGCGTGGGTGCGCCCGGTGGAACCGCTATCTACGACCTCTCCGACCTGACGGTCATGCCGGGCCTCATCGACACCCACGTCCATCTCACCGCGCACTTTGACGCTGACGGGCGTAACCATAGCGACCCTGACGAAACCCAAGCGCGGGCCACCCTGTTCGGTGCGGAAAACGCCTATGCCACGCTGATGGCCGGCTTCACAACGGTCCAAAGCCTTGGAAGTCCACTCGACCGGGACCTTCGCGAGGCCATCGCTAGGGGCACGTTACCCGGCCCGCGCGTTCTCACCGCGCTACGGGCCGTTAACGCTGGAACCGGTTCCGCGGACGAGATTCGAGCGTTTGTGCGACAACTCGCGGCCGACGGGGCGGATGTGGTCAAGGTCTTCGCGTCAGCAAGTATCCGTGAGGGCGGCGGATTGGTGATGACCGACGCGCAGCTCGACGCGGTCTGCGGCGAAGCGCAAGCGGTCGGCTTACGTACGGTGGTTCATGCGTATGGTACCGAGGGCGTGACGGCTACCATCGAGGCAGGGTGTGGCGGAATCGAGCATGGCAACCGTTACAACGACGCCGCGATCGACTTGATGGCTGACCGCGGCACCTATCTCGATCCGCATGTCGGGTCGTTGTGGGCCAACTACTTTGACAACAGGGACCGATTCATCGGCCGCGGAAACTACACCGAGGAAGGCTTCGCGTTGATGGAAGAAGCGCGGGTCACCGGCTACGAGACGTTTCGCCGGACACTCGCCCACGGCGGAGTACAGGTCGTGTATGGCACCGACGCGGTGGCCGGTGCCCACGGACGGAATGCCGAGGAGCTTGTCTACCGAGTCCGAGACGGCGGCCAGGACCCCATGGACGGGATCATTTCGGCGACATCGCGCGCCGCCGAGTCACTCGCGCTTGCCGACCATATTGGGACCATACGCCCCGGCTATGAGGCCGACCTTGTCGCGGTCGCCGGCAACCCACTCGATGACATCACGGCCGTGCGCGCCGTCCGGTTCGTGATGAAAGGCGGCGTCGTCTACAAGAACCTCGAGCAGTAGCGGTTTCACCTCAGTTGCTCGTCGCGACAAACTTCTGGTGACGGCGTCCGCCGACGGTTTCGGCCGCATAGAGATGACCGGCAGAGTCTGTCACGATCGTGTGCGGGAACGTGAACTCACCCGCCATATGCCCAGACCGTCCGATACTGCCGACCATGTCACCACTCTCTCGTTCGAGAATCCAGATCCGGTTGCTCCCGAGATCGACGACAAACAGAAACCGCTGCTGATCGTCACGCGACAGCTCGATGTCGGTGGCTCGTAGCGTCGCCATCATGTGGTCGGGTGGGTCGACCGCAATGATGCGCTGCAGATTGCCCTCGCGGTCAAAGACCTGCACGCGATTCTGACCCCGGTCGCATGCATACACCAGCCCATCTCGACCAAGGACGACGCAGTGCGGATGGCCGCCGCCTCGTTCGACAAACTGGCTATCGCCACTCCCCGCGCCCCCCCACTGCCGCAGGTAGTTCCCCTCCCGGTCGAACACGACAATCCGGTGATTGCCATACCCGTCCGCGATATACACAGACCCAGGCTCACCGGTCACGGGGTCCGGGTTTGGATCGACCGCGATATCGGCGGGCGCGTTGAGCAGCGTGCGGCTCGTGTTGCGACCCGGTTCGCCACAGGTCGGATACGGCGCCCCCGGATTAGTCGTCGGTGCTCCGTCGCACACACCCTTGGTTCCAATCTGGAGTAGCAGCTGCGACCCATCGTGCGACCATTTTTGGACAACCCCGTCGGAGTTGCCAGCGATCCAGATGTTGTCCAGATGGTCGGCAAAACACCCGTGGATGCCGTGGGGCAACACCGCTGCCGCCCCCTCTGGTGTCAGCGACGAGTCACCCCAGCTGCCGGCCACATTGCCCGCCGGGTCGTAGAGAACGACCGGCGGCGACGGAATTGATTGAGAGCCTTCTTGCGGCAACAAGCCGTTGGGAAGGAATCCGCGGTTGACCGTGATGATGTGATCATGCGAGTCGACGCAACTTGCGCCGACCATGCCGGTGACCCATTGTCGGGACAGTCCGTCGTCGTCAACCATGCTGGGAAGCGGTTTGGGCCAGAAAGGGTCAACCCGATACGTGGCGACCGACACGCCATCCTGCATCTCTGGAAGGCCGAGCACTCCCGCGCCGACCACCACTACCAGCGACGTCGCCAAGAGCCACCCACCCACACCTGCCACCGCATTCGACCCTCGTTTCATGGCTGCCTCCGTTCTCGTTTGGTTTAGACTTCGATAGTTTGCCACTGGGGACTCCCCAATGTGTCACGAAAACGAGGAGGTCGCGATGTGCACGCGGGTTATGGACAAGCCCTGGACGATGAGCGTGAGAATGGCTCTCTCCACCGCAATGGCTACCTTCGTCGCCGTGACGGCGTCTCCCGGATACGTGGTGGTCGGCGAGGCGCAAGGTCAGGACCAGGCGCAGACCTACCAGGCGCCACGCCTACCGGGCACCGAGCGCCCCGACCTCAGCGGTATCTGGCAAGCCTTTGTCACCGCGAATTGGGACCTCGAACCCCATGGCGCCGACGCGGGACCCTTTCCACGTCTGCTCGGAGTGTGGGGCGCTCAGCCACCAGGCGAGGGGGTCGTGGTGGGCAACGAGATTCCCTACCTGCCAGAGGCGCTGGCGAGACGGGACGAGAACCGCCGGACCCGCCTGACCGTCGATACCAACAACGTGAACACCGTCGGTGACCCGGAAGCAAAATGTTACATGCCGGGTGTCCCGCGCGCCACGTATATGCCGTTCCCCTTTCAGATCATCCAGAGCACCGAGAAGATCGTCATTGCCTATCAGTTTTCGAGCGCCAACCGCACCATCCCTTTGACACGTCCGACCGAAGCACCGGTCGACAGTTGGATGGGATGGTCAAACGGACACTGGGACGGCGATACGCTTGTGGTCGATGTCTCGGGCTTTCATGACTTGTCCTGGTTCGACCGCGCCGGAAACTATCATAGCGAAGCCCTTCGGGTCGTGGAACGATACACGCCGGTGAGCCCCTATCACCTCATATATGAAGCCACCATCGAAGACCCCAACGTGTTCAGCCGACCCTGGACCATCCGTCTACCGTTGTATCGTCGCATCGAGGCCAACGCACGATTGCTCGAATTCAAGTGCGTGGACCTCGCCGAAGAATACGTCTACGGAAGCCTTGTCGAAACGTCGAATTCTCAGGGAGGTGGAAGGTGATACCACGAATGCTCGCCGCCACACGCACGCTGGCGGTCGGCGGCGCCGTGCTCGGGCTCGCGTCATCTGTAGCGGCGGGGCAGGCTCCCGCCGGTCAGACAGACTCTGAATACTCGTCGCCACGTACGCCGTGGGGTGACCCCAATCTGGAAGGTATGTGGGACACGCGGACTTACACGCCGTTCGAACGTCCCACCGAGTTTGGAACACGAGAATTCATGACCGAGGAGGAGGCCGCCGAACGCGAGCGTCTCGGACTCAGGCGACTGGTCAGCGACGACGACGATGACGCGCTCGCGGCCGACCTCGTCGAACAAGACGTGGGTCGATACGCACGGTCGGATGCGCCCGACAACGGCCGCCCCGGTTATCGGATTGCGGGGGCGGAATACAACGCGTTCTGGAGCGCAGACCCCACATCACCCGCGGTGTCGTTACGGACTTCGCAAATCGTGGATCCCCCGGACGGGCAAATGCCTCCCTTGACACGAGACGCGCTGGTGCAATGGGAAGCCAGGGAAGAGGCCCGTCGAGAGCGTAGCCAGGCCGACGATTGGGAAGACCGCGGCCTGTCAGAGCGGTGTATCACCCGCAACGGTCTCCCGGGTGAAATGCTGGGGAGCAGTCAGCAGCCGTTGAAAGAAATCGTCCAAACCCCCGGCTACGTATCCATCGTCATGCCCTACGGGTATGTGCGGATCATCCCCGTGACCGCGACGGGCGAAGACCAACTGCCACCGCCCGGGTCCGCTATCCGACAATGGAATGGTGACTCGCGTGGTCGGTGGGAAGACGACACGCTGGTCGTCGAGACGACAAACTTCAAGAACACCGTCAAGACCGTCGTCCCGGCCCACGGCGGGCCGTTTGGTGGGTCCGCGCATGTGCACTACTACCCAGGGACTGGGGAAACATTTCGTTTAACGGAACGCTTCACCCGAATCAATCAGGACACGCTCGAGTATCGGTATACCGTCGAGGACCCTGCGGTCTTTGTCAGCCCGTGGAGCGCCGTCAACTACTTCACGCTCGACTCGTGGGCGGTCGAAGGCAATCAGGATCGACTCTTTGAATATGCCTGTCACGAGCATAACTACGGCATGGTGAACGCAATCCGAGCCGCAAACACGGATCGTGAATGGGCACTCGACGAGGCCGCGCGAGAGGCGGGTATCCGCGAGCGAGAGTTAAGAGCAAAGCAAGAACAGTTGCGGCAGTGGGAAGCGTCGCGCCAGGACCGGAGGTAACGGCAATGCGAGCAACAACGACAGGTGTGATCGTCGGCGTCGGCGTACTACTTTCTACACTCACGGCAGCGCCCGTGGAGGCCCATCACGCGTTTGCGGCGGAGTTCGACGCAAGCAGCCCGGTCGAGCTCACCGGCACCGTGGTTAGAATGGAATGGGTCAACCCGCACACCTGGATCCACATCGACGTGACCCAATCGGACGGCAACGAAGAGCGCTGGATGATCGAGGGCGGCCCTCCGACATCGCTCCTCCGTCGCGGATTTACCCGAGCATCATTGCTGGCCGGCACCGAGGTGTTTGTCGAGGGATTTCGCGCGAAGGATGGGTCGCAACGAGCAAACGGACGAGATGTGACGTTTGCTGACGGGAGCAAGCTGTTTCTCGGTTCGTCCGGCACGGGCGCCCCGCTCGACGGACGAGACGCGAGGGAACCGTCCGCCGGGCGGTAGAGGCGCGGCGGACACGAGGAACACGGTGTTGCCCCATCCCCGGGGTCCAGCTCCGGTTGGGGTCGAGCGTGGCGTCGTGGCCACGCTCGACGTGGTTCCGAATCTTCTTCCGGCAGGGACAGGAGCGGGCGCGTGAGTGACCGACGCGACGGCTAACGGACGTTCTGGGTATTCTCCGGCCTCAGCTCATACGGGGCGCCGGTCCCGGACGAGCCGAGGAACAACTTTGTGCCATCCGTAAACGTGATGTCCCGGCCGTTGGCCCGGTTGGTCCCATCTTTCGCCCGATACCCATCCACCACAATCCTTGTGCCCGGGAGTAACGACTCCTTCGTAAACCCACGCCTGAACAGCACGTTTGGGGTGCCGCCTTCGAACGCCCAGTTCTCCACCGTGCCGTCCGGTTGCTCGACATCCATGTGGATCCAGATATGAGGATTCACCCACTCCATCCTGGTGACCGTGCCTTCGACATCCACCGGACGATCAGCGTCAAACTCGGCGGCAAACGCATGGTGCGCCACAACCGACGCCGCGGTCAGTGCCAGCGTCACACCCACTCCGGCGATTGTCACGGCAAGCTGTCTTCGCATGGCGGCACCCCTTACTTTTACGAGTTTCGCGGTCAGAGTCATCATCGTCGCGGTCACTTTCGATACCAGTCGTAAAACTCATTGCCGGGTGGGACCTTCCGCGTAATATCCACGATCAAGGTCTCTCCTTCCCAGCGCTGGACCAACGGCTCCTTGCGCACGTGTCCATAGAGAAACTCCTCTACGAATTCGATACAGCGATATTCCAGCAGCTGGATGTTTGGCTCGAGACGACGATAGATTGGCATGGAGATCCGCCAGGGACGCGCAAAGACGTTGGGATCCTCGATCGTGACTTCATACTGGATGGCATCCGGCGAGATCGGCGTAAACCGTTCCTCCAGACGCAAGGCCGCACTGTGGAAGTTCCCGGCTCGGTCAAACCAATTCCGGCCGTTGAAATTTGTCACATCCACCACGAGGGTGTCCCCCTCCCAGCGACCGACCGAGTGGCCCATATATGTATCGTCGGGCGGCCCCGCGACATCGTCGAGATGGATCGTCCGTGCCGTGCTGGTAAATGCGTAGGCCATCTGGATCTTGTTTGTGCTCTGGACGATCTGAAAGGGATAGGGCATATACATCGCCCGCGGAATACCCGGGAGATAGCACTTCAGCTCTGGGTCCCGGTCGATCCAGTGTGCGGCGTTCTCCAGCTTGATGGCCGCCGCCTCGGGTAGATACGGAATCTGGCCGTCGCCCTCGACGACGCCGATCGACCCCGGGACGCCACCCGCCGCGCCCAGCGCAAGCACTGGTGCCGCCGGGACTTCCGCAAAGGAAAACGGATAGGGTCCCGGTTGCGTGACCATGCCTGGACGCGCGGCGTGGGCTTCGAGGTCCCAGTTGGCTTCGTTATTGGCTTGCCAAATCCCACTGAAGTTTGGCTTCTCGTCCACGGTGCGTGCTGACCGGACTGCCTGCCCAGCGGTACGGGTCATCGACATCGCGACCACGGCCGACGCCGCCGCCAAAACAAGGGCGACGCTCATCTTCGAGCCTGTGAATAGATATCGCATCGCGTTCACCTCTGCAGCGGATTCGCCTCCGCACCGCTGTCCGCATAACCTGCAGCAAATCCCCCGCATCCGGCCGTGCACAACGTCGCAGGGTCGGGACCCGTGCCCTCCGCAAACGCCCGCTCCATCGCCCGCTCACCCGCGAGCAACCCCGGGAGACCATAGTTTCCCTCGTGACAGCGGGGCTCGGTATAGAACCGATTGGCCGCGTTGTCCTGTTGACTCAGCTCGACGGCCACGGTCCAGGGACTCGTCCATGTCGTCGGGTCTTCCATCGTGACCACATACTCGATCGCCGCGGCGTCGAGCCGCGTCCAGCGTTCGACGAGATGCAAGTTCTCACGCGACCCTTGATAGTCTGTCTTTTTACTGAAATTCGTGGTGTCGACGACAAGGGT
This sequence comes from Vicinamibacteria bacterium, assembly GCA_963579735.1. GTDB lineage: Bacteria > Acidobacteriota > Vicinamibacteria > Vicinamibacterales > UBA8438 > CAUZIB01. The sequence goes on along the minus strand of CAUZIB010000044.1, from coordinate 25 downwards.
GTCACCCTCCCAACGCGCGCGCGAG
>CAUZIB010000043.1:0-35875 GCA_963579735.1 Vicinamibacteria bacterium | reverse complement strand
AAACTAAATCCGGTTATCTGCTTCCCGTTCTTCGGGGCCTCGGCAACGGGAAGGTTGTGTGGTTCACGCGGAAAGATAGACGCGGACGTTTGCAACGGGCGAGCGGAGGCGCCGGAGACCGATCCACGCTTCCAATGGGCGGCTTATCTTACAGCTCTGCCTCCTCGCAGGCGAGAGTCCGAACGGACCGCGAGCGGAAAGGCGTGTCAGGTTGAACGGCGATGATGCTTGAACAGACGATCGCCGCTGAGGATTCGCGCAAGCCGCTCAGCGACTCGCGGATTGCGTGCGCGCTCCGGGAACAAGGACTCGTCCTCGCCCGTCGCACTATTTCCAAATATCGCAAGGACGACAGGATTCCCGCGTCGAGGCGGCGCAGAGCGGTCTATTGCCCGGACCCTTTGTAGCCCGATGATGCAGAAAGAACATCGATCCAAGGGAGGGTGTGCATTTTGTGGTGGCTATGGCCGGTCGTCGGTGTAGCGATTGGGTACCTCGTGGCTTCGCGTTTTGGGCTCTCGATCCAGAAATGTGTTGCCGGCGGCCTGCTCTTGGGCCCTCTCATGGTTGCCGTGCTGTTTCTTCACACCGACTCGCCCGCAAGGGAGCCAGTAACGTGTTCGTACTGCGGCCAGGGGATCATCAAACTTGCGCGTGTTTGCCCCCACTGCGGCGCCATCTTGGTCAGCGGATGGTAGTCGGATGGATGACGTCCGGTTCGGAAGGACAACCGGCCATATGCGCCCGGGTGAAAGGCACACAGCAATGACGCAACCTGCACAATCCGAACAGTCCTTGCGTAACCGCATCGGCGACTCCTGGTATTCCGACGAACTGGTCGTGCCCCCGCTGGGCCGCGGCGGGAACGGCAGCGGGCCGCGCGCGTCTTCAGCAAGCCGTTCTGTGGGTCGGGCACCGAGCACTGCTACCGCCGTCGTTTACTGCGAGGCAAATTTTGGTGCCATCGACGGCAAGACCGCGAACGGTCTCGTCCGTCACTCGGAGCGGTACGAGATCCTGTCGGTCATCGACAGCGAGAAAGCCGGTCTCGATTCAGGCACGGTGCTCGGGGAGAAGCCGAACGCCATCCCCATCCGACGCGACCTCGCCGACGCACTCGCTCACGTCGGAGCCGTACCCGACTACTTCATCTTCGGGATCGCACCGGCGACTGGCATGTTGTCGACACATGAGCGAGGCCTCGTACTGGAGGCTATGCACTGCGGGATGAACATCGTGAACGGTCTCCATGAGTTCTTGAACGACGACCCGGAATTTGCCGCGGCCAGTGCGGCGATGAGCGTGAAAATTCTGGACGTCCGAAAGCCCCGTCCGAAGAGGGAACTCCGGATATTCAGTGGTCGTCTCGCCGAGGTCACCTGCCCGCGGATTGCCGTGCTGGGCACCGACTGCGCCATAGGGAAGCGCACGACAGCCACCGTCCTGACCCGCGCCCTCAACGCCCACGGCGTGAAGACGGTGCTGGTGGGCACGGGCCAAACCGGGTTGATCCAGGGAGCCCGCTACGGCGTCGCGCTCGATGCGGTCCCATCGCAGTTCTGCTCCGGCGAGATGGAAGCCGCCATCGTCGACGCGTTCGAGGGCGAGAACCCAGATGTGATCGTTATTGAAGGGCAAGGCGCGCTCAGTCACCCGGCCTACTCGACATCGAGCCTGATTCTTCGAGGCAGTCACCCGCACGGAGTCGTGTTGCAGCACGCACCGGGACGGACCCATCGCTGCGACTACGAACAGATGGCGATGCCGAAGCCCGCCTCCGAGATCAATCTCATCCAGACGTTCTCTGAGACAAAGGTCATTGGCCTCACGATTAACCACGAGAACATGACCGAAGCCCAGGTCGACGCGGCTATCACGCGGTATGAGTGCGAACTCGGCATCCCCGCCACCGATGCGCTCACCCGGTCGCCAGAACGCCTGGTGGAGATGGTATTTTCGGCATTTCCAGAGCTCGAGGAGAAAACGGCTGTCGTGGCCTGATGACCGCGCCGCGATTGGAGATCGACCTCGAGAAGATCCACCACAACGCACGCACCCTCGTCAACGCGCTCGCCGAGCGCCAGATCTCGGTCACGGGCGTCACCAAGGCGACCCTCGGCTTGCCCGCCATCGCCAACACGCTGCTCCGCGCGGGCGTGACTGCACTCGGCGACTCCCGTATCGAGAACATCGAATCGATGCGTCGCGAGCAAGTGTCAGCGCCGATGACGCTCATTCGATCTCCGATGCTCGGCCAGGCGAGCCAGGTCGTCAGACACGCCGACGTGAGCTTCAACACCGAGATCGACGTGATCAGCGCGCTCTCTTCTGCCGCGACGGAAGCGGGAAAGACACACGCCATCGTGCTGATGGTCGAGCTGGGAGACCTTCGGGAAGGTGTCATGCCCGGCGACCTCGAGCACACCGTGCGCGAGACGCTGCGCTTCCCGAACATCGCGCTCACGGGCATCGGCACCAACCTCGCCTGTCGCAGCGGCGTAGCGCCCGACGCGAAGAACATGGCTGAGCTGTCAGAACTCGCGGACTCAATAGAAGCGACCTTCGGCCTGAGACTCGGCATCATCTCCGGAGGCAATTCCGGCAGCCTTCGGTGGGTACTCGGCGGCGCAGACACTGAGCGGGTCAACAATCTCCGTTTGGGTGAATCGATCCTCCTCGGTCGTGAGCCATTACGTCGCGAGCCCATCCACGGGTTGCACACCGATGCCATCACGCTGGTCGCCGAAGTGATCGAACTGAAGGAAAAACCATCGCGACCATGGGGCACGATCGAACAAACCGCGTTCGGGAAAAAGCGGCCCGTGACTGATCGGGGCTGCATCTCGCAGACGATCCTCGCCATCGGGCACCAGGACACCGACCCTGACGGCCTCCGGCCGCCACCCGGAATCGTCGTCCTCGGGGCCAGCAGCGACCATCTCATCGCAGACTCCAGCGGCTCCCACCTGAGGGTCGGCGGTGAGGTTCAGTTCCAGCTCAACTACAGCGCGCTCGTCCGCGCCATGACCTCACCCTTCGTCGCCAAGGTTGTGAAGCTCACGAGCGGCCACATGCCCGTGGTCGCCGCGGCGCCCCTGCGTGTCTAGTGGCCGCCGTCACTCGGCCGATACAGACACTATCGTCATGTCTCGATCAAGAGGAAAGATCGGTCTTGGTACATTGCGATAGGGCAGCCGGTCGTAGTTGGGGGTGCACAGTGCGCCGCTATCACACACGATCACCTGTCCAGCAATCGGTTCGAATGCGGCGCGGAAGTGTTGCATCGATCGTAGCGCCACCACTGCCTTCCTCCGCGGCTCGACACCGAAGGCTCTGAACTGCTGTAAGTCGAGTATCTGGCGGGCGATGGTCACGACCAGTATCTCGATACCCCCAACGCGCAGCACGCCACTCGGACCGAAACTGCCGCTGAGGCCATCGATCATCGGCCCGTCGCCGGTGAAGCTCCCGTCGCTGACAGACACAAGTTCCGCCTCAACGGCAAGTGGCCCACCCCCGAAGCGTGGCTCCGTCTTGCCACCCAGGGATGTGTCAATCCGTTCTCCAATGACTGCAGCGTGCAGTTCCCGCACTACGTCACCATCCACCATGGGACCAAAGCAGGCATTCTCCACCCTGGCATCAAGCAATGCGCGCAAGAGATCGGTTGAATCGCCATAGCCGCCAGCACCCGGATTGTCCGCGTAGTCTGCAATGATCAGTGGCCCGTGGCTCGACTGATAGGTGGCCGCAATCGCTGCGGCATCCTCCACACTCAGATAGTCGTTTAGTACCTGATGGCGCCTGGCCCAGATGTCATCAGCGATGGTCTCGGCGAAGGCAGTGTGCGCGGCAAAATCACCTTGACCAGTCACCAATACCGTTGGACCGACCTCGGCAACGTCAGCACTGGCGAAGCCTGCATTGATGCTCACCGCAAATACGTCCGGTCGTTCTTCATACGCCCGCGCGGCGGAAATGCGCTCGATCATCGGGCCGATATCGGTACGCCCGCCATTGACCTCTTCCAGCATCGGCCGGCTCACACGCAGGGTGCGCGGTGTAATATCTCCCGCCATCGTCCTATGCAGAATCTCACCGGCGTGACGACCTGTGTCATGCATGTCGACGTGAGGGTAGGTCTTGAACGACACCACGATGTCGGCGAGAGCAACCATCTGATGGCTGACATTCGCATGGGGGTCAAGCGTGATGGCAATTGGCATTGCTTCACCGACCACGCGTCGGATACGCGAAAGCAGCTCACCTTCGCCATCTTCACATAAGTCAAGGTCCATCGCCCCATGCAGCCCCAGCAGCAGTCCGTCGAATCGGCGCTGAGTGATTGCGGCGAGTATCGGATCACAGAGCCAGTTAAACGTGGCCCGCGTGACTCTACCGCTTGGCCCAGCAGCCGCACTGAGGACATGACTGACCTGCCAGCCATGGGCGCGACCGGCTGTGAGGAAGCCAGCAAGTTCGGTATTCGCGGCACCGCGCTCGGCGAGCGCCGCTGGGCCCATCATCACATAGCGGTTCCGGAAGGCCTGCTCGTCGGTCTCCTGAAGACTGAAGGAGTTGGTTTCATGAGACATTTCGGCAGTCAGAACCTGAAAACACATCAAGGGACCATAGACGATACTTGAGCCCCCCGATCAATCACGGCGCCGCCGATGACGGGCGATGGTGCCCCCCACAGCCAGCGACCTGGCGAAAAGGGCGCTAAGCGGTATCACGCCGGCCACCGGTACGCGCCGATGGCGCTGAAGCCGGCCGACGCGGCGCACCCGCAGTCGGCACAGTCCGGAGCGCCGCCGAACTGGCAGGGTGTTATCCCAGTCTGGAGGTCCGCGGAGAGACAGGTTGTCAACCGTGAAAAAACGCATTCAGCGGGCGACGCCGGAGGGGTGGCGAACATCTTGATCATTGCCTTTGACATTTTCAGTTTCGAAAAGCGCGCGCGCAGCGAGAGGAGATCGTCTATCGCTCTCTGGCGATCCGCCACTGTCAGACGCTCGTCGGAGATCTCGCCTACCTGTGGGGTGTGAAGACTCACAAGGATTTTCGAGACCGTGTCGCGCGCCGACCAGTACGTGACGAATTCTTCAAGATACCCGGGTCGCCGCGCCGGCTGTCGGGTCACTGTGCAGTGGACCGTGACATTGTGCCCCTCGATGTGCTTGAGGATGCGATCGTATGTGGCCGGCGCGCGCCGGGCGTCATGCTCGGGCTGCAGCCCGTCGATCGACACCGAGATCTCCAAGTTCTTGAGACCACGCACTCCTCGGGGACTGGCCGAACGGCGCTGGTTACGACCTGGGTGTGGACGCCCCGCTCGGACAAAGCGGGGAGGATCCGGTTGAGCTCTCGAAAGCGCACAAGCGGTTCGCCGCCGATGATCGAGACATACAGAGGCCTGTGCTCGTCAACGACCTAAAAGAAACGCTCGACCAGTTCGTCCCCCTGCGTAGTCACTCAGTTGACGGAGAGAGAGCGCGCCGCCAAGGTGGTCGTCGCCGTAGGCGTAACAGCCTGGGCAACGCAGCGGGCATTCGCGCGTGATCTCGATGGAAAGCACGGGACGCAAGCCGCTGAGTATCTTGCCCCACGCTTTCAAAACATGGCCAATCATGTCGTGCCAGCATATGCCGACACCGGACATCTCGACTTCGTCTTTACGATGTTTTGGGACAGGGAGCGCGCATTGCGGGAAATCCGCACGCTGCGTGGGAAGTGGCGGGGCCTTCCGCGGCTCGGCGGAACGACTCTCGTCGTGGTGCTGGACAACTAGCCCTGATCCGATCTTGTAGACAGGTTTGTTGGGTTGTCTAGGTTACGCGATTGATCGGTCGAGAGTGCTACCGGCGCTTGACGGCGGCGGCCTTGCTGAACCGGCACATCAGGGGTCACGTGGTCGACCAGGTGCGCGGCCCGTTGGGGCCATCCTGCGCCCACCGCAGCTGGCGCAGACCGTCCTTCCTTGCACGAAAGGGGCAGGAAGAACCGCCCGTAAGAGCAGCCGGGATTACGGGTCGATCCAGTCGGGTTGTCGACCACCGAGCCCCATCGCGATGAGGGCCACCCCAGTCGCACCAAGGACGAGCCCAAGACCGTCCGTTAGCCACGATTCCCAGGCAAAGTCGAAGGTCATGAGGACGGCGGAGCAGATCGTGAGGGTGAGCCCGCTCACCGTCGCCGCCACCCGTGCGTGGGCGAGGCGAAGCACGACACCGCGCACGCGGCGGTAACCGACCACGAGCTACATACCGCTAATGTGGTATCCGCCGTCGACCATCATGACCTCACCGGTGATGGCGCGACTGGCGTTGCCCAGCAGAAACACGGCGGCGTCGGCAACCTCATCAGCCTCGACTTTACGCCGCAGAGGAGCTCGCTCGCGATGGTGGTCCAGCATCCGACCGAAACCCGAGATTCCAGACGCGGCCAGGGTCTTGATCGGACCGGCGGAGACAGCATTTACCCGAATATTCTCCGGCCCCAAATCGCTCGCCAGGTATCGGACGGAGGCCTCCAGCGCCGCCTTGGCGACTCCCATCACATTGTAGTGAGGAATGACTCGCTCGCTGCCCATATAGGTCAGCGTGACGATACTCCCCCCGCCTCGTTTTTCCATGAGCGGCGCAGCACCCTGTGCCAACGCCACGAGCGAGTAGGCGCTGATATCAAGTGCCTGCGAAAAATCCGCCCGGGTGGTTTTTACGAAGGGCTCGTTGAGCGATTCGCGGGAGGCATACGCCACTCCGTGAACAAGGAAGTCTATGCCACCATGCTGCCTATCAATCGCTTCGTAGAGTGCGCTGATCTCTTCGTCGTTTGTCACATCGCACTGAACGAGCTGAGGCGAGCGGGATAGCGTCTCAGCCAACGCGCGGGTCCTCTCGCCGAAGCGTTCATTGGCGTAGCTCAGCGTAAGCGTGGCGCCCGCTTCATCAGCGGCCTCGGCGATCGCCCACGCCAACGATCGCTTGTTGGCGACGCCAATGACGAGCCCGTTTGTCTGGCTTAGCGAGCCCATGCGCTATCGAACGATGTGACTCATGCGTGCCGCCAACTCCCGGCGCGACATCTCGCCGGGCGGCGTTGGTCGTCGATCACGAATACCCAATTTTGCTCTCTCCTCGCGCCTTGCCAGACTGGCGCCGCACCACAAATTCGTGAAACGAGTCACACCGTCTACTGGCGCGACCGACCTTTGTCGCGACGCGCGGCCGGGCGGCGATTGCCAGTCGACCGAGACGTACCGTTTGGCTCGGAACGCGAGGGCCACTTGTTGCCACTCGCACCGTTGTTGCCATCGCTGGTCCCACCACTCGCGCGGCGACGTTGCGAGCCTGGCTTCTTTTTACCAGGCTGACCACCCTCTTGGCTGTGGCTCTTGGTGGAATTTCCATTGTCCCTGCCGGAACGCCCGTTCCAATTACCACCACGCCCTTGACCAGAGCTTGGCCTCGCGTGCTGCTGGTGCATGGTGAAGACGGGAGGGTCGCGGGGAGTCGGTTGCGATCCTTCTATGTGGGGGAGGGTCGCTCGAATCAGGGGACGACGGACCGGACCTTCGTCCACATCCTCTACAGAAATCGCGGGATCCGCATCCTCAGCTGCGGGCGGTGTCGGCTCTTCGACGTCGCTGGACGCCTGGTTTTCTTCGGTCATCGGCTCGATCGGATCGTGTTTGTCGTCATCTCTCACCTTTGCAACATCACTCGGCGGCCGTCGACCGCAAAGTAATACGCGACTTCCATTCTACGAGCACCAAACGGAAAGCGATGATACGGACACTGCGTGGGGTCGTCTCGTGCGTTGTCGAGCGTGAACCAAACTCAGAACGCCAACGCGCAGGATTTCTCAGTCTAGCAGAGCCTTCAAAAAGGAAGCAACCAGTGAATCGCCCCTCGTGGGTCACTCATTGGTCGGCACTGTCCGCCGGCTCATAACCCGGTCCGTAGAGCACGTGCCCCGGTCTGGCGCCGGTATGCTGGCCACGGTCGACCACGACCACACCGTTGACCAAAACATACTCGATCCCAACAGCATATTGGTGGGGATCCTGGAATGTCGCGGTATCGCGCACGCGGTCGAGATCGAAGACAGCGATGTCGGCCATAAACCCCTCGCGCAACAATCCGCGGTTGTGCAATCCAATCCGCTGCGCCGTCGCCGAGCTCATCTTGCGCACGGCGTCTTCGAGGGTCAACACCTGCCGTTCTCTGACGTATCTCGACAACACCCGTGCGAATGTGCCGTATTCGCGTGGATGGGGCACACCGTGCCCAAAGACGGAAATCCCGCCGTCCGACCCGATGGCCGTCGCGGGATGCTGCATGATTCGTTCGACGTCATCCTCCTGCATCGCGTGATAGACCGCGCGAGCCCCGCCCCGCTCGACAATCTCCATGACGAGTTCCGCCGCGGCGTCGACCGTGACCTCTGCGCCTCGACGGTCGAGGATATCGGCCAAACTCTGCCCCTCCAACGTCGGGTCCCACGCGCACAGACTGATGACAACGTTGCCCGGATCGTCACCGCCTCGGTCGTTGACGATCCGCCACACGATGTCAGTCTTGAGTCGACGACGCATCTCCGGGGACCGCAGCCGCTCAAGCATGTCCTGACGAGTCCCCTCCTGCGCCCACGCGGGGAACAACGCGGTGATCGAGGTCTGAGACGCGGTATAGGGATACTGGTCGATCGTGATGTCCACTCCGCGAGCACGAGCAGCGTCGACCAGCGCCAAGCTATCGCGACTGAACCCCCAACCATGCTTACCCAACGCCTTGTGATGAGTCATTTGGACAGGGAGACCGGCCTCTTCACCGATTCGGATGGTTTCGCGAACCGAGTCGAGGAGACCGGACGCCTCCTCCCGCATGTGCGAAATGTAGATCCCGCCATAGCCGGCCGCCGAGGCTGCCAGCTGAATCACCTCTTCGGTCGGCGTAAACGCACCGGGCACGTAAAACAATCCCGTGGACAGCCCTAGCGCGCCCTCTTTCATCGCGGTCTCAACCAGCGCGATCATCTCGTCGAGCTCACGAGGCGTCGGGTCGCGGTCCTCTCGACCCATCACTTCTGAACGAATGGTTCCCTGTCCGACAAACACTGCCCAATTGGGGCTGATACCCGTCTCTCGAATCCTGTCGAGATGAGCTCCGATCGGAAGCGGCGAGTCTCCATCATTCCCCTCGGTCACGGTGGTGACACCCTGGAGGAGAACATTGTCGGCGGTGGGCACTTGAAAGATGCCGCGCCGAGAGTGCGTGTGAGGGTCCACAAAGCCGGGGCTCACCACCAGACCGGTGGCGTCGATCTCCACGTTGCCGACGGCGTTCGTCAGGTCGCCGACCCGGTGGATACGGTCACCGCTCACGCCAACATCAGCCTGCACCCAGGGATTGCCGGAGCCATCGACAACCCGGCCTCCTCGAATGACGACATCGAACGATTCTTGCGCGGAGACGGGCAGCACAAAGCCGCCACACATCAACAGGAGAAAGAACAAACAGAGGGCGTGTCGCATGGCGTATTGCCTCGCACATTCGGTTTTCGGGCTATTGGCTATCGGGATCTACGCGGGCTGGTCGCGGTCGCCGTCGCACCAGCGCTGCACCTCGGCCAAGGATGCCGCTACCGCCTCCGGGTGCGTCGACTGCGGAGTGCGTCTCGCTTCGACCGACCCGCGACCAGTGATGTGAGTCGTGACGTCAGCACCAAAAAGCTGATGATACGCCTTCCATTCGGTTGGAGTCAGACTCTCGAACTCTCGACCTTGCGCGATGAGATCACGGACGACAGCTCCAACAACCTCGTGAGCATCGCGGAACGGCAATCCGTGGCCAACCAGATAGTCTGCGACATCCGTGGCCAGCAGCATCCCGGTGGCCGCGGCCTCGCCGCGCTCGGGCCGAATACTGAGCGTGTCGACAACCACCCGCATAGCCCGGACGGAGTCGAGCACGGTTTGCTCGGCGCCAAAAAGCGCCTCTTTGTCTTCCTGGAGATCCTTGTTGTAACCGCTCGGAAGCCCTTTCATCGTCGTGAGCCATCCGACATGGTGACCGATGACGCGGCCGCTCTTTCCTCGGATCAACTCGAGCGGGTCGGGGTTCTTCTTTTGAGGCATCAAGCTGCTCCCGGTCGCCACGGCGTCGGCAAGCTCGAAGAAACCAAACTCCTCACCGGAAAAAATGATGAGGTCTTCAGACACCCGACTGAGATGGACCATGAGCAGCGAATAGGCGTGTAGCGTCGAGGACACGAAATCGCGGTCGGCGGTTGCGTCCAGACTGTTGGCGACCACTCGGGAGAAACCAAGCCGCGCAGCGAGGCGTCGAGGGTCGACGGCGTATGCGGTCCCGATGACGGCTCCTGAACCCAGCGGGAGCGCATCAGTTTCTTCACGGGCCAAAGCGAGCCGTGTGTGGTCGCGACGAAGCGCGGCGGCGTGCGCCAGAAAGAAATGAGCGACAAGCATCGGCTGAGCCCGCCGCAGGTGCGTGTAGGCCGGCATGATCATCCGCCCGGCCGCCTCGGCCCGACCTGCCAACGCGGCCACCAGTCTGACAACCTCTTCTTGAACGACGAGCAGACGCCGACGGAGATACAAACGCAGGTCGAGCGAGACCTGCTCGTTACGCGAGCGCCCCGTATGGAGACGTCGGCCGAGGTCGCCAACCTTGGCGATCAATTGCCGCTCGACAAAGGCATGCACGTCTTCGTCGGCGCCCTCCAGAAACGACGGGTCAGCGCGGCCGCGGTCGCGAATCTCGGCAAGAGCTGTCGCGATGATACGGGCGTCGTCGGGCGTCAGAACCCCGGCTGCGGCCAGCGCCTCGCTCCAGGCTATGCTGCCCGTGACATCGTCTTCGAACAACCGTCGGTCAAACCGAAAGGAAGATTGAAATTCGAAAACGTCCGGATCCGGGCCGTCAGCGAACCGTCCGGACCACAGATGGTCGGTCACCCTTTCTCCGGGTCGGCCGTGGTCGTCGGAATCGCGAGTCCGCGGCGAGCGGCGGTTTCCACCGGGAGCCCCCAGAGCTTGATAAAGCCGACGGCGGCTTGATGATCGAATGTGTCGCCCGCGTCATAGGTAGCCAGGGCCGGGTCATACAAGGCGTGGTCCGACTTTCTTCCCACGACACGGCAGTCGCCGCGATACAGCTTCAGCCGGGTCGAACCGGTGACTCGGCGCTGCACATTGGTGACGAACGCGTCAAGCGCTTCTCGTCTCGGCGTGAACCAGAGTCCGTCGTAGACCAGATCGGCGTAGGTCTGTGCAAGCCCGGTCTTCAGTCGGTCCAAGTCACGCGGTGTCACGAGCGTCTCCAGTTCGCGATGGGCCATATGCAGCACCGTGGCGGCCGGCGCTTCGTAAATCTCTCTCGACTTGATGCCCACCACGCGGTTCTCGACCATATCCAGTCGACCCACCCCGTGCGCCCCGGCAATCGTCTCCACCGAGTTGATCAGCTCTGTCAGCGGCATCGCCACGCCGTTGACTTTTGTCGGTACTCCTTGCTCAAACTCCAGTTCCACGTAGGCTGGAACCTCCGGGCAGGCGGTGGGAGATTTCGTCAACTCGTAGATTTCTTCCGGCGGTTCAACCCACGGATCTTCCAGAACGCCGCACTCGATCGACCGACCCCACAGGTTGGAATCTGTGCTGTAAGGACTCTCCACCGTGCTCGGCACTTGAATACCGTGGACCCGCGCGTATTCGATCTCATCCGGCCGCGTCATGCCCCAATCACGAGCTGGCGCCACGACACGTAGCGAGGGGTCGAGCGCACGGGTGGACACATCCATCCGTACTTGGTCATTCCCCTTCCCGGTACAGCCGTGGGCAATAACCCCCGCGTTTTCGAGATGAGCCACTTCCACCAACTTCTTGGCGATGAGCGGACGTCCAAGCGCCGTTGCCAGCGGATACTTCCCTTCATACAGTGCGCCGGCCTGGAGCGAGGGGATGATGTAGTCCCGTGCGAACTCCTCACGCACGTCGACCACGTGCGCGCGAATGGCACCGACCGCCAGGGCGCGCTCGCGAATATCGTCCAGTTCCTTTCCCAGCCCCAGATCCATCGTCACTGCGACGATCTCGGCGTCATACTTATCGGCGAGCCACTTGACGGCGACGGACGTGTCCAGACCGCCGGAATATGCCAACACTATGCGTTCCATGTATGTGCCTCGTGATCGAGTAGCGGCCCGTCCCTCTGAGCCACTAGCCGCGCGCCCACCCTTCGAAAAGCCGAGTAACTTCCCGCCCGGCGCGCGCGTGACGAGTGATGACCAGAATCGTATCGTCGCCCGCGACCGTGCCCACCACCTCGGGGAAATCGGCGCCGTCGATGGCCAACGCCAGCGGCTGAGCCAACCCGGGATCGGTCCGCAAGACCAAGAGCTGTTGCACAAGGTCCACCCGCCGCAAATACTCCGCGACCGCCCGGCGCACGGCGTCAGCGCTTCGCCTGGGGTCAGCGGTTACGCCGAGTTTTCGATACGCTCCGTCCGCCGCGCGCTTTACGAGCCCCAACTCTTTGATGTCCCGAGAGATGGTCGCTTGAGTGGCGTTAAAGCCTTTCGCGCGGAGCCGTCGTCGTAGCTGATCCTGACTGGGGATCTCTTCTTGGGCTACCAGGTCGAGGATAGCGGACTGGCGATAGCGCTTCATCGGCTGAGGTGGTCAGGCGTGAGACTCGTGTCTTGCAGCCGGACACGAGCAGCAAGCTAGATAAATATTCATACTGACGAATTAGTATACATATCAAGAAACACCCCGACAACGGGTTTCGCATCCGAGAATTTCGGCGCCGCGCGCCCCTCGCACGACGAGGCGGTTGGAAAACGCAGTTGACCCGAGCCCGGGTGACGCCGTATAAATAGTCCTGACAGTGCATAAATATCCATCTCGAATTCAAGGGCGCGGAATCGGATGAGCACACGAGTTGGAGTGGTCGGCGCCACCGGCTATGCGGGGCAAGAGGTGATCCGCCTGTTGGCGCGTCACGAGGCGGTCGAAGTCACCGTCGCCATGACGTCCAGCACCGGTGAGGAAGCGCGGACGCTCCCGGCGCTCACGGGTCTCTGGCCGGGGACGCTAACGCCCTTTTCCACTGAGCGGTTAGTGGCCGAAACCGATGCCGTGTTCCTGGCGCTTCCAGAAAGTGCCAGCGCCAGCCTCGCGCCAGTGCTGCTCGGCCACGGCGTGCGGGTATTGGACATCTCGGGCGCGTTTCGGTTGACCGACCCGGAGCGGCGCCAGCAGTGGTATCCGGCGACACCGGACACAGCGCCAACCGCCGTCTATGGTCTGGCAGAACGACGCCGGACGGCGCTCAAGAACGCGCGCTTTATCACCTGCCCGGGCTGTTATCCGACGGCGGCACTCCTCGCGCTCGAACCACTGGTCGACGCAGGGTTGGTGACACCGGACACAGATATTTTTATCGACGCAAAGTCTGGCATCTCGGGGGCCGGCCGCAAGCCCAACGTGCGCACGCTCTTCTCCGAGTGCCACGGGAATGTCGCCGCATATGGGGTCTTCGGTCATCGGCACGGAGCGGAGATCGAACAAGAGCTCGGTCATGCGGTGACGTTTGTGCCTCACCTCGTACCGCTCCATCGAGGCATCCTCGAGACCATCTTTACCCGAGTGGCTCCGGGGACGACGAACGGCCGGCTCGAAGAGGTCTTCAGTCACGCCTATCAAGACGCGCCGTTTGTGCGTTTACGGGGGGCGAATCTGCCTGAGATCATCCACGTCGCCCAGACGAACTTCTGTGACATAGGCTGGAAATTGGACGCGGAGACGGGACGCGTGGTGATCGTCTCGTGCATCGACAATCTTGTAAAAGGCGCCGTCGGCCAAGCCGTCCAGTGTCTGAATCTCGCGCTCGGTCTCGACCAGCGAACGGGGCTGCTTCCGTGACAGCTGCCAAGCGTCGTCCAACCGTCGTCAAGCTCGGTGGTGAGCTGATGGAGGAGCCGGTCCGTTTGCGAGCCATCGCGCGGGCGATGGTGAGACAGGCAGCACGGAGCCCGGTGGTCGTGGTCCACGGGGGCGGCCGCGAGGTCGACGCCGAGATGGCACGGCTAGGTCTTACCAAGCGTGCAGTGGACGGGCTACGGATCACCGATGCCCAGACGCTCGATGTCGTCCTCGGGGTACTCGCTGGTCGTGTGAATACCCGGCTTGTGGCAGCGATCGGTGCGTTGGGCGGAAGCGCGGTCGGGCTAACCGGCGTGGACGCAGGGCTCACGCGGGTGCAACGCGCCAGACGTTATCGCGCGGCAGACGGCTCGTCGGTCGACCTGGGCTTTGTCGGGTTGCCCAGCGGCAACGGGTCACCGGGAATCATCGAAGACCTCACACGATCGGGACATATCCCGGTTGTCGCCAGCCTCGGCGCTGATGCCAAGGGACGGATTTACAATGTCAACGCCGACACGCTGGCAGCGGATCTGGCTCCACGTATCGGAGCCGACCAGTTGGTCGTGGCGGGCACGACCGCCGGTGTTCTGGATGCCGACGGCCAGACGATCGCGACGGTTGACGATCACACCTTGCTCAGACTGATCGAAGATGGCCATGCCAGCGCGGGGATGGTCGCCAAGCTCCTCGCATGTCGCACCGCGTGCGCCGGCGACGTGAACCGCGTGCTGATCGTTGACGGGACAGATCGACAATTTTTGGCGCCCGGCTGGTCACGCGGCGTGACCACGGTTACCGCGCATGGACGCGCGACACGACCCACGCGGAGGAGAAAGCCATGACGGTCAACGCTCAGCACGTTCGTGACATCGAGGCCGAACACGTGCTCCAGGTCTACAACCGCATCCCGGTGGTGTTTGTGCGCGGGGCAGGGTCGCGGCTGTTTGATGCAGACGGCAAAGAGTATCTCGACTTTCTATCGGGCATCGGGGTGGCGTCACTGGGGCACTCCAACACGGATCTCGCCGACGCACTGCATCAGCAAGCGGCGGAACTGGTCCACACCTCCAACCTCTATTTCCATCCACTCCAGGGCGAAGTGGCCAGCCGGCTCACCACTATCTCTGGGCTCGACCGCGTGTTCTTTACAAATAGTGGGACCGAGGCCGTGGAGGCCTGTCTCAAATTCGCGCGACGCTACTGGCACACTCATGACGAGCGCGACCGCACCGGCATCGTCGCGTTCGAACGGTCGTTTCACGGTCGTACCTTTGGGTCCCTCTCTGTCACCTCCGGGTCGGCGTATCGAGAGCCATTCCAACCGCTGGTCCCCGGGGTCACCTTCGTGTCCCCGGACGACCCCGCAGCTCTCCGCGCCGCCGTGACGAATAAGACCGCGGCGATTATCGTCGAGCCAATGCAGGGCGAGGGCGGCGTGTGG
Organism: Vicinamibacteria bacterium; assembly: GCA_963579735.1. GTDB lineage: Bacteria > Acidobacteriota > Vicinamibacteria > Vicinamibacterales > UBA8438 > CAUZIB01. Next base: position 20,480 of record CAUZIB010000043.1, on the reverse strand, counting down.
CCCATATCCGCCGCGATGGCTGAGGCCATCGGCACCGCGACTTCGACCACCGGTACGCTTCTCATTGCCGATGAGATTCAATGCGGTCTCGGCCGGACGGGTCGTCATTTTTATGCGGAGACATTGGGTCTCACACCCGACCTCATGTCGCTTGGCAAAGCGCTCGGCGCCGGAGTGCCGGTCGGGGCGGCGTTGGTCAGTCAACGCGTCGCCGATGCCGTCCACTTTGGCGACCACGGCAGCACGTATGGCGGCAATCTCCTGGCCTGTCGCGCGGCGCTTGTCTTTTTGCAGGCGTTGGAAAATGGACTATTGGAGCGAGTGGGCACCGCCGGGACGCGTCTCGAAGCGGGTCTTCGCACCCTGGCCGCCTCTATCCCCGCGGTTCGTAGCGTGCGGGGGGACGGCTTGATGTGGGGCCTCGATGTCGACGAGCCAGTGGCGGAGCGTATGGTCCAGGCTGCCCTGGAACGCGGGCTCCTCATTAACCGCACCGCCGGCACGGTCATACGGATGCTCCCACCGCTCACGGTCAGCGACGGTGATATCGATGAGGGTCTGGCGCGGCTCAGCGCGTCGCTAGAAGACGCCGCCGTCGAGGCCACATGACCGTGACCGACCACTCGCCAGGCGCATCCGATACGGAGTTCGTGACGTCAGAAGACGTCGTCGTCCGCCAGGCGCAGTTCAATGACGCGGAAACGCTCTTTCGGCTGATTACCGACAATGTTGACAGCGGTCACTTGTTGCCGCGGGCGCTTGGCGAACTGCAGCTGCACATCCCGCGGTTTCTTGTCGCCGCCACGCCGACCCGGGTCGTCGCATGCGCCGAGTTGGGGCGGCTCAGCCCCCGCGTGGCCGAAATCCGATCACTCGTGGTCGAACAGGCGTATCGAGGTCAGGGTCTTGGCACGCGCCTCCTGACTCGCATGATTGAGACGGCAGGCCGTCAGGGTTATCCGCGTTTGTGTGCGTTTGCCCACGACCCGCGAGCCTTTATCCGACTTGGTTTTTCCATCGTGCCGCATCGGTGGATTCGCGACAAGATCACGACCGACTGCTACGGCTGTGTCTGGTTCAGACGGTGCGAACAATACGCAGTGTTGCTCGACCGGGGCGGGTTGACAGCCCTGACCGGAAGGCACCAGGCAAATACCGCATGAATGCCTGGCGACCACTGGTGAAGGTCAATGCGTGGGAGCTTCACCACCCGGTGACGACATGACCCCGGCCGCGCTGACAAAAAACGAGATGACAGACGGCACCCAGAGCCAGCTCACGCACGTCGCAGGCGGCGTCACTGCCGCAGAGGGGTTTCGCTCGGCCGCGGTGCGCGCGGGTCTCAAGAAGGAAGGCCTCGACCTGGTACTCATCGTGGCCGACGAACCCGCAGCGGCCGCCGGAGTATTTACGACCAACAAGGCGACTGCGGCCCCCGTGGTCGTGTCGCGTGAGCATCTTGGTCGGTCCGGCGGAGTCGCGAAGGCCATCGCTGTCAACAGCGGATGTGCAAACGCCTGCACGGGTGAGGCGGGAATGACGGCAGCCCGGGACATGGCCGCCGCTACGGCGTCGGTCGTGGGATGCCCGCTCGAAGAAACGCTCATCGCATCGACGGGTGTGATCGGGCTCCTTCTGGATACCAACGCCGTCGTTGGCGGGCTACAAACCGCGGCGACCGGTCTTCGCTCCGATGCCAGCCATGACGCGGCCACTGCGATCATGACCACGGACCCATCGCCAAAAGAGACGGCCGTGCGGGTCCGGACGAGTCAGGGCACTTTTGTCATCGGTGGCATGGCCAAGGGCGCGGGGATGATCGAGCCGATGATGGCGACCATGCTTGGCTTCATCACAACCGATGCACGCATCGATCCTGTCCGTCTCCGGCAGGCCTTGGTCAGCGTGTGCGATCGAACGTTCAACGCGATAACCGTGGACGGTGAATGCTCGACCAATGATTCGGTATTCCTGCTCGCCAGTGGGCAAAGCGGCGTGGATATCGACGACGCCCAGTGGCCTCACTTCATGGCCGGGTTGGAGGCGGTGGCGGGCACTCTCGCCCGCGATATCGTGCGTGGGGGCGAAGGTGCCACGAAATTGGTCGCCGTAGAAGTCACCGGGGCCGCGACCCCGGAGGACGCGAACCGCGCCGCCCGCGCGATCGCGAACTCACCTCTCGTCAAGACGGCTATCCACGGGAGTGACCCGAACTGGGGACGACTCATCGCCGTGGCCGGGCGCGCCGGCGTCGCGTTCGAGCTCGCGACGGCGGCAGTGCGGGTCGGCCCGGTCACCCTTTTTGCGAACGACGCGGTGTATGCCGACCGCGAGCCGGAAGCCGCGGCGCATCTCAAAGGTCGAGAGGTTGATATCGGCGTCGACCTCGGCACGGGTGGCTCCTCCGAGGCGACGGTCTGGACCTGTGACCTAAGCGCCGAGTACGTACGGATTAACGCAGACTATCGCACATGACGCATACTTCGCTTTCCGGCCGCTCTTTTCTCTCGATCTTGGACTTCGACCCGGAAGACCTGCGGCACAACCTCGAGCTCGCCACCACGCTAAAACGCGAACGCTCACAGGGACTCGAGGTGTCGACCAGCGCGGCCCTCGAAGGCACCTACATCGCGCTCTTGTTTGAGAAACCGTCGCTTCGTACACGCTCCACTTTCGAGATCGCTATCCGAGAGTTAGGCGGTGACTTCATCGACCCCGCGGCAGACGTTGCGCTAGGAAAGCGCGAGTCCCTGGCGGATGTCGGCCGAAGTCTCGAACGGTGGGTCGCCGGGGCCATCGTCCGCACCTTTGCGCAGGCCAGGCTTCTTCAGCTTGCGGCCGCCACGAGCGAGCTACGGATCGTGAATGCGCTCAGCAACGAGGAACACCCGTGTCAGGCCCTGGCCGACTGTTTGACCCTCCGGGAAGCGTGGGGTGACTTGCCCGGCCGGCGGGTGGCGTTTATCGGTGACGGCAACAATGTGGCCACGTCGTTTGTCCAGGCGGCGACGATGCTTGGCGTGTCGGTGCATGTCGCCTCACCGGTCGGGTTTGAGCTACCGCCGACTGTCGACGCCGATATTGCGCGAATCTCCGCCGACCGCGCGGAGCTGTGTCGATTTCAGGACCCGGTAGAGGCAGTCCGCGGCGTCGACGCGGTCTACACGGACGCGTGGACGTCGATGGGTCACGAGGCGGAGGTCGACGTACGACGACATCTATTTGGCCCCTACCAGGTCAACGACGCCCTGATGGCGCACGCCAAGCCGGACGCCCTCTTTATGCATTGTCTTCCGGCGCATCGAGGCGAAGAGGTGACCGACTCGGTCATGGACGCGCCCAATTCTGTCGTCTTCGACCAGGCAGAGAACCGTCTGCACACCCAGAAAGCGCTATTGCTGATGGTTTTTGAGGACTGAATCCGATCCCGAAGGGTCGGAGCTACCCCAGTCGGCTCTCGCTCCCGTCAGCTCTCATTCTCGACTCTCGCCGCCGCCTGCTCTACTTTTGCCGCCATCTTTTCCCGGTAGGCTACCAGCGCACCGGCAATCCGCGAGTCGCTCAGCGCCAAGATTTCAGCCGCCAGGACCGCCGCGTTGGTCGCGCCGGCCTTCCCCACGGACACGGTCGCGACCGGCACCCCCGGCGGCATCTGCACCGTCGCCAGCAGCGCATCCCATCCCTGGAGCGGCGACGACTCGATGGGCACGCCAATGACCGGCAGTGGCGAGTGAGCGGCCACCACGCCGGCGAGATGCGCCGCGGCCCCGGCGCCGACGATAAACAGCTTCACCCCGTGGCTGGGGGCGTCGGCGACTATCTGCATTACTCGCGCGGGCGAGCGATGCGCGGAGGCCACGGTCATGTGCACCGTGATCCCAAACTCGCGGAGCACGTCCACCGCCCGTTTCATTGTCGGTGCATCCGAATCCGAACCCATGAGAATCTGAACCTGTCTCTCGGCCGCCATCGTTCTCCGTGTCTCCTTCCGAGTTCTACTGCGTGCTCAGTTCTACCGTGTGCCGTCAACTCACGGCGATTGCTTGTTGCCCCCAAAATGTACCCGAGGTGTCGAGCGCTGCTGCCCCGCTGGACCACACCAGCCAGGCGTGACGGGCGATTGTGATGTCCGAATCGGAGCAACGCCGTACTGGTTGCTCCCCGCACGTCACTGTCACGAATTCACGCACTCTCCGGGGTGAGTGCTTTCTGGCCAATGTCGGTCCGAAAGTGCATGGCGGAAAAAGATAGGCAGCGGACGGCGCCATACGCTCGGTCGATCGCGCTCCGGAACGTCGCGCCCCGTGCGACGACCGTGAGCACCCGTCCGCCATTTGTGACCACCACGCCGTCGCGTCTGGCAGTACCGGCGTGGAAGACGGTTACGTCGGGCATCGAGGCGACGGCGTCTAGGCCGTCAATAGGAAATCCGGTCGTATGGGCGCTCGGATACCCTCCAGAAGCGACGACTACCCCCACATGAGGCTCACGCGTCACCTGCCAGGCGGCACCGTCGAGATCACCCGAGGCCGCGGACAGCAAGACGGGCGCGAGATCGGTCTCGATCATCGGAATTACGACTTGGGCCTCGGGGTCACCAAATCGGACGTTGAACTCAATGACGCGGGGCCCATCCGCAGTCAACATCAGGCCCACATAGAGGAGGCCGCGATACTCGGTGCCTTCCGCCCGCAACCCGTCGAGCACCGGTTGGACAATCGTATCCATGCACAAAACCGACAGCTCGTCGGACCATAGTGGGCTTGGGGCAAACGCACCCATACCGCCCGTGTTCGGCCCGTCGTCGTCGTCGAACACTCGCTTGTGATCCTGCGCCGCCGGGAGCGCCAGTCCTCGCCGACTGTCACAGAGAACAAACAGCGAAATTTCTGGACCGACGAGACATTCTTCTATCACCAGCGTATGTCCGGCGGCACCAAACCGGTCTGAGACGAGTGCCTCGTGCACCGCGGCAGCGGCCGCGGGACGTTCCGTGGCGACCGTAACCCCCTTGCCGGCCGCCAGCCCGTCGGCCTTGACGACCACCGGAAACCCCAACGTTTCGCAGGCGTCGAGCGCGTCCTGCTTCGTGTGACAGACACGAAATTCCGCCGTGGGAATCCCGTGACGGGCCATGAACTCCTTGGCAAACGCTTTGCTGGACTCCAGACGCGCGGCGGCGGCTACGGGACCAAAAAGTGGCTTCCCGGCCTCGGCAAAACGGTCAGCCACGCCGTTCGCCAAAGGAAGCTCTGGACCCACGATCGTGAAGTCGATCGATTCACGTTTTGCGAGATCGAGGATCGCCGTGGGGTTTCCGACATCGACTGGTATCGAATGCCCGGGCATGGCCGGGTTCCCAGGAGCGCAGACGATAGAGCCGACCTTGTCCTCTCTCGCAAGCTTCCAGGCCAGGGCGTGCTCTCGTCCCCCACCGCCCACAAGAAGGACCCTCATCGCTCTATCTCACTTTTATACAGCATGTTAGCGAGAACCTTGATAGAACTTTGATAGAATCATTATTCGTAACCACCAACGATTGACGAAGCTTTCACTTTCGTCCTAAAATCGCACATCCGCGAGTCCCTCGTGGAGTCGTAGACCAACCGACGCGCAGACAGCGGCCGGTTTCTATGAAGGCTGGCGTCGCGGGAACTCAGCATGCGCTCGCGTTCGAAATCGCGCAGCCCACTGGACTCTAACAGAGCTGGACTCTAACTGGAGAAAGATTGGCCGTGCCCTTTTGGGCGGCGGCCACTTGGGCCAGGCGAGCGCCCACTTCGCGCGTGTGCCCGCCGCAAACTGCGCCACAGGCAGAGCAACCAGAGCAGGGGCAGTATTTCTCTGCTACAGTCCACGAACACAGTCGCAGGAAAGCAACCTGTGACGATAGAGGGGGTGAATACTCAATTGGCCGAAGTTCGCGTTCAAGATGGCGAGTCGATCGAAGGTGCCCTACGCAGGTTCAAGCGCAAGGTGCAGCAAGAAGACATCATCAAGGACATCAAAAAGCACTCCTTCTATCTGAAACCTGGCGACAAACGTCGTACCAAGCAGGCGCTCGCGCGCAAACGCAGTCGGAAAAAGATGCGTCGCGACCCCGAGTAGTCAGCTTCATGGTGAAGGCGCGACGCCCCCGTGTTTCTTGACACTATTTAAAGGAGCATGGTACGGTCCGCTTAAAGGAGCATGGTACGGTCCGCCAGGCTTCGGAGGGAACAAGCAAGATGCAAATCGAAGAACGTCTGGCGGACGATGTGATGATCCTTGACCTCAAAGGCAAGTTGACCATCGGCGAAGGCGACGAACTCCTGAAGGACAAGGTTTACAGTCTGATACAGCAGGGGCACAAGAAGCTGATCCTCAATCTGGAAGGCGTACCCTATGTGGACAGCGCCGGGCTCGGTGAAATCGTGCGGACCTACACAACTGTAAGTCGGCAGGGCGGGAACCTGAAGCTTCTCAATTTGACCAAGCGGATCGAGGATCTGTTATCCATCACAAAACTGCTTACCGTTTTCGATACGTACGAAACGGAGCAAGAGGCGCTGAAGAGCTTCTAGTGCCGGAGCGGGCGCCACGAAATGTGGCGCCCGCTTCGCGCCGCATGGCGCGTGGATTCTCTGCCCCGCTCTACCGCCGACACCCCGCCCTCTGGTCTCGACGACCAGTTCCGCCCACCGGTCACCATGGCGAGTCGGCCCCCGATGCTCGACTTCATCATCTCCCTGCGCGCGAATCAATGGACAAAAAATCTCATTGTCTTTGCCGGCCTCATCTTTGGCCAGCGACTCTTGGACCCAGGCGCGTGGGCGTTGTCAGGCTGGACGTTTGGCGTGTTCTGTCTGGCCTCCAGCGCCATGTATCTCGTCAACGACGTGGCAGACCGACGCGAAGACCGTCGGCACCCGATAAAGGCCCAGCGACCGATTGCCGCAGGCCGGCTCTCTCCCCGGGTAGCTGTTGCGGCCGCGGGCCTGCTTGTCGCCCTGTCGATCGGGATGGCGTTTCTTATCAGCATCCCGCTGGGCGGAGTGACAGCCGGATTTGTCACATTGCTAGCGGCGTATACAATCGTGCTCAAGCACATCGTGTTACTGGATGTCATCGCCATTGCGTTGGGCTTCGTCCTACGCGCGGTGGGCGGTGCAATTGCCGTCGACGTCCCTATCAGCCAGTGGTTGCTAATCTGCACTATCCTTCTCGCCCTGTTTCTCGCGCTCACCAAGCGTCGTCATGAACTGGTGCTGCTCGGCGAGTCGGCCGCCACGCATCGACAGGCGCTGTCTGCGTACAGCCCCTATCTTTTGGACCAGCTCGTCACGATGGTCGCGGCGGCAACCGTGGTGGCGTATGCGCTCTATACGACCGACCCGGCCACGACTCTCAATCTTGGGACTGACCGACTTACGTGGACCCTGCCGTTCCCAATCTACGGCATTTTCCGCTACCTCTATCACGTACATAGGCACGACGGGGGCGGGAGCCCAACCGAGATGCTCTTGCACGACCGGCCGCTCTTCGCGTGTGTCGCGCTGTGGACGATCGCCGTCGTGCTCATCATCTATCTCCCCTAACGCACTGCCATGTCGCGACGAGGAGCACCCGGGACCTAGCGATGTCCGAGTTCTCTATCCAATCAGCATCGATCGACGTCGAGCGGATCATGGAACAGATCCGCGCACAGCTTACCGAAAAGCGAAACGCGGACTACACTGAAGAACAGATCAGGGAGCTCGCGAACCTCAAGCTTGACCGATTCTCTGATCCGGGCACGATCCGCTCGGACCTCGTCGCGTCCTATCGCAAACGCCTCAAGGAGCGACAGGCCTCGTTTCAGATCGCGTTCGAGACACCGCCGGCATTCGATTTCGACCCGGAGATCGTGTATCGGTCGAACCCCGGCTTCACCGGTCGTGTCCTGACCCTGATCCGGAAGCTCGCCCGCCCGTTCGTCAAGCTCATTTTTAACCCCAGACCGATCCTTCATGCCCTCACCATTCAGCAAGAGGTGAACGAGCGTTACGCGGAGGTCTTTAGGCAGATGGTAAAGACGCAATCCGACTTTATAGAGGTCGCGGCCCTCAACTACGAGGTTATGCACAACTTGGTCATGGAAATGACCCGCCTTTCCATCGAGATGAAGAATCACCGAATGCGGGTGGAGTCGATTGCCGGTCGACTGGATTTCTCTGAGCGGCGCGCCCGAGCGCTAGAGACGGTCGTAGAGTATCGTGAAGGCACCATGGCCCCGCCGGCTAGCCCGAACGCGACTGCCGCCCCGGCGTCATCCGAAGGCTCGATCGAGCCCAAACGGCGGCGACGAAGACGCGGCCGCCGGCCCCCTGGAGGCCAACGAGCCGCAGCCAACGCGGCGGGCGAACCCGGTTCGACGAACACTGCGGCGGAACCAACCGGCTCGTCTCAGCCCGCCAGGGAGCGAGCGGCGGACGGTGCCGGCGAGCAGGCGGCGCCAGCCGGGTCTCGCGCACCAGCCGATAGCGGATCAGGCGGAAGCGGGAGCGGCGAGGGTTCTTCTGGCCAGTGAAGCTGGCCGTCATTGTTCAGCGATACGGGGCTGACCTCAGCGGCGGGGCGGAGCTTCACGCCCGATATGTCTCAGAGCGCTTGGCGCGACACGCTGATGTTGAGGTGCTGACGACCTGCGCCCGAGACTACATCAGCTGGAGGAACGAACTCCGGGCGGGCCCGGATGAGGTGAATGGACTCAGCGTTCGGCGGTTCCCGGTCGCTCGCCCCCGCGACCCTGACGATTTCGGTCGACGTTCGGACCGAGTGTTTCATCAGGTTCATTCGGTACGCGACGAGCTCGCCTGGCTCGGCAGCCAAGGGCCGAACAGTCCGTCCCTGGTGCGCTACCTGGCCAAGCAGACTGCTGCCTATGACTACTTCATCTTCTTCAGCTACCGGTACTATCACGCCTATCACGGAATCCGGCGGGTCGCGTCCCGAGCGATGCTCGTCCCGACCGCGGAGCGCGACCCCGCGCTCGGCGTCTCCATTTTTGGCTCTACGTTCCGCGCAGTGCGAGCCATCATGTACAACTCCCATGAGGAACAAGCGCTAATTCAACGGGTGGCACAGACAGAGAGCACCCCTGGCGTCGTGGTGGGGGTCGGGTCAGAAGTCCCCGAACGCGCCAGCGCGCCCCGATTCCGTCAGCAACATGATATTCACGGACGGTTCGCCATCTATGTCGGTCGTATTGACGCGAACAAGGGATGCAGCGAGCTCTTCGACTATTTCCGGCGCTACACACAGACCGGGGGTCGGCTTGACCTCGTACTCATCGGCGCCCCGATGATGACCGTGCCGACAGATCCACGCATTCGGCAACTCGGATTCGTGACCGACCGCGACAAATACGACGCGCTCGCAGCAGCGGATGTACTCATCATGCCGTCGTATTTCGAGAGTCTGTCTATGGTCACGCTGGAAGCGTGGGCGATGGGCATCCCCGTGCTGGTCAATGGCCACTGTGACGTCCTTCGGGGCCAGGCGATACGCGCCAACGCGGGCCTCTACTATACGAACTACGGCGAATTCCGCGAGACGTTGACGATGCTCGAAACCGAGGACCACCTCCGGTCCGGCCTCGGACGAAACGGACGCGCCTATTTCCGCAGCCAGTACACGTGGCCGATCATCGAGCGAAAGTATCTGGAGATGCTAGAACGTCTCGAGCAAGAAGACCGTGACGACTCAGAGGAGCCGACGCGCATCGAGCCCCTTCCCGGCTGGCTCGCTCGGCGGCGACGAAACATTCCTGCGGCGGCCTCCGTCGTCGAAGGCCTTCCGACCGGACCGGTCGTCCTGAGCCGCCATGCCCCGTGACATCGCAGTACACCAGGTCATGGCTACACTGGGCTATGGGGATGCCATCGGAAACGAGGCGCTCGGGATTCAACGTATCTTGCAGGCCGCCGGCTACGATTCTCGGATCTATGTGGAAACGGCCGAGGAACGAGTAGAGCACCTGACCGATGACTACCGCGACCTGCCGGGCCGCAGCCGCCCTGACGACCTCCTCATTCATCATTTCTCGATCGGGTCAAAAGCCTCTCGCGTCGCGTTTGCGCTGCCTGAACGCATGGTGTTGATTTACCACAACATCACGCCCCCGTCCTACTTCGTGGGTGTCAACGAGACACTCGTCGTGCAGTGCTGGAACGGACGGCGGGAGCTTCGCGGATACACCCATCGGTGTGACCTCGCACTCGGAGACTCCGAATACAACCGGCTCGAGCTCGAGGCAATCGGGTTCGCCCGGACCGGGGTGCTACCTGTTGTCCCGAGCTTCGCCCACCTCGACGTGACGCCGAACCGCATGCTGGCGGCCGACTTCGACGACGACCGGACCAACATCCTCTTTGTCGGACGGATGATCCCAAACAAGCGGATCGACAATTTGATCCGCATCTTTCAAGCCTATCGGCTGAAATACGACCGTCGGGCGCGGCTCTTGCTCGTGGGCTCTCATGGCGGATTTGAAGGCTATGTCGCCTCCCTCTACGACCTCATCACCAAACTTCGAGTGCCGGATGTCCATCTCATCGGCCATGTCTCAAACGAAGAATTGACAGCGCTGTATGACATCGGAGACATCTTCCTCTCGGCGAGCGCTCACGAAGGATTCTGTGTCCCCTTGATCGAGGCGTTCTACAAGGGTCTCCCCGTCGTCGCGTTTCGGTCGACCGCAGTCCCCGACACCATGGATGGCGCCGGGGTCCTCTACGAGTGCGACGACCCGCGCCATGTCGCGTCGCTCATTCACACCTTGGCCACAGACCAGGCATGGTATGACGAGGTCATCCGTGGACAAGACGAAGCCCTGGGACGATTGCGGGACAAAGATTTCGAGCAACGACTGTTGGACGTGGTCGACGAGGTCCGCGGTCTGCCACGCGCACCAGCGGTGCCAGTCGTACCCGACTTCTGGGAGCAAGTCGAGCGGACGGACGCCCTCGAGGAACTACGACAACGACGTCCTCTTGCCTATGCTGCGCTGCCCAAACGCCCCAAGAGCCCCCGGCGCGACTGATGGTCATCAATCAATGGGTGCCGGCCGCGCATCGGGGTGATGCAGTGGGAGATAGCGCGCGGGCCGTGCGCGACCTGTTGCGGGCCCGGGGTCATACAGCAGACATTTTCGCGCTGACGATCGACGAGGACCTGGTGGGAGACATCCTGCGTTTCGAGGCCCCCGAGTCACGCGAGGGTGACGTGACAATCCTCCACTTTGCGATCCCCTCCCCGATGAGCGAAGCGTTGGCTACATTGTCTCATTGTCGCGTGCTGCAGTACCACAACATCACCCCGGCGCACTTCTTCGCGCCATACGACGCGGCGATGTTTCGGATGGCGACCAACGGACGACGTGAGCTTGCCGCGCTCGCCGGAAGAGTCGACCTCGCGTTGGGGGACTCTGAATACAACCGACACGAGCTCGAGGTCCTGGGGTTCGAGCAAACGGGCGTTTTGCCAATCGCGGTCGATCTCGCACGCATCACACGCGCCCCCTCCTGCCCGGCGCTCTCCGCCACTCTCGAAGACGGGCTCATGAATATCTTGTTTGTGGGGCGGATCGCTCCCAACAAGCGGCTCGATGACCACGTGACGTTGGCCGAGCTCTACAAGCGGTATGTCGATACCGAGTGCCGGTTCGTCTGTGTCGGCCGCACCGACGCCGTGCCCGGTTACTACGCCGCCGTCCGCTCGCTGCTCCTCGAGTATCGAATGCCACCGGACCGATTTCTCTTTGTCGGGCAGGTCCCCGACAACGAACTGGCCACGTATTACCGAACGGCCCAGGTCTATGTCTCGCTGAGCGAACACGAAGGCTTCTGTGTGCCGCTCGTGGAAGCCATGGCTTCGGATGTGCCCATCCTGGCGTATGGCGCCGGGGCGGTTTCGGAGACGCTCGGTGGCGCGGGTATCTGCTTCACGCCAAAGGACCTCGAACATGCAGCCGAGCTTCTGGGACTCCTGGTATACGATGATGCGTTGCGCAGCCGCGTCATCGAAGGCCAGCGCCGACGTCTTGATCATTTTCGTCCGGAGGTGTCCGAGCGCGCGGTCGACGGACTCGTGGCACGCGTTCGACGTTAGTCGCCCTCCGGTGAGCTAGGAACGTATCGTGAAAATCGCTTTCATCGTGCAGCGCTATGGCGCCGAGATTCTTGGTGGCTCGGAGTATCACTGCCGCCTCGTCGCTGAGCACATATCGCAGGGTTCGGGGCACCAAGTTGAAGTACTCACGACCTGCGCGCGCGAATACACAACCTGGGAGAACGCCTATCCCGAAGGCACCGATCGGGTGCGAGGGGTGACCGTTCGACGATTCCAAAATACGAAAACCAGGGACCTGGAATCGTTCAACGAGTACTCGAACTGGATTTTCAACAATAAGCACAGCGACGCCGAAGAGCGCGACTGGCTGGAACAACAGGGACCGTGGTGCCCGGGGCTGATCGACTATCTCCAACAGCGACACGGGTCCTATGACGCGCTGATCTTTTTTACCTATCTGTACGCGCCGACCGTGCTCGGGCTCGCCGTCTCGCCCCAGCAGAGCATTCTTGTTCCCACGGCTCACGATGAGCCCGCGATACGTCTCCGGATATATCGGGACGTGTTCTCGTGTCCGGCCGGTATCGCCTTCAACACGACGGTCGAGCGGGAATTTCTCCGGCGGCTGTTCACCATCGGTGCAAAAACGGAGGAGGTCGTCGGGTGTGGCGTCGACCTGCCCTCATTCGCCGAATTTCCACCCGAAGCAGACGCCTCGGCGCCCCCCCCAGATGAAGAGGCCGATTACGCCGATATACCCGACCGCGTGCGACCTTTTGCCTCGTCAGATCGCCGTGAAGAAGAGAGCGCGCCCGCCCCGGTCGTCAGCCTCCGCGAACGCGGCGCGGGATTCAGGCGTCGTCATCGCCTGCATGGGCCGATGGCTCTCTATGGTGGACGTATCGACCCCGGCAAGGGGTGTGAAGAGCTGGTTGAGTATTTCAGCAGCTATACCGCAGAGCACAACGACGCGACCCTCGCGTTGATGGGTGTCAAGCTGATGCCCATTCCTGATGTGCCGTTTATCCGCTTTGCGGGCATGCTCTCGGAGATCGAACGCCTCGAGGCCCTCGAAGCCGCAAACGTCGTCATTGTGCCGTCCCCGTACGAAAGCCTGTCCCTGCTCGCCCTCGAATCGTTTGCGGTGGGAACACCGGTCCTGGTCAACGCCCGGTCCGACGTGCTGACCGACCACTGTCAGCGAAGCAATGCTGGGCTCTATTATGCCAACCGTGACGAGTTTGTCAGTTGCCTCAAACTGCTCTTGAGTGACGCTGACCTACGAGACGCGCTTGGTCGCAATGGGCGCGAGTATGTCCGGACGCGATACAGCTGGGATGTCATCCTCAAGAAGTACGACCAGCTCCTAAAGGACGTGACCGGCGACCGCCGGGGCGACGGCGGGAATCGCGCGGCACGGGGACGCCGTCCACCGCGAAGAAAGAGCACGAGCGGCCGGTCCCCCCGTCGACGCTAGGGTAGCGCTTTCGCGTGCTTGGCTCTGACGCGGTGTGAGGGCTCACGGTTGGCACCTCTTTCTCGGCGACAGTCCACTAGACTAGTTGAGTCGCTTGTCGATGATGTCGGCGAGATCTTGAGCGCTCCGCTCGCGATAGCCGCTCGGTGAATCTGGCTTTGGCGACAGCTCTCGTTGTGACGACCGGCGTCCGCCGGACTCGCTATCGATAGCGCGCCGACGAGTCGTGCGGATCCCATGACGTTTGATCATCTCGTTCAACGTTGTGGGCTTGATCTGTAAGAGCTCGGCCGCGCGTTTCTGAACCCCCCCCGCCGCGTCCAACGAGCGAGAGATCAGCATTGCCTCCATGTCGCCGATCACTTTGCGGAAGGGAATTCCCTCGGGCGGAAATTCGAAGGCCGGGAGCCGAAATCCGCGCGTGGCGCGCACCGAGTCTGGGATGAGGTCGGGACCAATCTTGTCGCCAGACGAGAGGACAACCGCTCGCTCGATGACATTCTCGAGCTCCCGCACGTTTCCCGGCCAATCGGCCTCTTCGAGAAGCCGGAGCGTTTCGGGAAGTAGCTCGAGCCGAGGCTTGTTATTTTCCACCCCATAGTGCTGAAGAAAGTGTTGAGCCAGCTGGGGGATGTCCTCGCGTCGCTCACTCAACGGCGGAAGCTCGATGCTGATTACGTGGAGCCGGTAATACAGATCTTCCCGAAAAGTCCCTTCTGCCACCATTTGCTTCAAATCAACGTTCGTAGCCGCCACGATCCGTACGTCGACCTTGATGTTGTCAATACCGCCCAGTCGCATGAACTCGCGTTCCTGGATCACTCGAAGCAGCTTGGATTGCGTTTCCATCGGGACGCTGCCGATCTCGTCAAAAAAGATCGTGCCGCGGTCAGCAACCTCGAACAAACCCTTCTTTGGTGCAATCGCGCCCGTAAACGCGCCCTTGAGGTGGCCAAATAGGTTCGACTCGAGAAGATCTGAGGGGAGGCTCCCAGAATTCACCGTCACAAACGGACGGTCGCTACGCGCCGAGTTGGCATGTACCGCGCGGGCCACAAGCTCCTTACCCGTCCCGCTCTGACCCTGCACAAGGATAGTCGTCCGGCTTGGCGCCGCTTGCCTGATCAACGCGTAGACGCGCTGCATCTTTACGCCGCCACCGATGATGTCGCTAAACCGCTGACTCTGGGTGTGAAGGCTTTGACGGAGCGTTTCGTTCTCAGCCAAGAGCCGGCGCTGAGCGGCGGCGTTCCGGACGACGAGCAGAACATCGTCGTTCTTAAAGGGTTTCTCGATAAAGTCGAACGCGCCGCGCTTGAACGCCTCCCGCGTGTTCGCCGCGGTTCCGAAGGCAGTAATCATGATGACAGGCAGGTTGTCGTCGATCCGCCGGATCTCAGCGAGCGTGTCGATCCCGTTGATGCCGGGAAGCATCACGTCCACGATGGCGACGTCAAACGACTCGGCGGTCACGCGTTCGATGCCCTCTTCGCCTGTAGTCGCCAGCGTGACACGACAGCCCTCGCGGGTCAGAAGCGACTCGAGAACCTCACGCATGATCTCCTCGTCGTCGACAACCAAGACCGAGGCGTTCTGAAGCACGCTCATCGCCCGTTCTTTGCCTATCCGCTCGTCATCGCTGACGCTGCCGGACGACGATCCCGGTTTGGCGTCAACAACGGAAACTTGACGGAGAAACGAGCGCCTTGGCCCGGT
This sequence comes from Vicinamibacteria bacterium, assembly GCA_963579735.1. GTDB lineage: Bacteria > Acidobacteriota > Vicinamibacteria > Vicinamibacterales > UBA8438 > CAUZIB01. The sequence goes on along the minus strand of CAUZIB010000043.1, from coordinate 5,197 downwards.
TGGCTCTCGCACGCGATAGACCCGCCATGCTCTTGGACAACCCCGTAGGTCACAGACAGCCCGAGACCCGTCCCACGCCCGGCCACTTTTGTGGTAAAGAACGGATCGTAGATGCGAGAAATGACGTCGTGCGGAATCCCCGCCCCGGTGTCGGCCACTTCGACGACCGCTTCATCGTCGGTCACTCGCGTCCGGATGGTCAACCATCCGCCTTTTGGCATCGCGTCGCGCGCGTTCAAGAACAAGTTGAGAAAGACCTGCTGCAGTTTGAACTCGACACCTTCAACCCTCACCGGGTCAGTGGTCAGCTCGCGCCGGACCTTCACGCTACCCGAGGACAGTTGGGGTTCGACCAGCGCCAAGGCATCCCCGACGACAGCGTTGACATCAACCGGACTGGCGGCATCTGGACGACCCGGCCGGGCCAGGTTGAGCAAACCGTTGACGATCTTGGCGGCCCGAAACGTCTGCCGCTCGATCTTCTCGAGGACCTTTGTCTGCGGGTGGTCGGGGTCTGCGCCCTCGAGCAACATCTGCGTAAAACTCGAAATCCCTGTGAGGGGAGTGTTGACCTCGTGGGCCACACCTGCGGCGAGCAGACCAACGGAGGCCATCTTTTCCGAAATTCGAAGCTGCTCCTCCAACTGACCACGGACCGTGATGTCTTCGATGATGACCATCGTGCCATTGGTCTGACCACCGGGCGTCACCAATGGTCCAGTCGCGACGTTGATCAGTAGTCGACCCACATCCTCGCTGCGAGCACGCGCTGTCGCAGCATCAACATCGACGACACGATGCGTTGCGTGGAGACCCACGCGGTAAAACGCCGTACCCGCAGGAAACTCTTCTCTGGCGTTTCGTAGCCGACTGGCGAATCCCTCGTCAAACAACTCTTCCAGGCGACGACCCACGGCGTCGGCTCGCGTCAGGCCATAGAGCCGCTCCATACCGGCGTTCCACCGGATCACCCGTCCCTCGAGGTCAAAAACCAACAACCCATCGTTCAACGACTCTATGATGTTCTCGCTGAACTGCCGCATCCGGTCAAGTTCCACGGCCTTCGTCTGGAGCTGTCCGTAGAGCCGGCCGTTTTCGAGCGCAGTAGCAACCTGGCCCCCGACCGCCGCCAGAAGCCCCATGTCCTCGCTACTCAACGGCTCGCCGTTCTCTTTGCTCCCCACGGCCATGACCGCAATCGTGCCCTCGTTTGCGACGCACGGCACGAAATAGCGAAGGCCATGGCGCCGCCAGACCTCCCCTTCATCTTCGGAAAGTCTGTCCGGCTGCGACGATGTGTCGAATACCAGCGTCGCCCGGCCTTGTAGCTGCTGCCCTAGAGTGGACGCCTCGCCGATCGCCGGCGGTGCGTCATCAAACCCGACCCAACGGATCGGGACAAAACTCCCGTCCGCCGGCAAATCGCCCACGGTCTCGGCCTGAAAAAGCACCATGCGATCCACCACGAACGTTTCGGCCACCCGGCTGACCAGCCGCTCGGTCAAACGATGAAGGTCGAGGTCTCGGCTGAGGTCGCGCGCAAAACCCACCAGCGCCCGCCGGTAGTCATAGCGATCTCGGTAGTACACCCGGTCGAGCATCGTCTGGATCGCGTTCTTTACCGGGCCGGCCAACAGCACGACGACCAACGTGGCCAGAAACGCGATGATCGAATTGTGGCCATCCGATTCTTCGAGAAAAACCTCGCTCGCAAGTCGTTCCAACGCGAGATAGATCGCTGCCATGGCCGTGATGGCCACTGTATAGACCACACCGCGCTTGACGATAACCTCTACGTCGTGCAGCCGGTATCTGATGATCGACGCCGCGAACGCCAGAGGAACCAGACACAGCGGAACGACCAGCAGGTCGAATCGTGCCCCTGGTTCGAAACCGAGCGACCAGGGGATGGCGTATCCGACGGTAGATGGCAAACCGCCAAAGACCGCGCCCGAAACGATCCACCGCAATTGGCGGCGGGACGTGACTGAGTGGACGCGCTTCAAGGCGACGATCATGGTCGCCAAGCCGCCGATGAGGCAGGTGGCCAAATATGCGAGCTCCAATCGCCAAATCAGATCAACAGTCCGGGTGAGCTGGGGGCCCTGACCAAACGTCACGGCGTCGACGAGCGCCATCCCCAGCAAGACCGCGGGTAGATAAATGACCGGTGCGAGCCAGCGCCCAAGCCGGTCACGCCATCGACCGAGAGGCCGCTCGGGAAAGACCAGCGCAAAGTGAATAAACAGGGGGGCCAATAGCAGCGTAGAAATCGCGTCCGCCCAGAAGAAGGCCCAGTCGAGGCGGTCAAACCGACCGCTAAACGAAAACGCGAAGACGCCAAAAAACGCGACGGTCAGCCAAAAGAAATGGAGCGTCGCTGGAGTCCCGGGTCGATTGACGCGGACAGACGTGCCGATCAAAAGCGCGAAAATACCCACGCCAACCAGCACGAAATACAGGGGAATGTCGCTACTGGGTGCCGCCTCGAGGGTGAGCTCGTAAAGCTGGCGATCAACGAGGCGAAGCACGGTGTAGCCAAGGCGTTCGCCTTGTGTCGCCGCGTGGAGTATGTCGAGCACGTCGCCCCGGGACTCAACGGCCAGGCCGTTGATCGCTAACAGAAGATCGCCATCAACGAGTCCAGCCACATGCCCCGGTGACTCGGACGCCACTGCGCGGGCCACCACTCCCGCAGATTCGTCGGCCCACAAGACACCGTCTTCAACCTCGTGCCAATTCGCACGGACCACCACGTTGGCCGCAGCCAGACAGAGGAGTATGGCAACGATCCCGACCGCCAGCAGCGCCGGCGCCCAGCCGGTGCGAAGCCATGCGGACCCGTCGCGGGTGCCTTCGGGAAAAACGGTCATGCCAATGTGTCTGAGTGCTCTTGCAGTGAAGTTCGGATGACGAACTACTGGCCCATCACTACCCTGCAAACGATGTTCCGACAGAGGGTAGATCCGACAAATCCCAACTTGGTGACGTTAAAGGGATTATCCGTCTTCTGACATCCTTCGGACGAGGCCAAATATTCAAAATCGCGGATGCACTGTCCAACCGTTTGGATCGGCTGTAGGCCGTGAAAGAACCCGTGAGGAGGTTGCAAAAAACACGGGCGGGACGAACGGCTCTAGAAGTTGACGACGAGCCCACCGACAACCTGCTTGGGCGGACTCACCACAAAGAGCTCGTCGTAAACCGACGCGCCCACGAACTGCTCGCGAAAGAGACTTCGAACTTCGAACAGCACTTCCCACTCGCTGCCTTCAAACGGTGAGAACGGAAGGGTTTGGTGGACACTCAGCGCAAAGCGCCCGTCTAATCCAGTCGTCAACCCGCCACCGTTCCGATCGACAATCGAAAACGCAGAGTTGATCCGATACAGAGCCAAGACTCGTGTGGCTGTTTCTGGTATTTCTACTTCGAAAGAGGTCGTCACGTCATGAAATCGCTCACGACCTGCCCGCAGGATCCCTGCGGTTCCTGGGGAAAGCCCGCGGACCGTCCACGGTGACCACTCAGCACGAATTTGGCTATAGTCGACGCTTCCCCGCACCCGGCCTGCAACCTCATGCCGGAATACGACACCCCAACCATCAACAGATACGCCGTTGGCGTTCGCCAAGTAGTAATGGTCAGCCGAGGGCCTTGACACTTGGTGGGCCCCCACCCCAAACATCGTGATCATCTGCTCGTCGATATCCTGAGCAAACCGCCGGACGCCGACCGTGGAGTTACCAAGGTCACGCTCCACGGCTACCTCGAGATACCGGGTGCGCTCCGGCCGTAGCGGGTCGGTCGACGACAGCGGCGCGAAGGTTCGCTCCGGCGGCAGCCAAACTCCGCGCGAGGGCGGTTGAAACTCTTCCGCGCCGGGCGCCAAGAGGCGCTGCGACGCGGCAACCCGCACTCGGGTGCGGCGGAGCGGTGTAAACGTGAAGACCGCATGGGGACTTTGAAGAGTATCTTGCTCGAGATACCCGTAGCGAGCGATGTTGAGGCCGTAGTCGACCGCAACATAGGAACTGGCTGTCCAGTGTCCATCGGCGCTCACGCTCGCCGCGTCTCGACTGAGGTCAAGGCTATCGACGCCGGTCGCGCCTGAACGAGGGACAAGCGCTTCGAGCGAGTCGCCACCTCCACGGCGAAGATGCTGCCGGCTGTAAGACCCGCCAACTGTGAGCGTGTGACGAGAGGTCACCTCCGTCACATGACTCCCGGCAAGCACGAACGACCCAGCATCCCCTGTGGTCACTGCTCCTTGCACGCCCCAGCGACTACTCTGCTCGGGACCGCCTAACGCAACGTACGCAACCTGGCCGGGGAGAATGTCAGACGACAGGAGCTGGGATGGCGAGTCGACGCTGGCCCGGGTCAGGAGGTGAAATTGCCCGGAGAGAGGAAACCCGGCCGACAGGTCAGCGCCGGCGACGAAGTCAACAGAGCGCTGAAACGGCCGTTGGAACCGATCGAATGGACCGCCTCCCGCCCCCAGGCGTAATCGGTTCGCCACGAGCCCGTGCTCTCCCGTCTTGAGCACACTGCGGCGAGCCCTACGTAGCCACCATGCCTTCTCAGAGTCATCGTGTGGTGTCGGGGCGTCCGACACGGCCGGCGAGCCCGAAGCGCCCGATTCACTCGACGTATCGTCGGGCTGGACCGCGACGACGGTGACGCCGACCAAATCTAGCAGCCGCGGACTCTGACGAGCCGCAAATCCCGCGGCCACAAACTCAGCGTTGTCGAGCTCGGTAGGACCCAGCGGAGGATTATCCAGCTCAATATCGTCCAACTCTGCGGATTGCTGCCGATGCAGCGCCACGGAGTGAACAGTCGCGCGTCCTGAAAAGACATTTACTACTTGACGTCCGTGGGCCACAAAACCGGCCAGGTGGGTGCGCAGCAGATAGCGGCCTGGAACCAGCCCCCGGAACTCGAACCGTCCGCGCGCGTCACACACTGCGAGGGTAGTCCCCGTCGGGCCCGTCGCGGATATGAGGGTCTCTTGGAGAGGCCCTCCCGCGGCATCGGTCACCACACCGGTGAGCAAACCCTGGCTGGTGACAGGCCCGGCGCTAGCCGCGGCGTTTGGCTCGGCAGTCCGGCCCTCGGCCGAACAGGCCACCACCAGCAACACCGCCGCGCTAAACGCGCTTGCCCTCTTCATGCCATTGGCCCCGATCACATGCCA
>CAUZIB010000042.1:0-38552 GCA_963579735.1 Vicinamibacteria bacterium | reverse complement strand
ATCGACTTGCCGGCCACGGTGAGGTCGTCGACGCCCCAGCCACCGCTCGCCCTGGTCGCGAACACACGGAACTCATCGAATGGCGTATCAGACTGGAAATATGAGTGCGCGATTGGAAAGCCCCCGGCCGGGTTGTAGGCGATGCTGTCAAGGAGACCGCCGCCGAACAGCCGTCCGAAATCTCGAGCGGGCCGGCGTGCCGCGCTCCACGGCGATGGCGATGGTTGGGCACAAGACAGAGTCCATCTACCATCGATATGCCATCGTCGACGAAACCTCCCGCCGGGAGGCGGCCGAGAAACTGAACCTGTTCGGTCGCGGGTACAGTTCGGAGCACGTGCGAGACCTCGACCGAGGCACTGGCCCCGAAGAATTCGGAAGAGGCTGAAGCGCGCGTTCCCAGCGACTTGGTTCGGGCGCACTTGGTTGCGAGCCTGACAGGGGTTGGACCGCGTTAGGAGACCAGCTGCTGCTTGCGTCGCCGGCCGGGCCCCCGGATGGCCGGTCGAGATACATCGTCTGCAGGATGGGGGCGTCCGGGTATCGAGGTGAAGCGCAGCACCATGCCGTGCGAACACGCACCTACGTCGAGAACGCTGTTAGTAGTACTCCCGGATGTAACCGTACGCGCGGTCGAATAGGTCGGTGTCCTGGTGCAGCTGATATCTGAAGAGCGTCTTGCGGAGAGCCTTCTTGACCTCGCGTTCACCAGCATGCGTGTTCTGCCACCCGTTAAAGCGAACGTGCCGAACGATTTCATCAATATCGTTCACGACCCGTTTCACCATGATCGGTGTGTCATCGTTCTTGGTCTCTTCGAACAGTTCGGTCAACGCAGCCTTGCCACGATCTTCCAGTTCGATGGGAGGGCTGGCTTGCTCTGTTGCCACAACGTCACGGGCAAGATCCAGCAGCGACTTCAGGAACTCCACGCTCGTGAGTAGCCCCTTTTCGTGACGGCGCTTGAGATCTTCGAGCCGCTCGGCGAGGTCCTTGAACCGAGGGTCGTGAAGATGCTTCCGTAGGCGTCGGGAGACGTTGATCTCGACTTCCTTGCCCTTCCTCTTGGGGTCTGGCGACCCGAGCACGGCCTCGAGCAGGTCGGCGGCGACAATGAGCGTCTCCAGGTCGTCGTGCACAGCCTCGACGTGCACGTTCTCGTGGATCACAGCTCGATGGTTTTCGCACCAAGCCGGTGCCAGAGCAGTCGTCCGGTGTTGGATACAGGCCTCACGGACTCGTAGACCTGTATGAGCCAGCGGTAGTCGGTCTCGTGTTCGTTCAAGATCGGGTCAGGCGAAATTGCCTCCCACAGCCGGGCGAGGCAGCTGCAGTCAGCGGCGAACCGGTCGCGGACCGCATCGTTCGGCAAGCACTCCTGGGCGGCAATCAGGCCCTCGTATCCAGTCAGTGTTCGATCAACCCCGGGGAAGTACTCCAGACACTTCTGGATCGCTTCGGGCAGCCTGCCCTTGAGTTCGGCGATGTTTGTCACCACGCGGGTGATGCCTTCTTCGTCGAACTGGAGCGCTTGCGCCACGTCGTCGAAGATCCCAAGGTAGTCGACGATCAGACCGTGCGACTTCTCCTGACCATACGGGCGGTTCGTGCGGCAGACTGCCTGCAGCAAGGTGTGGTCGCGCAGCGGGCGGTCGAGATACATCGTCTGCAAGATCGGCGCGTCGAAACCGGTCAGCAGCTTCGACGTGACGATGATGATCTTCAGAGGATCGTTTGGATCGCGGAAGCGGTGGACCTCGGGAAACTGTGATGGGTCGGCGTCGCCGTAGGTCTCGGCGGCCTCGGCGGTTTCTTCATTCCATACGTCGCGGATCCGCTTAAAAAAGAGCAACGGCAGTATGTAGCCCTTCCAGTCGGTGCGGTCGACGGCGGAGCCGCGGAGGATATTGGCAGCCTCCCAGAGGACGGATTGCAGCTCTCGTGCGGTCAGCGTCACGTCATTTTCCACACGCGGTATGCACGAGGGCAACGCACGGGTGCGAACTGTGGCGCGGACGCCGCCTTTCGGCTCTGTTGCCAGCGCCCGGCCGCTACCTCAAATTGGGGCACATCTGGCGGGGGCGCCGCGACACGGCCGGATCGTCCTGGGCACAGTTCCGGGCACAACTCGCCCACCGCCTGGCGCCCCGGCGCCAGGTCCCACCCGTAAGTCGTTGAAAAGAATGGAGGCGCCGCCCGGATTTGAACCGGGGATGGAGGTTTTGCAGACCTCTGCCTTACCACTTGGCCACGGCGCCGTTTTTTGGAAATTGCTGAACGCGGAGAAAATGGAGCGGGAAACCGGATTCGAACCGGCGACTTCGACCTTGGCAAGGTCGCACTCTACCACTGAGTTATTCCCGCTCACCCCGATCGTAAAATACGGTACCACACGGGCTGGCGCGGCTTCAAGCTGAAGGGCCTTTCCCGCGACTTTTGCGCGTCTCGTGGGCGGACGCGGTTCAGCTATCCGCCCCGTCCGAAGGCGTCGGTGACGACCTCAATTCCTGGGGTGCCATCCTTGACCGCAACGCCAACCACGTCAAATCGACACGGAACACCGGACAGCCGCCGACGGGCCAAATAGTCGAGCGCCATCCGAATCACGCGCTGCTGTTTTCTCGGGGTCACCGCTGCCAGGGGACCACCGTAGGCGACGCTAGAACGGGTTTTCACTTCCACAAAGACCAGCACGCTCCGGTCCTGCGCGACGATGTCGATTTCGCCATATCGCGTCCGATACCCACGCGCAAGAATCGCGTACCCCCTTTGCGCAAGCTCCTGGCACGCCAGCTCTTCCCCGGTTCTTCCTAGTTCATGGTCTTGATTTGTCGGCACGCAGAGGTGCGAATGCAATGCCAGGACCATTGGGCTATCGCACGCTACGCCGCTCTCGCCGCCGCTGAGTTCACGCTGGGGTTAGCCGCGCTTCCACCGGGTGCCACCCGCGGCGTCTTCGAGGACGATACCGCGAGCCGCGAGCTCATCGCGAATCCTGTCGGCTTCGGCAAAGTTGCGCCGACCGCGGGCCGCACGACGCTCATCGATCAAGCGGGTAATCTCGTCGACCGGCACCGGAGGGCTGGCCTCTTCGGCTCGGCGAAGCGAGATGACTCCTAGCACTTTGTCAAATTCGTCGAACATCGCCAGGATGGTCCGTGCGTCGGACACGCCAATCTCTCCGGCGTCGATGGCCGCATTGACGTCACGCACAAGCTCGAACACGACGCCAAGCGCGCCGGGCGTATTGAGGTCGTCTTGGAGACGGCGGCCAAACGCCGTGCGAGCCTGCTCGACTCGGGTCGTCATCTCGGGGTGCTCCGCATCCACCGAAATGGTCGCGAGCCGGGTGAGACAATCCATGATTCTGGTCAGGGCTTCTTCGGCCTGCTCGAGGCTGTCCCACGCAAACCGTAGCTGTTTCCGGTAGTGCGTCGACAGCAGCACGTAGCGCAGCGCCGACGGACGGTGTCCTTCGTCGAGCACGTCCCGCACATTGAGCACGTTTCCCACCGACTTTGACATCTTGCCGCGCGCCAAGAGGAGGTGCTCGACATGAAACCAGAAACGGACAAACGGCTGCCCGGTCGCTCCCTCGGACTGGGCAATCTCGTTCTCGTGGTGGGGAAAGATGAGGTCTACGCCACCCGCATGGATGTCAATGGGAGGGTCGCCCAGAAGTCGCAGTGCCATCGCCGAGCACTCGATATGCCAACCTGGTCGCCCTGGACCGACACCAAAATCCCACGACGGCTCGTCGGGGCCCGTCGCTTTCCACAAGACAAAATCACGGGCATCTTGTTTGTCGTATTCGTCGCTGTCGATGCGGGCACCAGACTGTATCCCGTCGTGATCGAGACGCGCCAACTTCCCATAGCCGTCGAGGGTGCTGATTTTGAAATAGATCGATCCGTCGCTGCGATAGGTGTGGCCTCGGGTCTCGAGCGCCTGAATCGTTTCGGCCATCGCCTTGAGGTTGGCGTCGTCCGTCGCACGCGGATAGTCATCCGCAGCTTCGATACCCAGCTCCGCCGCATCTTCTCGAAACGCAGCGATGTATCGGTCGGTGTAGTCCCGCAGCGACACCCCGGCCTCACGCGAGGCCTTTATGGTCTTGTCGTCAACATCCGTGTAGTTGACAACGTGACGAAGTCCAAACCCTGCGACGTGGGTCAAGGTGCGACGCAATATGTCCAGACACACGAAGGTTCTGAAGTTGCCGATGTGCCCGCGCGCGTAGACGGTCAGCCCACAGGCATACATGCGCACGGTGTCATCCCGCAACGGGGAAAACGGTTCGATACTACGGGTCAGGGTGTTGTAGAGACGCATGGGACACGATCAGATACGAAGAATTGCCCGGAGTGTCAACGGATTCGAAAAGGGTCACGAGGCAGGCGTGGAAGCAGTGGAGACGGCCGGCCGCAACCGTCATGTCTCGTCCGGTAACGTCCTGGTCAGTGTGTGGAGCTGGACGCCGTTCGCTCCCAGATGAAACTCGATCGTGCGGTCGGTCGTGACAACCGATACGTCGATGTCGCACGACGACGATAGCTCATCCCTGCCGAGGAGCCCGTCGATGACCCGGGCGACTTCCTCGGCCAGCTCGGTAGCCGCGGTCTCCGAATAGCCCACATGCCCGGCCACCTTCTCACAAATCGGCGCCAGCACTGGGCGAAACCGCTCGTCGGATGGCACGGTAATATCAAACTGGAGGGCTCGTGTATCGAGCGATATCTCGTCACTCATTCAAACGCCGTATGTTACAGCGAAATCCGCGAGAACAGCGTCTTGGCCGCCTCGCAGTCACTCGCAATCTGTCGCTTGAGTGCTTCCACGTCCGGAAACGCCTCCTCGTCGCGCAGTCGCTGCACAAAGGACAATCCAATGCGCACGCCATACAGATCACCCTCGTAGTCGAACAAATGGGTCTCTATCGTCCGCGCGCCCGCAGATTCGAAGGTTGGGCGCACGCCGATATTGGTCACGCTGGGATAGATGTCTCCATCAATGGTCACCGTCGTGGCATACACCCCGTTGGGAGGCACCAACTCGTTCGCGGTCCGGAGGTTGGCGGTGGGAAAGCCCTGCGCCTGGCCGCGCCGTGCCCCGGTGACGACCTCGCCCTCAAGGGTGTAGTGGTGTCCGAGCAAGGCCCCCGCCTCGTCGACGTTGCCGTCGATGACCAGTCGTCGAATTCTCGTGCTACTGACGACAAACTCCTTGTAGCGAACCGGGTCGATCTTCTCGACCATAAACCCGTAACGACCACCGAGCGTCCGCAACTGCGAAAAGTTCCCGCTGCGATCATGACCAAAGAGAAAGTTACTCCCGACCCACACTTCCCGCACATGCAGCCAGTCGACGAGGACGTTGTTGACAAACTCTTCGGGTGTCCAGCGCGACACTTCCGGTGTAAAGCGCACCACCGCGGCGCCATCGAGACCGGTCGCGGCCACCGCGGCCAGCTTCTGTTCCTGCGTCATCAGAAGCGGCGGAGCTTTGTCCGGGCGCACGATGCGGGGTGGATGAGGATCGAACGTGAGGATTCCGGCTCGAGTCCCTAACTCGGTCGCCCGGGCGCGAACCCGTTCCAAGATCGTGCTGTGTCCGCGGTGGACGCCGTCAAAGTTCCCCAGCGCCACGATCGAGCCCTTCCACTGAGCCGGAGACGTGTCGTCGGGATAGTGAATCACATCCATACGGGCATCATCAGTGCATGTCGGACAGCGCTCGGGAAGCGGCTTCCAGCGCGTCCGCACTGGTGGTTTCTCCCACGGTTAGCACCAGCCCGTCATAGGCAAGCGCCATTCCCGGGGGCAGTTCGGCGCAGGTCTTTTCATGAACCAGGTCGTGGGACATGTGGGTAAAGAACGTCTGGCGGGCGTTGATCCGGCGGGCGGCCTCCACCGCCTGGTCGATATTGAAGTGCGTCGAATGCGTGCGATGTCGAAGTGCGTTGAGAACGAGCACCTCCAGCCCCTCCAACTGCGGCCACGCGGATTCCGGGATCTCGCTGCAGTCGGTCATATAGGCAAACGCGCCAATCCGATACCCCAGAATCGGGAGTCGCCCGTGCCGAATCGGCACCGGGATCATGACCGTCGAGCCAAATGAGAATGGACCACCGACGGGGGCCAGCGTGAGCTGCGGCAGCCCCCCTCCCTTTGGGGTCGACGGGTCAAACACATACCCAAACATTTGGCGCACCTGACCCAACGTGCGAGCGTCTCCCTGACAGGGAATCGCGGCGCCTTGACGAAAGTTGTAGACCCGAACATCGTCGAGACCCAGGACGTGGTCGGCATGGGCGTGAGTCAACAGGATGAGGTCAACCCGCTCCACGCCAAAACGCAATGCTTGGGCCCGAAGGTCGGGGGTGGCATCCACGAGGACGGCGCGACCGTCGTCGAACCGTAGATAGACTGACGTGCGCCACCGTGTGTCACGCGGATCCGACGAGCGGCAGGTCTCGCAGTGACACCCGATGACCGGGACACCGGTCGACGTCCCAGTCCCTAGAAAAGTAACGAGCACAGATTCGTGACTGCGGTTGCGCCTACAAAGAGCCAGGCTTCTTCGCTTCGACGTAGCGATTTCTGAGCTCAAAGAGCACTTGGGTCAGAAACAACTGTTCGTCGTCCGTGAGGTTCCCTCGGGTCTTTTTCTCGAGGAGGATGACCATATCGATCGCTTGACCGGCCGCGTCAAGGTTTGGCGGTGGTGTTTGACCGGTGACCGGGTCGGCCACGTCCCCAAAATGAACGGCCGCCGTTGTCGCCAGCGATACGACAAAGGCGTTGAACGTGACGTCCGGCATTCCCTAACGGAATGCTAGCATACGGACTCGATGCCCCACGCTCCCACGCTTACGCCATCGGCCTCTGTTGGTGATCAGCTCGAACGCCTGGTGGAGATCATGCGGATCCTCCGATCACCCGACGGGTGTCCGTGGGACCGCGAGCAGACCGTAGCATCCCTTCGTCCGTTTGTCCTCGAGGAGGCCTACGAAGTTGTCGACGCCATCGACAACGGGAATGTCCAGGCACTGAGAGACGAACTCGGGGACTTTCTCCTGGAGGCCGTGTTTCTGGCCCAGATCTGCGCGGAGGAAGGGTCGTTTTCGCTCTCTGATTCGCTTCAGGCTATCTCGGAAAAGCTTATCAGGAGGCATCCCCACGTCTTTGAGAAAGACAGTGCCCCCGAGAACAAGAACGTGAAGACGCCAGAGGACGTCAAACGCCGGTGGGAGGAGATCAAAGCGGAAGAGCGACTCGCCGAAGGTGACGCAACTGGTCTCCTCGCAGGTATACCCACGGCCCTGCCGGGCCTGCTTCGAGCCTATCGGATGGGAAAGCGAGCCGCGACGGTCGGCTTTGACTGGGTTGATGGCGGAGCCGTCACGGACAAGGTCCACGAGGAACTCACCGAGCTGAAAGAGGCGGTTGAGGGCGGGACCCCAGAAGACGTAGAGGAGGAGCTCGGCGATCTGCTGTTTACCGTCGTCAACCTCGCCCGACATCTGGGTGTCGAGCCCGAGAGCGCGATCCGGGGGGCCAACCAGAAATTCGCAAAACGATTTCACGAGCTCGAACGGCAGCTTGCGGCAAGCAACCGCGCCATCGCGGACGCGAGCGCCGATGAACTGGAACGGGCGTGGCGAGAGGTCAAAGCATCGGAGACCGAGCAGTAGAGACGTCCGAGCGTTCGAGACGTTACTTAGAACCGCCCGCGTGTGAGATACGTCCGCGTGTTACAGAGGTCCGAGCGCTAGAGATATCCAAGCACTACAGACGTCCGAGCGTGAACCTCCGAGTGCCAACGGTCGTCTCGACCCGGGTCTGCGCGCCGTTTGTACACACGACAACCGCGCCGTCGATACCCGTCTGATACACTCGCGCCCCCGCATCAGTGTAACGGCGCACTACCGTCGGGGCAGGGTGGCCGAAAGGGCTCTGCCGGCCTGCGCTGACGACCGCCACATCCGGTCTGAGGGTAGCGACAAACCCTGCTGAGCTCGACGTCCGACTCCCGTGGTGAGGCGTCTTCAGCACCCGAACCCCGGCCGGAGAAAACGCGCCGGCCAGCGTGGCTTCGACCTTTGCGCCGATGTCACCCGGAAGGACGACCGAGACATCACGATAGCGAATCTCGAGCACGATCGAGTCGTCGTTGCGAATGACTGGCCGTTCCCAATCGGGCAACGGCGGATGCACGACTCGGACCTCGACCTCACCAAGCTGGACCGTATCGCCCGCTTGTACTCGTCGTCAGCTACTGCCGACCCGCGCCGGGCCAACCCGAATGTCGTGGAGGAGCTCGGAGGATGGCGCCGGCACGCCTTCCCAGATTTCACGCGGTCGGAAATCGGCCACCACCGAGGGGGCGCCGCCAATGTGGTCCGAATGTCCGTGGGTCAGCACGAGGTAGTCGAGACGCTCCACAGCCTCCGCCCAGAGAAGCGGCGACACCACTCGCTCGCCCACGACGGATGTTTCACCCGGACCGGGGCGGCCACCGGCGTCAACCAGCAATGACTGACCCGAGGGTGTGAGAACCAGTGTCGCATCAGCCTGGTCGACGTCCAGAAATACGATGCGGGTCGCGAGACGGAGGTCGTCACAACCGCGCGGACCGATGCCAAACCCACTGCTCAGCCGACCGCCCGCTGCCTCGGCTCGACCCGAGCGCCAGCCCGGTGGCTATCCACGCCACGACAACCATTCCCGCCCCGGCGGCTCCGCCAAGTCCCGACTCCGGCCGATACCAACCGAAGGTGACACCGGCGATGAGAGCGACGGCCGGAGGCAACGCAGGGAGGGACACAGCTACACCGGAGTGCAAGCGACAGGCCGCGGCAACCATTGGGCCCGCCCAGTCAATATCAGAAGACCTTTTGGGCATGTCAGTAAATGCGCCGCACTGCCTCGGGTCTGGGCGCAGCTTCTGCGACACCCGGTGACAGACGGGCTCTTTGCGTGAGTCCACTCGTGGCCGGTAACAGTCATGCGCAGACTGATTCGCGAGGTGCGATGCCTTCCCGGCAAGGCGCGGCGAGGGAGCACATTCGGCAGTAGCGACCGAGGAGCGCGCCGCCCGGGGCACTCCCGCGGAACGGAGACTAGTGGACGGCCGTGCGAGGCAGCTTTTACTACAGCCTACAGAATTGAAGCGCGCATCGCGCGGGCAGCTACGCGGCCGGCGTCCGTCCGCGCGCGTGGTAATCCTGAAGCGGTCGCACCCCGAGCTTTTCTGCCCGCAGCGCCTGGATAGCGCTCACGGTGGCCGCAGCGCCGGTGAGGGTCGTGACACAGGGCACGCCAAGCGTCATGGCGATCCGACGCACCGCGAGGTCATCAAAGAACGACTCGCGACCAAGCGGAGTATTGACCACCAAGTTGATCTCGCGATTGAGCAACTTGTCCCCAATGTGGGGACGCCCCTCGTTGATCTTGCACACGTACTCAACTGCCAGACCGTGGGCTCGTAGATAGGCCGCGGTCCCGCGAGTCGCCAGTAAGACAAACCCAAGCTCGGCGAGATCGCGAGCGACCCCGACGACGTTGGCTTTGTCTTTGTCGTTGACACTGATAAAGGCCTTCCCGGTGTCTGGCAGTCGCTGCCCCGCCGCCAGCTGGGCTTTGAGATAGGCGGCGCCAAAGTTCGGGGCGCCCCCCATGACCTCACCGGTCGACTTCATCTCTGGCCCGAGTAACGTGTCGACCCCCGGGAACCGCACAAACGGAAACACCGGCACTTTGACAAACACTCCGGCCACGTCGAGGTCCTTGAGCAGACCCAGGTCGGTCAGACTCTTGCCAACCATGACCTGGGCCGCAACCTTGGCGAGCGCGGTCCCGGTAGCCTTGGATAGGTAGGGGACGGTGCGAGACGCACGAGGGTTGACCTCGATGATGTAGACCGTGTCGCCCTTGATCGCAAATTGGATATTCAACAGCCCGATGACTTTGAGCGCGCGAGCGACGCGACGCGTGTAGTCTCGGATCACCTCCAAGTGACGCTCGGGCACCAAATAGGGCGGAACCACGCACGAGCTATCACCGGAGTGAATACCGGCTTCTTCGATATGCTCCATGATGCCGCCGATGACCACGCTGCCAGTGGAATCGGCCACCGCGTCGACATCAAGCTCGAACGCGTCCTCCAGAAACTTGTCGACCAAAATCGGTCGCTCTGGAGATGCGTCGACCGCTTCGGTCATATACCGGTCCAGCCCACCGGCGTCATACACAATGGCCATGGCCCGACCGCCCAGCACATACGAGGGTCGGACGATGACTGGGTAACCGATGGTGTCGGCCACCTTTCGCGCCTCGCCCCTCGATGTCGCCATCCCGTTGGCGGCTTGCGGAATCCCCAACTCCCACAAGAGCTTTGCAAACCGCTCCCGATCTTCTGCGAGATCGATGGAGTCCGGAGACGTCCCGATGATGGAGATCCCCGAGTTCTGGAGACCAAGGGCCAACTTCAGCGGGGTTTGACCACCAAACTGCACGATACATGACACGTCCGCTCCACCGGCGCGTTCGCACTCGATCACCGCACTGACATCCTCGTGCGTGAGCGGCTCAAAGTACAACCGGTCGACCGTGTCGTAGTCGGTCGACACCGTTTCCGGATTGCAGTTAATCATGACCGTTTCATAGCCTTCGTCCCGGAGCGCAAAGGCCGCATGACAACAGCAGTAGTCAAACTCGATCCCTTGCCCGATACGATTCGGCCCACTCCCGAGAATGACGACCTTCCGGCGATCATTTGGCTCCGCTTCACACTCGGTCTCGTATGTGCTGTAGAGATACGGTGTGAACGACTCGAACTCAGCGGCGCAGGTGTCGATCCGCTTGAACACCGGACGAAGCCCCTCCTCGCGGCGCCGCTCCGTCATCAGCTCGGGTGTGACGCCGGCCAGTGACGCGACCTCTTCATCGCCAAATCCGGAGCGTTTGAGCTCGCGCAAAAGCTCGACGGACATCTCTCGGAAATCGACCAACGCGGCCGCCCGCTTCAGTTCCACCAACTCTGAAAACTGCGTGAGAAACCAGTGGTCCATCCGGGTCGCCTCGTGCACCCGGTCCACCGACCACCCGTGCTCGAGAGCGCGAAACACGGCCCATATTCGGCGGTCATTCGGCGAGACGAGTTGGCGCTGAAGCACCGCCTCATCGATCCCCTCGCTGTCGACGTCTCCAGAAAAAACGCGACCACTCTTTCCCAATTCCAGCGAGCGCATTCCCTTCAGAAACGCTTCTTTGAACGTGCGGCCGATGGCCATCGCCTCCCCGACCGACTTCATCTGGGTCGTCAGCGTCCGGTCAGCCTGGGGGAATTTTTCGAAAGTCCAGCGCGGGATTTTTACGACGACATAGTCAATCGTCGGTTCAAACGACGCCGGTGTCAGCTTGGTGATGTCATTGGGAATCTCGTCCAGCCGATACCCGAGTGCGAGCTTTGCCGCGATCTTGGCAATCGGAAACCCCGTGGCCTTTGAGGCCAACGCAGAGGAGCGGGACACCCGTGGATTCATCTCGATGACGAACATCCGACCGTCCTCAGGATTTACTGCAAACTGAATATTGGACCCACCGGTCTCGACCCCAACCCGTCGAATGATGCGACGCGCGACATCACGCATCCGTTGGTATTCCTTGTCAGTGAGCGTCAAGGCCGGGGCGACGGTAATGCTATCGCCCGTGTGCACGCCCATCGGGTCGACATTCTCGATTGAACAGACGACGACAAAGTTATCGGCACCGTCGCGCATCACCTCGAGCTCGAACTCTTTCCAGCCGATGACCGACTCCTCGATGAGGATTTCGTGCACCGGGCTCAGCTCGATCCCCCGTTCGACGAGCTCGCGAAACTCTTCGACGTTGTAGGCGATCCCACCACCGATACCGCCCAGAGTGAACGATGGGCGGATGATCACAGGAAACCCGAATCGATCGACCTGCTCGAGCGCCTCGTCGAACGACCGGATATAAACGCTCTCCGGGCTCTCGACACCGATCGATTCCATGGCCTCACGAAACTTGAGACGGTCCTCCGCAACCTTGATCGCGTCGATCGAGGCTCCGATCAACGTCACCCCAAACTCCTCGAGCACTCCATGCTCTTCCAGCTCGACCGCGAGATTGAGCGCGGTCTGTCCGCCCACCGTCGGGAGCAACGCATCGGGCCGCTCGGTCTCGATCACCGAACGGACGATCTCCCAGGTCAGCGGCTCTACGTAGGTGCGGTCGGCTACTTCGGGGTCGGTCATGATCGTGGCCGGATTGCTGTTCACCAGCACGACTTCCAGCCCCTCGCTCCGTAGAGCTTTACAGGCCTGGGTCCCCGAGTAGTCAAATTCGCACGCCTGCCCGATCACGATCGGACCAGACCCGATGACGAGAATGCGTGAGAGGTCAGTGCGACGAGGCATAAGTGGAATGTGGGTGCGACGAGGGCTCAGCGGGCAGACACGGACGAGCCGAGTGGCGTGTCGTCCATTTCGTGAAGGAAGAGAGAGAAAAGGTAGTCTGCGTCGTGCGGTCCGGGCGACGCCTCCGGATGATACTGGACGCAAAAGACAGGGCGTGTCTTGTGGCGAAGCCCTTCGACCGTCCCGTCATACAAATTGGTGTGGGTAATCTCGATGTCATTCGGTACCGAGTCGGCATCAATCGCGAACCCATGGTTCTGCGACGTGATTTCGACCCGTCCGGTGTGAAGATTCTTGACCGGATGATTGCCGCCCCGATGACCAAACTTCAGTTTGTAGGTGGACGCGCCCATCGCTTGTCCGAGTATCTGATGCCCGAGGCAAATGCCGAAGGTCGGGACGCCCGAATCGACCAGAGCCCGCGCGTTGTCGATGGCATAGTCGAGCGGCGCCGGATCTCCGGGACCGTTGCTCAGAAACACCCCGTCAGGGCGGGTGGCCAGGAGGTCACTGGCGGGCGTGGCAGCCGGAAAGACCGTCACATCGCAGTCGTAGGCGGAAAACCGGCGAAGAATGTTCCGTTTCATCCCGTAGTCATAAGCCGCGATACGAAGACGTTGTTTCGTGCGACGCTCGGGTTGTAATTCAAATCCGATCGACCCTCGGTCTGTCGAGGGATCCCACTCGAACGGCTCGGCGCAGGTGACGCCCTGGACGAGGTCACAACCCTCCATTGTTGGTGCGTTCCGGGCCCGCGTCACCAAATCCTGGGGGTCGACGGTCCCCGTAGCCAACGCGCCCCGCATGGCCCCAGACGTCCGCAGCACCCGGGTCAGCGCTCGGGTATCGATCCCACTTATCGCCACCACGCGGTGGTCGCGTAGGTATTCTTGGAGTGTGCCGCTAGCCCGCCAATTGCTGGCAATCGGCGAGTGCGCACGCATAACGAATCCCGCAACTTGGGGTCCCCGCGACTCGATATCTTCGGAGGTGACGCCATAGTTGCCAATGTGCGGGCAGGTCATGGTGACCAACTGACCAGAGTAGGAAGGGTCGGTGAGCACCTCCTGATAGCCAGTCATGCTGGTGTTGAAGACCACTTCCCCGGTAGTCTCGCCCTCCGCGCCGACCGAGTCACCCCGAAACCATCGCCCGTTTTCGAGCGCGAGAACGGCGTTCATCGCGTCGCGCGTTCCAGTGACGCAGCGATGCGGATATCTTCGGACGCGGTCACCGTCACCTCATACGCCCACGGTTCATAGCCATCCAGTTCGAGGCGCAATTCATAGGTTCCAAAGCCCAGAGTCACGACAGCCGGAGTCACACCGAAGGGAGTGCCGTCCACTACAATCCGGGCGCCCGAAGGTCGTGAATCAACGCTGACGGCCGCGACAGGACCGGAGGGCTCCACCCCTGGGGCCGGCGGGACAATTTCGGGAGCCACAGACCCATTGGGCACCAGCTCGACACCCAACGACACTACCGTGTTCGACGGACCAAACGTGACCACCTGTGTCACGGTGTCGTAGCCGTTGCGAGACACCGCGACTTCATGTTCGCCAAACCCGACATCGGAAACCGACAACGGGGTTGTGCCTCGACTCACGCCGTCGACTTCGACGATGGCCGCCACCGGCACGGTCCGCACGAGCAACCATCCAGAATTGCCTTGCGACTGATTTGTATCCGGCGAAGGCAGGGGAACCGGCTCGGCCGGTGCAAGCACCCGAGCGGGGGCTGAGGGCACCCCGTCTTCGTCGACTCGGGCAGGGGCCGGCAGCGGGCGACGCGCCGTCGCCACATCGGCTCCCCGGGGGGTCGACACTACCGGTGGCGCGGCGGCCGGTCGATCGGCCGCGCCGGTGCTCTCGCCAGCCGCCGTTGCGGTCGGATCAAACGCGGCACCGGTCCTATCCGCTGCGTCAAGACCAACATCGGGGTCGTTCACGGCGCCCGAATCGACCTCGCGACCGGCCTCCTCCTCGCCGAGCGCGCCGTCACCGGGGGCGGTCGGGGCGTTCTGACTCTGCGCGCCTTGGCCACCAGCGGGTCCATCCGATGCTTCAGCGCTGTCACCCTCGGCCCCGGGTTCGGTGTCCGGACTCAGGGCGCCACCCGTGAAATAGGCCAAGCCACCAACCACTACCACCGCGAGCAGCAGAAGCAGAAACGGTCGACGGGTCCACACGGGACGGTCATCGTCCGGAAACTCGTAGGCTTCGGGCGGAAGAATCCGGGTGCCGTGTTCGAGGGGGTAGCCTTCAGGCTCGGTCGGCGCACCTGGGTGACCAAACGAATCATCCGCGCGGTCACCGTCAAAAAGGTCATCCGCGGAGAACCTCTCCCCTGAAGAGTCGCGCTGTTCAGGCTCCCAGTCTGTAGAGGGCTCGGCGGCTGTGTCGTCAGGCGGGACAGCGCTGGCGGTCACCTCGGGCTCAAGATGAAAGTCGTTGTCGGGGAGGTCGTCCCCCTCCTCGTCAGAGCCAAAAGCTACGTCCAAGGCGTCAACATCGCCGATATCACCGGCGGCATCGAGGTCCGCCGCATCGGTCTCTTTCTCGTCTTCTTCGTGCGCGTCCCGAGGGTTGTCTCCAAATTCGTCACCGGAGCTATCCTCGGCGTCGTCCTCGGTTTCATCAGGGACGAGTTCGTCGTCGTCTTCGGTGTCAAGTTTCGTTGTGTCCACCGTGACCGGGCTGTCGGCCGGAACGGCCGAGTCATCCCCCACGTGGGAAGCGTCTGCCATTGTGTCCGACTCGGCGGGGAACCCCAGCGCCGCCGGCGTATCAGCGTGGATGTCTAAGCCGGCGAGAAAATCGACCGGCGGCACGACCAACCCGGACATGCCCGATTCGTCGTCCTCCAAGCTTCGAGCGCCTTCGCCGGCCGGCTGCCCCACGGCCGCTTCGAGCGCAGCGACGAACCGTGCCGCACTGGAAAACCGATCGTCTGGACCATCTGCCAACGCTGTCGCAAACACGGCCTGCAGAGCGTCGGTGTCAGCGACACCCTCCAGCGAACGCAAGCGCGCGATGACCTGTTCACCAGTGCCGGCGGCGCGTCTGCCGGTGAGAAGCTCGTACCCGACCGCCGCCAACGCAAACACGTCGGCCGCGCCTGCCCACGCCCGTCCTCCAATCACCTCAGGCGCGGTATAGGGCCGCCGTATCGGTCCGGCAAGACGCAGCTCTTCGAGCGCACGCACGACACCAAAGCCTGTCACCCGTGCCTCGTCGGGTGTTACGAAGATGTCCCGGAGATGGAGCGCGCCGTGCACGACACCTTGAGTATGAGCGGCGTCAATCGCCTCGCCGATTCTGCTGACAAATGACAGTGCCGTTTCGGGTGACGCGGGTGCGTAGTGACGCATCCCGACGTCGAGCGATTCAGCGGCGGCAAATTCCTGAGCCAAATACGGGACATCGTCTTGCAATCCGGCGGCAATCGGCGAGACAAGGCCCGGATGAGACAGGCCAGACCCTACCAACCGCTCGAGCGCGTCAACGAGTGTCCTACTCTGCTCGGGGGTAATGTCCAGATGAAACGCTTTGACGGCAACCAGACGGTCTTCGTCTGGTTCAAAGGTCCGGAAAACGGGGCCAAGGACACCGACCCCGATCTGGTGCATCACTCGGAATGGTCCGAAGGCACCAGGCGCGGCAAAAGAACTGGTGTCGGCGGGAGTCAGCGGTGGAACTCCTAAGGGAAGACTGAGCTCATGGTATCACGGACGCGCGACCACGAGTGACGCGTTCTTGCGAAAGATGACCTCGGGACGTCGCCGGAGGTTGACAGCCCGCTTCCCCTTTGAAACAGTACGAGGACGTGACGTCCGAGCGCTCGCCAGGTATTGTGGAGCCCCCCTGCGCCTCGGTCGATCTCCGAGATCTGTCGTGGCCGGCCCGGTTTGTCCGGGACTACTGCCACGCGCACGAGCCGCTCGACCAATTTTTTGTCCATGCCCCTTCGGGCTCCGACGTCTGGCCGCGTGCAATCGACGCTCGGCGCGAGCGGCCCGCGCGGTCTGGGACGGCTGACATAGTTGTCGCCCAACTCGCAGCGCGGCAGGCACCGGCACTCGCCCAGTCACATGCCGAGCGTCTCCGTGACCCGGCCACCGTGTGCGTGGTTACCGGGCAACAAGCCGCGCTCTTTGGAGGACCACTCTACACGCTGCTCAAGGCGCTCACTACCATCAAACTAGCCCGCCGGATTAGTGAGAAACACGAAGCACCCGTGGTCCCGATCTTCTGGGTTGACGCGGACGATCACGACCTCGCAGAGATCAGCACAGCCTCGGTATTGGATGCGGATTCCGCGCTTCGTCATGTTTCCGTTCCTCAACCCGCCACCGAAGGTCTCCCGGCATCGGGCTGGCGGTTGACCGACGCGGTGACCGACGCCGTCTCGGCCCTACGCAGCGCTCTGCCAGAGACCGAGTTTTCCGAGCCTCTCCTCGACCGACTGAGTGCCATCTATCGGCCCGAGACCGGTATCGTAACCGCGTTTTGCCAGTGGCTCGACGAGGTGCTCGGTCCCCACGGTCTCGTCGTATTCGACGCATCTGACCCGGCCGCAAAGTCGCTGACAGCCGATCTCTTCGAGCGCGAGCTGGAGCGACCCGGCGAAACGGCACGGGTAGCGGGTGCCGCCGGAATACGTTTGACGGCACTTGGGTATCATGCGCAGGTCACACCGGCCGAGCATGGA
Source organism: Vicinamibacteria bacterium (assembly GCA_963579735.1). Classification (GTDB taxonomy): domain Bacteria; phylum Acidobacteriota; class Vicinamibacteria; order Vicinamibacterales; family UBA8438; genus CAUZIB01. The sequence goes on along the minus strand of CAUZIB010000042.1, from coordinate 21,400 downwards.
GTGGCGCTCTTCTCGCTCGACGGTGGCCGGTATCCGATTCGATACGACCCGGCCGACACCGTCGCGTTCACCATCAATGGCACGCGGGTCGCGCGAGACGAGCTGTTGACGCGGGTGCGGTCAAAACCGGAGACGTTCAGCCCGAACGTGCTCCTCCGACCCATCGTCCAGGATGCCCTCTTTCCGAGCATCGCCTATGTCGCCGGTCCGAGTGAGCTGGCCTATCTCGGTCAACTCCTGGATGTGTACGACGCCTTCGACGTACCGATGCCTGTCGTCTATCCACGCGCCACCGCGACCTTCGTAGACCGCGCAACCGAAAAGTTTCTCGACCGTCAAGACCTCGTCTTCGCCGACCTGCAAGCCCAGGACGACCACGTGCTCGACCGCTTGGCGTCGTCACTCCTCCCGGCATCCGTCGAAGACGCCCTCACGACGACTGACCACCTGGTCCGGGAGCGACTCGCGACGATTCGACACGAGGTCGCCGCCGTGGACTCGACATTGGCGGGGGCAGTGGACACAACCACCACCCGCATGACCCGAGACCTCGGCACCCTCCGCGGGAAAGTCGTACAGGCCGCGAAGCGACGGGACGAAACGCTCCGCCGACAGTTTCAGCACGCTCGTGCCATCGCCTTCCCCGACGGCGCGCCTCAGGAACGGGCGGTCGGCTTTCTCTACCTGTTGAACCGGTCTGGTCCGCATGTCGTCGAGCGTTTGTTGGCCGAGTTACCCCTTGGAATCGGCCAACACTGGCTCCTGCCGATATAATCAATGGTATCCCGTGGATGACCATTCAGCCCGTCGACGCGAATGGCCCGCGGGGGTTGAGACTGTGAGCCAATAACCCCATGAGCGAACACGTGTTCCGAGCGGTGGACGAAACACTCCGTCGCGGCGAGTCGGCAGCGCTGGTCACCATCATCCGGACGGAGGGCTCGACGCCGCAACGCGTGGGCGCAAAGATGCTCGTGTTTGCGGACGGTCGGACCGTCGGCACGATCGGCGGCGGATGCTACGAGAACGACGCGTTCTGGAAGGCCCGAAAATCGCTCGAGACCCACAAGCCGCTGGTTGCCCGCTACGAGTTGTCTGACGACATCGCCGAGGAATCCGGTCTGATCTGTGGGGGGCAAATGGACGTGTATATCGAACCACTCGAGGGTGCACCTCATTTGTATCTGGTCGGAGCCGGACACGTCGCCTATTACCTCGCGAAAGCTGCCGCACCCGTAGGATTCAAGATTCACGTTTTGGACGATCGGGAGAAGTTTTCGAACGCCGAACGGTTTCCCGAAGCCGACGAGGTGCTGGTCGAGTCGATTCCGACGTGGCTGACCGAGGCCACATTTCCTGCCAACTCCTACGTCGTGATTTTGACCCGTGGTCACACCCATGACCTCGATGCGCTGCGAGCGCTGGCCCCGCGAGAGCTTCGATACTTGGGATTGATCGGCAGTCGAGCCAAGGTGGCTCGTCTTTACGAGGCGCTCCAAGAAGAGGACGCGTCGCTCCCGGTCGAAAGCCTTCGTAACGTGCACGCACCGGTAGGCCTTGACATCGGCGCCGTGTCACCGCAGGAAATCGCGGTCAGCATTCTCGCTGAGCTCATCGCGGTCAAGTACGGCAAGATCGTCGACACAGCTCAAACGGAGAACCAATCGGTCGCGCCGCTCAGATGGTCACCCCGGGAGCTATCGCGAGCTGTGGTGAACCCATCGTGATCCAGTCCGGTCCTCGCGGCGACCTCGCCGACCGTTCGAGTCGAATGTTGGCGGCGCTCGTCCAGCAGTTCATCGAGCGCGGAGAGCCCGTCTCGTCGCTCTGGTTGGCCGAGCACGGAGGCTTTGGCTGTTCATCGGCCACCGTGCGCCAAGTCATGGCTCGCCTCGAGGATCGTGGCTATGTGCATCAACCGCATACGTCAGCCGGTCGCGTCCCGACGGATCAGGGCTATCGCGTCTATGTGGATCTCTTGCTGGATTCACGAAACTCGACCACGGTTGAACCGGGAATTGAAGCCCGTCTTCGTCAAGCTGGCACTGTGAGCGACGTACTGTCCAATGTCTCCCACGAGCTCTCGCGAGTCTCTCATCACCTCAGCTTTGCGATGATGCCTGCGGCTGACGAGACCCTCACCCACATCGAATTTGTCCCCCTCGACGGCGCGAAGATTCTCGTGGTCGTCGAAACCGATACCGAAGTCGCGCACAAGGTCATCGAGCTGGGCGAAGCCGTGAAAGCTTCTGAGCTCACGCAGGGCGCCAACTATCTGAACGCTGAGCTCGCGGGTTTGCCCCTCTGGCAGGTGCGCACCACCATTGTCGAACAGCTTCGGCACGAACGCATGCTCTATAACGAGCTCCTCTCGCGTGCCCTCCGTCTGGCGAGTTCGACGCTCGAGGGCATGGTGCCAGCCAACCACGTCTTTCTCGAAGGGGCTGGGTTCCTACTCGACGATGTGTCGGACGACGAGGCGAGCGTCTCATTCGATAGACTTCGCGACCTGTTGATGATGATCGAGCACAAGGACCAGCTCGTTCGACTTCTCACTGAATATATCGACGGGCGCGGTCTGACGGTGGTGATCGGCGGCGAGCACGTTTCGCCGGAGATGAAGGACTTCAGCCTTGTGATGTCAACCTACGTCGATGGCAGCCGGACCGGCGGGGTTGGCGTGATTGGGCCTCGACGAATGCGTTACTCCCACGCGATTTCAGCAGTGGACCAAATCTCGGGCGCAGTGAGTCGCGTGCTGTTCGAGCAGGGGTCACCGCGCCCCACAAGCCATGACAGAAGACAGCAAGACGGCGGCCGCTGATTCGGAGCTCGTTGTAGGCGCGCCCGACCCGGCGGCGGTGGAACCCTCGAGCCCAACCTGGGCCAATGAGGCGAAGCATGCGGATAGTGCCGATGGGGAGGCCAACGCCAGCGCATCTGCACCAGCCAACGACGACGGGGCGCCGGGAGGCGACTATGCGGACGCCGACGATGACCCCCGTGAGGTCGAAAGTGGCGGTGCGGAAGATGCCGGAGACGCAGCCGACGTCGGTACGGAGTCCGACGCCACCACACTTCGCCGACAGCGCGACGAGTTTCAGGACCTTCTTCTTCGCAAGGCCGCCGAGTTAGACAACGTTCGAAAACGTGCGGACCGCGAACGACTCGAGTTGCAGCAGTCTGCGGCGGCGGATTTGTTGTCGGACCTTTTGCCGATCGTCGACGATTTGGAACGTGCCCTAGCGGTCACTCCGGAGTCGACCTCGGTGACTTCGTATCGCGAAGGGGTGGAGTTGATCCAGAAGCACCTCATGGAGATCTTGGAAAAACGTGGCGTCACTGCGATCGAAGCCCTCGGCGCGGACTTCGACCCCAACTATCATCAGGCGGTCGCGGTGGACACCAGTGAAGGACACAGTGACGGCGAAGTCACCGCGGAGTTGAGACGTGGCTACACGGTACGGGGCCGTCTCCTCAGAGCTGCCATGGTGCGGGTGGCCAAGGCGTGAGCAAGCGAGACTACTACGAGATTCTTGGCGTCTCTCAGTCAGCCGACGCCGGGACAGTAAAGAGCGCGTATCGCAAGCTCGCTTTGCAGAATCACCCGGATCGAAATCCCGGCGACAGCGATGCGGAGGAACGATTTAAAGAAGCAGCCGAAGCGTATGCCGTGCTCGCGGATACGAACAAGCGGCAACGTTACGACCGATTCGGTCACGCTGGGGTCGGAGGCGCTTCTGGCCGCCCAGACGTTGACCCCACCATCTTCGCCGACTTTGGCGACATCTTTGGCGGGATTGGTGACATCTTTGGTCTCGGTGATCTGTTCGGAGGCGGGCGTCGAAGCGGCCAGGCCCGGGGGGGCGATCTCCGATACGACCTCACGATTCCCTTCGCCGAAGCGGCGACCGGAACAGAGACGTCGCTGCAGATCCCGCGGCTCGAAAATTGTGAGCGCTGCCACGGGACGCAGTCGGAGCCCGGCTCGAGCCCCGAGCGATGCTCCCAGTGCGGGGGCCACGGACAGGTTCGCTATCAGCAGGGAATTCTAACCGTCGCGCGTCCGTGCCGGCAGTGTCGGGGGGCTGGCAAGGTCATCAAGAACCCGTGCACCTCATGTCGTGGCCAGGGTCGGGTCGAACTCACGCGGAAGCTGACGGTCAAGATTCCGGCCGGAATCGACAGCGGACAACGTCTCCGTCTACAAGGTGAAGGTGAGCATGGCGGGCGCGGCGGACCCGCCGGCGACCTGTATGTCGTCATCGATGTGGAAGCGCACCTGTTTTTCGAACGCGATGGCGACGACCTCTGGTGCCAAATCCCTGTTTCGTTTCCCACCCTGGCACTCGGAGCCACGATTCAGATTCCTACCCTAGAAGGGGAAGAAGCGCTCTCTGTCCCCGCGGGGACGCAACCGGACGCCAAGCTCAGAATTGCCAACCGGGGCATGCCAAGTTTGTCCGGCCGTGGCCGTGGCCATCTCTACGTCACGGTGCAGGTGCTCGTCCCTACATCGCTCTCGCGCACCCAGAAGACCCTCGTCGAGCAGCTTGACGAGACGATGCCGGACAAATTCTCGAAACCTCGTTCCCCGCTCCCAGACCGGTCCCAGAACGGCGACGACCGCCCTTTCTTTGACCGGGTCCGCGACATCTTCGGCTGAGACGCCCGTGGTCAAGCGCCGGCCAGCGCTGGACGTGGAAAGTCGAAACAATGCACCGGGCGGCCCAGACGGAGTGAACCAGCGAGATCTCGGCGACCTCATCGACGCCGTCATTGACGACTTCCGACCGTTTGCGATCGCCGTGGATCCCTGGGTCCCCACGCCCCACTGTCCCAACCCCAGTCGTCTCGCGCGGCGCCGAGTGTTCTTCTTCAACGCGAACGACCGCGCACAGGCCGCGGCCGCCATCACGACCGACTTCGGACGGTTCGTCAGCGTTCGACCAGTGGACGTGGTGGACGACGGGGATACCTGGGCGGCGAGGACACAAGCCGGGCTGCGGGCCATCCGGGCGGGGCGTCTGGTTGTGGCGCCACCGTGGGACCTCCCGGTCGATGATGCACGGACGGTGCGGATTGTCATTCGTCCGTCGATGGGCTTTGGGACCGGCCATCATGCCACCACCCGTCTCTGTCTGTTCGCGCTACAGGAGCATCTCACCGCTCAATCGACAGTCACCGACATCGGCACCGGGTCGGGTGTGCTGGCGATCGCCGCAGCCAAGCTCGGAGCGGCGAACGTGCTCGCACTCGAGAACGACCCGGACGCCGTTGGCTGCGCGAAGGAAAACGTGGCAGTCAATGGCGTCCGTGATCTCGTAGCAATACAGCACGACGAACTCGGCGTCGCACCGGCGCCGCGACCCGCAAGCCTCGTGCTGGCGAACCTGACCAGTGGGGTGCTGACCCGTCTCGCGCGGGCCATCACCGGCGCGGCGATTCCGGAGGGCACTCTCATTCTCAGTGGTCTGGCTGTCGATGACATCGCTGGAGTCACCGACGCGTTCACTTCACAGGCGAGACGACTGTCGAGCGCACGAGACGGTGACTGGGCATGTCTCGTCTTTCGCACCGGTCTGGTCCCCTGCAACGGCAATGTCTTGCGTAAATCCCGGGCGCGGCGCCCGGCTCCTGGCTAGGCATGACGAGGGAGCACATGGGCTATTTGTGACCGAGGAGTAAAGCCGGCAGGCGGAATGCCCCGCCTTGTACTTGTGCAAGACATTGCGGTTGCAGGGGACCAACAACGACAAAACAATGGCCCATCGTTTTTATGTGCCAGAGACGCTCGCGTCCGGCCAACGACTGCGCTTACCGGACGAAGAGGCCTCACATCTGACGCGCGCGCTTCGACTGGAAGCGGGAGCAGCCATCCGCGTCTTTGACGGGTGCGGTCATGAATTCACGGCGCGCGTCGATACGGTGAGCCGGACCGGAGTGCTCGTTGAGACCCAGACGTCGATCGATCCGACGCCTGAGCCGGAAGTCGCCGTCACCCTCGCTCAGGCCGTGCTCAAGGGCCGACACTTCGATGCGGTCGTGCGTGACGCGACGATGCTCGGCGTGGCGACGATTCAGCCGCTGCTGACCACGTATACTGACATGCGGAAGTCTGCGGCGCTCCGCCCTGCATTGCATTCGCGATGGCAACGCGTGGCAATCGCCGCGGCCAAGCAATCGGGACGAGCGTTTGTGCCACATGTGCGAGAGGTTGCATCATTCGACGAGCATCTGTCGCAGCTTGCGAACACCACACATCTCATCTTGGTTGAACCCGGGCACGTCTGCGCAGCGGCGGGACCAGAAAAATGGCGGCACCGCGCTCCACCATCCTCTGCGACACTTTCGGTCGGTCCAGAAGGCGGTTGGACTGATGCTGAGCTTACGCATGCAACCGCCGAAGGCGCCGAGCCGGTGACCTTCGGCACACGAACGCTGCGTGCCGACGCCGTACCTGTGGTCGCCCTATCTGTTCTGCAGTTCGCGTGGGGAGATCTGTAAGCTTTAGACACCCGACCGCTATGCTGTTTCGTGGCCAGACCCTCGGCAAGTACAAGATCGTCTCACCGCTTGGCAGCGGCGGATTCGGCGCGGTCTATCTCGCGCGAGACACGTGGATCGACAAGGACGTCGCGATCAAAGTTCCGCACAAACAAAATCTCAACTTCGCCGAGCTATTACGGGAACCTCGCCTTCTCGCAACGCTCGACCATCCAAATATCGTCTCGATTACCACGGCTGAAAAGCAAGAGAACGTCTTTTTTATCGTCATGGAATACGTTGAGGGCGAAACGCTTGACGATGTCATCGCCCGTGACGGGGCACTCGATACCGCTCGCGCTACAGCGTACGCGCGTCAGATCGCACTCGCCGTCGATCACGCCCACCAGCAGGGCGTCGTCCATCGCGACCTACGTCCCCCCAACGTCCTTGTTTCGGGCACCGGCGTTCTCAAGGTCGCCGACTTTGGGACGTCTCGGTTCCTCGAGATCGCGGCCCACGGAACGACGGTCATCGGCAGCCCGCCCTACATGCCTCCCGAGCAGTTCGAAGGAAAAGCGGTCTTTGCCTCTGACCTGTATGCGCTGGGTGTCACGTTTTATCAGATGCTGACCGGGGAGTTGCCATATGACACGCCCAGCCCCGCGGACCTCCCTCGACTCAAACGGGGCGGGATGCTCAAGGCTCCGCGGCTTCGGAACCCAGCCATCCCGCGACCGCTGAACGACATCGTGCTCAAAGCGATGACACCCGACATCTCCGGACGCTATCAGCGAGCGGGCGACCTGCTCCACGACCTGAACGCTCTGGACACACCCCGACCCGCGGCTCATCCTCTCCATGACTCCTCCGCGATCGGCGGGAAAGGCAACGGGGAACCGATGGACGAGGCGGACTCGGCCCGCGGTGTGCAGCACCGCCTTCGCGCCCGCGAATCCCCAACCAAGCGATTCTGCTGGCAATGTCGAAAGCCGTTGCACGCGCGGACCGATCGGTGTCCCTTTTGTAGCGAGATCCAGTAATGTAAACTCCGCGTATGAGCTTCGGATCAGGCCAAATCTGGATGAACGGCACGTTCGTCGATTGGGCCAACGCAAAGATTCATGTCGGCGCCCACGTTGTGCACTACGGCAGCGGAGTCTTTGAGGGCGCGCGCTGCTACGACACCCCCGAGGGTCCCGCCTGCTTCCGGCTCGACACGCACATCCGACGTCTCTACGACTCAGCCAAGATTTACAGGATGAGCTACGACATGCCGCAGTCAGATTTCGAGACTGCGGTTCTCGACACCATCAGACACAACGGGTATCGCGCGTGCTATATTCGCCCGCTCATTTACCGGGGCTACGAGGAACTTGGCGTCAACCCGTTCGCGTGTCCGGTGGAGGCCGCCATTCTCACGTGGGAGTGGGGGGCGTATCTTGGAAAAGACGCGCTGGAACATGGCGTTGATGTCCAGGTCAGCTCCTGGGGACGTGGGGCTGCCAATCGATTCCCTTCCCTCGCAAAGTCGACCGCGAACTACGCGAACTCGCAACTGATCAAGATGGAGGCGATGCTCAACGGATACGCTGAGGGCATTGCGCTCGACCAAGCCGGCAACTTGAGTGAGGGGAGCGGGCAAAACCTGTTCCTCGTGCGGGACGGTGCGCTGACCACTCCGCCGATCTCAACCGCGACACTGCCCGGTATTACCCGAGACGTCATCATGACACTGGCTCGAGACCTCGGACTCCCCGTGCGAGAAGAGGTCCAACCTCGCGAAGCGCTGTATATCGCTGACGAGGTGTTTTTTACCGGGACAGCCGCCGAGGTGACACCGATCCGAACGGTCGACAAGATCACGATCGGATCCGGTTCTCGCGGTCCGATCACAGCGGCCATTCAGAAGCGGTTCTTCGACATTATCAACGGGCAGCTCCCAGACACGCGTGGCTGGCTGACCTACGTCCACGCTGACCGCAAGACCGCCCAGACGGCGTGAGCCGCCCGACACCGGGGCCACGCACCGCCACCCGAGACCGCGGGTCCGTCCGGTCTACACCCGACGCTTTTCTCACGGGCCTCCGGATGCTTGGCCGGCGCGAGCTGTTCTCCGTGCAGCTCCGTGAACGCCTCACCCGCAAAGGCTTTTCAGAAGCGGAAACGGACGCCGCGCTCCACCGGCTGCAGACCGACGGCGCGCTGAACGACCAGCGGGCCGCCGCCGCGTTCGCGCACGACGCCGCCACACTCAAGATGCGGAGCCCGCGACGTACCATTTTGGAGCTCCGTCAGCTCGGTATCACTGATGCGGACGCGCAGGCTGCGGTGAGCACGGCCTATGCCGACACTGACGAATGTGCGCTGGTCGCACAAGCCCTGAGGCGTCGCCTGACCGGAGGGATCACCGGTCCGGCACACTTCCGCCGACTGTTTCAGGCGCTGGTCCGGCTTGGTTTCGACTCCGATATTGTCGGTGGCGTGTTGCGCGCCCACCGACGCGGGTCGGAGACGGCGACGGGCGACCGAGGCAGTGACTGAGGACCGGTTCAAGAAGGGGTCTCAAAGCACGGTGTGAAAGAATGATCTCATGACCTCGGTAGAAATTCGTCAAAGCTTTCTGACCTATTTTGCGGAACACAGTCACGAAGTGGTCCCGAGCGGACCTCTGGTGCCGGCCGAGGACCCGACCCTGCTCTTTACCAACGCCGGGATGAACCAATTCAAGGACCTCTTTCTCGGGCGAGAGCAACGAGCATATCGGCGCGCCACCACGTCTCAGAAGTGTATGCGCGTGAGCGGCAAACACAACGACCTCAACAACGTCGGGCCGTCCCTGCGTCACCATACTTTCTTTGAAATGCTCGGGAACTTCTCGTTTGGTGATTATTTCAAGACCGACGCGATCCCGTTCGCGTGGGAGCTGCTGACCGGCCAATGGAACATCCCGCCTGAACGTCTCTATGCGACGATCTTCAAGGGCGAGGCGGAGATACCTCGTGACGACGACGCCTATGCGATCTGGCAAAAGCTTGTGCCGGAGAACCGCATTGTCGAGCTCGGGTTGGCCGAGAATTTCTGGGCCATGGGGGACACCGGTCCGTGCGGGCGCTGCTCCGAGATTCACTATCACCGGGGTGACCACCTGCCGTGCGCCGCGCCGCGCTGTCTGGGCATCGACTGCGGCTGCGACCGCTATGTTGAAATCTGGAACAACGTCTTCATGGAGTTCGAGCGACAGACCGATGGCACGCTGACCCCACTCCCGGCGCCTTCGATTGACACCGGGATGGGTCTTGAGCGCGTGGTGGCGGTACTGCAGGACAGGCTCTCCAACTACGACACCGATCTATTTACTCCCCTCCTCGGCGCCCTTGGTGATGCGAGTGGCATCGAGTATGGACCGCTGACCACCCGGGGCGAGACCGACGCGACCAATGTCACGGACGTCTCGATGCGCGTGGTCGCGGACCACACCCGCGCCATGACCTTTCTCATCGCCGACGGCGTGCTGCCATCGAACGAATGGCGTGGTTACGTGCTTCGGAAGATCATGCGACGCGCGATGCGTCACGGTAAGAAGCTGGGATTACGCGACCCGTTTCTCCACAGCCTGGTGGACGTCGTCGTCCGGGAGATGGAGACCTCTTATCCTGAGCTCGCGACCGCGCGAGACTCTATCGTGCAAGTTGTACAGCACGAAGAAGAACGATTCGACGCCGTGCTGACAGACGGGCTTCCTCGTCTCGAAGCCGCGCTCGAGACCGCCCACCAAGGCAACGGAACAGTGGATGGCGCCGACGTCTTTCGACTGTATGACACCTATGGGCTGCCGTTTGACTTCATCGACGACCTGGCGAGCGAACGGGGCGTGTCACTCGACCGCGCCGCGTTTGAGCACGCGATGGAGTCGCAGCGTCAGAAGTCTCGAGCCGGTCAGACCTTTGGCCAAAAAACCGTCCGTGAGTTTGGCCACGCCTCCGAGCAGACGGAACGTGCGCTGCAAGAGATGGGCGACCAATTCGAGGGCTACCAGTCGACACGTCTCGAAGGCGTGCCAGTGCGAGCGCTCTTTGACGGGGAGCGCCAGCACGTCACCGAACTGGGTGAGGGTGCCTCGGGTTACCTCGTGCTCGAGCGCACGCCGTTTTATGCCGAGTCGGGCGGACAGGTGTCTGACCGCGGTCACATCCGCGGGAATACCGGTCACGCCACCGTCGATGCCATGGGGCGCCTGACGGCCTCGGGGCCACGTGTGCATTCGATACAGGTCGTTTCCGGTGTTGTGCGGACCGGCGATCGGGTGACGGTCGAGGTCGATTCCGAAGGGCGCGACGCCACCCGACGGAACCATACAGCGACTCATCTGCTACATGCGGCGCTCCGTAAGCAGCTCGGCACCCACATCTCCCAAGCCGGCTCGCTGGTCACTCCGGAGCGCTTCCGGTTCGACTTCACTCACTTCGAACCGTTGAGCCCAGACCAGCTGACCGTTCTCGAACAAGAAGTCAATGACCAGATTATTGCCAACCGCCCGGTAGAGACGGAAGTCCGCGCAACACAGGACGCAATCGCCGACGGGGCCATGGCGTTGTTTGGCGAAAAGTATGGGGACCAGGTGCGAGTCGTGTCGGTACCTGGCGTGTCGTTGGAGCTGTGCGGTGGTACCCACTGCCGGGCGACCGGTGACATCGGTTCATTTGTCATCACCCAAGAGGGCGGCGTGGCCGCCGGTGTTCGCCGTATCGAAGCGCTCACCGGCACGGGAGCCATTGGATATCTCCACGAGAGACGCGACACGCTCGACCAGTTACTCGCAACGCTTTCAGTGCCCATTGGGCAGGCCGTCGAGACGCTCCACCGTCTCCGAGCGGACGCAAAGAAACTCGGTCGCGAAGTCGAACACCTCAAGATACAGGTCGCTTTGGGTGGGACCGGAGGCGCCAACGGACCGGGGGGGGGGCCTGACGACGATTCACATGAGGTGAGCGGTGGAGACGTCACGGTCGCGGTCGTGACTCGGCACGTCACCGGGCTCGACAAGTCCGCCCTGAGAGCACTCTCGGATACGCTCCGGGACCGGTTCGACGAGAACGGCGGCGTCGTCATCCTGGCGTCCGAGAATGCCGACAAGCTGACCATCGTCGTCTCTGTCACCCGTAACCTTGTGCCACAGGTGCACGCTGGCCAAATCGTCAACGCGATCGCGCCCATCGTCGGAGGGCGCGGCGGCGGACGACCAGACTTTGCCGAAGCCGGCGGCAAGGCGACCAACGAGGAAAAGCCCGGCGCGATCGAGACGCTTTTCGCCACCGGCCGTACGACGGTCGGCCAGATGCTCTCCGCGTAACGCGACCACCGCCCTGAAGATGTTGTGCTGAACGTCCTTGTGTCCGATGACCCGGCTTGATGTGTGGCTCGACGTCGCGTGCGTCTTTAAAACGCGTTCTGAGGCCCAGCGGGCTTGCAAGAATGGCAAGGTCTCGGTGAACGACCAGTCGGCAAAGCCTCACCGAGAGGTGAAAGTCGGTGAGCGGATTGGGGTGTCCAGACCAGAAGGACGACACCGCCAGCTGGTCGTTACAGGTCTCGCGGACACCCACCTCCCCAAGGCGGAGGCGCGAGCCCTCTATGAGGATGTCACGCCGCCGCCCACGGCCGAGGAGCTCGAGCTACGAGAGCTCCTCCGGCGCACCGGTCCGGTCCCGGGCTCGAGGATGGGACGCACGTCGACCCCAAATCTTCGCGAGCGCCGCGCGCTCCGTCAACTCAAGCGCAACTGACCACGCTGCCGACGGCGCGCACCTCTGCCGCATGTTCAACGATGCCATTCGTGGCCAGGGCACGCCGCGGCATCTCAGTACCGACCATGACCCGTTGTTTGAGGCGCATCGCTGGCGGGCGAACCTTCGGGGCCTCGAGATCTATGGAATCAAGACCGTGCCTCACGTCCCCATGTCACATCCGTTCGTGGAACGGCTGCTCGGGACGCTCCGGCGAGAGTTTCTTGACCACGTGTTGTTCTGGAATGCCCGGGATTCGGAGCGGAAACTCGCGGACTTCCCGGCCTACTACAATTCGGCGTGGGTCCACACCGGGTTGGACGGCCACACGCCGTCAGGCTTCGCGAGCGGACATCCGGGGGCTCGTGCCGAGCTTAACAAGGTGCGCTGGATCTCTCACTGCCGGGGGTTCGTGCAGCTCCCCATGGCAGCGTGACGAGGAATTCGAGACGGACAGGTTCCCAGTCCGCGATGGTAATGGCCTGATCCTCCAAGCATGTACTGCTTCTGAGTCGGTTCCGTATTCCAGTTTTATTCATAGCTACCATCGTGACGCGGCGGTGGAAGCCCAGTTCCTCCGAAGCTACAATAGCGGATCACGTATGCGTGGCTGTTCGCAATCGCAGTTCTGTTGCTGATCTTGATTCCGTTCGTGCCACAGTTGGTGCGACTCAGAATCAGAGTCCTTAGATGGCTGCACTGGAACTGGGCAGTCAACCTGCTAGAGCGTCATTTCCAGGACTGGGTTGTGTTCTTTCGGGTCCTTCTGTTTCTGATCGCGGCCTTGCTGTTTTATGTGGGTTTGACAGATGTTCCGTCCAGTGAACGCTGAGGTCGAACGGTCAGCTGCGTCTTGACAGGTCGACGGCTCGTCTGACCAGCGCCGCCCGGTCGACCTTTCCGGTGCCTCCCAGAGGGAGCGCGGCGAGGAAGAAGATGTCCCGCGGGTGCGCGTAGGGAGCGCCGTGGGCCAGCGTGTAGTCCTTGAGCGTCTGTGCCCTACCGGTTTCAGCCTCGGTCTCCACCACGAAGGCCACGGGGACACTGCCCTTTACCGGGTCCGGTCGTGGCACGACACACGCGTCGCGCACACCAGGGTGTCGTAGCAGCAGGTCCTCGACCTCCTTGGGATAGACGTTCTCGCCGGCCACGTTGGCCATGTCGTCGCGTCGGCCGAGAAAGAAGTAGTGCCCGTCGGCGTCTCGCCGCATGAGGTCGCCGGTATACAGCCACCCCTCTCGAAACTTCTCGGCCGTGGCTTCTGGACGCCTCCAGTACCCGGCGGCTAGACCAGGATTCCGGGTCACGAGCTCACCCGGTTCGTCGACACCCACGTCGGTGACCCCGTCCTCCGCGACCAGCCGCACGTCGCAGCCATCGAACGCCTGGCCACAGCTCCCCCGCTTGAGCGCCGCCCGCCGCCGATTGACGAGCGGCACCGGGCCGCCCTCCGTCAGACCGTAGCTTTCCGCCATTTGGGGCCCCGAATACGTGCTCGAACTCCGCGAAGAGCTCATCCGGCACTTCCACCGAGCCACAGACCGCATACCGTATGGTGCTGACATCGTGGCGGTCGAGGGCGTCGTGCGCGGCGAGCACCATCTTGAGCATCGCGGAGACCCCGGTCATGTAAGTCACTTGATGCCGTTCAATCGCCTCGATCACCCGCACCGCATCGAATCCGTTCAGGACAACGAAGGAGCCACCGGCGAGCAGAAACGGTTTGACCGTGCCGGTCATCGCGTTCTTGTGATAGAGCGGCACCGCAACCAGTCCCCGCTCGCGCTGGTCGATGGCGAAGGCCCGTCGCATGACGTCGCTGTTCCAGACCTGACCGGCGTGGGTCAACAGCACCCCCTTGGGTTTGCCGGTCGACCCCGAGGTGTAGGGCTGGAGACACACGGCGTCCGGTTCGCATCGGTGTCGTTCGAGTGCCGGTGACGCCGCCGCCAACGCTGGCTCGTATCCGATCGCGTCACCCGGTGTCTCATCATCCATCAGGAGGGCGCGTACGCGAGATGGGGCGGCGGTCAGGCCCCGCGCCCGCGCGGCCATCCCCGCACTGGCCACCACCACTTCGACCTCCGCGTCGTCGAGGATGAAAGACAGCGCATCCTCGGCCGAGACGAGAAAACAGAGACGGACGCGTCATGAGTGACGTCGCATAAAAGACGTCGAGTCCTTACTCGACGGGTCGACCTGGCTCGAGCCTCTCACCGGGACGCCTGTGTTCGGCCGGCCCGGTATCCTCGTTACTCGCCTACTCCGAAGAGTATGCTCAGGCCGTGGCCATCACCGCCCTGCGAGCCTCGGTTGTCGGCTGGGCAGCGTTGGTCGTCCCTCCTGCCCTTCTCGCGGGGGCCGTCTGGGCTTTTCAGCGCCCCCTGCCCGCCGCCCCGGCCACCGCCCGCGAGGTGACGCTGTCGATCGTCGGCACCACCGACTTGCACGGACGTGTGTTCGCCAACGAGGGGCGGGGCGGTCTGGCACTGTTCGGGGGGTATTTGCGCAACCTTCGCGCGGCGCGGGCGGTCGACCGCGGCGGAGTGCTGTTGCTCGACGCCGGCGACACGTTCCAAGGCGGAATCGAGTCGAATCTGTCTGAAGGCGCGCTCGTCGTCGACGCGTACAACGCGCTGGGCTATGACGCACTGGCCATCGGGAACCACGAGTTCGAGTTCGGGGCACTCGACACTGCATCGCCGCACGGGGAGCCGTCCGACATGCGGGGGGCGCTGAAGGCGGCCGCCAGCCGCGCGCAGTTCCCGTTTCTCGCCGCGAATATCATCGACGAGGACACTGGGCGACCGGTGGCGTGGCCCAACGTCCGCCCGTCGACGATCGTGCACGTCGCAGGCCTCCGCGTCGGCATCGTGGGTGTGATGACCTACGACGGACTGACCAAGACGCTGGCCGCCAACGTTCAGGGGCTTAGCACGGCCCCCCTCGGCCCGACAGTCGAGGCCGAAGCGAGACGCCTCAACCAGCGTGGCGCCGATGTCGTGGTGGTCGTGGCCCACGCCGGCGGGTGGTGCGACCAGTTCGACGATCCGGCCGACCTGTCGTCCTGCGATGCCCAGGCGGAGATCTTCCAGCTGGCCCGACAGCTACCGGTAGGTCTCGTGGATGCCATCGTGGCTGGACACACCCACGCGGGCGTGGCGCACGAAGTCGCGGGTATCCCCATTGTTCAGGCCTATTCGAGGGGGAGGGCGTTTGCTCGCCTGGACCTGACCGTCGAGCGGGGCGTTGGGGTCGTGTCGGCACGGGTCTTCCGGCCCCAGGCCCTGTGTGCCGCCCTCGACCCCGACGGGACGTGCGTGGCTGACGGCGACGCGCCAGCCCACTACGAAGCCGCTCCGGTCGAGCCCGACCGGTCCGTGATGGTCGCCATGGAGCCGGAACTCGAGCGAGTGCGCCGCTGGCGTGCGGCTCCGCTCGGTATCGCTCTCGAGACACCCCTGGCCCGGAACCAGGGCGGCTTTGAGTCGCCGCTCGGCAACCTCTTTGCGGATGCCCTCCGGGCCGCCGTGCCGAGCGCCGACGTCGCGATCGGAATGGGTGCGCGGCGCGGGGGGCTGCGCGCCGATTTGCCCATGGGCGTCCTCACACGCGGGTCGCTCTATGACACCTTCCCGTTCGACAATCGGGTGGTCACGCTGTCGTTGACCGGGACCGAGCTACGGCGGACCCTGACCGACGCGGTGGCCCGCGGACGGCGCGGAATCCCGAGTGTATCGGGAGTTCGCGTTCGCATGTTCTGCCAAGGAGAGAAACCGGGCGTCGAGGTCATGCGGCCGTCGGGAGCGCCGATCGGCCCGAGCGAAAGGCTCATCGTGGCGACCACCGACTTCTTCGCCGCACGCCTGCCGTTGGGCTCTACCGTGACGCGCGCGTCGGCGTGGGCATCGGCGCCCCTGGTCCGCCAAGCTGCCTCCGACTGGTTGACCGCGCGGGGCGGTCGGCTCCGCGCCGCCGACGTCACGCGCCCGCCCCGCTGGCTGCCGCTGGACGACGGTGCGTGCCTCGCGAGTAATTGATTTCGTTACCTGCAGAGGGCGGGGTTGGTGCATGAATGCGCTTGGGTGCTGGCTCCGGCGTACCAGGCCGTCGAGGGAGCGCAGCCATGGCCTCGACGCAATCCAGCAGCGTGAACCCCCAGTACAAGAAGAGGTAGAGAGCATGCAAAGTTGTGGGGTATCAGGCCGCCTGGGGCGCGGTGGGCGCCTCGGCCGGTCGGAACCCCGCATGCCAAGACCGGAACGCCTGCTCAAGCGCGCCGTTGAGTACCGCCACACGCACGGTGAGGAACGGCTGGACCGTCTCGCGGTTCCATCGCATCTGCTGTTTCTTAATCATCCGCTTGGAGATGATCTCATTCACGGCTGATTCGGCGAACGCCGTCGAAATCGGCGCCCCCGTGCGGTAGCGTGTGCCGTAGTAGGCAACGAGTCGGCGTTCGCGTCCAGATAATGTGTGAGCTTCCACAGATGCGTGCGGAGTTGCGTCAGCCAGGGCTCGGTCGCGGGGGTGGTCCACGTCCAGGCTTGCAGGTCCGCGAGATGCCGGAACGTTTTCACGACGTGCCCATTCCAGAGCGCCCACTTCGCGCGAGCGACACGATCCAGCAGCCAGGCGCTCGCTTCAGCGCTCCCCCCGTGGCGCGGCAAGCCCGTTGCGAGTTGGTGGACGTGCTGCCAGCGCATCACAATGTGAAACCAATCGAGCACATGGTCCGCCGCCGGCACGGCCGTGCGCTGGATCGCGCGTAAGCCGGCATCCCCATCCGACAGCACGGTGATGCGGCTCCCATCCGTCGCGCCATGTTCGCGCAAGGCCTGCGTCACCGTCGTCGCGCCTGCTGGACTGCCTTCGCGCACGAAGGCAAACCGTGTGGCGCTTGCCGCGCCGCCACAAATCCGGCCCGTCACGACCTCGAAGGTGCGTGCGGCCAGGACACGGGTGCCGATTGCGCACGCACCCACCGTCGAGTCCGACCACGAGGCGTGCATGATCCGTCGGCGGCCGGGTTCGTCCGGCTTGAGAGCGCAGGAGCCGTTTGCCCACGCGAAGCGTACGGTTCCGGACGGTGCTCGCGTGCGCCTTCGTCGACAGCGGCAAGACCTCCCCGAGAAAATCCGCCACTTTTCCGAACGGCATCAGCGCCGCGAGCTTCGCGGTCAGGTACCGCAGTTCTGGCGCGACCGGATATTTGCCGGTGAACAGCACGGCGACGGTCTGCTAGCCGCCTAGCTTGCACGGGCATGTGTTGAACCGCCGCACCCGCATCGGCACGGTGCCCGAAAGCTGGACCTGTAATAGCCCTTGGATGTCCGCTGGCGGCCGCATGTCTCGCATGGCGCAGAAATCTGTCCGTGGCGCCTCACGTGGTCCATGACCACGTGGGACTGAATCGTCGCGAGAACCGTTTTTCCCTCAGCGATACTGAGCCCCAACGTGGCGGGCGTGATCCGACCACGGCGTTCGAATGACGCAATGGTGTGTTCTGTCACCTGTCCCGGATCGACTTCCGCCACCAGCTTGACCGTCCAGTGCATGGGTCGTTCTCCTCTCGCGGACCTGCCGCAGCTGAGGATACCTGCGGACGTCGCGTCCCCGAGCCGACGAGACCCCACAACTTTGCATCCTCTCCGTGTGGCTCGTTGAGGATTGAGTCCAATAACAGGTATTCTGTTGACCTGCGAACCCGCCTAGTCCGTCCTATAGACTCCGCGTGACGAGGGAGGTCAATCCGCCTGTCGAGGGTGTCGAGGGGCTTGGCTTAGTGATCGGGGGTGCTCTAGAATTGCCTATCGTCCCGACGTCGTCATCGAGTTCGTCGCGCCCGATGATGCGATGGTGAAGCAGCTCTTGAGGAACCAAGACGAACTGGACTTCGGCTACACTCAGGATCGTTTCGAAGCCTGCGTGGCCGAGGGTTTTGTCATCGCCGAGACGGAACGGCTGCAGTCGGGAACGCGGACAATCTATTACCTCCGCCCCAAGTATTCGAGCTGAAGGAGTGAAGGTGGTCGAGCGCGAGACCTAGGGTGTCGGGAGATGGAGCACGGGCGCTGATCGCGGCCATGACGCCCCGACGTCTCTTCTGGTGGTATCTGTGTGCCGTGGCGTCGCTGACCGTTCTGAGCGGAGCTGTCCGCCTGATCGCGCCGCCCACCGGTTTGGTTCGCACCTTCTACGCCGACAGCGATTCTTCCGGTGACCCACTGTTTCAGGATCTAACTCCCGAGGTCAGCCTTACCTTCCTGGACGAGGATCCAACACTGCCGCGGCGGTTTTTCGGCGTCGAGTGGAGCGGATTCTTGTTTCTCCCTCGGGCGACGACGGTCGAGCTGTATGCAGGCGGCGACGATCGGGTTGATGTCACCGTCGACGGTCAACGTGTTCTCCGGCGCAACATCGTCGTGGGAATGCACACGGTTGGTGAGACGATCACGCTGAGCGCGGGTGCGCACGAAATCCTCGTGCGATACGGGCAAGAGGGTGGAGGCGCCAGTCTCAACATCCTGTATGCCGTCGATGGGGAGCCCCCGGGCGCTCTGGTGCCCATGCAGTTATTTCCCGAGCGTCCGGAGACACTGCACTTCTGGCTCGCGTCCGGAAGCTACTGGCTCATCCGGATCGTCGCTGTTCTCTGGCTGGTTCTCCTGGCCGGGCTGCTGATGGTGTTCGGGCGATGGGCTGGGCTCTGGACCGTGCGGTATTGGCGCACCGTCGGCGCCCCCCGGACCGCTGTTGATTTCGGACGCCGCCTGCTTCTGGTGGCCTCTCCCGCTCTGCTCGCTCCGTTCGTGCTGTTCCTGCTGGGTCCCCATACCATCTACCACGCGAACAGCGGCGAGTTCAGTGCCGCCTTCACTGACATCGCCTGGCCTTCGCTACTCGTGGCGGTAGCGGCCGGCTGGTCTCTACTACTGGGTCTCGGCTGTCTCATCTGCTTTCTGTCTCTCCCGCTGACTCGTCTCTATGCCGCGTTGCTCCTGACACTGGGCGTCTTGTTCTGGGCCCAAGGGAATCTGTGGGTAGGCGACTACGGCGCGCTGGACGGTCGAGCCATCGAGTGGGATCGCCTGGCGGGTCGCGTGCCGTACGAGCTGGCCGTGTGGTCTGTGGTTTCCCTCCTGGCGGCCCTGCTCTCGCGGTCGGTCAGTCTATTCGCGCCATTCGCAGCACAGCTGTTTCTCGTGCTGCAGGTTGGAGGGTTGGCCATCACCGGGGGCGGTCCCGACGCCGATCGTCGAATCGGTTGGGCGGAACCTCCATCTGAGCTCTTCCGGTTCTCGTCAGAACGGAATGTCATTCATATCGTGCTCGATGAATTTCAGACCGATGTGTTTGTCGCGATGCTCGAGGAGGACGCTGGCGCTCTCGGTCGAACGTTCACCGGCTTCACCTTCTTCGCTGACCATCTGGGCGCCTTTCCCAGCACGTCGCTCAGCATGCCCGCGATGCTGACCGGGAAGGAGTTTCGAAACGAGCAGCCGGTGCCGGAGTTCGTGAGGCAGGCCTTCTCCGAGGGGTCGATCTTCGCCAGTCTGAATCGTGCCGGCTACGCCATCGACGCGACATCGATCATTCCCGCACCGTGGTTCGAGGCCTGGTTTGGGCCATCGGGGTCGCCAGTCGATGTGAGTGGCGTACGGTTCCCGATTCGGAAGCCGTTCGTCAGTCGAAATGACTACCGTGAGTTTTCCGCCCGACAGTTGCTCGAGCTCTCGGTGTCGCGGCATGTCCCGCATCTCGCCAAGAGAGCGCTCTCGGAGAACCCAGCGTGGTATGACCGAATTTTTGCCTTGGACAGTGGCCAAATCGAGGCGTCTCAGCGCCGACACGAAGCCAGCAACTCCGCTGCATTCTTCGAGCAGTTCATCAACGCCATGAGTCTGGGGCGTGAAAGACCCGCCTACAAGCTACTCCACGTCGGCGTTCCCCATCTTCCCGTCGTATTGGAAGCGGACTGCGGTTTCATCGACGTGACGCGGTTCTCGCTGGAGTCGTATCTCGGTCAGTCGCGGTGCGCTATCAATCTCGTCGCCGCCTTCCTCGATCGGCTGCGCGACCTTGGTATCTATGACAGCAGCCTCATCGTTGTCTCGTCCGACCACGGCACCGACTTGCGGCCCCTAGGCTTCAGTGGCAAGAGTCAGAGTCTTCCGGATTACACGGGAGCTTCGACAAGCAGCTTGCCGAGCATCGTCGCCTCGTCCCGTCCCTTGATGGCGATCAAGCCGATAGATCAGACGGGATCACTCGAGGTCTCTGACGCACCGACCGCGCACGCCGACCTCCCGGCGACCATGCTCGATTTACTTGGGCTGCCTTCGGATCTGGGCGATCAGCAGATGCTCGAGAGGGACCCGACGTTGCCGCGTCGCCGCGTCTACGGCATGTACGACCTTCGTTTCAGATTTCCTGAGACGCATCTGAATCGGCTCGACCTGCTCACGGTCGAAGGCAGCAGCACCGATGCCACCGGCTGGAATCTGGCGCGGTCTATCATGCCGCCTGACCAGCGTTTGGAGCCGACGGAGATCGATTTCGGAGAGGGCTTCGACACGGCGTATCTTGGTCCTGGCTGGTCGCGCGCTACTCAAGAATCGACTGCGGATGGGGAGGAGACCTCGCTCGTCTTCGCGGTCAGCGAGCAGGCCGTGATCTTCGTCTCGCTCCCCCCCGAGCCGGTTGAGCTGGTGGCTCGCCTGTCGGCACCGGAGCACGCACGACTTGAATCGATTGAGGTCGGGGTCGAGGGGCGCAACGTTGCGCACTGGGGATCACTGGATCCGCATGGCTATCGGGACTACTCTGCGAGCATCCCCGCTGACCCGGACCGTCCCCCCATCTCCAGCATCACCTTCCACTTTGATGGGTCCACCACGGATGACATCTTGGTAAAGCTCGATCGTGTCTCCTTCCGCGCGCAGTGAGCCACGTTGCTGGTTCCGCACGATTCCCGCGACGACCCACCGAGGGGGTCGATTACTACTTCGGGGCGATCGTGCGCTTCCTCGGGGCAGCCTGCGTCTATGGGCAAGTGCTCAAGACCAGGCGGAACAATCGTGTCATTCGCGTCGACCGGCGCGTGAAGATCGGAACCGCGAGTCGGC
>CAUZIB010000041.1:0-39167 GCA_963579735.1 Vicinamibacteria bacterium | reverse complement strand
ACCGCGTGGGTAGACCCAACCGAAGCCGCTTCATCGACACTTTGGTCAGAAACTCAACATGCAATAGGACTAGCGGGATAGCCCAAAATCAATTGACAGGCTGAGACCCGGCTGCTAGCCTCTCAGCCTATCTGACAATTTTGAGCAGTTCGCTTGTGGGTTCGTCCGTTCTTTGTCCATCAAGTCCGATGGGGAACCGACGGTCGGTTGTAGACAGGTGGCTATGAAAAAGCTCGATCAAGGAGGTTCGTTGATGCAACGGTGTGCAGTGCTCGGCTGCTTGGTGGCAGCCCTGACCCTTCCGCTCCCTCAATCCGCGGCAGCACAAGCGGGTGGAGACCTCGCGATCGGCTATTCGTTCTTGTCGAACGACTCGTTGGCCGTCAATTCGAGTAGCCAGCCGCTGGGGTTCTATTTCGACACGGCGATCGAGCTGAACGATAACGTGTCGATCGCCTTTGACATGACTGGTCACTACCGTCGCGGGAGCGAAGCCAGCGACTCTCTCGTCGGTATCGTGGCGCCGCTCCCGAGCGAGGACTTTCAAGCGTTCTCGTTCAACCGCCCGGAGGATGAGTTCTGCTCGCCCATTCTGTCGGTGTGCGAAGTCCACACCCAGACGTTGGGCGCACTCGCCGGGCCGCGATTTCACTTTGACGCCGGTGGCGCGCGCATCTTTGTGCATGCTCTCGTCGGCATCAACCGCTCGCTCCGAAAAATTGGGTTCTTTGCCCACACCGCCACCCACCTCGCGATTCAGCCGGGCGGCGGTGTCGATATTCCCATCTCTTCCAACACGTCGTTCCGTCTGCAAGGGGACTATCGGACCACCTTCTTCCCCGAGCCCGATCAAACGAACCCGGCGGCATCGCTGGTCAGCACTGGCGGGGCGAACTACAAGGATTTCTCCTTCTCACTCGGTTTCGCATTCAAGCTAGGGGCCCGTCGTGCTGGCAACTAGTGGGTTCGGTCTGCGTTGGACACATGTGCAGCGTCTCTTCACTCCTTCAGGAGGTATACGAATGAAGTCGTCCGGGAAGTTCCTCGCGGTTGTCGCTGGGTGCCTACTCTTGGTGCCCGCGCTAGCGACAGCACAAAGTCAGATCACTGGCGAAGTGGTCGACAACACCGGCGGGATCTTGCCGGGTGTGACCGTCGAAGCGGCGAGCCCCGCGTTGATCGAAGGATCGCGTGTGGCCATCACCGACGGCACGGGTCGCTACAACATCACGAACCTACGGCCAGGCAGCTACGCCATCACGTTCACCCTGCCGGGGTTTGGCACGCAAATCCGCGATGAACTCACCCTGCAAGCCGACGTCTCGATGACCATTGACGTCGAGCTCTCGGTCGGCGCCCTCGAAGAGACCGTCACGGTCTCGGGTGAGGCGCCCATCGTCGACGTCCAGAGCGTCCAGCGGGTCGAGGTCTTGACCCGGGAGACCCAGGAAGCCATTCCGACCGGTCGCAGCATGTGGTCCTACGCCCTACTCATCCCAGGCGTCAAGGTCCACAAGGCCGATGTCGGGGGCAGCGCCGGCGCGCAGCAGTCCGAGATGATGGGCCGTGGTCTCGATGCCGCGCACACCACCATCGAGGTCGACGGGCTGACCATCAATACGATGATCAGTGACGGGCGCTATCAGGCGTATCTCAACCCAATGATGACGGCGGAAACGTCGTACACGACCACCGGCATGGGCGCCGAAACCCAGACCGGTGGGCTGCGGATCAATATGATTCCGCAAGAAGGCGGCAACCAGTTTAGCGGCGCCTTCTTTGCCGGCGGCACGCCCAGCTCATTCCAGTCCGACAACTGGAACCAGCGCCTCGGGGACCTCGGCGTCGTCGAAGTCCCAAAGATCGACCGGATCTACGACCTCAACGCCTCCATCGGGGGACCGATCTTCCAGGACAAGCTCTGGTTCTTTTCGACCGCGCGTCGCAACATCATTAACGCGGGTGTCACCAACAGCATCTACCGCGACGGCAGCCCGGGCATCGACGACAACAGCATCACGAGCGCCAATGCCCGTCTGACCTGGCAGATTAATCAGAACAACAAGTTCTCGGTGATGTTTGACAAGGTCCGGAAACGCCGCTTCCATCAGCACGGATATGGCACCGACATCGAGACCGCGTCGGCGTCCTGGACGTCGCCGCACTACGACACCGGCACCGCCAAGTGGACCTCGACCGTCAGCAGCCGCATGCTGCTCGAGTTTGGCTACTCCTTGGTCTATGAAGATTGGGACCCAGGATATCAGCCCGGTATCTTCCAGGACGTGCCGAGCGAGTCGGACCTCGCGTTTTGTGCCAGCACGCCCTGCTTCCCGGCGGTCGGTTCAGCCCAGGCCAATACGCAGCTGGCGTCGGGTGACCCCTGGTATCAGTTCGCGCATCGGAACGACTCCTATCTGGACTTCCGCTACGCGGCCAAGAATTTCCAGGAGAACAACTACAGCCATCGGTGGTCCTACGCCGGGTCCATGTCCTACGTGACCGGCGCCCACAACATGAAGTTTGGGTCCAACATCAGCCGGGGCCAGAATCGGTTCTCTTACGATAGCAATGCCGACCTGGAACAGCGCTACTCATCCTCGCCACACCCCAACGGACGAACTCTCGGCTTCCTCAACTCCAATTGCGACCACTACGCCGCCGCGTCAAACGTCCTAGGTGGACTGCCCTGTGGCACGATTGGCACGCCGAACTCCGTCGGGGTCTACAACCATCCGTCGTTTTCCGCCCACAACCTGGACTACAACGGGGGCATCTACGCGCAGGATTCGTGGACCATCGATCGGATGACCATCAACTACGGCGCGCGGATGGACTTCGGGTCGGTCTCGGTGCCGGCCACGCCCAAACCCGGGGGCCGCTTTGTGGGGGCATTCGAATACGCCGCCAACGAGAGCATTCCCAAGTTTGGGCCGGACTTTGCACCACGCTTGAGCGTCGCGTATGACCTCTTTGGGGATGCCCGCACCGCCCTCAAGTTTGGGTGGAACAAGTATGTCCGAACGCTGGGCGGCAATCTCCCGTCACGCTACTCGACCGCTACTCGCGCCACCGATACCCGGGACTGGTTCGACTGCGCTCTGAACGCCGCGGGCGATGCCTGTTCGGGCGCCGATCCCTATGGGGGCAACTACGACGACATCGCGCAGAACTGGGAGATTGGTCCGGGTGTGGACATTTTCGGAATCAAATCGCCCAACACCCCCGACCCGAACCTCGCGCGAGAGACCAACTCCATCTGGACCATCGGGATCCAGCAAGAGGTCGTCCGCGGGTTGTCGCTGAACGCGGAGTTCCGGCGTCGGTCCTATGACAATGTGTTTGCGACCGACAATCTGCCGTGGACCATGTCCAGCTTTGGCGCGTTGCCCGATGGCAGTCCGGACCCGGCCATGGCCGGCACGGGGCGCTACTTCGACGTGGCGCGGCCGTATCCCTTGGTGGGGAGCTACACGCTCTTCAACATCGACCCGACCGTGCGGACGCAGAGCGACCGGTGGGACCGAACGATCGATACGGACTACGAGAACATTTACTACGGCTTCGAGCTCAGCGTGCAAGCTCGGATGAACAATGGCGGCACCTTGTTTGGTGGGTGGACGGTGGAAGACACGGGTCGGAACACCATCTACAACTACGACACTAGTAATGGTGCGGGCAGCCGGTATGGCGGTCAGGTCAACGACTGCGCGGACATCGTGGCGCGGGGCGACAACCCCAACGAGCTGCGGTTCTGTGACCAGGGGGCGTATCCCCGGCCCTTCCGGCACGAATTCAAGCTGTCGGGCACGTATCCGTTCACGCTCCCAGGTCTCGGGGACATGCAGGTTGCCGGCTCCTTCCAGGCGTATCCGGGTGGCGCAGGCGACTGGGGCGGCATGCAGGAAGGGTTCTACGTCCATCGCACGTCCACCAACCCGCTGCTTGGCACCTACTCGGACACGTTCTATGGCCAACCGGGTCATTGCGTCGCGCCGTGCGTGCTCGGCGGCCGCCTGGTGCCTGACGTGGCCTCCACGGTGGGCATTGGCACCACGAACTTCTGGGTTCCCCAGGTTCCGCTCAATAGCGTCAAGTTCGTGCCGTACTGGACCCAGCTGGACGTCAACATCCAGAAGGTGTTCAGCATTGGCACGTGGCGCTACGATGCGCGGCTCGAGGTCTTCAATGCCCTCAACAAGGGCATCGAAATCTGGGGCACCGGCTCCCGGAACGCGCGCGGCAGCACGGGCGCCGGGTACCAGAGCCTGTCGCAGTGGGAACGGGCCGACAAGCTCCTCGAAGGGCGCGTCGTCCGCCTCGCCGTGACCGCTCGCTTCTAGCTTCCTGAGTTAGTTCCGGCGTGGGGAGAGCGTTCTGCTTTCCCCACGCCGTTTTTTTCGCTCCGACTCGTCCTCTCCGCCCCATACCGCTCGTTCTCGTTCGCCCCTACTGCTCGTTCTGGCGCCCGACGTGTGTCTTTGTGGGACGTACATGCGGCCGGGGTCGAGACCCCCATCGCCCGCTGATATCTCGAAGGCTCCAGGCCAAGAGGCGGCAGGGCAAGTGGGAGGACTGAGCGAAATCGCACCCCGAGCAGCAAAGATCTGATCCAGACTATCCAAATTTTTGAAGATATAAATCCGATTATATGAACCGCCAAACACCCAGAGGTCTCTTGGTAGACCCGAAAACAGGCCTTGAAATTGACCGTAATTAGTCACTTATTGACTAATTATGGGATTGACTATCAGTTATCCAACTCGGCGCGATAACCGCTGTAGTGGAGATTGAAAAGTGGTCTGGAACGTGCAGGGCTAGAAATACTCGTCCTGATATTTCGTAGTCTTGGGCCGGACGACGAATGTTGGCGCTGGCATCAGCGCAACATGACGTTCACTGGGTGTTCTCTAAGGAGGTTCGTTGATGCAACGGTGTGCAGTGCTCGGCTGCTTGGTGGCAGCCCTGACCCTTCCGCTCCCTCAATCCGCGGCAGCACAAGCGGGTGGAGACCTCGCGATCGGCTATTCGTTCTTGTCGAACGACTCGTTGGCCGTCAATTCGAGTAGCCAGCCGCTGGGGTTCTATTTCGACACGGCGATCGAGCTGAACGATAACGTGTCGATCGCCTTTGACATGACTGGTCACTACCGTCGCGGGAGCGAAGCCAGCGACTCTCTCGTCGGTATCGTGGCGCCGCTCCCGAGCGAGGACTTTCAAGCGTTCTCGTTCAACCGCCCGGAGGATGAGTTCTGCTCGCCCATTCTGTCGGTGTGCGAAGTCCACACCCAGACGTTGGGCGCACTCGCCGGGCCGCGATTTCACTTTGACGCCGGTGGCGCGCGCATCTTTGTGCATGCTCTCGTCGGCATCAACCGCTCGCTCCGAAAAATTGGGTTCTTTGCCCACACCGCCACCCACCTCGCGATTCAGCCGGGCGGCGGTGTCGATATTCCCATCTCTTCCAACACGTCGTTCCGTCTGCAAGGGGACTATCGGACCACCTTCTTCCCCGAGCCCGATCAAACGAACCCGGCGGCATCGCTGGTCAGCACTGGCGGGGCGAACTACAAGGATTTCTCCTTCTCACTCGGTTTCGCATTCAAGCTAGGGGCCCGTCGTGCTGGCAACTAGTGGGTTCGGTCTGCGTTGGACACATGTGCAGCGTCTCTTCACTCCTTCAGGAGGTATACGAATGAAGTCGTCCGGGAAGTTCCTCGCGGTTGTCGCTGGGTGCCTACTCTTGGTGCCCGCGCTAGCGACAGCACAAAGTCAGATCACTGGCGAAGTGGTCGACAACACCGGCGGGATCTTGCCGGGTGTGACCGTCGAAGCGGCGAGCCCCGCGTTGATCGAAGGATCGCGTGTGGCCATCACCGACGGCACGGGTCGCTACAACATCACGAACCTACGGCCAGGCAGCTACGCCATCACGTTCACCCTGCCGGGGTTTGGCACGCAAATCCGCGATGAACTCACCCTGCAAGCCGACGTCTCGATGACCATTGACGTCGAGCTCTCGGTCGGCGCCCTCGAAGAGACCGTCACGGTCTCGGGTGAGGCGCCCATCGTCGACGTCCAGAGCGTCCAGCGGGTCGAGGTCTTGACCCGGGAGACCCAGGAAGCCATTCCGACCGGTCGCAGCATGTGGTCCTACGCCCTACTCATCCCAGGCGTCAAGGTCCACAAGGCCGATGTCGGGGGCAGCGCCGGCGCGCAGCAGTCCGAGATGATGGGCCGTGGTCTCGATGCCGCGCACACCACCATCGAGGTCGACGGGCTGACCATCAATACGATGATCAGTGACGGGCGCTATCAGGCGTATCTCAACCCAATGATGACGGCGGAAACGTCGTACACGACCACCGGCATGGGCGCCGAAACCCAGACCGGTGGGCTGCGGATCAATATGATTCCGCAAGAAGGCGGCAACCAGTTTAGCGGCGCCTTCTTTGCCGGCGGCACGCCCAGCTCATTCCAGTCCGACAACTGGAACCAGCGCCTCGGGGACCTCGGCGTCGTCGAAGTCCCAAAGATCGACCGGATCTACGACCTCAACGCCTCCATCGGGGGACCGATCTTCCAGGACAAGCTCTGGTTCTTTTCGACCGCGCGTCGCAACATCATTAACGCGGGTGTCACCAACAGCATCTACCGCGACGGCAGCCCGGGCATCGACGACAACAGCATCACGAGCGCCAATGCCCGTCTGACCTGGCAGATTAATCAGAACAACAAGTTCTCGGTGATGTTTGACAAGGTCCGGAAACGCCGCTTCCATCAGCACGGATATGGCACCGACATCGAGACCGCGTCGGCGTCCTGGACGTCGCCGCACTACGACACCGGCACCGCCAAGTGGACCTCGACCGTCAGCAGCCGCATGCTGCTCGAGTTTGGCTACTCCTTGGTCTATGAAGATTGGGACCCAGGATATCAGCCCGGTATCTTCCAGGACGTGCCGAGCGAGTCGGACCTCGCGTTTTGTGCCAGCACGCCCTGCTTCCCGGCGGTCGGTTCAGCCCAGGCCAATACGCAGCTGGCGTCGGGTGACCCCTGGTATCAGTTCGCGCATCGGAACGACTCCTATCTGGACTTCCGCTACGCGGCCAAGAATTTCCAGGAGAACAACTACAGCCATCGGTGGTCCTACGCCGGGTCCATGTCCTACGTGACCGGCGCCCACAACATGAAGTTTGGGTCCAACATCAGCCGGGGCCAGAATCGGTTCTCTTACGATAGCAATGCCGACCTGGAACAGCGCTACTCATCCTCGCCACACCCCAACGGACGAACTCTCGGCTTCCTCAACTCCAATTGCGACCACTACGCCGCCGCGTCAAACGTCCTAGGTGGACTGCCCTGTGGCACGATTGGCACGCCGAACTCCGTCGGGGTCTACAACCATCCGTCGTTTTCCGCCCACAACCTGGACTACAACGGGGGCATCTACGCGCAGGATTCGTGGACCATCGATCGGATGACCATCAACTACGGCGCGCGGATGGACTTCGGGTCGGTCTCGGTGCCGGCCACGCCCAAACCCGGGGGCCGCTTTGTGGGGGCATTCGAATACGCCGCCAACGAGAGCATTCCCAAGTTTGGGCCGGACTTTGCACCACGCTTGAGCGTCGCGTATGACCTCTTTGGGGATGCCCGCACCGCCCTCAAGTTTGGGTGGAACAAGTATGTCCGAACGCTGGGCGGCAATCTCCCGTCACGCTACTCGACCGCTACTCGCGCCACCGATACCCGGGACTGGTTCGACTGCGCTCTGAACGCCGCGGGCGATGCCTGTTCGGGCGCCGATCCCTATGGGGGCAACTACGACGACATCGCGCAGAACTGGGAGATTGGTCCGGGTGTGGACATTTTCGGAATCAAATCGCCCAACACCCCCGACCCGAACCTCGCGCGAGAGACCAACTCCATCTGGACCATCGGGATCCAGCAAGAGGTCGTCCGCGGGTTGTCGCTGAACGCGGAGTTCCGGCGTCGGTCCTATGACAATGTGTTTGCGACCGACAATCTGCCGTGGACCATGTCCAGCTTTGGCGCGTTGCCCGATGGCAGTCCGGACCCGGCCATGGCCGGCACGGGGCGCTACTTCGACGTGGCGCGGCCGTATCCCTTGGTGGGGAGCTACACGCTCTTCAACATCGACCCGACCGTGCGGACGCAGAGCGACCGGTGGGACCGAACGATCGATACGGACTACGAGAACATTTACTACGGCTTCGAGCTCAGCGTGCAAGCTCGGATGAACAATGGCGGCACCTTGTTTGGTGGGTGGACGGTGGAAGACACGGGTCGGAACACCATCTACAACTACGACACTAGTAATGGTGCGGGCAGCCGGTATGGCGGTCAGGTCAACGACTGCGCGGACATCGTGGCGCGGGGCGACAACCCCAACGAGCTGCGGTTCTGTGACCAGGGGGCGTATCCCCGGCCCTTCCGGCACGAATTCAAGCTGTCGGGCACGTATCCGTTCACGCTCCCAGGTCTCGGGGACATGCAGGTTGCCGGCTCCTTCCAGGCGTATCCGGGTGGCGCAGGCGACTGGGGCGGCATGCAGGAAGGGTTCTACGTCCATCGCACGTCCACCAACCCGCTGCTTGGCACCTACTCGGACACGTTCTATGGCCAACCGGGTCATTGCGTCGCGCCGTGCGTGCTCGGCGGCCGCCTGGTGCCTGACGTGGCCTCCACGGTGGGCATTGGCACCACGAACTTCTGGGTTCCCCAGGTTCCGCTCAATAGCGTCAAGTTCGTGCCGTACTGGACCCAGCTGGACGTCAACATCCAGAAGGTGTTCAGCATTGGCACGTGGCGCTACGATGCGCGGCTCGAGGTCTTCAATGCCCTCAACAAGGGCATCGAAATCTGGGGCACCGGCTCCCGGAACGCGCGCGGCAGCACGGGCGCCGGGTACCAGAGCCTGTCGCAGTGGGAACGGGCCGACAAGCTCCTCGAAGGGCGCGTCGTCCGCCTCGCCGTGACCGCTCGCTTCTAGCTTCCTGAGTTAGTTCCGGCGTGGGGAGAGCGTTCTGCTTTCCCCACGCCGTTTTTTTTTGTCTTTTTCCTCCGCTTTTCTTTCCCCGCCTCTCCGCTCGCCACCTCACGCTCTGCCCATGCGGAGCCGCCGGGCGAAACCGCACCCAGCATTCGCCGGCACCGGCCCATACTTCGAGGTTGCCTGGCCGTATCCATGGGTGATGTAGTGAATAATTACAGCGTGAGCGCCAACCGGTCGAGATCAGCATTTCTGCAAGTCGTAGGTCCTCTGTCGGCGCTGGTCTGTCTCCAAGTGGTGGGGGCGGGCGCGCCGGCCTCCTCGGCGATCCAGCCCGCGGTCAGCACAACTACGCGCGCTGCCTGGTTCACGGACATTGCTGACGCAGCCGGACTCGACTTTGTCCATTTCAACGGCATGTCCGGAGCTTTCTATTCAGCGGAGGTAATGGGTGCCGGGGGCGCGCTGTTGGACTTCGACAACGACGGGGACCTCGATATCTACCTCGTTCAGGGTCAGATGCTCGGGCCAGGCAGGACGTTGGACCAGGCGCTCTTGCCGCCGGGACCCGCCGCTTACCCACTCACGGACCGCTTGTATCGGAACAACCTCGAGATCCACGCCGACGGCACCCGCACGCTTCGTTTTACAGATGTGACCGAGTCCACCGGCCTCGTTGGGCACTCCTACGGCATGGGGGTGGCGGTCGGGGACATCGACAACGACGGCTGGTTGGACCTCTATCGCACCGCGGTAGGCGCCAATCACCTGTTTCACAACAATGGTGACGGAACGTTCACTGACGTCACCGAAGAAACCGGCACCAACGACACGCGGTGGAGCACGTCGGCATCGTTTGTCGACGTCGACCGCGATGGCTGGCTCGACCTCTATGTTGGCAACTACGTCGACCCTCGGCTCGATGACGAATTGACGTGCTTCAATCGCACCGGCGAGCGGGACTATTGTGGACCACAGCGCTATGCGGCGGAACCGGATCGGCTCTTTCGAAACCAAGGGGACGGGACGTTCAGAGATGTGACCGTCGAGGCAGGTCTTGGCGCGGAATATGGCCCGGCGTTGGGCGTTGTCGCCACCGATGTGAACGCCGATGGCTGGGTCGACCTCTACGTGGCCAATGACGGTGAGCCCAACCAGCTGTGGATGAATCAACAAGACGGTCGTTTTGTCAACGATGCCTTGCTCTCCGGGACAGCGCTCAACCGGGATGGCAACGCAGAGGCAGGGATGGGAGTCGACGCGGGCGATTTCGATGGCGACGGCGACGACGATCTGTTCATGACGCACATCTCGACCGAAACGAACACGTTGTATGTGAACGACGGGACAGGGCTGTTCGATGATCGCAGCGCGAGGGTTGGCTTGGCCCCGCCCAGTCTCCCTTTTACGGGGTTTGGCACCGCGTGGTTCGACTTTGACAACGACAGCTGGCTGGACCTCTTGGTCGTCAACGGGGAGATCAGGACGGTGGAAGCCCTGCTCGCGGCGCGCGACCCGTTTCCATTGCACCAAACAAACCAGCTATTTCGAAACCTAGGAAACGGCCGCTTTACCGAGGTGACTGCGGACGCGGGTCGCGTCTTCGAGCTTTCCGAGGTCAGCCGGGGTGCGGCGTTCGGCGATATCGACAACGACGGCGATACCGACGTCCTCATCACCAACAACAACGGGCCAGCGCGCTTGCTGAGAAACAACGTCGGTCACGAGCGGCGGTGGGTCGGACTACGGCTCATCGGCGACGATGAGCATGGCGGCCGGGATATGCTCGGAGCCCGGGTAGGAGTTTTTCTCGATGCCGAGCCGGTGGTCTGGCGACGGGCTCGGGCAGATGGCAGCTACGCGTCGGCAAACGATCCGCGCGTCCTGGTGGGCTTGGGAAGCTCCGCGTCGATCGCCAAGGTTCGGGTGGGCTGGCCAGACGGACAGACCGAGGAGTGGACAAACATCCTGATCGACCGGTGGACGACGCTAGTCGCGGGGACCGGGGACCCGGCTAGTCCCCAATAACGACGAGACCGGTAGGCCTTCCGGACGAACCACGCGGTGCGCCAGCGTCGCCCCGTACCAGAATTGTGCGTGTTGGTTCGCCGTTGCGCCTTGCCGGACAGGCACTGCGCTCAAAAATCCACTACCGTTGTCATTGTTACACTGAATCAGCGAGATTGGGACTGTCTGGACTATGACGCTCACACACGCGCGGAGGAAACTCTCAGTCCAACGTCCCGGCGGCGCCTCCGTGGCATGGTCACGACGGTCAGAAACGCCGAGAGCGAGACATCGGCCGCTGGATCGATCAAGGGGTAGGCTGCTCATCGTGGCCGTCCTCCCCCAGGTTGTCGTTCTCGCGTCAATTCTGCTGGCGGCCGGACAGCCGCTGACGGCCGCACGCGAACGGTCCCAAACGACGCCGACTGCCACGTCGACCGTACCCATCGTTTTGCCGGACCTCAGCCGTATGCATGAGGCTGTGCAAACCCAACTTCGGGATGCGTACGGCATGCTGGAGCGGGCCGAGTCTGGCGCCGCGGACGACGGGGCGTCTCAAGATCCAACAGACAGCGAGCGGGGTCGTGTCCAGGCCTATGGCGAACTGGGCAAGCTCTTTTTGGCGGGGGACTATCTCGATGTCGCGGAGCAGTGTTTTCAGAACGCCCAGCGATTGGCGCCCGAAGAGTTCCCGTGGCCGTACTACCTAGGCCACTTGGTGATGAGACAGGGAGACTTGAACCGGGCTGTCGCATATTTCGAGCAGGCCCTTCGGCTCAAGCCCGCGGATTTTGCCACATTGGTCTGGCTCGCGCACGTATACGTGGAGCTCGACCGACCGGACGCGGCCGAGCCCATCTTGGCGCGGGCGCAGTCGCTCTATCCGAACGCTCCGGCCGTGTTGTATCAGAGCGGCCGGGCGGCGTTAGCAAGCCAAGATCCGGCCCGCGCCGTCCAGATGCTCGAAGCCGCCCTAGAGCTGAACCCGGGCGCCACAGTCATTCATTACCCGCTCGCGATGGCCTACCGCACCCTCGGTGACATGGCGCAAGCACGAAACCATCTCGACCGGAGCGGGAGCCGGGCGGGCCCCGGCGAGGTGACTGGCGCGGCGGTGACGCTCCCGGACCCTTTGATGGCCGAGGTCTACGCAGCGCTACGCAGCCCTCAATCGTCGCGGGACCTCGGACTCCAAGCCGTCGAGCAGGGCAACTGGTCGGAGGCGGTGCGACATTTCCGTCAAGCCGTCGAGTTGGCGCCCGACAACTCGGTGCTCCGGCTGAACCTCGGCGCCGTTCTCAACCTGGCGGGGAACGGGCGGGCCGCGCAGAGGGAGCTGGAAGAAGCGGTGCGGCTCGACCCTGGACTCGCCACGGCTCACTATGTGCTCGGCACGATTCTCGAGCGGAGCGGTCGGGACGACGAAGCGATAGAGCGATTTACGGCCGCCACGACGCAAGACCCGAACCTGGCGGTCGCACATCTACGCCTGGCCGATGCCTTGCGCCGTAGCGGTCGGCTGGAGCGTTCGATGGCAGCCTATTCACCGGTTTTCGACCGAGAAGAGGCGCGCTTTGGGACGGCAATGGCCTTGGTCAAGCTGGCCCGCTACCAGGAGGC
This sequence comes from Vicinamibacteria bacterium, assembly GCA_963579735.1. Classification (GTDB taxonomy): domain Bacteria; phylum Acidobacteriota; class Vicinamibacteria; order Vicinamibacterales; family UBA8438; genus CAUZIB01. The sequence goes on along the minus strand of CAUZIB010000041.1, from coordinate 26,524 downwards.
CACGGAACAACTGGTGGAGGCGATGACGCGGTATCCGGAGCAACCGGCATTTGCTGTTGCCTTGGCCCGTCTGCTCGCGGCCGCCCCCGATGACCAGCTCCGTAACGGAGAGCGAGCGCTCGAGCTCATACAAGCGGTAGCCGAAGAAAACAAGACCGCCAGTGTGGCCGAAACGATGGCGATGGCGTTTGCCGAGCTTGGGCAGTTTGACGACGCGGTCGAATGGCAGCGATTGGCGATGGCGGTCGTGGCCGACGCCGCGCGTTCAGACGTGGCAAGGGCCATGTCGACCAACCTGGCCCGCTATCACAGCCGGGAACCGTCACGGATCCCTTGGCGCGACGATGAACCAGAGCACAACCCTGGTCCGGTCGTCGACCGGGCACTCCTCGAGCCCGTTCCCTCTTTCTAGTGGCCCGTAACAGTCGTTTTGGTGGTTGGGCGCGAGCCGCGACACCCGTCTAGCTAGGCACGGTGAAGGAGTGCTTTGGGCATTCGCGACTAAAAGTAGCGCCGCCAGTCGACGGTCTCGGCCACGGCGCGCCACCCAGATGACGGTCACAGGCCATTGCGGCCTGACCTGTCCCCACGTGCTGTGGCGAGAGTCCGCTCGTCGCTAAGGAAATCACTGGCCGGGGACACTGGTGGGCTCTTGCCGGCCGCTCGTGTCACGTGGGAAGGCCAAGCCACGTTGGTCTACCGCGTCGAAGGGTCGGGGCTGGCGCTCGCAAAGGCGCGCTTGGCCGTCTCCACCCGGCGGCCGTTTTCCTCATACGACAGCGCGTCCACGGTCGGATCGGGCACGTCGCGTGGCGGATAGGCGGGTCGCCGATACACATCGTAGGCTTCGCTCCGGAGGTGAGCGGGCATGTGGTGGCCGACCCGAGATTCGCGTTCATGACGCAGGGCGGAGACGTCAATCGGCGCCACGACGATGCGCTCACCTGGTCCGGGTGAGGCGTCCGCGAGCAGCCGTCCGTCAAAATCGACGACCTGCGACCCGCCCGGCCACGAATACGGAGGATAGTGCCGCAGGCTGGCGCCCTGATTGGCCGCGACGACGTAGGCCAGGTTCTCGAGCGCGCGGGCTCGGTTGATGAGGGTCCACCAGGCCATCGGCTCGGTGGCACCCCAAGGGTCCATATAGGCCGACACCCGAACCAGTATCTCCGCGCCGTTGGCGGTCAGCTGACGTAGGACCTCCGGAAATAACCAGTCGTAGCAGATGGCGCACCCGATACGGCCGATCGGGGTGTCGGCGACTGGAAACAGCGGCTCGTCGTAGTCAGGGATGTCGTGAGGGCTGGCATGCACCTCGTATGGGATCCACGGATTCACCTTCCGATACTTGAAGAGGATTCCGCCGGGCCCGATGAGACACGTGGTGTTGAAGACGGCGTGTGGATACTTCGGGTCTTCTTCGAGCATCGACCCACTCTGGATATAGATGTCGTGCTCTCGTGCCTTGTCCGCCAGACGCGTCGTGTGCTCGTTCGGGATGGGGATCGTCAGCTTCTGGCGGAGCTCGCCCACAGTAGGAAAGACCGGCGCGGCATGGGCGAATTCGGGGAAAACGACAAAGCGCACCGGTAGGAACGGCGCGCTCCCCGCAACGGCCGAGTCGACCATGTTCAGCATGCGGTCGGTGTTCTTGCGCATCTGCGACCGTTCGACAGGGTTGGCGAGGTCGGTCTGACAGGCTGCGGCCGCGTATCTGATGTGGTTCATCTCGACTACTTGGAGACGGAAGCGTCGGCGGACATTTCGATGGGTGGGACCGACGAGCCAACGATGCGTGTGTTGTAGGTCTCGCGATAGTCGCGATGGGTCGCGGTCGTTGGATACTGCTCCGACGTTCCATACGGGTATCCGCGCATCGCATGAAAGGGGAGCGGCTCGACGCTGTCCGGACTCGCGGAGTTGATATCCATTTCCTTGCTGTAACCGTCTACCTTGAGAAGATAAGTGCGGGTCAGGCCCTCGGGAAGCTCGGGGAGTCCGGTCGCATCAAAACGAAGCGCTACCTCGTCACCATCCTTCGCAATGACGAACATGTCGTCGGTTGTCGTCAAGAGCGGGAGCACATCGCCCTCCCGCGTGTAGTTTCCGGTCATCGTTTTCCACGGTGAACGGCGAGTGACTCGGCTGTAGTCATACAGAGTGGGCTCGGTGTCATGAGGATGGATTTCGGCCGAGAACCCTCGCTCTTGTAGGGTCGCGGTGATGGGGGAGAGCCGCGCCACGCGCGGCTGGTCGCCGGCGGTTCTGCGGCCGACGAGGATCTGATCCCAGTAGATCCGCATGCTGGTCACAATGCGCACCTCACGCTCGCCCGGACGTAGCTCGCCGCTGAGGTCGAGCGCAATCGTCTGCGGGCGGCCGACCGGTATCCCGATCTCCTTTGCCGCTCGACGCCAGCTGCCGTCGAGTCCCTTGATCTCCAGGGTGGGCGGCATCGGAGCCAGACCCGCCTGAAGTGCCGCCACGTTGTCGCTGGAGAACGAATACGCCGTCCACCCCGTAAGGAGCAACACGACCCGTTCGTGCTCGTCGCCCTCACCCAACGTGCCGATGTCCAGCGTCAGTGTGTGCGTGTCGGCATAGCCCCGGAACGGCGCAAGGCGAAAGCCTTGCGGATATCGGCGGTCGAGCGTGGCGATCTCGGTGGTGACGTCTTGTCCGTCGTCGTCGAGCGCGCGAAGTGGGACGCGGACGTCTCGCACCGTGTGGATCTGGTGCGGCTTTGGCGGGTCGGTCATACCCTCGTTGGGGTAGACGTCGACGCCAAGGGGATGGGTCAGGACGACCAGCTCCACCTGGTCCAGAAAAACCGCCTCTTCGAGCTCGTTTGTCACTCGTAGCTCGAACATACCGTCCTTCGGTTGTAACTGGTCACTTCGGATGCGCACGTATTCCACCGGATCAGGATGGTTGTAGTGGTGCGGCCCATGCCAGTAGCCCATCTCACCGCCACCGAGAAAATCGGTCACGAATTCGAACTCCGTGCCGTTCCATGTATAGAGAAACGGACAGGATGACGGTTCGCGATCCAGCTCCACTACGGTCAGAGGAGAACGGAGGAACGACGTGCTCTCCGTATCCGGGTCGTCGGCGCTGGGCGGTGTGGGCACCTCTGCCTGGAGCGTGCCTGAAGGCCACAACACTCGCGCGACATCGGCCCCGGGGCGACCACCGAGACCAAACACCACGTCGGCTGGTCCGACCGCGGGTGTCGCGGCCGAGGTCTCCCAACGCGAGGTCAAGCTGCCGGCGCGTAGCTGCACTTTGGCTCCCACGCCCGTCCGGTTACTGGCCAAGCCCCTGAGCGCGACCAGAAGTGAGCCGTTGCCCGGTGTTCCACTATTCGTCGCGACTGTGACGCCTTGCGCGCCGACCGCAACAAGGTCGCTGTCACCATCGTTGTCAATATCCATGACGCCCACCGCCCGCGCGGTCGCTGGCACGTTTCCCGCGAGGTCGGCCACTGCTGTCTCCGTCACATCGTCCCAGCGAATCCCCCGCTCGAGGCTGGAACCCATGTGACGGTGCAACCGCACATCACCGTTGGTCCAGGTCAATAGGTCCAGAAGCCCGTCGTTGTCGTAGTCAATCACTTGCGTCGTGGTCAACGCACCCGCGGTAGGTTCGATATCGGGGCCGGGTGTTAGCGAGAACCGACCTCGACCATCACTGACGGCCAGCGTCAGCGTCTCGTCGTTCCCGAGCACGAAATCTGGGAAGCCATCCTTGTTGATGTCGGCTGTGGCGACGCTCGAGATCGCTGGTCCTGCTGCAGCCAAGCCGACGTCAGCCGCGACGTCCCGGAATGTGGCGTCGCGGAGATTCATAAACAGTCGCAGTGGTCCGCTCCTGTCGACGACGAGGAGGTCCAGGTCTCGACGGTTGTCAAAATCCGTGGGCACGAGGGCCACTGCGTGGCCTTCGTGCTGGAGCCCGGAGCGGTCAGTCACATCGGTAAACGTCCCATCCTGGTTGTTCTGCAGAAGGAGGAACGGGGCGGGCGCGAACTCGTCCGGAAAGAGTAACGGTCCATTGCTATCCGCCGCGACCCGCGATGCCGCGAGGTCGGCCAGTCCGGCGATAGCGAGATCGACATCGCCATCGTGGTCGATATCAGCAAAGGCCGCCGCACCAGGAAGATACGGAAAGTCTGGCAGGCCCGCGTCTGCGGTCACGTCAGTAAATCGACCGGCGCCGTCGTTCTCATACAAGCTACTCGTTCCGTGCCGGAGCACGAATACGTCGGGGGCGAGGTCGTTGTTGTAGTCCGCCGAAATGACGCCGATTGGCGTGCCCCTCGTCGACGCGCTCGCGCTGTCCGCTAGCCCCGCGTCGTCAGTCACGTCGGTCCATTCAGCCGGCGCGGCGCGGCCGTCATTTCGGAGAAGTCGCTCACCGTCGGCCGTTGCGACAAAGAGGTCGAGGTCACCGTCCATGTCAAAATCGACCGCCGCCAGCCCACCACCAAGCGAGGCGGCCAGGGCGTGCCCTCCCTCTGGCGTCAGCTCGTCGGCGCCGAATCGTTGACCGAACGGGACGGTCGTCTCGGCGGGCCGTGTGAGGTCGGTCGCGATCGTCACCTGCTCAAACGACGTTGCGGGTCGGGATGGGTTAACAAGGTTGGCTTCGGCCCCCGTGGAGCCGATCGCTTCGGCGTAGCGACCTGCCGCCAAGTATCCGTTGCCATAGGTCACCGCGTAACCGGACGAACGGAGCGTCTGGGTTTCTTCTAGACGCTCTCGGCCAGTGTCCGTGTCCCCGCTCCGGACCAACGCCAGCCCCAGGTTGTAAACCGCGGTCACGTTGTAGGGCTCGTTGTCATACGCCACTCGGAGCCGTTCGACCGCCGTTGGATAGTCCCGTGTCTCCAATGCCAGTTGGCCGAGGTTGACGTTTGTGCCTACGTCGTCGGGGTCGGCATCGTGGACGCGAGAAAAGGCTTGGAACGCGTCATCCGGTCGGTTGCCCGCGCGCGCGACCAAACCCAACAGGTAGGGTGGCTCCAGAGCGGCGGGCATGAGCTGGGCCGCCTGGCGGGCCTCTTGCTCCGCACTCTCGAGGTCTTGGCTCAGAAACAACGCGAGAGCGAGGTTGAGTCGGGCGGGTCCGTGCGATTCGTCTAGCAAGAGGGCGGCCCGGAACGATTCGGCCGCGCTTTCATAGTCGTATTGCTCGAGCAGCGCGACGCCGAGGTTGTTTGCTCGATGCACCCGTTCCTGCTCCAGATCAACAAAGGCTCCCGGTCCCGGAGTGATGCCGGTTTCCGGGCTACAGGACGTCGTCGTGAGGGCGAGGGCAATGAGAACAATGCGGGCGAGGACGCAGAATGTACGCTCCCGAAACCAGTGTGACCAGACTGCCCCGGTCGATACGGCCGTCATGCGGTGGACTGTCATTCTCGTGTGTCTCCGTCGGAATAGAGGATGGGCCGCATGTCCACGATGCCCTCGCCCTCTCGAAAAGTGACCTCGTGATTCGCCGCCACGCGGGTAACGGTGTCGACAACCCCGCTTGGCCACGTCACGCGTATGGCCACGACACTGTCGTCCACGCCCAGTCCGAAGGTGAGCGGGAGCTCGCTTTGTGAGGCGTAGCTCGAACCGGTCTTGACTCGGTGCCAACGGGTGTCGCCCGGTGCGACTGTGACGTCGACCCGTGCGCCGACGCCGTCCCGATTCGAGACCGTGCCTTCGGTGCGCACCCGGAGCACGGCGTGCGTCGACCCGGCGTCGTTGCGAAAGAGGCGAGCGGCGCCGTTGTTGACGGTCACGACGAGATCGAGGTCGCCGTCACGGTCGATATCGCCATAGGCGGCGCCCCGCGCCACCATCGCCTGCGCCAGCTCGGTTCCTGATTGCGCGGTTACTTCGTCAAAACGACCGTCGCCAAACCCTCGGAAGAGGTGGGGCGGCTGCGCGTAGGTGACGCGGGATTGCACCGCGCCAACGTCATCGGCGACATGACCGTTGGCGGCGAAAAGATCGAGATAGCCGTCAAGGTCGTAGTCAAAGAAAAAGCACGCGAACGTCAGCGTGAGGAGCGAGCCGCGGCCAAGCGCAGACCGAGGCGACTCATCGATAAAGAGACCGTTGCCTTCGTTGTGATACAGCGCCATCATCTCATTCGAGAAGTTGCCAACGATGAGGCTTGGTCGCCCTGACCGGTCGTAGTCGGCCGCGTCGACTCCCATTCCCGCTCGCGCCACGCCATCCCCGCTAAACGCGACTCCGGCGACAATGCCGTCGTCTGCAAAATGGCCATCGCCGTCGTTGTGATACAGGCGGTCTTGCTCTCGATCGTTGGCCACGAATACGTCCATCCAGCCGTCGCCATCGTAGTCGAGGATCGCGACGCCGAGGCTCTTTGATGACGACGACGACGCGTCAAATCCGGCCGCGGTCGTGACGTCCTCAAACGTGCCGTCGCCTTGATTGCGATAGAGCCTCGGGCCTTGCCCGCTATACACCTCGGGTGTGCAGTACGACTTGTTTTCACCGTCTAGCGAACAGAACAGGTCGGCGGCTGGACTCCAGTCCACATAGTTGACGACAAAAAGGTCGAGCGCGCCATCGTTGTCGTAGTCAAACCAGAGCGCACCGGTCGAGAACTCGTCGTCGCCGCCTCCGACTCCGGACGTGGCCGTGACATCAGCGAACGTCCCGTCTCCGCGACCACGAAACAGCCGGTTGCCACCCAGTGCGGTGAGGTAGACATCCACATGACCGTCGTTGTCGTAGTCGGCGGCCGTGCCCCCGATGCCGTAGAGCTCCACATCCAAACCGGAGCCGGCACTTATGTCGGTAAACGTGCCATCCCCGTCGTTACGATAGAGCGCGGCGACCGCCGCGTTACCGCCGTCTCCCGGCCAGCGGGTGGAATTGACAAAAAGAATGTCCTGCCACCCGTCGGCATCGACATCGAGAAAGAGGACACCGGACCCCAGCGTTTCAGGGAGAAACTTCTGGCCGGTGGCGCCGCTCTGATGCACGAACCGGATACCCGACTCGTTCGTGATGTCGACAAACTCGACGACACCGTCGTCGTTGCCTGAACCAGTCGGCTCGCCTTCGGCGATCTGGGCCCGGACGGCCGGCCATAGAGACGTAGCCACCGCCGTGCAGGCCAATACGAGCACACTGCACCGCGTGAGGTGTTTCACGACCGACGATGGGCGCAGGCCCTACCCATGTTCGTGTATCGGTTGACGCTCGTTGTTCACGTCAGGCGAGCTGAGGAGCATCGGGTTCGCCAACGCCGGGGCCGATTCATCCGCCTTGAACCGTTCATAGAGCACCCGCTCTCGCTCGGCTTCGGCGACGTCACCGTTTCCACGATAGGACAACATCAGATTGTAGTGTGCCTGGAGGTCCTCGGGATCGATACGGAGCACCTCTTGAAACGTCGTGATCGCGTCGTCGAAACGTCGTTCCAGAAAGTGCACCCGTCCCACTTCTCCGAGCACGACCCGGTCGCGAGGGTATTGGGCCTGTGCTTCGGCGAGGTGGTGCAACGCCTCGTCATACCGACCGAGCGTCCGTAAGGCCGTTCCGAGAAAGAAGTGCGCTCTGGCGAGACCGGGAGACAGCGTGAGCGCGGTTTCGAGCAGCGGGAGGGCCTGTTCGACATCGCCTTCTCGTATGAGCACGCGGGCCAGGTTCACGGCTCCGTCCGGATGGGCCGGATCGCGGGTGGTGACCTCCCGGAAGGCGGCGGCAGCGCCCCGCAGATCGCCCTGCAAGAAGAGACCGATTCCGTAGTCGTTCCACCGCTCTCGAACGCTGGCTGACGTCTCTGACGCCGCGGGTATCGCCGGCAGCGCCGCGTCGGGGTCGATGACAATCAGCGTCGCTTCGGCTTCCGCCATGACCGTGATGGGTGGGTCCGGAATCTCCTTCACTGGACCTGACACACCTGAGGTGTCACCGTTGAAATGCCACGTGCCATCGTCATATGACGCCGTCACGACCGAGTCCGGTTCGCCGGGGGCACGGACCCCCGCGTAGGCCCACTGGGTATACCACCAGGCAAACTTGCGGTAGTTGACCTTCGCCCGAAGGAAGATCTGCTCGCCAGCATTCTTGGGAATCCGTAGGCGATAGTGGATGGTGTCGGCGGCCCCCGGTGGGACAAGACGCACATACGCGACCGACCGGGTCATCCACGCATTGCGTTTGTTGATCGGGTTGCCATGAGCATCGAGTTGCAAGCTTTGATAGAAATGCGCGCTTGGCTCCACGGGGCCATGCCGGTCGTCCATCATCTCGACGCTGCCACTGTGGAGCAGCACTAGGCCGTTCTCGTCGACGGCCTCCAGCTCGACCCAGACATCGAACCCATCGACAGTTCCGCCCGGGAAAAAGTGCCCCACATTCCTGGTGCGAACGACCACTTCGACCCGCACTGACTCGCCTCTGCGTACCGCGACCGATGCTGCATCGAGCGGCGCCACGACCTCGGCGACGGGGCCCGCGGTTGAGGTTGCCGCCGATCCGCCTCCAAAGAGCGGAGACTCTTCTCCGACTGCAAAGGTGCTCGACAGGGTCGGCGCCCGGTTCGTGATCTCGCGCGACGACGTCGTCTCGTCGGCGCGGGTCAGACCAAATATGTCGACCGAGATCTGACCCGCCTCGAGAAAATCCTGCACGACCCGCAGCTGTTCCGCGTCACCGTTGACAAACGGGAGTGCCGTGTTGGCGCCTGGAAACCGATGAGACCGCACATACCCGTCGGTGGCTGCGGGGTCGTTGGAGCGCACTCGCGGCATATGACAGTCGTTGCAGGTGCGAGGCTCCGGCGGATAATAAAACGAACGGGCACCTTGTCCCGACACCCCGGATGATTGCCAGTTGTCGTATTCGTTGAAGCCACGAATCCAGCGATACCCGTTGACCGGGACGTCGAGGTGCACTTTGTGACATGACGAGCAGAACTCTTCGGCCTTTTCGCGGTGGAATGGTTTAAGAAACGTGCGTCGGTGAGGCTCGGGGGCGAGATACGCCAATCGGTCGTGCATCCAGGCCACCAAAGGGTTCGTGCTCGTGGCGAGTTCATAGAGCTCCGGATACTCGATCACAAAATCACCCTGACCCATTGTGCTGCCGACGTGAGTCATCGAGTGGCACGACACGCAGCCCAAACCGGCATGCGCCGCCGGCGTGTCGAGATAGTCTTTGACGGGGCGGTCAAACTGCCCACTAAAGAACACGGCGTGGTCGTGACACCCTGCACACCACTTCGACGGTGTCGTGCCGACGACGTCCTGCATGTATTCGATCGATTTGCGATACCACTGGTTGTTGAACGACGAGAAGTGGTGCGCGGATGAGTTCCACTGCTCGTAGATATCGCGGTGACATCGGCCACACATTTCGCTGGAGAGAAAGAAGTCGGCCGGAATCGTCTCCCCGGTGCTCGTAGTGGCGGAGGAAGGAAAGAACGGGTTCGTGGGATCGCCGACTTCTTCCTCCATGCTCACCGGCACCCGGGTTGGATTTGACACCTCATATTTGGCGCGCCATGCCGATGCGTGCCATGAGCCGATCGTGGGAGCGAGTATCAAGGCGAGCGCGGAGGCCACAAGCGAGAGACGTATCCCGTGTCCGACTGGCCGCCAACGGACGCCCCGCCAGACAAAGTCTGCGAGGAAGAGACTGGCGCCCACCCCTGCCGCAACATGGACCCCGAGCACAAGTTGATTCTGGCTGGTGGCGCCGACCCACAGCACCGCCAACCCGGTGAGCAGGCTCAGACCAACGCCAAACGCGAGGAGTCGCCGTCCATGCCGGAGCGTCAGGACGAGGGTCGCGATTGCCAAGACCGCACCGAGAAGCGGATGGAGAATGACGTGGGTGAAATACCAAAGAGAGGACGACGGCCACGCGACGAGATAGGCCGTGTTCAAGAGAAGCGTGACCAGGCCCCCGGCGAGGAGTGGGCCCCAGCGGCTCTTTGGGAGTATTGGGGTGTTTGTCACCACGGCCTCTGTGCCAGCTCCGCTAACGACTCAGGCTCACTCTGAGGATGTCCCCGTAAGAAGCTGGGGTGAGTGACGGGGATCGAACCCGCAACTTCCGGAGCCACAGTCCGGTGCTCTACCATTGAGCTACACTCACCACGAAAGCCCTCAAGTTTAGCATGCTGTCGGGACGCGTAGTGTCGGTCCCCAGGCGCCCGCCCCGTTGGTGGAGGCATGGGATCCGCCTGTCCCGGGCGGGTGATATGGTCGCGAGTCTACTCGACGCCGCGCGTGTCTCCTGCGACGACAGCGCCGCGGTTCGACGCGTAGCTACCACAGGAGTCGCTCTGATATGAAACCAGGACATCGGCGGTGGGCAACAGCCGCGCTTGGGGTGTGGCTCGTGGGCTCCGTGACGGCCTGTTCTTCGAACCCGACGCAACCCGACTTCACGTTTGTCGAAGCCACGCTTGAGGATACGCAGATAGCCATACGGTCTGGTCGAATGACATGCGTGGAGATCGTCCGTGGCTATCTGAAAAGAATTGAGGCCTATGACGAATCGTCCGAGTTGCACGCGATCACCTTTGTCAATCTGCACGCGATAAACATCGCGCATGCTATCGACCGTCGAGTGGCGGCGGGGCAAAATCTCGGACCTCTTTTTTGCGCGCCAGTATTGCTCAAAGACAACTACGACACCGCCGACCTTCCGACCAGCGGTGGGTCCGTCGCCTTGAAGGATAGCGTTCCGCCGGATGATGCGTTCATGGTGCGAAAGCTACGCGAGGCCGATGCCATCATCATTGCAAAAACCAACATGGCGGAGTGGGCGTTTAGCCCGAAACAGACCGTCAGTTCGTCGTATGGCGTGACCGCGAACGCCTACGACCTTGACTACGTGCCGGCCGGTTCCAGCGGGGGGACCGCCTCTGGGATCGCGGCCAGTTTTGGCATCATCGGTATGGGGACCGACACTGGCAATTCGATTCGCGGACCCTCCTCCCATTTGGCTCTGTTTGGCATTCGTTCGACATTGGGTCTCACGAGTCGCGATGGCGTGATACCGCTGGCGTTTGACCGCGACATCGCGGGCCCCATGACACGCACCGTCACCGACGGCGTCAAGGTGTTTGATGTCATCGCAGGGTATGACCCCGCAGACCCGTATACTGAGCTCGGGAGAGGTAAGCGCGAGAGCGACTACACGTCTTTTCTGGAAGAAGATGCCCTGAGAGGCAAGCGCGTTGGTGTGCTTCGTGCACTCGTCGACACTGACGATGCGGATCCAGAAATTGCGACAGTGTTCGAGCGCGCGGTGGTTGAGATGCGTGACGCCGGCGCGGTCATTGTTGACCCCTTCGTTATCGACAGTCTCGACCAGCATCTAGAGGCCAGGAATTCTTGCGCTCGGTTTCGATTCGACATGGGGCAGTATCTGCAGTCGCTCGGTCCGAACGCGCCGATTCGGGACGTCGTGGAGGTCCTCGAGACCCAGCAGTATTCCCCGTATATCGAAGACCGGCTACAGATGTTCGCAGCCTCTCCAGTTGATCGCCATCCGAACGACTTCGAGAGTCCCTGCCCTGATTTTCCGGACCACCCCGGACGACAGGCGTATCTGTCGGATGTTGTCGATTCCATGGACAACGCCGGTGTCGACGCCGTTGTGTACCCCAGCTGGACAAATCCCCCAGCGGCCATTGACCGCGCGATAGAGGACTACAGAGGAGACAACAGCCAGCTAGTGGCGCCGGCGACCGGGTTGCCCGCCCTTACCGTTCCCATGGGGTATGGCCCTGGCCAGCTCCCGGCCGGGTTACAAATTCTCGGGCGACCGTATTCCGAAGGGCTACTGATAGGGCTCGCCTACTCATATGAGCAACACACACGCCACCGGGTGCCACCGTTGTTGTTTCCGGAGCTCGCGAAAGACTGAAGAGACCAGTGCTAGTCGACTGTCGCATGGGAAAGTCGACCATACTCCGGCCACCAGTGCACCGACGGCTGCTAGAGCCTCGGTCGCGTCAGCGCTACGTCGGCGTTGCGCCAATAAGACTCGAACTGCCGTTGGACAATCTCCGCCTCATCGCTCTTCCCTGACCGGTCAACGCGTGATACAGACCGTAGGTCGCCCAGCCACTCTGCTGATTCCACTCTAGATCCTGCCGGAACACGGTCTCGGCATCTTCCCAACGATTCGTGCTCAAGAGCGCTGTGCCGAGATAGAGACGCATCGACTGCGACCAGTCGGGTGGCTCCGTGTAGTTGTTCGCGTCCTGCGTTCGCACGGCCTGGTCGTAGGCCTGGACAGCGCCCTCGAGATCGCCACGGGTCTCTTTGATTTCACCTTCCAGGGCAAAACCTGCGAGGTTCAGTAGATGTGACGCCGGCGTCTGGCCGACACCGGTTGAATCCGCCGTTTCGTCGTCAGCCTGCCGACGGATGTGAGCCAGGGCTTCTTCCGCGCCGGCGAGGTCACCCGTGGCCGCCAGGGCGCTCCCGGTGACATAGCTCCACATGCCGTCCAGATATGGAGTCCCGGTGTGCGTCTGCTCCATCGTGAGCAGCTTGTCCCATTTCCCAAAGATCTTATCGACCACCCAGATATGGACCACCCGCTCCTGGGCATTGAAGATGACGGACTGGTCATTGTCGGCATCGGGCGCGTTACGCTCCGCCGCATCCAACGCCCCGGCATAGTTCCCCTGGAGAATGTTGGCGTATCGCACAAAGTCGAGGGCGAGCACGTTGTTGAGCGTCAACTCGATCCCGAAGCAGGCGCCGTAGATGACGAAGAGCACCCAGACGCGCCGGTCCTTGGCCGCGGCCGCGAACGACCCCTGAACACTCTGCTGGGGCGGTAAATTGCCGGACGCCCGCAGCTCGCTGTAGTTCCCCTCTGGCGCGTCCTGTGTCAAGAGATAGTAGGCACAGCCGACTAGCGCGCACATCGCCCCGGCCATCACCATCGCCACGCGCCAGCCGATCGCATCGCTCAATCCGAGACCGGGCAAGAACTGGATATCGGTGAACGGGATATAGGCGCCGACCGTCAGGATGCCGAGCACTATCGGCATGATGAGCTGCGTGACTCCGCCGCCAAGGTTGCCCCACCCGGCCGTCGTGGCGTTCGCGGTGCCGATGACGTTGGGGGCGAACATCACCGAGGTGTGGTGCTGCGTGATGACGAATGACGCGCCGATGACGCCTATCAGGACACGAAAGACGAGAAACGTCTGGTAGTCCTGCGCAAGCCCGATCCCCATGACGGGCAGCGATCCCACCACTAGGAGCCAGGTATACGAGAGCCGCGGGCCGATGCGGTCGCACAGCCACCCGATCAGCAACCGCGCGACGACGGTAATGGCAACTGAGCCGATGACCAGATTGCCGACCTGAGCCTGTGTCAGTGCCAGCTCTTCGCGGACAATCCTCATCAGCGGCGCGATGTCGAACCAGGCAAAGAAGCAAAGGAAGAACGCGAACCATGTCATGTGCAACGCGCGCATCTGCGGGATCGAGAGGTCAAAGAGCCGAATACGCGTCGCTTTGCTGGTTACTTCCATGTTGCGCCTCCAATTACGCACACGTGCCGAAAATGACGGCGGCTTTTCTTTGTCGAGCCGGACGGAGAGCTAGGAGTGATGCGCGGCTAGTTGAGCGACACCGTTCTTCTGGTGTGGTGTCGTTTCGTCGGACACAGCAAGACACCGAGCAAGACGCGGGCCAAAGTCTTCCTGTCGGATCGCAAGTGTGAGAAACACCAATGAAACCTGGGTCGAAACCGCATCACTCGCTGGTGATCGTAGTGTGAGTGTCGGGGTCGTTTTCAACACGAATGTTTGTTCTACTTCCTAGATCCACACAGTTGTCGATTCTGGTTGCAGACCGGGGCCGAGAGCTTTTTTCGCGGCGTTTAACACCGATGCATCCCACAAAACTGTGGACGGTAAGGAACGCTTTCGACAAATATGCTTTCCACGAATAGAGGGCTGCGTCGTCGAGTGTAGGGACGCTGACAGTTGGCGTGTGACTTGCAAAAATCCGTCGCCATGTCACATGCGCACTACGTTTCACCTTGCACTGCACTAGCCTCACCGACAGCGGACAGCGCTAGGACCACCGTCGACGTAGCTGCGACATGACAGAATGACGACTTCATGTGCCGGGCATTCCGCGCACAACTTCAATGTCCCTGTGTAAGCCCGAGGAGGCACCCGATGCGACGGCTCACTGTTGTGACAAGCGCGACGTTTGTGTGCGGCATGCTCATACCGCTGGCGGCCCAGGCGCAAGAGCGAGTGAAACCTTTCGACCGTCTCGCTGGTCCGAGGATCTCGCTCCCCGCCGATTTTGACGGAGCAGCCCCGATGCGGGAACTGTGTCCCGAGGAAGAGACTGACACGTGCGCTAAGTACTGGGCGTATACCGGGAACTTTGTTCGGTACAACACGATTCCGACCCGCGACAGAGAGCTACTCATCCTCCGCACCGCGTGGTTGTCTCGTGGCGACTACATCTGGGGGCGCCACAACGTGATCGGCCAAGAGGCAGGACTGACGGCAGAGGAAATCAGCCGGGTCACCGACGGTCCCGCCGCCGCCGGGTGGAGCAACTTTGACGTCGCGCTTCTGACCGCGGCTGACGAGCTTCACACGAGCCGCTTCGTGTCACAGGCGACGTGGACCACGCTCGGCGAGCGATATACCGAGAGCGAGTTGCGGGAGGTCGTGTTGATTGTCGGGAACTACACGCAGCTGGCGATGTTCCAGAACACGCTCGGCGCCCAGCTGGGGCCAGACTTCGAAGGATTGCCCGGCGAAGATCACTGAAGAGAAGGACGGCTGAAGATGAGGAACCAAGGGAGTACTGCGGGTCCCGCAACGAAAGGGTTGGTCATGATGAAGCACAAGAATGCGTCTTGGCGTGTGATCGTGTCTGTGGCGGTGCTGGTCGGCACGACGGCGTTTCTGGCAGGGTTCGGGTTGGCTCAGAGCATCCACGCCCGACAGGAGACCGCGCCACCGGCGTATCTCGTGGTGAGCTCCAAAGTGACAAACCCGGCCGCCATGGGAGCGTATGGGGCGGCGGCCGGGCCGCTCGCCGTGGCCGCTGGAATTGAGGTCGTCGCAGGGCGACCCGACCCCGCAGTCACGGTGTTCGAAGGCGAGTGGCCATACGAGGAAGGGATTCTCATCGAGAAATTTCGCTCGATGGACGCCCTGAAGAACTTCTGGTACTCCGAGGAGTATCAGGCCGCGAAGAAGCTGCGGGAGGGCGCGTTGGACGTCAATTTTATCGTGGCGGTCCAGGGAACGCCGGCTGCGGACTGAGCGCTCCTAAAGTCCGACGCCAAACCTCACGCTGAGCGACGTCCCGACACTGTTCCGGAGGTCGCGAAAGCGTGGACTCGCAAGATTGGAGATGACATCACGCGGGTTGTCGTGGCTTCCGAGATTGTAAAGCTGGATTCCGACGTCAGCCTCCCGTCCCCGGACGCGGATCCGTTTGGTCACCCCAAGATCCGCGGCGAAGAACGAGGGGAATCTGGAATCGTTGCGCTCGCCGACCACGGTATACCGCTCATCGAACACCGAGAATCGAAACCCGTTGCGCCACTCGATACCAGGGGTCACGGTGAACCCGCGGCGCAAACGAACAACGCCATTCTGTCCTGTCGATCAGTGAGAATCGAACGAGCGGCATCAGAATCGAAATAACCGGTTCATCTTGACGACAAAACCGCGGTTCTGAAGTTCTGTGAAGCGGTCCGGGCGCAGGGGGTCGGTGTCCCGACCCTCGGTATACACGACAAAGAGCTCGCTACCGGGTGAGTATTCCCAGCGTAGCCGCAAGTTGCTGCTCACGGTACTGCTGGCTGAGTTGTATTGCACGAGACCGCTGAAGAACATCCTGGGTGTGAACGAGAAGTTCACACGGGACACAACAAGATCTGTGCGAAACGACCCCTGTGGCGTATCGATCCAGTTGAACGACAGGCTTGGCTCGACCGAAAGCCTTTCAGTGACCTCGACTCGTCCTTGCCTGAACCCAACGGTTTTGATCGTGCCATTGAAGTACTGGCCGATTTGGGCGCTCACGGTTCCGACCACGCGGTGCTGCGCGCCCAACGCGTATGTCGCTTCGACATCCTGAAAGCTGTAACCCCCGACCGGGAGGACTACGCCGGGTCCGGGTTCAAACTCCTCGATGAGAAACTCGTAATTCTCCGCGACCGAGATTCCTATCCGGTCGCTGTTCTCGAGCTCGGTGGAGAATCCTACTTGCGACTGTCGGGTTTCGAGCTGACCCGTATCCGCGGTGACGGTGTAGTCGACCGCGCCCTCCAATCGAAACTGGCGGATCGCGTCGATCGACCGGGGGCGAGGGCTGAAGCGCGCGGTTGTGTAAGTGCGCCGGAAGTTGTCGCGTCGGATAAAGCCGACCTCCGGACGAAAGTTGTCCTCGACCAAGAGATGCTCGGTCTGAAACCCGTAGCGGTCTCCTGCGTAGTTGAACCGCCCCTGATAACTTGTGTTCTTGCTGCTGACCCCGGGCGTCTCGGTCTTCGCCAGATAGCCCAGGAAGCTGATGTTCTCGTAGAACGAGAACGTGGTGTCGACGCCATAGGCCTGGCTCGACCCTTCGCCCGAGAGCGAGACCGAGCGATTCGTGAGAATTGCGCCGATGCTGCTGCGCCGGAGGATATCTCGCTTGAGACGCACCACGGTAAAGTTGGTCATCTCGGCGCCCGAGATCAACTCGTCATCGGTCTGAATGTTGAGCGCGCCGACGTCGAACGGACCGATCTTGCCGGTTACCCGGCCACCACCCAGGATCGGGACGACCGCGCCGTTCTGGAGTCCAATCTGCCGACTGTAGAAAATGGTCGGCGCGTTTCCACCGCCAAAGAACCCACCACCACCCTGCCTTCGGAGCGCGCCGCCAAACCCGCTCGCAAATGCCCCGCGGGCAAAACCGAAGATGCCTCGGCCTTCGAGAAAGAACTCGCGCTTTTCGGGAAAGAAGAGGCTGAACCGGGTGAGGTTGACCTGCTGTTCGTCGACTTCAACCTGTGCGAAATCGGTGTTGTAGGTGAAATCGGCCGTCAGGTTTTCTGTGAGGCCATATTTTACGTCGAGGCCCACGTCACCATTCCCTTCATTGCGCGTGGGCGGCACGGCGTTGAGATTCGTGCTGACCCCGCCGATCGCATAGGGTTTGATCTCGATGTTTCGTCCCCCGCTGGGTACGTCGAGCCCGACGAGGGTGGCCGCCTCCGAGACGCGAAAGATTCCCCCCTGTCCGTTGCCCGCCGAGATCGGAAGCGGCGTGATGTAGTTCCATTCGTTCTTACGCCGCACGTTACGTCGAAGCTGGATACCCCACACCTGGGCCGGACCCGGTCGATACCGGAGCGACTTGAATGGAATCTCCATCTCGACGGTCCAGCCGCCGTCGAATCGTCCCGTGCGGACGTCCCACACGGGGTTCCAATCGCTATTCGGGTTCCCCTCGTTCGTGATGGCAAAGTCGGCGATCGCTCCGAGTGGATTTGTATAAAAGGCCACCCCGTTTCGGCGATCGTAGAAAGTGTCGAGGATGACCGCGAACGTATCGTTTTGTCGGAGCTGTCGCGTGTCGCGGCGCATCTCATTGGCGACCCACTGGCTGGGCGGCGCGGAGTCCCAGACACGACCGGCGACATAGAGATTGTCGTCATCGAACAGGATCCACGCCTCGGTTTTCTCGGTGGCCGGTGCGCCTTCGTCGGGTGCTTGCTGGACAAAGCCGGTAATCGCGGACACGCGCTGGTAGGTCTGTTCGTTGAGCGCCCCATCAAGGCGGATCTCTTCCGTCACACGTGTGGCCCGAATCGTTGCCTTCCCGCGCGCATCGCGGTTGATGACCTCCGGGGGAACCGGCGGGGGTGGCCCGTCGATGACCCCTGGCGCCGGTGCCGCCAAGCCTGCGACTCCTGGCTCTGGCGTGGGTTGTCGCCTGGCCCGCGCCCCAGGCTCGGTGGAAGACGGGCCTCTGCTGGTCGTTGCGGCGCCATCCGGGATTGCGCGTTGTGGTGGCGCGTCGACCGCGACGCCAGATGGTGGGGTCGCGCTTTGGGCCGGCGGATTGCTCGCCATGCGGTTACGGTCCTCGGCTTCGTCGACGAGTTCCAAGGCAAGCTGATCCTGCAGTAGAAAGATGTCGGCGACGGAGCCGTCGACCCGCGAGGCTCGGACGATCGAGCCGTTCGACACGTCAACCAACCGACCCGTGATACGGAGCTGGTCGCCGGACCGCTGGAATCCGCCGCTCAGCACCCAGCGCGTGTCCAGGTCGCGACCAACTTCGGCCAATAGCGGGAGCTCGCCTGGGGCGTCGTCCGTTTGCTGGCTTTGTCGAAGCGCCGCCGCCACCGGTTCTGCGGCAATGATCACGAACATTGAGCGATGCTGAAATTCGACGGCAAGTGTCTCGGCAATGCCGACCCCTATCCAGTCGTCGTCAGGCTGACCGCTGATGTTGACAAACGGTACGATGGCGACCCGCTCGGGTGAGATGGTACGGTCTGGTTCGATACGTGGCTGCGCGACGACCGGCACTACGGACAGCAGGACCAGGAGCGAGGCCCCAACAAAAGACTCCAGGCGCTGACGTTTTCCTTTTTCGATTGTCACCACTGTGCTTTACGCCTGCGCTGCCGAACACGCTTACTTCACGGAGCGGCCCGGGCAGCGCTAGTTCTGTCGCGGACGGGTGAGACGTGCGGTAGACTGCTGCGGCGGACGGCAGACAGCGTGACCGTGTGGCCGTCGACGGATCTCTCGTAGGAGGCTCAGGATGCAGCAGCAGGTGACTCGAGGAATGTCGGTGGGGATCGTGGCGATGGCAGTGGGTGTGTTCGTCGCTTCTGCCTCAGGACAGACAGTCGAATGGCCCGCGTATGCGGCCGACGAGGCCGGCTCCAAGTATCTTCCTCTGGACCAAATCAATGCCGACACCGTGGCCGACCTCGAGATCGTATGGCGGCAGCCGGTTATCCCCGACGCCATCCGCAACGGTGAAACCACCCGCGGACCGGTCGGTTCGCAGACCACGCCGTTAATGGCGGGCGGGCTGCTCTACTTTAGTACCGGGATCGGCTCTGTGGCGGCGCTCGAACCGACCACGGGCGAAGTGGTCTGGAACACTGGACCGAGCGACGGCGTTCGTGTGCGGCAGACACGCGGCATCGCATACTGGGTCGATAGCGACGAGCGACGAGTCGTGGCCACACTCGGTCCGAAGCTCGTTTCCTTGGACGCTCAGACCGGCGTGCGTGACCCCGGGTTTGGCGAGAACGGAGAGGTCGATCTCCGACTCGGACTTCTGCGCCCGTTTCCCGGCTTCTATTGGAACGCGGCCCCGATCATCGTCAGGGATGTGATCATCGTCGGCTCCTATGTAGACGACATCACGACAAACCAAAGGGTGGCCACCAAGGAGTCACCGCGAGGCGACGTGCGCGGCTACGACGTCCGCACCGGGGAGCACCTCTGGACCTTCCACACGATTCCGCTCGAGAACGAATTCGGCGTTGAAACGTGGGGCGCAGACCCGGTCGATGACCGCGCGTCCTGGGAGTACAGCGGCAACACGAATATGTGGGCGCACCCGACCGGTGACGAGGAGCTGGGGCTCGTGTACTTACCGCTATCGACACCGACGAACGACTACTATGGCGGACATCGACCGGGTGACAACTTGTTCGCGGAGAGCCTCGTCTGTATCGATGCGGAGACTGGCGAGCGCGTTTGGCACTTCCAGGCGATTCATCACGGGGTCTGGGATTATGACTTCGCCTCGTCCGCCGTGCTCTTGGACATTACAGTCGACGGTCGAGAGATCAAGGCGGTCGCGCAGCCGAGCAAGCAGGCGTTCACCTATGTTTTTGACCGGGCGACCGGCGAGCCTGTGTGGCCGATCGAAGAACGCCCGGTGCCGTCCTCGGACGTCCCCGGGGAGCGACTCTCACCGACGCAGCCGTTCCCCACCAAGCCGCCGCCATTCGAGCTGCAGGGGGTGACAGTCGACGACCTGATCGATTTCACGCCAGAGCTACGGGCCGAGGCGACCGAGTTGCTGGAACAGTACGAGTGGGGACCGCTCTTCACCGCGCCCGTCATGCTCGACCCGCGGCCCGGAGCAAAGAAGGGCACCATTTTCAGCCCGGGCACTGCCGGTGGCGCCAGTTGGAGCGGAGCCGGGGTCGACCCAGAAACCGGCATTCTCTACGTCCCGTCGGCGTATAGCCAGAACGTGGTGGCGTTGACGCCGTCTCAATACCCCCGGACGGACCTCCGACTGGTGCGCGAAAAATTCACGCCGGCCCTGGGGCCACAAGGGCTCCCGCTCTTCAAACCGCCCTACGGGCGTTTGACGGCGATCGATATGAATCAGGGCGACATCGTCTGGCAGGTGCCCAACGGGGAAGGCCCTCGCGACCATCCGGCTCTCCGTGACCTCGACCTGCCGTGGCTCGGCCAAGGCGGCCGCGCTTCGGTCCTCATCACGAAATCACTGATCTTCCTTGGCGAGGGTGGGAACACCGGCGTGTCCGCGTTGCCTCAGTGGTATGGCGGCCCCGGCGGCAAGATGTTTCGCGCGTATGACAAGGCAACCGGCGATGTGGTCTGGGAGATGGAGTTGCCCGGGGGAACGAGCGGTGCGCCAATGACATACATGATGGACGGCCGGCAATACATCATCGCGACCGTCGGCTGGGACGACATGGCGAGCGAGCTGGTTGCCCTGGCGCTACCGGAAATTACAGCAGGTAACTAGTCGCCACTAAGTCGCCACTAGTGCACCGCCGTCGACATGAGGTCAAAGCCTCCTGACTCCTTCAATGCGCAGCGTCGGGTATCGCCTGCTGTTCGTTTTCGTCTGTCTGAGGTTTGCCATGGGCGCGGTGATGGGCGTCGAGGCGGTGGCTTCTCGAATCCAGGGCGGCCCATTTACCGTCGAGCAAGCGGCGCGCGGCGGACAGCTATACGAACAAGCGTGTGAGGGTTGTCACGGGCCGGACCTCGCTGGGGGGAAGGTTGTGCCGGGGATCGCTGGGCAGGCGTTTGCCAACGTATGGACCGGCAGGTCGTTGGCAGACCTATTCGAGCGTCTGGAGCTCTCGATGCCGCCGGACGATCCCACGAGCGTCAGTCCAGACGAGATGGTGGATATTCTGGCCCACATACTTCGCGTCAACGGGTGGGCCGCGGGAGAAGACGTCCTCCCCGCCGATAGAAAGGTCCTCGAGACGCTGGTCTTCCGAATGGGCGGCAGTGCACCGTCGTCGAGATGAAGGCAATCCTCGGGTCGACGAAGGTGCAACAGTCCACCAACGGCCTGTGCCGGATGAGTGGTTCGTATGTACCGACCGGGACATCCCGTCTGGCTGCGTCACTCGCGTTTACACCTACACAGCGGGCTCGCCTCTGGCGTCTCGTCAGCCGATCGCAGCGCCACGAGTTTGCAGAGCGAATGCGACACACGGTGCAGGAGCCGCTGGGAGGGCCTCGCCGACGCCGTTCGAAAATGGGACGAACGGACTATGGACTAAAGCGACACGCCTGTGCGATACAAGCGGTTGTGGTGAGGTGGACCCCATCTTTTGGACCAAAATCTGGCGTTGCTACGGTGGATCCTGCTGGGTCTGTTCTCGTCGTGGTCGTGTCGTGCGAGGCTGGGTTGCAGGCCGGGGCCTGGAACCCGTAATGGCCCCACGCCGGTGCGCGGAGACGGGGTCCAGGTGTCGCCCCAGGCGCCCCGCGCAGCGGGGTCGGAGCGGAGCGGAGAACCTGGAGGCGGTCCGAGCACACCGGCACGCGGCGCCGAGGCGGCAAGAGCGCTGAGACACAGGCCGGTGATCCAGATGCCGTCGTAGTTTCCCAGGTTGGTATACAACCAGCCGCCGAGCCAGACCCCGCTGAAGCTCCCGACTTGATGGCTCAGGAACACCACTCCGTGGAGAAACGTCAGTTAGCGGGTCCCAAAGAACACGACCACGAGGCCGGATGTCGGAGGCACTGTCGCGAGCCACAAAAACCCCATCATGGCGCTAAAGATCATGACGCTTGCGAGTGAGATGGGAATCAACAGGAATGCACTGATGGCGACCAGACGTCCGACATAGATCAACGCAAGGATCACCCGCTGACGATGACCGGTGAGTGGGCGGTGAGATGGCGCCGACTCATTGCAGACGTTCCGTTGCTTTCAAGGCTGAACCGACAAAGGACGACGAGACCGGTCGAGAACACATCCGCTGTGCTCCCGCCCGGCCTCGGTCGGTTGTGCTACACGCGGCGTCTAGTTGCCGAGATTCAGCTCGTCGATGTGCACGTTGAGCAGATGGGTCACGCGCAGACCGGTGATTCCGTCAGTGTCGACGGCTGAACGCGGCTGGGTCGACACTTCAGTGCCGTTGACGAGGAAACGTACATCTGAGCTGCCCACTTCGACCGAGAGCACGTTGGTGGAGCTGCCATTGGCGTCGAGCTGTTTGACGGCGTCGTGTGCCGTCCAGGACACGACGTCAGGCGTATCGCTCCCCATCCGCTTCTTGATGAGAAACTGACCGTCCTGCCGGATCACGAAATATGAGTAACGCTGCGCGTCATCTGAGAGGTCGGCCCCACCAAAAAAGAGACCATAGGCGTTCGGATGACCCGATGGTTCCACTTGCGTGAACGACGCGCTGATAGTGTAGTCGCCCGAGGCCATGCTGGTGGGCTCCCAGAAGATGGCGCCGCCCGGACCCGATGTCTGAGCGTGGACACCATCCCCCATGGCCATAAAACTTAGGACGTCATTTGGGTCTCCGCCACGGTCGGTTCGTGTTTCCCAGCCGCTTGCCTGCACGCCGCCGTCCTGGGCGGTGGTGATCAACGGAAGTGCCAGAACGGTGACGGCGGCGACAGCGATTAGTTTGCGCATCTCATTCTCCTTTGTGTGGCCCTGGTAGCCCAGCGACCATGGTGGCTAGTGGTGTGTACGTGCGACGAAAAATTTAACGGCGCTCGACTGCCGTATTTGACGCCAAAACATTGGAGGACGTTCCGCCGTGTGTTCCGGCGGAATGGCGTTCCAACGAGGTTCGGCTCAGTGTGCCGGGCGCGAAGCTCGCGGTCAACCGGCAAACCCCACCAATACGCCGCGTCCGGGGGTATCGCTTACCCCGCGGCGCCGCGGGGCGGGGCGGTAATCGGGCCGCAGTACCTATTTGACCGGTGACGCGTCTGCCGCGTTCCCCATGCGGGCTAGCAGCCCGTAGTGAAAGTCCCGCTGCAGTCGACCGCCGCTGAATCCGGCCGATCCGCGTTGTTCATCGGTCAAATACTCCCCGAAATTTCCCTCTTCTCGTCTTGTTCGGCCGGCCCAGCGGCGGTCTTGGGGCGACGCGGGACTTTCACCACGGGCTGCCAGGAGTGGACATGCTCGCCCGGAGAGCCGTGACAGCCTCGACGATCTGGGCGGCGGCCTGATCGATCTCGGCGACGGTATTGAAGCGGCCGAGCGAGAACCGAAGGCTCCCGCGAATTCGCTCGTCGTCGCATCCGAGGGCGCCCAGGACATAGCTCGGCTGGAGCAGCGCGCTCGTGCATGCCGAGCTGGAAGACACCGCTATGTCCGGGACCCGCTTCATGAGCTTTGCCGCATCCACACCGCCAAAGCTGAGATTCGTGGTGTTGGCGAGGCGCTCGGTACGATCGCCGTTGACCTCTACGTCGTCCAGTCGTGACAAGATGCCCTCTTCCAGGCGATCCCGGAGCACCCTGATCTCACCCGGTGAGACAAGCGTCGCGGCGACACCCATGGCGACGATGCCTGGCACATTGAGTGTGCCCGACCGCATTCCACGCTCGTGACCACCGCCTTGAATCAGTGCAGCGCATCGGACCCGCGGGTCTCGGCGACGAACGTAGAGCAGGCCGACGCCTTTGGGGCCGTGGATCTTGTGGGCGCTGGCGCTGAGTAGGTCGATCCCCATGGTGTTGACATCGATGGGCTCCTTGCCAAATGCCTGAGTGCCATCGGTGTGAAAGAGGACCCCTCGCTGGCGGCATATCGCCCCGATGTCACCGATCGGGTGCAGCACGCCGATCTCGTTGTTCGCATGCATGACGGACACCATCAGTGTCTCGTCGGTGATGACCGTCGCGAGGCGGTCGATGTCCAGACACCCGTTGGCATCGACGCCGAGGTAGGTGATCCGGAAGCCTTGGTCTTCGAGGTGCTCGCACGGGTCGAGTATCGCCCGGTGTTCGGTCGCGACAGTGACGATGTGGCGTTTGCGGTAGGCCCGGGAGCTCGCGATGCCGTGTAACGCGAGGTTGTTCGATTCCGTAGCGCCGCTTGTCCACACGATCTCTCGCGGGTCGGCGCCAATCACCGCCGCCACCTCTGTGCGAGCGCGCTCCACCGCTTTGGCCGCGTCACAGCCGAGGGTGTGGTGTCGGCTTGCCGCGTTCCCAAATTGGTCGGTGAGAAACGGCATCATGGCGTCGAGCACTCGCGGGTCGATGCGTGTCGTCGCGTTGTGGTCGAGATAGATCATGGAAAGGCCGCCACCGAGAAGATGAGCGGATAGAGCTTCTCTGAGTACCAGAGCCTTGCGAAGTAGAGCCCGAT
Organism: Vicinamibacteria bacterium; assembly: GCA_963579735.1. Lineage (GTDB taxonomy): Bacteria > Acidobacteriota > Vicinamibacteria > Vicinamibacterales > UBA8438 > CAUZIB01. The sequence continues at coordinate 1,875 of CAUZIB010000041.1, read as the reverse complement.
TGGCGCCGGCGTGAGGTCTGTCTTGGTCTTGAGCCAACGGGCGCCCCGGCTATCACCGAGCACGGCCACGGCCAGTGCGGTTTCCTCGATGGTCCCAAAACTTCCGTCCGACTTCTGGATGCTGGACAAGAACGCTTCACCGCGGCGCCGGGTGTCAGACGGTAGGAGGTCGCCGCATTCGAGGACGCGGGCGGTCCCGTAGACCGGATTTGTTTGCCCGGGGCTCCAAGGATTGCCAAACCACAAAGGAATCCAGGCGCCGTCCGACCGCTGGCTTCTCTCCAGATAAGCGACCGCCCGATCCATAGCGTTATCCACCCTCGGGTCGAGATGCCGCCACACGTGCCACGCCCGAAGGGCATGGGCCGTGAGGTCCGGGCTGCTTTGATCAAACGGCAATTTACCCCAACCCCGACAAAACGTCGGAATGCCGCCGTCTGTGTTCTGGAGGTCGACAAGCCAACGGACTCCTGCCGCGGCGGCCTGGCGGGTCTCCCGTGCGTCGTCGACGTCGCCGCTATCGCCCAGGATCGCGAGCGCAAGCAGGACGCCGGCTGTGTCGTCGCTGTCTGGTACACCGCCGGGTAGATCGGTCCAGGCCCAGCCGCCCGGGGCGGAACGCGTGAACGGATGCACCCTCCTATACTGCTGGTCCAAGAGCCAGCGTTTCAAGCCGTGCCGTTCGGCGGCCGAGAACGCGTGGGCGCCGAGCGCCTTGACCGACAGCGTGGTCACCCAGGTGGCGAGATTGGTGTCGATAGGCCAACTGCCGTCCGCTCGCACGGATTTTCGTAGGAACCTCACGCCCCGTTGGGTCACGGGATGTTCGCAGCGCCCGATACTCGCGAGGCTCATGGTGACAAAGCTTGTCAGCGGTGTGGCCTCGAGGAACCCGCCCGAGGTCGGCTGTATGGCGTCCAGCACCGCCAACGTTCGTTCAACCGCTGACGAGCGGATACGTCGGCGGAGCCAGTGGGGGCTCGGATGGTGAAAGTGCTGCACCTGCCCGATCGCGATGAGCGCCGGCAAGGCGTAACTGACGACTGGTAGTCCAACCCACTTGAACGAGGCGTGTGGCAGCGCGGCGAGCTCGAACGGCAGAGTGGGGATAGCGTCCCACCCAAACCGGCCGGCCAGCGCGCAGTGAGTCAGAATGGGCACCGCGAACGTGCGGTCCTCTCCGTAGAGGTCGCTGATAGACGCGGCGAGTGAGCTGGCGGTGAGGGTGCCGATGCGTTGCTCTATCCAGCCTCGCGCTCGCTCGGCACCCGACGCCCCGGACGCGTGCATCGAAAGCGTGGCCCACGTCAGGGCGGTCGTGCTGATGTTGCTGGGGCAGCCATCGGCATCGCCAAAGCCCCCGTCGTCATTCTGGTCGGCAAGCAGCCAGCGGATACCGTCGTCGACGAGGGCGTCGTGGCCGCCGACCAGCGTCAGGGCGCACACCGCCGTCGCCGTCGAGAGGGCACTCGACGAGAGCTCACCCTCCCAGTGTCCGGCTGGAGTCCGCTCGGCGAGCAGTCGCCTACGCCAGGCTGAGGTGTCCCATGGCGAGGAGACCGTAGTAGGTGTATTCGCAGTCTGGTTCGTCATCGGCCCAAGTGCCGCAGAATGCGCGGCCGGTCCAGAGCGTGTCCATGAAGTCGAGCGTGGCTTCCTTGAGCGGGGCAAGGAGGATATGTTGTCCCGCCAGCGCGTGGAGGGCCGTCGCGGTCGAGAGCAGGTCAGGCATCGGTGCGTCTTCAGTCGCCGCGAAGCCTCCCCCCGGATGAGCCCGCGCCTGCAGCCACGCAATGTCGTCAGGCGGCACCGGCGTCTCCATCTGGCGCCGGAGGGTGACCGCGGCCGCCGTGGTCGGCGTGGTCTTCGCCGGGC
>CAUZIB010000040.1:0-39523 GCA_963579735.1 Vicinamibacteria bacterium | reverse complement strand
AACTACCGTTTTTCCAGTCTGATCCAAGGTATCGTCGCCAGCGCGCCATTTCAGATGAGGATGGCGTTGGAGTCGGCAGACTGACCGCGGGTCTTTTGAGAGTGAGAGGCTGTTCAATGGTGATCACGAAGAAAGCACTACCCCGGCGAACGTTCATTCGCGGTATGGGGGCGACCCTGGCATTGCCGCTTCTGGATGCGATGGTGCCCGCCATGTCGGCCAAGGCTCGCGGGGTTCCGCGGTTTGCCGCGATTTATGTCGGGAACGGCGCCAACATGTTCGATTGGACGCCGCCCACCGAAGGCATCGGTTTTGAGTTCTCTCCGACGCTCAAGCCTCTCGAGCCGTTTCGGAAACGCACGCTTGTTTTTACCGGGCTTGACAACTTTCCGGCGACCGACCAGGGCGACTCTGGTGGTCAGCATCCACGGGCGGCACCGGCGTTCATGGGCGCCGTGCATCCAAAACAGACCGAAGGCGCGGACGTGCGGGCGGGGACGACGCTCGATCAGGTGATCGCCGAGCGCATTTGTCGAGACTCGAAGCTCCCGTCGCTGGAAGTGGCCGTGGACCGCAACGACGTCGTAGGTGCCTGCGACCATGGCTATGCCTGCGCATACATGAACTCGATGTCGTGGAAGACGCCAACCATGCCGCTGCCGGCCGAAACCAATCCGCGCTTCGTGTTCGAGCGTCTCTTCGGGAGTGGCGATACCGCCGAAGAGCGTCAGGTTCGGGTGAGGGAGGATCGCAGCATTCTCGACGGCCTGACCCGAGAGATCTCCAGGCTCTCGCGCAAGCTGGGTGGTCGCGACCGCGCCAAGCTTGGGGAGTATCTCGACGCGATTCGCGATGTCGAAGACCGTATCGTGAGGGCCGAATCGAACAACAGCAACTTCGAGGTCCCTGATCGTCCCGTTGGTCAGCCGGAGACGTTTCGGGTATATGCCGAGCTCATGTTCGATTTGCAGGTGCTCGCATTCCAGGCCGACATCACGCGTGTGACCTCGTTCATGATGGCCCGAGAAAACATCAACCGGTCCTACAACGAGATTGGACTCCCCGAGGCGCATCACTCGATGTCGCATCACGGGAACAATCCGGAAAAGATGAAGGACTTCTCGAAACTCAACACCTATCACGTCGAGACCTTGGCGTATTACGTGAATAGGCTTCAGTCGATCCCCGACGGCGACGGCACGTTGCTTGATAGCACGGTCGTCCTCTACGGCAAGGGGATGAGCGACGGCAACACGCACAACAACTACAGCGTGCCGGTCGTGGTCATCGGCGGACCGGAAAACGGGCTCACCGGGAACCGTCATCTCGTCTATCCGAAGGGCACGCCCTTGGCGAACCTGTCCGTGAGTCTTTTGGACAAGTTTGGGGTGAACGTCGAGACGTTCGGCGACAGCACCGGCCATCTCCCGCTGTTGTCTGGCGTCTAAATCGGATTCGTCGGCGAACGGAGCCTCAGCTCACAACTCGAATCGTCTCGTGATGCGGCATAATGCAGTCAATGGCGTCACATCGATATTGTGAGCGTGCAGATTACGATTCGGGACGTACCGGACGACGTCCGCGACGAACTCGCGTCGCGGGCGGCTCGGCAGCGAAAATCGATGCAGGAGTATCTCCGTCAGGAACTCGAACGGCTGACCTCGCGACCCTCCTTGGACGCTTGGCTCGATTCCGTTCGCGAGCGCAAGGTCGTCGCTGGCCGCCGGGTCCCTGCGCGGGAAATTTTGTCTCACCGAGACGCCGCTCGGCGATGAGCGCGGTCGTCGATGCCTCGGTGCTCGTCGCCGTAACGACCGACGCTGGCAAGAGGGGAGTGTGGGCGGAGGAGGTTATCGCGAAGGGGAATTTCTGCGCTCCGCACTTGGTCCTCGTTGAGGCGACGAACGTGTTGCGCCGATTGGAGCGGTCCCGAGAGCTGAGTCGGCTTGAAGCGACGGCTGCGCAGCGCGATCTGCTCCGCCTCCCTCTTGAGACCGTAGGACGGGCTCTGTCAAGTTGAGCCCGCAGGTGGCAGAGTAGGCGGATAACGAGCCTGCCGCCCAGCTATCGCGGATACCGATTTCCTCCTGGAATCATCAGTCACGCCGTCTGGCTGTACCACCGGTTCGGCCTCAGCTTCCGAGAGGTGGAGGAACTCCTCGCCGAACGGGGTATCACGGTGACGTACGAGGCGATTCGGCAGTGGTGTCTGACGTTCGGGCTCGATTACGCACGGCGGTTACGGCGCCGCCGAGGCCGGATGGGCGACACGTGGTATCTGGACGAGGTGTTCGTCAGGGTCAGGTGACGTGCGCCTACTGACCGAGCGCGGACGCTCGGTCTCCCAGGGGGAAAACGCGCCGGCCTCGTCAACTTGACAGAACCCAGGCCGGGCATGTCCATCGCGATCTTCATCGCAGCCAACGGATGATGTGGGCGCCGCCTGGCAGCCCGGCGCGTTGGATCAAAGCCAGCTCGTGCTCGCCCAGCACGCGGAACGCCCGCGTTCCGACAGCTACCACCACGATGCCGAGCAGCGTCAGGCCAATCGCCTGCGGCCACGAGGTCGGCAAGACGATACGACCGAGCGCTACCACCACGATCATCGCGACGCTCGGTAGCGCCGCGCGCAGAGCGAACGCGAAGGGAAATCGAACCTGATAGCGGCGTCGCGCGAGGGCGTATCCGGTGATCGCCGACAGAAAGCGGGCCACTCCAAACACGGTCGCCGCCGCAACCACGTCGGAATGCGCCGCGGCATAGACGAACACCGGGACACCGGCCAGGCGCCAGGCCTGGGCGAGCGCCACTTCGCGGTACTGATGATCGACCGAGAGCAGAATGGTCCCCAGGTTGAACAGCGACTCGGCCACGAGCAGTACGCACAGCGCGCGGGCGACGGGAACCGCAGCGGCGAACTCGACGCCAAACATGAGTGGGATGTAGTCGGCCGCGAGCACGTAGAGGCCGGCGCCAGCAGGAAGCAGGATCACCGCTTGCACCTTGCTGATTTCAGCGAACGCGGCGCGAATCTTGGCCGGCGCATCGTCGTCTGTCAGGCGTGCGAACAGCGGACGGTACAGCCCCTGAAAACCCGCGAGCACGAGAACCACGGCCATCTGCGGCAGGCGGAACCCGACGTTGAAGAGCGCCACCGGAGCCGCGCTCCCGGCGACGAGCGCGATCACGGGGCTGGCAAAAGCCGGAGTCGCGAAGTAGTTGAGCCAGCCGTACACGTACATGAAGAGGCCGAACTTCACGAAGCGACCACGAGGGACAGCCGGAGCAAAGCCGGCGCTCGGTGCTGGCTCACGCTCGGGGATGGCCCGCGTCGCGGCCCACACTCGACTCAGCCCGACGGCGAGCACGGCGCCGCCAACGATCACCAGGCCGCTCACGACCGTCTCGAGCGGGCGACCCGCCGCGAACGCAGCGACTACGACTGCGGTGACGGCGACGGCCTGAAGGAGCTGCAGGAGATTTGCCCAAAGATGTCGCAACAGCGCCTGGAGTGACTTCGTGACCAGATCGTTGGCCGCGCGTACTGCCGTCAGCAGTGTCGCCAGGTGGATCAGCCAGACGCCGGCTTCGCCCAGGTGCAGGCGCGCGGACAGCACCTCGGCGAAGATGTTCGTCGGCACTAGAACGACGAGCAGCAGCGCCATGCGAAGCGCGCCTATACGGCGTAGGAACGCCGTTACTGCAGTCCGCCCGTACCTCGACTCCAGGCCTGGCGCGAACTGAGACACCGTGACCGTCAGGCCCAGGTCCGGATACATCATGCAGGAGTTCACCAGCGCGATGACGACGTCGTAGCGTCCCGAAATCTCGAGGCCGAAGTATCGCCGGATCATGATCGCGGCGGCGAGATTGAAGATCGTGATGACGGGCAGGATCGTCGCGTTCCAGAACATCGAACGCGAAGCGCGGTGCAGCAGAGCGTCTTTGCCGTCTTCTGTCATGCGCGTCCCTCGCGTAGCTCGCGGTACAGGTCGGCGTAGCGGTCGGCCACCGCTCCTAACTCGAAACTCGCCGTGTGGCTCGTTGAGGATTGAGTCCAATAACAGGTATTCTGTTGACCTACGAACCCGCCTAGTCCGTCCTATAGACCCTCTACTCAATCGACAGCGGGCAACCCGCCAGCGCGCTCACCGGCACTACCAGGCGCACCCGGCGCGGCCCCAGGCGCAGCGCGGCGTAGGGCCTGAAGAGCGAGAAGGCGCGCCCGGCGCTGCGCACCTGGTCCCAGGGGATCCGAAGCGACGCGGAAGAGCACGTTCACCGACAGGTAGAGCGCGTCGGGTTCGATCCCCACCTTCAGGACGTGGTTGTAGTTGACCCACCCCATGCGGCCGCTGACCCCGGTCTGCATCCGCGCCGGCGCGGGCGCCTCGGTCGGGAAGCGCTTCGAGAGGCCGCGCCAGCCGCCCACGAGCCCCAGCAGCAGACCGATGAATATCCACAGAAGCGGAAAAACAACCGCGAAGCCGAAGATCGCGAGGAACGCGATCAGTACATCCTGTGACATTTGAGATCCCGACGTGAGTGCTGCGTGTCGCTTTCAGCATACACAGTGAGCGCGGAAGAGCGCCAAAAAACGCGCGGGTTCCGCCGCTCGGAGAGGCTGACACCTCTCCGCCGCGCGGGTCGCTGTCGCGGCGGTCCTCGTTGCTTACTGAAAGGGGACTTCGCCCCAGCGGCGCCTCTCTCCGGCGCCCTTACGCGAGCGCGAGCGCGAACACCAGCAGGCAGATCAGCAGCCACGCGATCAGCGCCACTGTGAACACCGACGCCTCGGTCGTGGCCCGGAGGTGTCCCCAGCTCATCCGGGCGTAGGGGATGTTGTCGCAGTGCCGGATCGCGCTGGGGATCCCGTCCGGCCCGCGCAGGAAGAGCACCCGCTCCTGCTCATCATCCTCCAGGGCCGGCCGCCTCGGACCCCACTTCGTCCAGCGGCGGTGCCGCTCTCTGGTCGCGGGCAGACCACGGTCCGCCGAGGACTGAGTCGAATAACCGCAGTTAGGTTAACCTGGAACAGGCCTAATCCGTCCGACAATCAGGCGCGGTCTCTGGAATCGACGTGAGCAGGACACGCTGTCCTCGGCCTGGGACACTGCTCGCCGTCCAGGGCCACGGTCTTGGCGATCCGTGGCTGGCACGCGATTCGCAGGTATGTTGGTCAACGTGGCGACGTGGAGCGTCGCCGTGCAATGAAGAGTGCGGGGGAGAGAATTGGCTCGGTGCCCCCGCCGCCAGCCGGACGACACAGCAGCACTGACGGACGCGCAGTTGGACTAGGAAATGGCCGCGCACACTGATACGAGGCCCGTACCCGAGGCCAGCGGGGTTTCAAGCCCAAAGTCAAAAGCAACCGGAGGTATCCGATGCACCACTACCATCGAACTGTCCTGACGCTCACCATGGCCCTGAGTGCCATCGCTGTCACCCGCAACGTTCCTGCCCAGCCTCCCAAGACCGGGCTTCCACCCATGCTCGAACGGAACGACCAGTGCTACGTCAACACCAGCGGTGCTTTGTCGCAGCCAATCCCACCCCCGCCGCCGGCTGCCTTCCCTCCGCCAGCTCCATCCCCTTCACCCCCGCCGCCGGCTGCCCCCCCGCCGCCTCCCCCGCCACCGCCACCGCCAGCTCCAGCCCCTTCACCGGTTCCACCGCGCCAGGCACCTTCGGCAGGGACTGCCGACCAAAACAACGCCACGATTAGCGAGGTTGGCACCTTCGGCGAACGGCGCAACGGCACGACCTCTCTTCCGCCTGGACAACCCACCGCGGATCCCGTCATCGACTGGGGAGGCATTATTCACCTCTCCAACGACGACTCCATGAGCCTCGCCAGCGCCCAACGGCTCTTGTACGCCCTCGACCGGGAGGCCCCCTTCTCGCTCGATCAGATCCGTCCTCACGAGTTACTCAACTACTTCACATTCGACACTGTCCAGCCCATGGGCGAAGACCTGTTCGCCGTGAGCGCTAGCGCCGAATCAACCGCCGAGGGACACGTGTCTCTCGCACTGGCCATACAAGGGGCCACGCCGACCCGTCCTTCCCTCGACCTCACGATCCTCGTCGATCGATCGGGGTCCATGCGCGCTGACGGTCAAATGGACTACACCAAACGTGCGTTACACCGGATGACCCGACAACTGGTCCCCGGAGATCGCATCGACCTCGTCCTCTTCGATGACCTGGCGTGTGCGCCGCTGGAGAACTTTGTCGTCGGGCGGGACGACTCCGACATCCTCGATCGTACGATCGAGCGCATGCAACCCCGTGGAAGCACGGACCTTGATCTGGGACTGCGTGAGGCGTACCGCATCGCCAAGAGCCATAACGAAGACGCCGCGCGCTCTCGCCGAGTCATCGCCTTCACGGACGCCATCCTCAACACGGGAAACGTTAATCCACATACCGTCACCGAGGTCGGCAACGCCCTGGAGCAACAAGGCATTCGGCTCACCGGGGTCGGGGTCGGACACGAATTTCGCGACGACGTCCTCAACATGCTCACCGAGAAAGGTAAGGGTGCCTATGTCTTTCTGGGTAGCGAGCGAGTCGTCGATCGCCTGTTCGGTACAGGCTTCGCCGCGCTGGTACAGACCATCGCCTTGGACGTTCGCTTTGCCCTCGACCTACCACCCTCGCTTGGCATGACTCGGTTCTACGGTGAAGAATCCTCCACCAACGCTGATGATATCCAGGCGGTGAATTTCCAGGCCGGCAACTCCCAGGTCTTCCTGCAGGACCTCGCGGTCAAGGACGAACAGCTCCAACGCGGAGAAACGATCTCCCTCGACCTATCCTGGGATGATCCCCGGACGGGCCAACGTCGCGTTCAGGCCTACCAGACCACGATCGGTCGCGCGCTGGATGCCAATCCCTACAACAGCCGGAAGGCGCGTGCCTTGATTGCCTGGACGGACGTCCTCTACGCTCGCGCGATGGGCGGCAATGCATGCGGTAACGCGTTCGACACCTACCGCGACACTCTCTCTGGCCTCGAAGATGACGGCGAGATGGCGTACGTCTCTGCGCTCATTCGCAAATGGTGCGACTTCGCCACCGCGCCGACCAACGGGACCACGCCGGTCGTCACCAAGATTCGGCTGGATAGCGATCGCGCGTTTTCGGAAATTGCTCTCACCTGCAACGACCATCGTGTGGTCAAAGCGTTGAGCGGTGCGGATACCGTGGTCCAATTCGAGACACCGCCTGGTCACTGCGACCTTACCCTGTATGGCACGATTCCCATGATCACCCGCGTCGACATACCGCAGACCGGCGGAGACCTTCGCTGCGTGGTGCGCGATGGTCGGGTGCAGTGCTTCTAAATGATCCGGTAAGGCCTAGGACAGACAGGATCGCTCACGCCCGCGTCGGTTGACCCGGTTGCCGATTCGGACGCCCATTTGGGCGTCCCTGGGGTCGGCGTTGACAACGAGAAGAACTCCGTGAGCCGATTAGGGCCCCGATTTCGCATTGCTAGAGTGAAGGGAGTGTGGAAATGCTAAACAACCTTGCTCAACCACAGAAGGCGATGGGAATGGCTACCTACTTAATTTCTCGGCGAATGTTCGCCATCACGCTGATGACCACCTTGGCGCTGACGGCCGTGGCACGCCCGATGTTCGCCGCCGATGACGAGGCGGCGGACCTTGTGCCGGGGGAACCCCGCGTCGTGGGGGCGTTGCTTCGAGGGGTGACACCAGGCCCCACCGGCTCGATTCTGGATTCGGCGCGCATCAGCCGGCAGGTCGCTTCGAGGGCTGAGCAGGACCGCGGGGCGACCGCAAAACCAGACTCCATCTGGAATGGCACCCGAAACGGCGCCATTATCGGTGCCATCGGCGGTTTTGTTTCCCTGGGGGTGGTGGGAGGGTCAGCACACTCTAGGAATGAGGGTGGGGGGGGGTGTCTCCCCTGTGTAGGCTACTTTGGAGCCATCGGCGCTGGTATTGGCGTTGGTATTGGCGCTCTTATCGGTGCGGTGGTGGATAAAGCCAAGTAATTGAGCCGGTCGTCGTGCCCCGGCGGGGGAGTCGGGGCACGACCGCGCCGCGCCCGCGACTCGGCGAGGACGTTCTCGGGTACGCGCACGCGGTCAAGATCGACGCGCTGGCCGGGCTCGGAAAGCTGCTCGCGGAGCAGCCGAAGGCGAAGGGGTCTGATAGCGGTGGTCGCCGTTCGAGGTTAGATGGTACCAGGGCGGTGCCATCTAACATGCCACCGACGCTTGCCGAGATGGGGATCGACAAGAGGACGTCGTCGCTTTTAGACCTTGACGCCCGACGCCCGCGCGGCGTCCAACCAGCCGTCGAGTCGCGCATCGAGCTCTGGCCAGGCCGGCACGCTCGACCCCAGCAATTCCGCAATCGGCCCATGCCGACGTAGCGTGTCATTCGCGGACCCCGCCCGCATCAGGCACTCGGCCAACTGCGTCACAGCGGCCACGTAGGCGGGCCGCGCCGCCGTCGCGCGGGCCACGGATGCGAACACCAGTGCGCTCACCGGTAGACGCCTCTCGTGTGCCGCCCGCATGTCGGTGGGTTCCGATGGCGTCTCGGCCGAGGCATCCTCGACCTGGATCGTTGCCTCGCGAACGTCCCGTAGCCGTCGCCTCGGATCGCCTACGATGCAACGGCCCAACAATCGCGGACGCTTGGACACATCGCCTTGGCGTGAGCGCACCGCCCGTTGAACGGACCATTTGTCCGGCTTTGGTACGAACGGTACAGAGGCCCGGTTTTACAGGCCGAATCGCGCTTTATCAGGACCGTTTGTCAAGAATCAGATTTCCGGCGGCAAAGAACCTGATCCGGCAGAGGCTGCTCAGAAGCATACGACGTGGGCTGCACGACGACGGCGTCTACATCTGTCTCGACATCAACTGCTCAGAAAACTTGGAAGATAACGCCGGACCGCTGGGCGCGATGTTCCACGGATTCAGCATTGGGTATTGCATGACGACTTCGCTCGCGCACGACGGTGCTGGTCTTGGCACCCTCGGATTCCACGAAGCCAAGGTGAGGGAGCTGTCAGCCGACGCAGGCTTTTCAAGCGTGCGCCTGGCCTCTGAGAATCCCTTCAACAAGCTGTACGAGATTCGCCCGTAGTCGGTCGACTGCACTGACCGCCGAGGAAAAGCTCTCGGGTTTTACTTCGTGGCAGGGATTGCGCGGCCACGCGCGGAATGTCCGTCAGGTGGCCGCGCCGTCTTCAAGTGCGGCTAGTCGAGGGCATCGCGCTGTCAGAGGCCAGTGCCCACCGCAAGTCCCCACAGGACCAAACTAGCGCCAGAGACGCGACTCCACCACTCGCCGCCCGGGGATAGCTTTTCCAACAGTACGACCACCGTCAGTGCCGCAATCCACGCCAGGTTCATCACCCCGAGCACGAACAGTAACGCCATCAACAACCAGCAGCAACCAACGCAGTACAGCCCATGGTGGAGCCCCATGCGAAGGGCCCCGCCGGCGCCTTCACGCCAGTGCATGGTGAGAAACGCCAGCGGAGACCGGCAGTGCGTCAAGCAGGCCTCTTTCAGCGGCGTCCATTGAAAAACTCCGGCGGCAATCAGCACGAAACCGGCGACCATCGGCGTCGTTCGGCCCATCATGGTCGTCAGCAAGCCCGCTTGGTGCAACCCCCAGTTCGCGAATGTCGCCACGGCAGAAAAGCCCAGCCATGCGACGATGTAGCCAGCCACGAATACAGCGACCGACGTCCTCGGCCGGCCCTCGGCCTCGCGCCGCCGCCCCACACGCTCGAATAGCAGAATCATCGGCGTGGCAGACGGCAACATCATCGCGACCATCATCACGCTCCACATCACGAGCATGAACGTGACATCACTAGGCCGCCACGCCATCGAAGCCGGCGCCCCGGCCGCCGCCACCATTGATCGCATACTCGCGGAGCGTACGTCGACGGCGAGGTACGCGGTGTATGCCCATGCGACCACCATGAGGCCGACCATCGCGACGATAGTAAGCGCGCGGTTTCGCGCAAGGACCTCGGTGTATTCAGAAGGGCTCGTCAGCGGATGTCCCAGTCGATCTTGCCGGCCGCCCCGGACTTCGTCTCCCATGCCCGAGGCATGTCCGCGTCGTTCCATTTGGACGCTGACGGCGCAAGCTCGGCGGTCTTATTCTCAAGGCTGAACGCAATGGCGAAAGCCGCGTTCTGCATGGTCACGCGGTCGCCTTGCTCGTTCACCAAGCGCTTGGAGAAAATCTCGCCCACGCCGGCCACGGTCGCGTGAACGTCGCCGTTGTGATCCCTGACGTCGATCCGCGCTCGCTTGGTCGGCAGCCAGGTTGTGATCAACGATGCGGCCAATTCCATGGGACCGCCTTCTTTGGCTTGGAAGATCTTCTCGAGCTCACGTTCCTGCTCGTCGGTCGTGCGGTCATCCACGTAGATGCGCCCGGTGCCCTTAGCATCGAACAATGTTGGACCCGGAAAGAACATGCCGAACACCACGTTCTGCCCACTGATATCGACGCCGTCCGAATTGCCCTCCTCGATGCGCGCCAGGAGCGGTGTCGCGCACCAACCCTGGTCCATGACCATCAGCTCCTTCACGCCGTACCAACAGGGGCACAGCATGTTGCAACTACAGCTTTCCACTAGCTCGCCTTTTACGCGAAACGCCATTTGGCTTCCTCCCTCAATATTTTTAAGGGATCAGCGGATCCGCGTCAAGCGGTAGCAACACACAGATACTAGCGGCCACGCGCGGAATGTCCGTCAGGTGGTCGCGCCGTCTTCAAGTGCGGCTAGTGCACCGCCGTTGATATGGTGCAGCCGCTCCTTTGATCAGCGACACTCAGAACTCCGACCTACCGACAATTAAAACTCCCGGTGTGTCCGACGGGTGACCCAGAGCGCAAACTCCTATGACGAAAGGAGTTCGGCGTGGTCACGGACCGTCAAGTGAGGAGATTGCTGATGTTGGTGAATCGGGAGAGCACGCCGGCCACGGCGGCGGCGAAAGCGGGCATGGACGAAACGACGGCTCGCAAGTATCGACGGCTCGGCAGCTGCTGTGTCCGAGGGCGCGCCCTCGGCGCCCTCGGACCCGGTCATCGGCCGTGCGACGCACGCTGCTGACCGTTGACCTCGACACGCCGACCCTTCTAATGCTGACTATCGTCCTAGGAAGCCGGAGGCACGCTAAGATGACCCGAAACTGACCGATATCCGTCGCGTCGCTCCGACGAGCGTTCATCTTCGTCGGAATCCGTGTTCACAATGCCCGGAATCGGCGTTCAACTTCACCGGAATCCGAAGATGATCGCGACGGCAGCTTAATTAGGCCGTCTACGAAACTGGGTCAAGCCCAGTCGGGCTCCCTTGAAGACTGTGAAGCACGTCCGACACAAAGCAGATCCGGGAGGAGAATATGGACAGGTTTGCCTTCCTTGTCGTTCTAGGTGCAGGAGTCGCGAGTGCTGGAGGATGCGCGCTCAATGAGTCGATCCGAAGCAACGCAAGAGTGGTCGAAGGAGCCGTCGAGCGAATCGACCTGGCTGAGCGAGCCGTGAGCGAAGCTACGAGGACTCTAAGAGCGGTTCAACCCTTTCTCAAGAAAGTCGAGACGTTAGCCACATCGCTGGAAAGCGCGACCGAACTGCAATACCCCCTCAAAGATGTAGCGGCTCTCGACCCGCAGCTTCGCGAGGTTGCAGGTCTCAAGGCGGGCCTGGAGGCGACCGGCGAGTTGAAGGAACCCATGGCAGATCTACTCCATCTCAAGGCTCCGCTTGAGGATGTGGCGCGACTTTATGAGCCGATAAACGAAGCGTTGGGCTTGCGAACAATGATTGTCAGCGAGCTGGAGTTGCTCCGGGAAAACCTATCCGACGTCGTGTCGATGCGGCCAGAACTGCAGTCCGCAGTGTCGCTTCGGACCACCCTATCGGATATGACGCTTCAGGTCGCCAGTCTCCAGACGCAGATCGATTCGCTGGCGGGCCGGGGCACCCCAGCTGCGCGCCTGGTCAGCACTTTAGATTGGTGGCTTAATCCGCCAATCTTTCTGGGCCTTGTTGTCTCGCTTGGACTAGCGGTCTGGACCGGCCTGACGTTCGCGGCTGTCCGATTCGCGATCATCAGCGCTTCGACAGCGACGAAATAGCTACTCAGATGGCGGCGAGGCCGCCAGGTCTCCGAAGATTCGCCGAAAGACCATCGGGTAGGAACCGGCCCGCTGCAGCGTTGTCCGGTCGGCCTTCTCGCCGTAGCAGCGTTCGGCGCCTTCCAGCAGTTCACGAGCCCCGGAACCGGTTGCACCGAGGGCAAACATCGGGAGGCCTTTGTTGAATTCCAGGAAAAGTTCGGCCTCTTCAACGGTGCCTTCCATCCCCGCGGGGTCAAAAAACTCATGCGGCCGCCCGGTGGTAGAACTTGAGTAGTCCACCAAGGCGTTCGCGGCACCGGACCACCCCCTCCGCCTGAATCTCCTCGGTTGGAAAGAGCAAGAGATTGTCCTTGCCTTGGTGATTGCGTTCACCGTGGAAATGGTCGAGATATGCGCGCAACGTGGTCCGAAGGGCCGGCTCGCCGAAGAGGATCAGTTTCGACAGGCACTCATCTTTCACGGACCGTACCCATCGCTCCGCGTGCGGATTCAGATTCGGGCTGCGCGGTGGCAACCGCACCGGCGTCACGCCACCATCCTTGAGGGTGGCGTCGCACGCGGGACAGTATCTGCCGTCGCGGTCGTGAATCAGATAGCGATGGTCGACCAAGAAGCCGATGTCCGCCATGGTGAGGTTCCGGGCGACTTGCGTCATCCAGCGCTCACTCGGGAAGGGAGTCAGGCCTGCGATGTGGACGCGGCGGGTGCCCACGTGCATCACGAACAAGACGTAGTACGTCACGAGGCCGTGCACCGTCCACACTTCGGTGGTGAAGAAATCCGTCGCGGCGAGCACCGCTCGGTGGGAGCGCATGAAACCCTTCCAGGTCGTAGTCTTCTTCTGCTCCGGCGCTGGCGAGATGCCGTGACGTTTCAGGATGTTGCCGACGGTCTGGTCACTCACCTCATGCCCGAGGTTGGCGAGCGCGCCGACGATGCGGTCATAGCCCCAGTCACGGTTCTCGGTCGCGAACTGGAGGATCAGCGCCTCAACCGCGCCATCAACCCGAGGCCAACTCGGGTAGCGTCGCTTCGTCGAGCCATCGAACTTCTTGGCCACCAGTCGTCGGTGCCAGGCCAAGATCGTCTCGGGCTGCACGATGCTCGCGACCTCGGCGAGCGCCTTGCGCCAGAGCCGCTTGCCGATCTGCGCCAAGGTCCGACGTTCGCCGTCGGTCAGGTTCACTCGGCCCTGAATGTGCGTCCGCAGGATGCGGTTCTCCGCGACAAGGTACTCGTTGCATCGGAGGAGCTCCTCGTCGATCGAGCCCGTGACATACGCCAACATCGTCTTCCAGTCCATCTCCGCTCCCGATACTGTGCCGCGTTCAAGGACGCGCGTCAGTATCCCGGCATCGATGGGTCGATCCAAGACCGTGCCGACATCCCGAAACCACTGGGTGACAACACGTTCGAATAAATTGATCACACGCCCTGCGGTCCGTTCGAACGACGGTCCTTACACCAACGCCACTTCTATGCGACCGGTCAATGAGCGATCTCCGGTTGGGTCCCTTTTCGAGTTAGTTCGGAGCGCTGCAACAACGGCAAACACCGCCCGGGCGGCTTTTGGGTAAGCTCGTCCTATGGAAGGTCCCCCTGAGCGTCAATCGTCGGAGTCGTCAATGGACCGCGTCATCGATCTCTACAAGCGCGACGTTGATCGTGGACTCCTACGGGAGCAGCTTCGCAAAACGCCGGACCAGCGGGTGAGAGAGCTTGTCGAGCTCGAGAGGTTCGCTGACGAGTTACGTGCGGCCGGTCGGAAGGCGTTTGGATGACCGACTTTGAGGGGCTGCTGGGGGCGCTGGTAGGTAGGGAGGTCGAGTTCATATTGGTGGGCGGTCTGGCCGCGCGAGCGCACGGTTCGGCTCGATCAACCCAGGACGTCGATGTCGTCTACGGACGCAGCGACGAGAACATCGAGCGAGTTGTCGCCGCGCTTGCCCCATTGGAGCCCTCGCTGCGAGGTGCTCCACCCGGCCTACCGTTTGCCCTTGATGTCGTCACTGTCGCGCGCGGCCTGAACTTTACGCTCACGACAACGCGCGGTGCGATCGACCTCCTCGGAGAGATTACCGGCGGCGCCCCGCTGGGCCGACCTCATGCGCCGCGCTTTCAGGTTCGACGTGCTGGTGCGCTCACGGTGCGGGGGACGCCTCCGTGTCATCGCCCTCATCGATGACCTGCGCGTCATCCACCGCATCCTCACCCACGTCGGTTTGCCGACCGACGTGCCCGAGCCCAGGCCTGCCCGCCATCCACCCGTCGTGGCCGGGGCCACGCCCCCTCCAGCCGACCGCGTCGTCCCACTGTCTCGGCACTTCCTGACGGCCGATCAACAGTGACCGGCGCAAGCACCCTGATGCGATGCAGGTCTTCGACGTCTCAAAAGCCCTGGCCGAATCGGAAATGGAGCCAAACGGCGTGGGCGGTTCTCGCGGACGGAAACCGATAGCCGCGATAGCTGGACAGCTCGCTCTTCATCCGTCTACTCTGCCAACCGTGTGGCTGAAGTTGACAATGCCTGGCTCGACGATCGGGGCTGCTCCAAGCTTTCCAGTCGTCGGATCCGGCAGGGGAGGAGGTATCGCATGACGAAGGGGAACCGGCGCAGTGTGATGGAGACGCCGGGCGATATGCCTCAGCCGGCGGGCGATCTTCCGCGGCTCGCGCTGCACAACTTCGCTCTGACGATGCTCGGCGTGCACCTGATGGACCGCGCCGACTTCGACGACCTGGCCGCGGTGGCGGCCGAACGCAACCGTTGGGAGTTCATGCTGACCATTTCGCCGCTGCCGATTCCCCACGGCACCGGGACCCCGGTCAATCCGATAGCGGTATTCTGACGCGTCACGGGCGCCTAGGGTCGGAAATCGTCGCCTTGCGCCTCCGTGTGCGCCCAACCAACCCGAATCGAGGACGACATGATGAAACCGACCAGCCTGACGATGGTGGCCGCGCTCGCGGCCTGGACGATGGCCTGCGGCGGGGCGCCGGAGGTGCCCGAGGAGGTGGAGATTGGCGAGGCGGCGGGAGAGGGCCGGATCCTCCGGCTCGATCCGCGGTTCGACTTCCTTGTGCCGGCCGGCGCGACGATCGAGAAACTGGCCGAGGGCTACGTGTTCACGGAGGGGCCGGTCTGGATCCGCGGCGAGTCGCGACTGCTTTTCTCGGACGTGCGAGCCAACGCCATTCACCAGTGGACCGAGACCGACGGGGCAAGCCCGTTCATCGACCCGGTCTTCGAGGGTGACCGCGAAGGGCTCCGGTCAATCTCCTCGAATGGGCTGACGATAGATGGCGAGGGCCGGCTCGTCATCAGCGAGCATGGCAACCGCCGCATCTCGCGGGTCGAGGAGGACGGCGGCCGGACGGTGCTCGTCGACAGCTACGAGGGCAGCCGCCTCAACAGCCCGAACGACGCCACCTTCGGCTCCGATGGATCGCTCTACTTTACGGACCCGCCATACGGCCTCGAGGGACTGGAGGAGTCGCCGCTTCGCGAGCTCGACTTCAACGGCGTTTACCGCCTGCACCCCGACGGTGTGCTCGAGGTGCTTGTCCGTGACCAGACGCGTCCGAACGGCATCGCGCTCTCGCCCGACGAATCGTTCCTCTACGTCGCCAACTCCGACGAGAACGAGAAGGTCTGGATGGTCTACGACCTCGACGAGAACGGCGCCTCGAACGGCCGCGTCTTCTACGACGTCAACGATCAGACGGAGCCCGGGGCCGCCGACGGCATGAAGGTCGATGTGGCCGGCAACCTCTTCGCCACTGGCCCCGGTGGCGTCTGGGTGCTGGGATGGGACGGCGTGCACCTGGGGACGATCATGCCGGGAGAGGTCGTGGCCAACGTTGCCTGGGGCGACGACGGCCAGACCCTCTACATGACAGCGAGCACCGGGGTCTACCGCATGCGGCTCGCCACCGGGGGGATGATTGCCGGCAACCCGACGGTGGTCATGCAGACGAGTCACGGCGACGTCACGATGGAGCTGTTCCAGGACCGCGCCCCACTCTCGGTCCTGAACTTCTTGCAGTATGCCTACGCCGGCTTCTACACCGACACCGTCTTCCACCGGGTGATCGAAGACTTCATGATTCAGGGCGGCGGCTTCCGGGCCGACCTGAGCGGTACCTTTCCCCGCGAGTCCATCACGAACGAGGCCGACAACGGGATCAGCAACACCCGTGGGACCGTCGCCATGGCGCGCACCAACGCGATCCACAGCGCCACGTCCCAATTCTTCATCAACGTCAACGACAACGCACGGCGCGGCCTCGACCACCGCGGCGAGTCGCCGGAGGAGTTCGGCTACGCCGTGTTCGGCCGCGTGACGGAAGGCATGGATGTCGTCGACGCGATCGCCGGGGTCGAGACGCGCCCGCAGGGCAGCCACGAGGACGCGCCGGTGACCCCGGTGGTCATCAACGCCGTCACGGTGCAGTAGAGCTCGGTGTGTTCGTTGCCGCGGGATCGTTAGATCCCGCGGCACGGTGCCGCCGGCCTTCCTTGTCATCCGGGTGCACACGCCGTTGTCTATAGGAATAAGGATTAGGCGTTGACTGGAGTTGGCCGCTTTGACGGATAGGTTGTGTGTCGAGGCGGCCATCGCTTCGAAGTCCAGCAGGAGACGACCGAATCGCCTCAAGAACGTGAGCAGGCGCCTTCCTTACGCCCGTCGCCGGGATCGACGCCATCGGCGCTGTGCGCGACTGTAGAGCCCGAAGGCGCCCTGGTCCTGCGATCGGAAGTAGACGCGCGTGGCATCGAGCGACCAGACGGGAACCTCGGAAGCGCCATCCACTGGACCCGACCGACGTCGCGCGGCCAGCGTGTCGCCATCGAGGAGCCGGAGGACGGTTCGCTGACCTTTTGGCATGGCGAGCGCGACGTGCTGGCGACGGGGCCTTTCCCAGTGACGACGGCGTGCAGCGAGGTGCCGTCGTGGACACTGAGCGGCTGTCCGCGACCCCGGATCTGATCGAGTAACGACAGCACGATCGCACCGCAGCGGCAATTGCGAAGTCGTCTACGACCCTACGGAAGGCCCGGCTACTGCGCGCCGGCGCGCGGAGACGGACCTTCGCGGCGAACGACCGGACGTGAATGTGGGAACGGTAAGCGGCGGCGACTTCGACGCCCAGCGCCTCCAGCGAGGATCCCGAAAGCAAGGCCCAGTTCGGGTCGACCTGTGTTGCCGGGCGCACCTGGCGCATTGCGATCTGGCTCACGCTCACCCATGAGTAGAAGGTCCACGCCTCCCCGATGTAGGTTCGCCACGTACTCTCTTCATTGGCGGCGTCGAATCGGATGCGTCGTTGGGTGATGTTCTGGGGCGGGTGATACTCATCGGGTGACGCAAGCTTCGCAAAGACGTCATTGGCCCTCCGACTCGCTGTCATGGCGGGCAGCAGCGCTACTCGAACCTGGCGATTCTCACGGCGCTGGCCCTCCGCATGCTCTTCCGCCTGCCACTTCGGCATCGTCGCGTCGTTGCTTGGGCTGATGGGCCTGGACCTCAACGCTCCGGGCCACACGACCATCTCCCGGCACAACGGGGACGTTCTGGGCCCTCGCCTCGCGCCGAGATGAGAATGGACCGATTTACCTGACCGTCGACTCGACCGGGCGCAAGATCTACAGTACTGGCGAGTGGTGTTCGCGCAAACACAGGGAAGCGACTCGACCGAAGCTCAGAAGCTTGCTACGCGTACGAAGACCCAGTAGGAGGGGATACTTCCAAGCCCGGACGCCGCAGTCGCGGCCGGTACCAATGCTCAACGTTTCTCTGCGACGGTCTACTAGCACTAGTAGCGCGGGACAGACGCATCGACGAGTTGTGACCAGGCGTCGATGCCGCCCTCCAGGTTGTAGAGATTGCGGAACCCCTTTTGCCGGAAGTACTCCGCGGCGCGCTGACTGCGGATGCCATGGTGGCACTGGAATACGATGGGCGTATCCGGATCCAGGAGCAGCAATGCGTCGTGAAGCGACTGGTCAAGCAGGCGTGAGCCCTCGATCATTGCCAGGTCGCGTTCTTGGGGAGTGCGGACATCGACAAGCTCGAACGGTGTCTCGCCGGTCCTCATCGTCTTCAGCTCAGGAGCGGTGAGCTGGCGGATCGGTGGCAGCCGGTTCGCGGTAGGGTCTTCGCTCAAGGAGTGCCGATTCTCGCCTGGGTGGTCTCGTCCGGTCAATGCAATCGGAACCATTCGGACGTGGTCGGAGTCTATGCATCGTGGGGACTACCTGTCTTTCGCCAAAACTAACGTCGTCATGCTGCGAAGCGCTCATATCGATGATGAAGCCCTCCGACCTTCGGGATCGAGACCACCATTCCGCTGCTCCGCTGGGTGACCGGCCTCTCAACTGGAGAGTCCTTCGCGAGAGCGAGGTGCGTCCGGCTTCGCTCGTAGTAGTCGATGTACCCTCGCAGAAGTCGCCGCGCATGGCTCTCGCCGAATACGACCACATGGTCGAAACACTCGCGGCGGGCCGAGCCGATGAATCGTTCCACGTACGGATTCTGCCAAGGCGATCTCGGAGCGGTGACGACCTGCTCAATGTCAAGTCCCGCGACTCGTCGTTTGAACACATCGCCGTATACGGAATCTCGGTCGCGAAGCAGATAGCGTGGCGCCGTGTCCCACGGGAACGCCTCGACGACCTGTTGCGCTGTCCACTCGGCGGTGGGATGTTCCGTGACATTGGCATGAATGACGTGACGTCGCTGATGCGTCAAGATCACACACACGTACAACAGTTGGAATGTCGCCGTGGGGACGACGAAGAAGTCGATGGACGCGAGCGCGCCGACGTGATTTGACAGAAAGGTCCGCCATCGCTGCGAAGACGGCGGTCGACTCCGCGGCATCAGCCGAGAGACCGTGCGCTCTGACACCTCAAAGCCGAGCTTGCGCAGCTCGCCATGAATCCTCGGCGCACCCCACCCCGTGTTCTCCGTCGCCATCCGTCGCACCAACCCGCAAACTTCGGCCTCGACCCGCGGCCGCCCGGGGCCTCGTCGACGGGACTTCCAATGCCAGTACATTCGGAACCCGCTGCGGTGCCAGCGAACGACGGTCGCGGGCACCGCACGATTAGGAGCGCACCCCGCCAACCACTCCAACATTGTCGGAGGACGACCCAGAAGGCCCGATCCGTTGCCGCGAGTCTCACCCGCGGCTGGTTGCGCTGCGCGACCAGCAATTGCTGGCGGAGGGCGACATTCTCAAACAACAACGACCGACGGGAGCGCATCGCGCCGGCGAGACTCTTGAGGAGCACGACGACAAGACCCAGCATAGTCACGAGTGTTGACTGCGGAGCGCGCGAATATCAAGATTCATGAGCACGGCCGAGTTTTGGCGAAGGACAGGCGACGACAAGGATGCGAGGCGGTCTCGAGCCGCCTCGCATCAGTAACGGTGAGCCTGAGTCGCCCCAGGTCGGGAGCCAGAGAGGCCTCTCTGGCAGCGCACCCTTACATCGGCATCTGGACTTGCAGGATCTCGTAGATACGCAGCACAGCGCGCGGATCAACACGGTCGACCCGGTCGCCATAGGACGCGCGGTGCGCGCTCAGATCCACACGACCTGTTGCGTCTTCTGCCGACACTCCCTCAGCCCGCAGGTCCGCGACCTGTGTCCAGAGGTCCCGCAGATAACGCTGGAGGTCATCGATTTGGCTCCGTTCGTCGAAGGGCTGCCCGTGTCCCGGCACTATGGTGTCGAAATCGAGGCCCTTCAATCCGTCCAGACTCGCCGGCCATTCGTTGACATAGCCGTCTCCCATGTAGGGGAGCCCGTTGGCGCCCGGTGCGCCGACAAAGAAGTCGCCCGTGAACACGATCCGCTCGGCTGGCAAGAAGACCATGGTGTCACCCCCCGTATGACCACGACCGACGAAATGGAGCTGCACCTCCCGCCCTCCCTTGTGGATGGTCATTGTGTCGTTATACGTCACCGTCGGCGGGGTCGGACGCGTTTCCTGGATCGCGGTGTAGTGCGCCTCGGTCACCTGGAGTGTGGTTTCCAGGCGCGTCCGATCGGTCGCGTCGGTCGCGGCCGCGACCTGCTCTTTGAGACTCTCGATCTGGGCCGGCAGTCCAGCGGTGAACGAGCGGTTTGTTCGCTGCTCGAGCACATTGCTCAAGTGCATCTGCCGCACAAAGTCGTGTCCGATGATCTCTACTTCGGGTCCAAAGATCTGGTTCCCATGGGCGTGGTCGAAATGGTAGTGGGAGTTAAAGACGTATCGGATCGGCTTGTCGGTCACTTCCTCGCCGATTTCTCGTACCAGTGCGCGCG
Source organism: Vicinamibacteria bacterium (assembly GCA_963579735.1). Taxonomy (GTDB): domain Bacteria; phylum Acidobacteriota; class Vicinamibacteria; order Vicinamibacterales; family UBA8438; genus CAUZIB01. Next base: position 19,043 of record CAUZIB010000040.1, on the reverse strand, counting down.
CGGCGGCCGGCGAGACACTCGTGTCGACAAGCATCGCGTGGTCGTCGTTGACGATGATGAGCGCATTGCTCATGGTCGTCATCTTGCCCGTGCCGGTACCAAAATACACACCGTCACCGATCTCTTCGAACGTATAGGCCCCTTGGTCGCCCCCGCCCTGAGCTGATACTTCCGTCGGGGCGGTACCGCCAAACGACCAACCCAGAACGACGACGATGATAGCCGCGCACGCTGCCAACAGATAACGCTTCATGACTGCCTCTCTTCAGATGATTCCCGAGCGCGGCGATCCCGCCGGACAGGATGGGATGATGATAGGAAAACCACAATCACGGTTGGCCGGCGGACGCCATCTCTTCGACGCGGCGTCCACCCAGCATCACTGGCATCGCGTAGTTTCCCTCGTGGCACGCGTACTCATACATCGGCTCTGGATTCTTGCGCATCGGCACTTCGGCCGTCCATGCGCTCGTCCACGTGTCAGGGTCGGTTACTGTGAACACATACAACAGCGTCTCGGCGTCGACAAGGGTGATCCGTTCTATCAGGTGCGCGTTGTTCGTTGTGTTGCGCCATTGCCGCTTGGCATCGAAGTTCTTTGTTTCGATGACGAGTGTGTCCCCGTCCCAATGGCCACGAGAATCGCCCGACCATTGACGGATCGCCGAATCGACATGCGGACGGCCGTCGAGCGGAACGACTCGAGCTGTGTTGACCATCTCGGTCATGAGCACGACGTAGTCTTCGGCTTGAAACAGCTGCATGTTGTTGTTGTAGGCACTCGGGTTCATTGGCGGTCCCGCGTTGAAGCCCAGAACGCAGCGCACACCGGAACTAAACGACGTCGTCCAGGTGGCGGGGTTGTCGCGCAGGTCGTCCCGTCGCGCATCGGCGCGTCGCTGCCCGTCCGCTGTCATCGGCGGATATCGCCCGTTGGGTGGGTCAATGATCAACGAGGTGCGCCGGGTTCCGATCGTGTTGGTGCCTCTGTCCATCCAGAAATTGTTGTAGGCCCCTACGTTGCCACCGGCTTCCGTGCGGCGCGCCGGTTGCTCCCACAGTCGCGCATCGCGAGCGACGGCCTCCTGGTCTAGGTTCGCGGCTTCTTCCTCGGTCAGGAACTCCTTGTCGGCCAATTCCTCTGGACGTTGCATCGGGGTGATGGTCCGGAAGTCCCAGACGCCGTGGAGATCCGGCTGACCCCATGCCGTCCTCGGCGCGGGGGTCTGGGCCAGAGCCGGACTCCCCAACGAGACGACCGCGACCAGGGTGGCCGCCGCACTCAGTGATGTGATAGCTCGATGTTTCATCTGATCTCTCCTCTGTAACGCGTATCTCTATCCGGGAGGGCCGGGTGTTCGCCGGGTCAGCACGGTTATACATCGCTGGCTCCCTGCACGGCCAGGCGCGTGGGAATTACTCGGGGAGGGCAAACACGAATATCGCGTGACCGACGGCAGCGGGGCGGTCTCGCTCTGGTGTCAGCTGGCCAGAGATACCACTCCACATTGAGGGATCGGTCCCGACCGGGATGGCCAGGTACTGCCGCCCTTCGACGGCGTAAGTCATAGGAAAACCGGTCACCGAACTGGGGAGGCGACGGTGAAACAGAATGTCTCCAGAGGTGGCGTCATGCACATACAGATTGCGGTCCCAGTCGCCGACGATGACCAGGCCGCCACCTGTCGCGAGCGCCGCGCTGTCCATAGCCGTGCGGGTCTGGTGACGCCACAACACAGTGCCCGTCACATCTACGGCGACAAATTCACCGACGCCGTCGGGTCGGTCGGGATGGTTGAGATGTGTCCGACGCGAAATACCGACACCGCCGCCACCTTCCACCTGGTCTGGGCCGGGACCAAACGTCGTGCGCTCGCAGCTGATGAGTAGCGGCACGTAGAAGGCTTGGGTCACTGGGTGATAGGCCATGGCTCGCCAGCTCTTGAACCCGGCGACGCTCGGACAGAACTCCAGCTCCACGCCTTCTGCGGGGATCATCCCGGGACGATACGTAATTGCGCCCGTCCGGGGATGCACATCGAGAATGGTCTGATACCCCAGATCGTGCGCGGCGCGAAACTGCCCCGTTGTTCGGTCCAGTTCCCACAGGATCCCAAGTTTGCCCATCTTGAACAGCGAACGCCGTCCCGAGTGGTCGACGAGGAGGTTCTCGAAGGTCTCGTCCATGTCGTGCGTTTCGCCGGGGAGGAGCTGGTTGTACCAGACGATGTCGCCAGTGTCCGGGTCGAGGGCCAGCACACTGTTGGTATAGAGTGCATCTCCGGAATGTCCTCGCTGAAAGCGTGCCCACGGCTTTGCCTGGGCGGTGGCCCAGTAGATGAGGTCGGTGCCGGGGTCGTAGCTGCCGGCGGTCCAGCTGTCTCCACCGATGCGAAACATCAGCGGCGTGTCACCCCACGTGTCCCCCCCTGGCTCACCCGGCCGGGCGACCGTCGACGTTCGCCACACCTCTTCGCCAGTTTCCGCATCTCGCGCGGAGATAAAGCAGGGGGCTTCTTTGGCCTCGTAAAACCGATCACAGCCGTTGGTGCTGGCGATCACGTTGCCTCGCACGACGATGGGTCCTGCGGTATAGCGGAATCCAAGCGCCGGGTCGGCTCCGGCGACGTCCCACACGACGCTACCCGTCACGGCGTCGAGCGCCACCACGTGTGCGTCGAATGTCGTGACGTAGACCTTGTCATCGTAGATGGCGAGATTGCGGGTCGTCACGATTCCACCAAGGTCGATCTCGTATTCGTGTCGATAGCGCCAGAGGAGGTCGCCTTCGACCGCGTCTAGAGCCTCGACAATTCCGGGTGGACTGGAGATATACATGACCCCGTCATAGACGAGCGGATTCGTTTCCGGGCGTCCCTCAGCGCTCATCGCCCACGACCAGGCCAAACGGAGCTGGTCGACGTTCTCGGTATTGATCTGGTCCAATGGGCTGTATCCCCAACCGTCCAGCGTGCGTCGCCAATTCAGCCAGTCGGCCGCGTCGGGGTTCTGCAACATCGCATCGGTGACCGGCACAAAGTCGGCGGCGGATTGGGCGCGGATGGTGGCCGACCCGAGGAGGAGCGACACGCCGGCGACAAAGGGGAGCAAGAGACAGCAGGAGATCGGACACCGTTCGTACATCGTAGGACTCCTCGGCTCACATGCTTGGCCTGTGCCGTCCACAAGCCTTCGGGCCCTCAGCATAGTGGACTGTCGCCGAGAAAAGTTGACCATGCGCGGCCGGGCAGGACGAAACGCGCGATGTCGTCCTCGTCGACGTGCGGTCGTCGGAATGCTAGGAACAAGGGCACGTCCCGGGCGCGGTGGGCTTGCCGTATACCGAGCTGACGCAGGTGAGGCTCGATGCGTATCCGGACGATACGCTCTTCGTCGTCTACTGCGCCGGTCCGCACTGCAATGGAGCGAATCGGGGCGCCTTGAGGATTGCGTCGCTGGGTCGCCCGGTGAAAGAGATGATCGGTGGCATGGCGGGCTGGCGACACGAGGGCTTCGATATCGAATTCAGCGGGACTTGCAGCACCTAGGGACAAGTGTCCCGCTCGGTGCACTAGGCCGAGCCTTCGCGCGTTGGTCGATGGAAGTCGTCACGGCTGGCTCACGCAGCCCCCATGACTCCGCGCAGGAGAAATCCCACGCGCGACGTAGGCGAGGGCGGCCGCACAGCTCCCAAGGAGCAGTGTGACGGTCCTCGCTGTGTACCACGGTTCATCATCGACTCTTTAACGCGCCCACGACAAAGAACGCGACTCTCCACGAATCGGCCGCGCCGTCACGACTATTGTGGGACGCTGTGGGGGATGGGACCGCTCAAGGGATATCGGATTATTGAGTTGGCAGGGATCGGAGCTGGGCCGTTTGGCGCCATGCTGCTGTCGGACATGGGTGCGGAGGTGATACGTATCGACCGCGTTGCGGAGGTCGACCTCGGTCTCCCGGAGCCGAGGGCCTCGCGCATACTCCACCGTGGTCGGCGCTCCCTGGCGGTTGACCTCAAGCATCCGGATGGAATCGAGACCGTGCTGGGTCTTGTCGACAAGGCGGACGGTCTCCTGGAGAGCTTTCGCCCGGGCGTGACAGAGCGGCTGGGTCTGGGCCCCGTGCCGTGCCTGGCGCGCAATCCGATGCTCGTCTACGGTCGGATGACGGGATGGGGCCAGAATGGACCCTGTGCCCAGACCGCCGGTCACGACATCAACTACATCGCACTTTCCGGCGCGCTTCACGCGGTCGGTCCGGCCACTCACCCGACACCTCCTCTCAACTTGGTTGGTGACTTCGGGGGCGGCGGTGTCTATCTTGCGCTCGGGATGGTGGCCGGTCTGCTCGAAGCCCACACGTCGAGACAAGGTCAGGTCGTCGATGCGTCGATGGTCGACGGCGCGGCGTCGCTGATGGCGGCGGCCTACGGCATGTTCGCGTCGGGTTCTGCCACCAATACGCGTGAAGACAACGTGCTGGACGGCGGCGCGTTCTACTACGGGGTCTATCAGTGCCGCGACGGGCGGTTTGTCGCGATTGGGGCGATTGAGCACCGGTTCTATGTCTTGCTGTTGGCGTTGCTCGGTTTTACCGAGGGTGATTTCCCCGATCGCACCGACCGCGCGCGATGGCCAGAGTATCGCGCAAAGATGGCGGCCCGTATCGCGACCAAGAGCCGCGACGAGTGGGTGGCGCTCATAGCCGGCGCCGACAGCTGTTGTGCCCCTGTCCTTGACTACCGAGAGGCGCCACGGCACCCGCACAACGTCGCCCGGCACACATTTGTTGAGGTCGAGGGCGTCGTCCAGCCTGCTCCCGCGCCGCGCTTTAGCCGTACCCCTTCGGAGATTCAGAAGCCACCGTCCGACCCGGGGCAGGACACCGAGGGCGTCCTCATCGACTGGGGCTTCACCCGTGCCGACATCGTCAAGCTCCGCGCGACGGGTGCGGTCCGGTAATGTGGATGGTCGCAAGGCAGCCGCCGTGACGCGCGGACACATCCCGTAAGATCGCAACGGTGTTTTGGCCGCGCGGAGGTAAAAGGTCTCAACTATTTCGACCCGGGCCAGAGGGCCGTCCCCCCCAAGGAGGAAGTTTGCAATGAAACATCGACTCGTCAGGGTCGTGTGTGCGCTCAGTCTGATGTTTATCACCGGCTGGGGACTTCGGGCCGTTCCTTCAATCTATCCAACCGGAACGACCGTCTTTGATCCCGATCGAACCTGGAGCGGCTATACCATCTTTGCCACGCCCGACAGCCAAGGAACTGTGGTTGTCGACATGAATGGCACTTTGGTCAAACGGTGGACACAAATTGCGTCCGTGCCAAGTCCGGTTCGCATCTTACCGGGCGGTTTCGTCATGGGCGGGAGTGTGCAGCGGAAGCCTCATCAGGAGTCGATCGCACTGGTGCAACTTGATTGGGAAGGCAATGAGGTGTGGCGGTTCGACCGTACTGAAGAAGTGACGCTTGAAGACGGGGAAACCACCTGGGCGGCTCGCCATCATCACGATTGGCAACGGCAGGGGAACGCGGTTGGATACTACTCACCGGCCGCGCTGCCGTTGGTGCATGCGGGTCGCACCCTGGTCCTAGCTCACCGGAATGTGACGGTTCCGGACATCAGTGACAAACGTCTCGAAGACGACCTCCTGCTCGAGGTGACGTGGGATGGAGAGATCGTCTGGGAGTGGCTGGCCAGTGATCACGTCGATGAGCTCGGCTTCACGGAGGAAGCACGAAACACCATCCACCGCTCTGTGGACTGGAACGAAGATCGGGAGAGCGCGGATTGGCTCCATATCAACGCGGCCGCGTATGTGGGTGAGAACAAGTGGTTTGACGGGGGCGACACGCGTTTTCATCCAGAGAACATCCTCTGGAGTAGCCGCGAGGCGAATATCATGGCGATTGTCGACCGCGCAGGGTCGGTCGTGTGGCGGATGGGGCCAGATTTTAGAGAGTCGGCCGCGCTCCGTGATCTAGGACAGATCGTTGGTCAGCACCAGCCGCACATCATTCCCAAAGGACTTCCCGGCGCCGGGAATCTGCTGGTCTTCGACAACGGCGGTGCCGCGGGATATGGCGCGCCGAATCCGACTGCGCCCACGGGCCGCCGCATAGCGGTTCGGATCCACTCTCGGGTCTTGGAGATAGACCCCGTGAGCTTCGAGAAGGTGTGGGAGTATTCGATTTCTGGCCAGGAGCGGTTCCAGTTCGCGAGCCACTACGTCAGCTCTGCCCAGCGGCTTCCCAACGGCAACACATTGATCACTGAGGGCGCAGGCGGACGGATCTTCGAGATCGCAGAGCAGGATGAGATTGTCTGGGAATACGTGAGTCCGTATTTCGGAACAGAGAACTCGCGGACAAACCGGATCTTCAGGGCGCATCGAGTTCCGTATGACTGGGTGCCGCAGTTGGAGCCGCCCGTCGAACGTCGAGTAGTGCCTCCAGACATTCGCGAATTCCGGATCGAACCCCAATAGGATTCGAGGTGTCGCGGTCTCGTGCGTCGGTCGAACACGGCACCGCGTATAGAGAATTTCCAGAGGCCCATTACCGCGAATGAAAACCACCGCCCCGTCGCTGAATCCGGCCGACCCACGGTGTTCATCGGTCAAATACTGCCCGTATTTTCCCTCTTCTCGCCTTGTTCAGCCGGCCCAGCGGCGGTCTCGCTGCCAAGAGGGACTTTCACCACGGGCTGCTAGGGTCCCCGCGTCAGTGATCCGTTGCAATGAGTCGCGGCGCGGCTCCTGGCTGGCACGGCGTGTCGAGGAGAATATTGGGTAAATTGGGTATATTCGACCGAGAAGCAACGCCGGCAGTCGGGATGCGCGGTCCGGTATGTATGTCCGGCCGCGGATTCATGTAGGGAATCGCTGACTAGTGGACTGACGCTCCCGCTGGGAGCTCGTGTTCGGCGAGGAGACTCGGTGTCCCCCAAGTGGCGGGGCCACACCAAAGAAAAGGCGTCGGGAACGCGGTTCTGGCGGCGGAGCCGCTAGCTGACGGTCTTGAGTGCAAGCCGGATGATTGCGGAGGCGCTCGCGCGCCCGGTGATCGCCCGCCGCTCGATACGCGCGACAACCGAGATCGTCGCATGGGGCGTCGCCCTGGCTGACAGTCCGAACTTCCCGGCGTAGATGCGCTCGCGAAAAGGCGCGGCAACGGTCAATCGCTCCACCCCAACCGAAGTGACTAACCACTCCCGAACGGCCCAGAACAGTTGCGCGTATGACGCATGTTGGTCGACCGCGACCTCGGCCGGCGCGCGCTCGGTACGACGAGTTACATCGTGCTCGCTGATCGACCTCGGAGACACATTGTGTCCCGCGCGTCACTGTTCGGCGTCGGGTCAGACCCACTGCGCCACATGGCCTGACGTATAGTCGTCTCGACGTGAATCAAGGGGAACGCAGCGCCGCATTCGTCGGGACGCCGACGGCTCATGGGCGGCGAGGATGGCAATGGGTCGTGGTCGTCGCGGTGACTGGCCTTGCGGGGTGCGGGACGGGTGATGGCGGGTCGTCGCCTCAGTTGGACACGACAGCGGAGACTGGCTCGGGGCTCGACTCCGCGGGGGAGTGGTTTGTCGACGAGGCATCGACGACCGGTCTGGACTTCGTTCATTTCAACGGGATGTCCGGTCAGTTCTATCAGCCGGAGATCATGGGACCCGGGGTGGGCCTCCTCGATTTTGACAATGATGGGGATCTCGATATCTATCTCGTGCAGGGTGAAATGCTGGGCGATGGCGTGCCAACCTTGCTGCTCCCCGACGGACAGACGCTGGGCGATCGGCTCTACCGGAATGATCTGATCACGGAGACGGTCACGGCCACGGTCGGGTCGAGAGAGGGGTCAGGGGCGCTTCGTTTTGTCGATGTGACGGATGAGGCTGGTCTCGCGTCGGCGCGCGGCTACGGAATTGGCGTGGCGACCGCCGACTACGACAATGACGGCTGGGTCGACCTGTATCTGACCCGCTTTGGGCCAAACCAGCTGTTCCGGAATCTTGGAGACGGCACGTTTGCCGATGTGTCGTCGGAGACGGGGACCGACGATCCGTCGTGGGGGGTGCCTGCGACGTTCTTTGACTACGACCGCGACGGGTGGCTCGACCTCTTTGTCGGGAACTACCTCAACTACACCTTGGAGACCCACCGGTCGTGCTATTTCCGGGCGGGGCCGCTCGACTACTGTCCCCCGGAAGTCAGTCCGCCCCAACCGAATCTTCTCTATCGCAACCGCGGCGATGGGACGTTTGTGGATGTAACCGCCGCAGCCGGTATGGGGCGGGAGTTTGGGCCGGCGTTGGGTGCGGCTACTGCCGACTATAACAATGACGGGTGGCTCGATCTCTTTGTCGCCAACGACCAGCGGGAGAACCAGCTGTGGATCAACCAACGGGACGGGACCTTTCAAAACGTTGCGTTGCTGTGGGGCGTCGCGCTTGGCGCCACCGGTGAGGCGAAGGCTGACATGGGGGTCGATGCCGGCGACTACGACAATGATGGCGATGAGGATGTGTTTGTCACGGAGCTGACCGGTCAGGGCAGCACGTTGTTCGTCAACGATGGAACCGGGCTGTTCGAGGACCGCAGCGCGAGTCTCGGAGTCCGTGGCCCTAGTCTCCCGCATACCGGGTTTGGCGCCGGCTGGCTCGACATCGACAATGACGGGTGGCTGGACATCGTTGCAGTCAACGGTTTTGTGACCCAGCGGCTTGATGCGGTGGGGACCGACGATCCATTTCCGCTCAAAGCGCGCAACCAGCTGTTTCGCAACCTCAGCGGGAGCGGGTTCGAAGACGTGACCGACGATGCAGGCGCGGGATTCTCGTTGTTGGAGGTGAGCCGCGGAGCCGCGCTGGGCGACATCGACAACGACGGCGATACCGACGTCTTGATTGGCAACGCCGCGGGGCGTGTTCGTCTAATGATCAACCAGCTTGGAAGCCGGAACCACTGGCTCGGTCTCCGGTTGGTTAGCGGCGAGCCGCCCCGTGAGATCGTCGGCGCCAGAGTAGCGGTTGCGCGGGAGGACGGTGTGACGGTTTGGCGCCGGACCCGCGCCGATGGTAGCTACGCGTCAGCCCACGACCCTCGAGTCACCGTCGGTCTGGGCGACGCGGTTGCCGTCGAGCACGTGCGGGTCATCTGGCCGAGCGGGCGGGTCGAGGTATGGTCTGAGTGGTCCGTGACTGACATCGACAGCTACACGACATTGGTCGAGGGCAGCGGGCGGTCTCCCGAATAAGAACGCGTTTCCTCATGTCTATCACCCCGCCGCCACGAGCGATGTCCCGAGCCGTGCCGACATCGACCCCGTACTTTGCTGGGCGGCCTTGCTTACTCTGGGTAATGCTGGCCGTTTCTCTGACACTACCCCTGGTCGGGGCCTGTGTCTCATCGTCGGACAAAGTGTCGTCGTCTGCCGCCAACAGCCGTCCGACCGTGGTCCTCCCCGAGCTGTCACAGCTTGAAGGGCCGGTGCGGGAGCAGATCCGCGCCCGGCATGCGGCTCTCACGCGGCAGGCTGAGAATCCGCGAACGCCGCCGGGCGAGCTGGGCAACGCATATGGCGAGTTGGGCGAGATTCTTGGCGCGGCCGGGTATCAGAGGGCGGCCGAAGCCGCCTATCTGAACGCCTGTGCACTGGCGCCTCGCGAGATGCGGTGGGCCTACTATTTGGGTCATCACTATGGCCGCATGGGTGAGCGGAGGGAGGCTGCTCGTTTCTTCGAGCGCGCGCTCGAGCTAGAACCTGACAATGTGCCAGCCCTCGCCTCGCTTGGCGACACGTATCTTGACCAGGGCCGTGCCGACGAGGCTGAAGAAGTATTCACCCGGCTACTGAGTCACCATCCAAACTCAGCCGTCGCCCTCTATGGCATCGGGAGAGCTGCGCTTGGCCGACACGAGACCGCCCGCGCCATCGAGTCGCTCGAACGAGCGCTGGCGATCGATCCGCGGGCGACCAGTCTTCACTACAGCCTGGGCCTTGCCTATCGCCAGCTAGGCGAGCTCGACAAGGCGAGCGAGCATTTGACGCAGCGGGGGCAAGGTATCCCGACTGTGCCCGACCCGCTGCTTCGAGCAGCCGCTGGTTTGCTCAATAGCACCCTTGCCTACGAGACCAGAGGGTTGCGAGAAATGGAAGCCGGGCGGTTTGACGAGGCGGCCGGGATCTTTAGAGATGGCTTGCGGGCAACCCCGGACGACCCCCAGCTGCGACATCGTTTGGGCGCGGCGCTCATGTTTGCGGGTGACGCGGTGGGCGCGACCGCCGAGCTCGAGACAGTATTGCGGGTGACACCCGATTTCGAGCAGGCGCATTTCAGTCTTGGCGTCATAGCGAGTATGAGCGGTCGTCCCAATGACGCGATCGATCGGTTCGCCGCGGCCGTGGAACTTCGCCCGAACTATTTGGAGGCACGACTGGGATTGGCCGAAGCGCTCCGCCTTACTGGACGGTTGGAGGAAGCGCTTGCGCAATACGAGCGAGTGGTCGAGATCGACCCGGCGTTTGCTGAAGCCTGGATGGTGCGGGGGGTGACGCTGGTCGAGCTCGAACGATATGGAGAAGCGCGCGTCTGGTTGCAACGCGGGGTCGCCGTCCACCCGGGTCACCCGGACCTCACTGATCTTCTTGCCCGGGTGCTGGCGGCGGCGCCAGACGAAAGCGTGCGCGACGGCGCGCAGGCGCTGACGTTGATGGATCAGCGGCGTGGCGCGCCCGCCAGCGTCGAGTTACAAGAAACGCTGGCTATGGTTCTCGCGGAGGCGGGCCGATTCGACGAGGCTGTGGCGTGGCAGCGTCAGGCGATAGAGGCCGCCCGACAGCCAGGGCAGAACCCGCGTCTTCGCTTCATGTCGAGGAATCTCTCGTTATACGAGAGCGGCCGGCCAAGTCGAGAGCCTCTCGAGAAAGTAGCCCGGTGAACCGCATCGCGATACGGTACGACCCAGGCCGGACTTACGCTGGACGCTGATCGACTGGGAAGCACACCCACGACCGGAAGGAGGAGACGTCTTGGTCATCCGTCATAGGTTCCAAAATCACGGGTTCCTAAATAGTCGATGCCGATGCTCGGCGATTCTATCCGGTCATCGGACCGGGTCTCGCCGCTATCTCCGCACGATGCTCGGGGGGGCGTTGGTTCTGTTCTGCGCGGCGTCCCTGCGTATGGCCGTCAGAGCGAACGACCCACGCAGTTGTTTGACGTCAGCTCGTTAGAGTCAGTGACCACCCTGAAGGTCGCTCCAACGTCTCTCTCTGGGTAACGCGACAGCGAGGAACGAATCCCGACATATGGGACTCGGACCTGCTTGCGGGGGGTGAGGACCTCCTCCCCTTCCAGAGTGCGTATACTCGCCACGCAACTCTTCAGTGTCAGGAGGCACGATGAAACGGATGGTGTGTCTGGGAATGGTCACGCTCGCGGGCGTGGTCGCGATGGGTGCCGCGAATGAGGCACGGCAAGCGCGGGAAACACTCTTTCTTCAGGAAGTGGCCGACAACCTCTACATGCTCGGCAATGACCCAGCCGGGCAGGGAATGCGCGGGGGCGGAAACACGGCGATCTTTGTCGGTGCGGATGGTGTCACGCTGGTTGACACAAAGATCTTTGGCTATGGGCAGGACATTCTGGCCCATGTGCGAGAGATCACCGACAAGCCGGTGACCCGGATCATCAACACGCATACGCACTACGACCACAGCGGCGGCAATGTGGAGTTTGCAGACACCGTCGATTTCGTTGTGCACGAAAACACGTTGACGCAGATGTCGCGCGCCAGCTGTGAGTCGGTCACCAATTGCGACGCGTTCAAGGGCGAGAACGCGAAATATCTGCCAAAAACGAGCTTTGCCGACCGGACGTCACTCGGGAGTGGAGCGGACCAGATCGACCTCTATTACTTTGGCCGGGGTCATACGGATGGAGATACCTTCATCGTGTTTCGCAATGCCCACACGGTGCACACCGGCGATATGTTCGCACGCAAGGGCTTGCCGTTCCTTGATGTACAGAACGGTAACGGGAGTGCGCTGGAATTTGGAGAGACTCTAAGAAAAGCAGTCGCGGGTATCCCCAATGTTGACACCGTCATACCGGGTCACAATGACCTGCCTCTGGTCTGGAACGATCTGGTGAACTACAGTGGTTTCTACAACGATCTCGTGGACCAAGCGAAGGCGAGCCAGGCCGCTGGCGAAACGGTCGACCAGGCTGTGAGTTCGTACTCGCGACCAACCGAGTACGAAGGCTTTGTGGCTGAACCCGACCGCTTGCAGGCTACCGTGCAGTACATCTTTGATGGCCAGTAGCCACAGAAACAGGGTCTGAGACCGACGAGGGCTGCCCAGATCGACTGGAGCTCGTTTGGAACGCGCCCGGGGCGGCCACGCGCGATGACCCCTCGAGTGTCCGACATCGTGTCAACCCCAGCTGTGTTTCTCGACCGTGACGGCACCCTCATCGAAGATGTGGGATATGTCGACCGCCTCGAGCGTCTCCAGATGTATCCCTTCAGTGTCGAAGCCGTTCGCCTCTTGCGACGAGTGGGATACGCTGTCGTTGTCGTCACGAATCAAGCCGGTGTTGCCCGCGGCATGGTGGCGGAAACTATGGTGCAGGCGACGCGGGACGAAATCCAGCGATGCTTGAACACGGTGGGGGAGCGCTTGGACGGTCACTACTACTGCCCTCATCTGGCCGATGCTCCCGTGGCGAAGTATCGTCGCGTGTGCACCTGTCAGAAGCCGCAATCCGGAATGGTGACTCGAGCCGCACGGGAGCTTGACCTCGACCTGACGCGATCTGTGGTGATCGGTGACCGATGGTCCGACGTCGCGCTGGCTGGCGCGACGGGGTCTCGCGGAATCTTGGTGAAGACCGGCTACGGCGCCAGCCAAGCTCTCGCACCACCCGCCCATGTGGTAGCAGACGCTGTCGTGGACGATCTCTTTCAAGCCGTTGGGTGGGTGCTCCGCGAACTCCCGCGACCGGCTTCGGCCTGACATCAATTCTCGGTCCCCACGTTGGAGCCAAACTCGTCATGCCGTTTACGAACGTCGTCGGTCATCGGTCGCTCATTGGGCTCATCGCTCGTGCCCACCGTCGTGGGACATTGCCACCGAGTCTCCTGTTTGCTGGGCCCGACGGCGTCGGGAAACTGGCCGTGGCGATCGCGTTGGCGCAGGTTCAGAATTGTCCGGACGTCGTCACCCGGAGCGGAGAGCCGGACGCGTGCGGCCAGTGCTCGACGTGCCGTCGCATCGAGCGCGGCTCATTTGCCGATGTCTTGTTGATCGAGCCTGGGGAAAAGACGTGGATCACGGTGGACCCGATCCGACACGCTATCGGTCAAGCGACATACCGACCGTTTGAGGGGCGGCGTCGGGTGGTTATCGTCTCGGACGCGGACCGTCTGGTTGTCGCCGCCCAGCAAGCCCTTCTGAAGACGCTGGAGGAGCCCTCGGAGTCGTCTCAGTTTGTGTTGGTCACGTCGCGTCCGGACGTGTTGCTCGCTACGGTGCGTTCGCGATGCCAGCGGCTTACCTTTGGTGAGCTCACGGTATCGGAAGTTGCGGCCGTGCTGGGTCGCGTCGATGGCGGAGACGCGTCGGAAGTCCGGGCGGCTGCCGCGGCATCGGGCGGGAGCGTCGGCCGAGCGCGACAACTTGCGAGCGGAGAGCTGGCCGGTGCGCGTGACGCGGCGTTGATGCTGTTGCAGACCGTGTCCACGGCGCGCGACGCCCGAGCGCGTCTCGAAGGTGCCAAAGCGTTTCTTCCCAAGGGAAAAGCCGCGCTCGCCCGGCGGGACCTTCGACGCCAACTTGGAGTACTGACGTCCGTGCTTCGGGATATCGAGTTGGTAGAGGCTGGCTCGGATCCCGCCCGCCTGGCCAACCGAGACCTCACTGACCGGCTACGGGCGCTCGCTCGCACGTTCGGCGGGCGACGGGGAGTCTCAGCGTTTGCGGCCGTCAACAGCGCGCTGGAGGCGGTGGACGGCAATGTCAGCCCAAAAGCCGTCGCTGACTGGCTCGTGTGTCAGATGTAGCGCGCATCCGTTACAGTCCACTGTATGGCTGAAACGTTGCCGGCCTTTGTCAGCGTCAAGTTTGACCGTGTTGGCCGCACGCACCATTTTTTGCTTCCGGAAGCTGGCTTTGATCCACCCCTCGAAGCTGGAGAGGATCTCGTGGTGACACACGGTGGGCAACCCGCCTATGGGCAGGTCGTTCGCTCGATCCACCCCGCGGAACGAGACCGGCAGCGGTCTGTGCCCAACATTCAGCGAGCGGTCCGTCGTCCGTCGACCGATGATGTCACTCGACGTTTGAAGCAGGAACACCGGCAGCGCGCGGCACATCAGGTTGGCGCCCTCAAGATCAACGAGATCGGCCTGCCGATGAAGCTGGTGCGAGTCGAGGAGACGTTTGACGAGTCCCGGCTGGTGTTTTCCTTTACCGCGGATGCGCGTGTCGACTATCGGCAGTTGGTGCGTGAGCTGGCCGCGGAGTTCCGTTGCCGGATTGAAATGCGTCAGATTGGACCCCGAGACGAAGCGCGGATCCTGGGAGGCTATGGGTCCTGTGGTCGTCCCTTGTGTTGCACGACGTGGCTGCAAGGGTTCGAACCGATCTCGATCAAGATGGCGAAGCTGCAGAATCTGAGCCTCAACCCGTCCCGGCTGTCCGGGCTCTGTGGACGATTGAAGTGCTGTCTTCGCTACGAGCTGCCAAACGCGTCCGGTGAGCAGTTCGCCGGCTGTGCCAATGAAGGAAGTTGTGGTCGAGCGGGTGGGTGCGGGGGCGATTCGGGATGCGGCGGCTCGTGTGGCAGCTGCGGGGCGGGCTAGCACGTGGACTGTCGTGGAGCGCGATACCGGCTTCGGCCTGGACGCATGCGTCGGCAGCGTTGCTCTTTGCTCGCGTATGTCCACGATGCGCCCTCCTCGCGCTCGGCCGCGCGGCGTCGTCGTCGGCGCATGCGTCCGGTTTTTACACGACAGTCCTGTAGACCGGTGGCCCCAGTGAGGACAGGCGGTGGGTGAACCGGCCCCCAGTTCTGTGTCGCGCCGCTCCGATCGGCTCCGAATCGGGGTCACTGTCGGAGACCCGGCTGGGATCGGGCCCGAGATTGCACGCCTGGCGGCCCTTGATGCGCGAGTGCTCGCGGTCTGTGAGCCCGTGCTCTATGGGCCATGGTCTGACGCCGCGGTGTCACGCTTTACCCCGGGCGTGGGCTCGGCGGAGAGCGGACAGATCGCGTATGACGCGGTCCGAGAGGCGACGACCGACGCCTTGGCTGGACGACTGGACGCGGTCGTGACCGCGCCGATCAATAAACTGATGTGGGCGAAAGCCGGATTGACCTGGCGAGGACATACTGAGCTCCTCGCACACCTTACAAGAGCCGACGCGGTCGCCATGATGTTTCACACGCCGACGCTCAACGTCGTGCTGGCGACCGTGCACGTGCCGTTGGCGGATGTTCCGCGGGTCCTGACGCGGGAGCGGCTGACTCAGACGATTGCGCTGGCCCAGCAGGCGCTGCCGTGGTTCGGCGTGGCCGAGCCGCGTATTGCGGTGGCCGGTCTGAACCCTCACGCGGGTGAGGATGGTTTGCTAGGGCTCGAAGACCGGGAGGTCCTGCGGCCAGCCATTGAGCGCTGTCAAGACGGCGGCACGCGTGTGTCTGGACCGTTTCCTGGCGACACCGTCTTCCTCCGCGCCCTCCGCGGGGAGTTTGACGTCGTGGTTGCGGCCTACCACGATCAGGGTCTGATTCCGGTCAAGCTGGTAGGCTTCGGGAGTGCAGTGAACGTCACTCTTGGACTCCCGATCGTGCGAACTTCCGTTGATCATGGGACCGCATATGATATAGCGGGGCAGGGGAAGGCCGACCCCTCAAGCTTGGTAGCGGCGGTTAACCTGGCGGTCAAGCTGGTCGGAGCCCGCTCCGATTTGTCGCCGGCGCTTTCACCGTCTCCTTCTTCATGAGCACTTCTTCGCCGCCGTCGTCCGACCGCCTCATCGCGGACAATCGGAAGGCTCGTCATGACTACCACTTGTTCGACACCTATGAGGCTGGTGTTGTCTTGCTTGGCACGGAGGTAAAGGCGATACGAGAGGGCCGTGTCAACTTGAGAGATAGCTATGGCCGAATTGAAGGCGGCGAAGTGTTCCTCTTCAACGTGCACATTAGTCCCTATAGCCACCGAGGCTACGCTGGTCACGAGCCGCTTCGCCGCCGGAAGTTGCTGCTCAACCGTTCGGAGATTCGCAAGCTCGTCGGCAAGATCGTCGAGCGTGGGTTCACCCTCGTGCCGGTGCGGATGTATTTCAAGCGTGGTCGAGTGAAGGTCGCCGTCGCCGTTGCGAAGGGCAAGAAAGAGTACGACAAGCGCGAGACGATTCGTCGGCGTGAGATCGACCGTGAGACGCGAGCGGCGGTCAAAGAGCGCTCGCGATGAAGGTTCTTCTCACGGGCGCGGATGGACAGCTTGCTTTTGCCCTCCACGAACGTCTTCGGGCGCAACACGAGGTGGTGGCGCGGTCCCGTCCCGACCTTGACGTGACCTCGGAGACAGCGGTCCAAGATGCCGTGCGAGCCGTCCGGCCGCAGGTCATTATTAACGGGGCGGCCTACAACAACGTGGATGCCGCCGAGGATGACCCGTTGGAAGCCCTGGCGGTCAACGGGTTCGCCGTCCGGTCTCTCGCCGAGGCGGCGGAAGAGGTCGATGCCATCCTCGTGCACTACAGCACCGATTTTGTCTTCGATGGCACCGCCCGAGCGCCCTATCCCGAGACCGCCACTCCGAATCCTCAGAGCGCCTACGCCACATCCAAACTGTTGGGGGAGTGGTTCGCAGCGCGATGTGCAAAGCACTACGTCTTGCGAGTCGAGAGCCTCTTTGGTGGTGGCGTGCAGACCCGTCCCGATGGGCGAACCCCCGGTAGCAGCCTGGACCGCATCGCCGACGCCCTGCTCGAGGGGCGAGAGGTTCGCGCGTTTCATGACCGGGTTGTGTCGCCAAGCTTTGTGCCGGACGTGGCCGACGTCACGACCCGATTGCTCGAGCACGCCGCGCCGTTTGGCTTGTATCACTGCGTGGGGGAGGGATATGCCACCTGGGTCGATGTCGCCAAAGAGCTGGCGGCGCAGCTGCGGACCGAGGCCCGTATCGTGCCGGTCAGCATGACCGCCATGGAGTTGAAAGCGGAACGCCCAAGCTTCTGCGCGCTGTCGAACACCCGGCTGCGCAGCATGGGTATTGTGCCCCCCAGGTGGCAGAATGCGGTGGCGCGGTTCGCGACCGCACGCCGAGAAATACCACAGGTACAGATAGCCGGCGGCGGCTGACCGCTCGCGTCACACCGCGACTGCTCACCGCAGACGTTCTGCCACCAATCGCGTCACCATCTCCGCGATCGAGAGCGAGGCAGTCAAGCCCGGAGAATCAATCCCTGCCGCGTGAATCAGGGCCGGCATCTCTCGGTCGGCGCGAATGATGAAATCAGAGAACGGAACGCTGGCGGGGGCTGGGCGCGCGCGGATGCCAGTGCCCCCGGGGCAGAGGTCGTCGGGCCTGAGCTCTGGCAGGAATCGGCGTGCTGATTTATAGAACGTATCAACCGGCAGCCGGCTACCCTCGTAGTCTCCTTTGTCTGTCTGATACGCCGCGGTAGGGCCAAGCATGACGCCGCCCCAGGTGGTGGGGGTCACGTGGACGCCGAGGCCGTGCCCCGATGGTTCGGGCAGAGGGTAGACTGGCCGGGACACCATCTGCCGGGCGCTGGGGACGAGTTCGGCGTATTCCCCGCGCACCGGATAGATGGTAAAGCGCTCGCCGCCGATTCCGGCCGAGAGTGTGTCCGCGTAGAGACCGGCGGCGTTGACGACCGCGGCGGCGACGATCTGTTCTCGATTGGTCGTGATTTCGATTCCGTCGAGGCATTCGCGTCCTCCGCGCACCTCGGTCGCGGGGAGGATAGCGACGTCTTGCCGGGTTGCCCGCTGCGTGAGGGCCCGCACGAGTGCTTCGGCCTCCACGATTCCGGTTGACGGCGACCAGAGCGCTGCGATGGCGCTGACTCTGGGTTCAAGTCGGCTGATAGCTGGGCGGTCCAGGATCTCGAGGTCGTCGACGCCGTTTGCTGAGCCTTGCGCTGCGAGTCGCTCGAGTGACGAGATCTCATCGGCATCGGAGGCCACAATCAGTTTCCCACACCGAGAGTGGGCAATACCGGTGTCTGCGCAAAACCGATACAACCGCTCGCGTCCGTCGACGCACAACGAGGCTTTGAGCGAGTCCGGAGGATAATAGATACCCCCATGGATGACCCCACTATTGTGCGTACTCGCCTCGAGCCCCAGCCGCGGCCGACGCTCGAGGAGGCAGGTGGAGAATCCGCGCGCCGCGAGCGCACATGAGGCAGCCAGACCCACTACTCCGCCACCGACCACCGCTACATCTATCCGCTCCATCAGCCAAGATGATCGTAAACGACTGTCCTATTTGTGACATGAAGTCGGGGTAGCCGCTCGCGAGCGATGCTTTTTACGCTCATGGGGGCTACTACTAGACTGTCGAAGAGACATATTCCGTATTCGGATGCTGGCCGACCACGGGGACACTTTTTGACACGGGGAGCAAGGCACGCATGGGCGACACACTAGGCGAGAAGATTCGCGCCCACCAGGCGCGGGTGGGAGTGATTGGACTGGGATACGTGGGGCTCCCGCTGGCGGTTGAATTCGCGAAGGCGGGTCTTGCCACGATCGCATTCGATGTCGACGTGGCCAAGGTCGACCAGATCGGCCGTGGGGAGTCCTACATCGGTGATGTCCCAAGTGCGGAGGTGAACACCGTTACGAAAAACGGAATGCTTCGGGCGACCACCGACTTTTCGGAACTGGCCACCGTCGACACTATTGACATCTGCGTGCCAACGCCGCTTCGCAAGACCCGTGACCCGGATCTGTCCTATGTCGTGTCTGCGGTTGACGAGATCG
>CAUZIB010000039.1:0-40232 GCA_963579735.1 Vicinamibacteria bacterium | reverse complement strand
CAGGCCCGGCGCTAGCCGCGGCGTTTGGCTCGGCAGTCCGGCCCTCGGCCGAACAGGCCACCACCAGCAACACCGCCGCGCTAAACGCGCTTGCCCTCTTCATGCCATTGGCCCCGATCACATGCCATTGGCCCCGGTCACATGCCCGGTTCACTTCCACGCATTTCAGGTTCGATATCAGTTTTCGAAAAGTGGTGTCGACAGGAGACAATCCTGCCGACCTCACATGCGCTTACTCGTCCAGGATACTGAAGTTCACGTTCTGAGTCAGGTTCGAGCCGCCTTCGTTGTCGGTGATCAGAATCTCGAGACGGTAATCGGCCACCGGGAATGAGCCGAGCGGAACCGATTGACCGGCAACGATCTGGTGCCCCGCCGACATGTCGAATCCAGGAGGCAACGTCTGATCATTAAATGCCTGCGGGCTCGTTTGGTTGAAGTACTCCTCCTGGCCGTCGGCGGTCCGCTTATGGAAGTTGTATTCGATCGTCAGGTCGGGCTTTTCGTCCCGAGTGGAACCCGCGTTGTAGACCAGCATGATGAGCGATAGCTCGTCGTTCTGGGTATAGTTCTCATCAGTTTTCGGGGTGATGCGCGTCGTGCCAAGCGTATACGGGTTCTCGGCCTGTTCTTCCTCCGATAACGGGCTGGCGAGTGGCTCGATCGCGGCGGCCATCAGGATAGAACTCGTCTGGAGTTCACCGTTCCAAAAATCAGGGACCTCGACCTGGGTTTTGGACATCATCACCACCACGTCCTCACGGTCACCGTCGTCCGCATCTTCTCCCAGACTCTCGCTTATCGCGACATAGACATCAAAGACGCCGCCGCCTGCGGTAAACGCGCGACTCAGTTGAATCGGCTCACCGTCAGGGGCGTCTGACAGGTCAATGAAGTACAGGTCTTCGAAAGTCGCCTCAGGCAAGTTGCGGTCGTCGAGCTCAAGTTCAGGATCGATCAGGTTACCGTCGCCATCGACGACGTCGTCCGTGTGCGGGATAACGAACACATACCCAACCAACGACGAGCCGCTAAGTTGCGACGGGTCGAGCGTGACCCTATACGGAACATACGTCAGATTGTCGCCGCCCTTCAGGAAGTCCGGAGCGACCGTGAACGGGTTGTCGGTATGGACGATATTGCCTCTTATGGTGCCGGATACGACCTCGACGAGCTTCTCAATCTCGCTTGTCTGCCAGTCTTCAAGATCCTGCTCTTCGTCTTGGATCGCGGCGTTCGCAAGCGGCGAAAGAGTCATCGAAAAAGCGTACATGCACGTTGCTGCGAAATACCTCCACCGCGCGATCTTCTTCATGTGAGCAAGTCTCCTTGAGCATACTGTTGGGTGTCGAAATAGCTTAAAATCGGACGTTCCCATCATACGGCCAGTCGACGTTCAAGTCAATTGAGAACACATCTTGCAAAGCATTGCAAATACTAGACTTGTACGAAATAACCCAACAGGAATACGGAGAGATACAGTTCGCTACTCCGCCGAGGACGCCGAACTCCGAGGCATACGTAAGGCGACCAGTCCCGCGCGACGAGTAACAAGTGAAGCATGAGCGGGGATGCCTTTTGCCTGGCGAACCGCCAAGAGAGCGGCGTCTATTCCACTTCCTGGCCGAGCTCGCCGGTCGCGATTCGCAGTGACCGGAGAAATCTGCGATCGTTCGCGGTAATCTCCGCGTGGGGGGCAGGCTCAGATTCCCCAGTTGGTGCCACCAATTTCGCAACGGATTGTGAACCATCACGATTCTTGAAGCCGATCACCGCTTCCAGCGAAATCCTCATCTCGTAGCCAGCGGCACGGGCCTTCTCTCGGCAAGCCTCGACCCGGGGGTCCTCTGAGACACCCGTGCCAATGACCTCGGCGAGCTCACGTGCGAGCCGGTGCACGACGTTGTCCATGTGCGATCCTCCTGAACGCCACTGGGCCGGGAACCGCAGCACAAGTCTGAGGGGAGCAGGCCTCTCTCGGGGGGCAACGCCGATCATCTTCGCGTGAGCGAAACATCCGATTGGGAGGGATTCTCTCGTCTAAGAAGTCATAGAAATTGTAGCACGCGAATCGCTCATGTCAACGAAAAAACCACATTATGTCGTATACCTAGACTACGCACCGCAACATGATGTGGAGCCGGAACCGCAACATCTCACGCCTCGGGTCACCGGAAGGCACCGATGCGAAGGCACTCGGGAGACACGGCGCCAGTGCGCTGAGGCTAGAATGGGAGTCACGCTGATGGCTTCTTCAACCCATGCTCCCGACGACTTGAAGGACTGGAACCCCGAGCGCGACCTGGGATCTCCTGGCTGCTTCCCGTTTACGCGCGGCATACACGAGTCTATGTATCGCGGCCGTTTGTGGACGATGCGCCAATACGCTGGATTCGGCTCGGCGAGCGAATCCAACCAGCGATACCGCTATCTGCTCGACAAAGGTGTGAGCGGTCTGAGCGTAGCGTTCGACCTGCCCACCCAGATCGGATACGACTCAGACCATCCGCTGGCGGCGGGAGAAACCGGACGGGTGGGAGTGGCCATCGACTCGATCGACGACATGAGTCAACTCTTCGACGGTATCCCGTTGGAGAAAGTGTCGACCTCGATGACGATCAATGCCACCGCGATCATCCTCCTCGCTCTCTACGTCGCGGTTGCGAAACGGCAAGGCGTGACACCTGACCGGCTGAGTGGCACGGTCCAAAACGACATTCTCAAGGAGTATGTCGCGCGAGGCACCTACATTTACCCGCCCCGCGCGTCGCTACGAATCGCGACCGATGTGTGCACGTACTGCAACACCGACGTTCCGGGCTGGCACCCGATCTCGGTCAGCGGTTATCACATACGGGAGGCGGGCTCCACCGCGGCCCAGGAGGTGGCGTTCACCTTCGCCCATGGCATCGTGTATGTGCAGTCCGCAATCGACGCCGGCCTCGATGTAAACGCCTTTGGTCGGCGATTGTCTTTCTTCTTCAACTCTCACCGCAATTTCCTGGAAGAAATCGCCAAATTTCGGGCGGCCCGCCGCCTATGGGCACGCATCATGCGCGACCGCTTTGGCGCTACTGACCCCAAGGCCCAACAGCTCCGCTTTCATACTCAAACCGCGGGCAGCACGCTTACGGCGCAGCAGGTCGATAACAACGTCGTCCGGGTTGCCCTGCAGGCGCTGGCCGCGGTGCTCGGCGGCACCCAGTCGCTACACTGCAATGGTCGGGACGAAGCGCTCGGCCTCCCGACCGAGAGTGCCGCGCAGCTGGCTTTGCGCACACAGCAGATCCTCGCCTATGAGACGGGAGTCGCCAACACCGTTGACCCACTTGGGGGCTCGTGGGCAGTCGAGCGGCAGACGACGGACATCGAACAAGAGGCTGTCTCCCTCCTCCGCCAAATCGATGACATGGGGGGCGGGTTGCGGGCGATCGAGACCGGTTTTGTCCAGGGCGAAATCCAGGAATCCGCGTATCAGGCCCAGCAAGCGGTGGAGACTGGCGATATGCACGTCATCGGCGTCAACCGTTTCGCGTCGGAGCAGGAACCACCAGTGGAAGTGCTCCGGATCGACCCTCGGGCAGAAAGCGAACAGATCGAACGCCTCCGTGGGCTGCGGAGTGCGCGAAACCCCCAGGCCTGGCGGCGCGCGTTGGATGCCGTAAAAGAAACGGCCGCGGGCTCAGCCAACCTTACGCCGGCAATCGTTGCCGCCGTCGAGGCCAAAGCGACAGTCGGAGAGATCGCCGATACCCTGCGAGCGGTCTTTGGAGAATATCGCGAAGGCGAATGACGGCGAGTCCACTGTCCACTGCATCGGACGTTGCTTCAAGATGTCGGCTGTGCGGCGCCCATTTGGCTAGTGCCCTGTAGCCGTTCTAGTTCACCACGTCACTGCTGACCGATCCATCAAGAATCTGGACGACACGACGGGCGTGCGCAGCAACAACCGCCTCATGGGTAATCAAGACGATGGTATTGCCCTCTTGGTGGAGCCTGGTAAAGAGCGCCAGGATCTCGTCTCCGGTCTTCGAGTCGAGGTTGCCGGTCGGTTCGTCAGCGAGCAGAATCGAGGGTCGATTGACAAGCGCGCGCGCGATGGCGACCCGCTGACGCTGCCCCCCCGACAGCTCGTTCGGCCGGTGCGTCATCCTATCTTCAAGTTCGACCAGGCCGAGCACCTCATTCGCCCGGGCCCCCCGTGCCGCCGGCGAAACCCCCGCGTAAATCAGAGGGAGCTCGACGTTATGGTGTGCCGTCGCTCTGGGTAGCAGGTTGAACGTCTGAAACACAAACCCAATCTCTTCGTTCCGGATTCGGGCGAGCTCATCGTCGTTCATCCCCCCCACATCCTTGCCATTCAACCGGTAGCTGCCTTGCGACGGTGTATCGAGACACCCGATGAGGTTCATGAGCGTCGACTTGCCAGAACCGGACGGCCCCATGATCGCAACGTACTCGCCCCGCTCGATGGCGATCGATACGCCCTTGAGGGCGTGTACCTGTTCGGAGCCCATGTGGTAGGTCTTCCAGAGATCGCGTGTATCGATAAGTGGCACAGTGAAAAATAGGGCTGCAAGGAGCCCTCCAACCATCTTACTCTCAGTAATGCTGTTCGTAATTACGGTGACGTATTCGGGCGCTGAGGCGCCCGGAGCGCCAGGCGCGAGGAGGGAGCATGCCCGGAGCATGTGACCGACGACCAACGCCGCGGGACCGGGTTGCCCCGGCGATCGATACGTCGCCGTAATTCCGAACCGCAGTACTAAGACTCAGTGCATTCGAAAAGCGACCAGAAAGCGTCGATGGGTCCGGGGGGTGGGACCAGCTACTGCTCAGCTTCGGTCGCAAGGGCAGGGCGATCGCCGCGAAAGATGACCGTGCCAAGAACCCCGCCGAGCGTCGAGAAAATCATACCGAAGACCAACATGAAGCCAAAACTGACCATCAATGCCAACGGCCCGGCGGCGCCAATTTGCTCGATCATCTCCGCCACTTCTGGCGGCACGTCGGCGTTGCCTCGCAGCATCTCGGCCAACTGCTCCTGCATTGGCGCCATGAAGAGCATGATGGGCAGGGAGACCATCGTATGGACGACGGCGCCACACACACCGGCGAGACATCCGACCAGGGCGCCCTCACCGACCGGGAGCGCGTGCGATTGCCCTTGCTGACGAAGATATGCCGCCACTATGCCGCCACCCGCTACCCACAGACAGCAGCAGTTTGCCAGTGACACCACCGGCAACGCCGACAACACGCCGATAAAAACGCCGCCAATCAGAATCGCTTGTGAGCGAGAAGACACGGCCTCTAATCGTAGTATTCGAGACCCAGGTGCGTGATCAGCTCCTCGCCCCGAAAAAAGCGGAGCGTATTCTTCAGCTTCATCAGCTGAATGAAGAGGTCATGCTCGGGATACAGGTCGGGTGCGTGAATGGGGCTCTTGAAATAGAACGACAGCCACTCTTGCACCCCAAACATATTTGCCCGCTTCGCGAGGTCCAGAAACAGCACGAGGTCCAGCACAATCGGTGCAGCCAGGATACTGTCGCGACACAAGAAGTTGATCTTGAGCTGCATGGGGTAGTCGAGCCACCCGACCAGGTCAATGTTGTCCCAACCCTCTTTGTTGTCGCCACGTGGTGGGTAGTAGTTGATCCGCACCACGTGGTGAAGATCGTTATACAACGTCGGATACAGGTCGGGCTGAAGGATGAAATCCAGCACCGATTTTTTGCTTTCCTCTTTTGTCTTGAACGACTCTGGCTCGTCCAGCACCTCGCCATCGCGATTGCCGAGGATATTCGTGGAAAACCAACCCGTGACACCCAGCAGCCGAGCCTTGAGACCGGGAGCGACGATGGTCTTGATGAGGGTTTGTCCCGTTTTTAGATCTTTGCCGGCGAGCGGCGACCCGGTCTGCTCGGCCAACTCCGTCAGTGCCGGAACATCGGCGCTCAGGTTCGGAGCAGCGTTGGCGTAAGGAATCCCCTCTTTCAGCGCCGCGTAAGCGTAGATCATGCTCGACGGGATCGCCGGGTCAGACGACTCGAGCCCTCGTTCAAACGCGGCGAGCGACTCGTGGACCGATTGGGGCTCCCGAAAGATTTCGGTGCTGCCGCACCAAACCATCACCAATCGCTCGAGATCGTTCTCGTCTTTAAAACGCCGAATGTCGGCAATGACCTGGTCGGCGAGTTCGCGCTTGTTGGCGCCAGTTTTGACGTTTGGCCCCATCAAGCGCTTTACGTATTGCTGGTCAAACACGGCCGGCCAAGGCCGGATGGCCTCGAGCTCTGGTTTGAGCTGCTCGAGCAAGGGTGCATCGAGAACCCCCGCGGTCTTGGCCGCCTCGTAGCAGTTGTCGTCAAAAATATCCCACGCTCCAAACACAAGGTCGTCGAGCGCGGAGAGCGGCACAAAATCCTTAATGAGGGGCGAGCGCCCGTCCGTGCGTTTGCCCAACCGGACAGTGCCAATCTGGGTGAGAGACCCGGTGGGTGATGCGAGTCCTTTACGGATCGCAACGACGCCAGCGATGAACGTGGTGCTCACCGCTCCGAGTCCGACGAGTAGAACGCCAAGGCGACCGCTCGCCGGCGCTAATGCCTCAACGCTTTTCACGAGACGAAACTATAACATCCGTAGACGATGTCGTGGTTCAAGCCCAAAAAGTTGGACGACCCCCGTGAGCTCGAAGTCTCCATGGCAGGACTCAAATTGGGGTCGCAGGTCCTTCAAGTCGATGGGAACGACCCTGACCTCATTGCCGTTCTGGCCAAACAGATCGGACTGAGTGGTCGAGCAGCGGCCGTCGCGCGCACCGCCTCCGCAGCCAGTGCCTTTGAGCACTCTGCGGAAAAGGCTGGTGTGCTCGTCGAAGTTTTTCAATCGGCCTTGTCCACCCTCCCGTTCGACGATGACGTCTTTGATCTCGTGGTCTTGAAGAACCTTCTGTCCGAGGTGTATCAAAACGAGCGGGTGCTTTGCCTCCAGCAGGTCTACCGGGTGCTCCGGGTCGGCGGCCGCTGTCTGGTGATCGACCGAGCAATGCGCGGTGGTCTGGGCGCGGCCTTCTCGAAGCGGGCGATGGACCCCCACTACCTACGTCGGGGAGGGGCCACCGCGGCGCTCGACGCCGAGGGATTCCGCGGCGTCCGGTTTCTGGCCGACCGTGACGGCCGTGTTTTCTCAGAAGGCGTGAAGCCAGAGGGCTCGGAGACCGGAGCCTCATAGTCCCCTAGAGAGCACACAGTGTCTCTGCTCGAGCACATTCGACCCACGTAGTGGACTGTCAATCACGGACGCCTTTCCAAAAGCCCGGCAAAGACAACCGGCAGAGATCTTGCGTCTGAACCGTCGAGTGAGACCGTCTCACCCACACGAAGTTCTCTCGTCTGCGCCACCGGACGTGTACTCGGCCACTGAGTCGGCGCGGCGGCGTGGCGGCGAGGGCGACATCATCCTCGAGGTCGTCGTTCTGGCCGACGGGACGGTCGGCGACATCCGGATACTCAGCGGCCTCGGATGGGGACTCGACGAAGCAGCGGTCGATGCGGTGCGCCAGTGGCGATTCGCTCCTGCGGTCCGTCTTGGAGCACCGGTCGACATTATGGTCGAAGTGGCCGTCGAGTTTGCGCTCCGATAGACCGACCGGGCACAAACGAGAGAGGAATGATCATGCAATACGCGCTGGGAGCAGTCACGGTGGTCTCGCTGCTCATGACTATCGCCATGGGCATCATCACGTGGCGTCTGCTGCGAGAAGAGCGACAGCGGTCAACGGCGCGGCTCTCGGCGCTGGTGGCCGAGCTCAAACGTCGCGGAATCACCCCTTCTGCCCTCCGCCCAGCTACCGACCACGCCGAGACATCACCCACGGCGGATGCGCTCGAGACCTTTGACGCCGAGTCTGACCACCGCAGGTCCGACGCCAACGCCGTCACGGCCGCGGAGCTGTTTGCCCCTCATCGCGCCGCGTCGCACTATACCCGGGGACGGGTCACCACGCTGGGTCTCGCCGGCGCGGTCCTGGCAATCAGCCTGGCCCTGACCATCTTCACGGGGTCTCGTGAGGCACCGCCGGCGCCGGTCACCACACCCGTTCCGGTCGAGCTCATCACCCTGATTCACGAGCAGCACAACGGGCCACTGGCTATTTCCGGCACTGTCCGGAATCCGGCGCACGCCAAAGACGACCGACGAGTGTCAGTGCTGGCCGTCGCGCTGGACGACGGCGGCGCGGCGGTGGCCACTGGTCGGGGGCCGGTAGACACGTCAATACTTGCGGCGGGTGACCAAGCGTCCTTTGCGATCTCTATCCAAACCGACCAGGCCAGGCGATATCGAATTAGTTTCCTGGTCGATGACAGACCAGTGCCCCACGTCGACCAGAGAAGCCGTCCTACGCAAGCCCTCACGGAGGCTAAATCATGACCCGCGCCACCCCACCGCCCACTCAGTCTCGGTCGACGAAGACGGGTCGACCCACCACCCTTTGGGTGGCGGCAGCGCTGCTTTTCGCGTCGACCGCGGCCAATGATATCGCGCATGGCCAGCAGAACGACCCACCCGACGCCGGTGCCTTCAGGTTCCGGACGGGCGTCGAGCTCATCAACGTCACGGCCACCGTCACCGATACGCGGGGACGTTTTGTCTCGGGTCTAACAAGAGAGGACTTCATCATTTACGAAGATGACGAACTCCAAACGATCAGCAATTTCAGTAGTGAACGTGTGCCGGTGAGTCTTGGTATCGTGCTCGACACGAGCGGAAGCATGGTTGGGGCCAAATGGACGTCGGCGCTAGCCGCCCTCGACCGCTTTCTCTATGAGCTGCTCGGACCCGACGACGAGATCTTTATCTATCGGTTCAGCTACGAACCATCACTCGTCCACGGGTGGACCAGTAACCGCGATCGCTTGACGCAGGCGCTGCGCCGAGTCCGGCCCGAAGGCGGCACTGCCCTCTATGACGCGGTTGCCGAGGCCATACCCATGGCAGAAGCGGGCCAGCATCGCAAGAGGGCGGTCGTCGTCATCTCAGATGGCAACGACGGCAATAGCGTGACCGATGTGGACGACCTTCGACAGACCATCCGCGAATCAGAGGTCCTCGTGTACGCGATCGGTATCGACGGCCGCGGTTCGGGCGCGAGGACTGGTCGCGGCCGCGGGCCAGGCCTCCCATTTCCGTTTCCCGGGACCGGCCGCGGGGGCGTGAGAGGCGGCGCCCGCATACCTTCGTGGCCCGGTGGAACCCGCGGTGGCACAGACGACGAACGTGTCAATGTGTCCGCGTTGAGAGACCTGACGGACGACAGCGGCGGTCGGACCGAAATCGTTCGTGACATGGCCGACCTCGATCCCGCCACGGCTGGAGTTGCGGACGAGCTCAGCCGGCAGTATTACCTCGCGTATCCGGCCGTGGGGCACGACGATGGGGAATGGCACGCCATCGATGTCGAGATACCAAACACCAGATACCGTGTCCGAGCCCGACGGGGCTACATCGCATCGCCCTGACCGAGCGTTCTCGTGCGATGACGCGGTCTGACCGTCGTGGCTTGCATCAGGCGACGGTCGTGTGGCGTTTGCTCCGGTGCCCGGATGGCCGGTGATACAATCCACCGGCTCAATGCCCCCACCCTCAGCTAACCGTCTGTTTCTCGTCGATGGTAGCAACCAGATGTATCGGGCCTACCACGCAATCCGTGGTCTAACCGGTCCCGACGGGAAGTCGACAAATGCCGTATTCGGATTTGTGACGATGCTCCGCAAGCTCATCGCGGACCACACGCCGGACCTGATCGTGACGGCCTTCGATCTCCGGGGGCCAACGTTTCGTACCGAGCTGGCGGCCGACTACAAGGCCAATCGATCGCCGATGCCCCCCGACCTGGTAGAGCAAGTGCCGTGGGTGCACGAGGCCTGCGAGGCGCTCGGGGTGCCAATCCTGACCTCCGAACGATTCGAAGCGGATGACGTCATCGGCACCCTCGCCAGCCAGGCTGTCGCGACCGGACGTGAAGTCGTCATCGTGACGGGTGATAAAGATTTCTTTCAGCTTGTCGGCGGCCCGATCACCGTCTTCAACCCCCGCGACCCGGGCACGTGGTACGACGCCGCCGGTGTCCAGGACAAGATGGGTGTCGCGCCTCATCAGATCGTCGACCTCCTGGCGCTCATGGGTGATTCGGTCGACAACGTGAAAGGGGTGCCGGGCATCGGCGAAAAGGGCGCTCGGAGTCTGATCTCGGCCCATGGGTCGCTCGAAGCGTTGCTGGAACATGTGACCGATATTCCCCAGAAACGGTATCGCACCTTGCTCAACGAGCATCGCGAAGCCGCACGCGAGAGCCGCCTCCTCGTCACCATCCGGACCGACGCACCAGTCGAGCTCGACGTCGATGCGGTCCGCTATCGGGGACCAAATGCCGAACGGTGCTTTGAGCTGTTCTCGGCCCTTGGTTTTCGGACCCTGGTGACCGACTATGCGCCGACCGCCAATAGCGTGGCCACGGAC
The DNA here is from genome assembly GCA_963579735.1 of Vicinamibacteria bacterium. Taxonomy (GTDB): domain Bacteria; phylum Acidobacteriota; class Vicinamibacteria; order Vicinamibacterales; family UBA8438; genus CAUZIB01. Next base: position 29,705 of record CAUZIB010000039.1, on the reverse strand, counting down.
TACGCGGTTGTTCGCACGTCGAATGAGCTCGGCCAGGTCGTCGACGCCATCCGGGCGGCCGGTCGGTGCGGGCTCCGGGTGTTTGCGGACTCGGCCGACGCCATAACCGCGGCCCTCGTCGGCGTGGCGTTCTCGACCGAATCACGCCGCGCCCGCTACGTCCCACTCGGTCACCGCGCGCTGGGAGACGCGAGTGAGCTGGACGCGGCCAGCGCCCTGGCCACGTTGAAACCTCTTCTCGAAGACCCAGACATCGAGAAAATCGGGCACGACCTCAAGTTCGACGCGCTGATCCTGGAACGACACGGCGTTTGTCTCGGTGGCTTTGGCACCGACACGATGCTGCTCAGCTATCTGATCGACGCCACTCGGTCGGCCCACCGACTCGAGGACCTCGCACTCGAAGAGGTCGGATATAGAGCGATCGAGGTCGAAGAGATTCTGGGCAAAGGGGCCAAGGCGTTGGGGTTTGCCGACCTCCCGGCCGAAGCTATCGTCGAGCTAGCCGGCGAACGTGCGGACCTGGCTCTTCAATTGGCTGAACGACTCAGACCGCAAGTGGTCGAAGCCGAGCTCGACACCGTCTACACCAACCTCGAGCGTCCGCTCATCCCGGTCCTCGTTGCCATCGAACAAGCGGGCATCCGGGTCGACGTCGATGCCCTCCAGGCAATGTCTAGCCGGGTGGGCGCCGAGCTCACCGCTCGCCAGCGTGAGATTCACGAACTGGCCGGGATGGAGTTCAACGTCAACTCGCCAAAACAACTGGCTGAAGTCTTGTTCGAACGTCTCGAGCTGCCCACTCGCAAACGGACGGGGAAAACGCGGGCCGCCTCAACGTCCGTCGAGGTCCTCGAGGAACTCGCGCTGACCCACCCGCTACCCCGGCACGTGCTGGAATGGCGGAGCTTGCAGAAGCTCAAAGGCACCTACATCGACACCCTCCCGCAGCTCGTAGATCCGCAAACCGGACGGGTGCATACATCGTTCAACCAAGCGGTCGCGGCCACCGGCCGGCTCAGCAGCAGCGACCCCAACCTGCAGAACATCCCGATCCGGACCGAACTCGGCCGAAAAATCCGTGGCACATTCATCGCCGCCCCCGAGCACGTCCTCATCTCGGCCGACTACTCGCAAATCGAGCTACGGGTCCTCGCACACCTTTCACGTGACACCACCCTCATCGAGGCATTCAAGCGAGGGGACGACATCCACGACCAGACCGCGATGAAGGTCTTTGGCGAAGACAGCGGCCTCGACCCCCACGAGCTGAGACGACGCGCGAAAATCGTCAACTACGCGCTGCTCTACGGCAAGACGGCGTTCACTTTGGCCCGAGACATCGGGGTCAGTCAGGCCTCGGCGCAGGCGTTCATCGACGCCTACTTTGCCGGCTTCCCGGCGGTGCGCGCCTACACGGTCGACGTCGTCGCCAACGCCCGGGAGACAGGGGTCGTCGCCACCATGTTTGGACGGCGCCGCCTGGTGCCAAACCTCACAAACCGCAATGGCATGATTCGAGCGTCGGCCGAGCGAGAAACCGTCAACATGCCCATCCAAGGCACCGCGGCCGACATCCTCAAACGGGCGATGATCGACATCCATGGACACCTCCCCAACGGGGCCAGGATGATTTTGACCGTGCACGACGAGCTCTTGTTCGAGGTCGCTGAGATACACGCCGAAGACGTCGCGCAGTTTGTCCGCGAAAAGATGGAGCGCGCCGCGACACTCGACGTCCCACTTACAGTCGACGTCGGAATCGGGAAGAACTGGAAAGACGCCAAAGGCTAATGTGTGGAGCCTGGGGCTCGATGCACGACCAGCGCAATCAATCCTGGCGTATCGCCACCCACCGTCAACGCAATATATTGACGGTCGTCGAGCATGTAGGTCATCGGAGTGCCGATCGCTCCCCCTGGCAGGTCGACAGAGGCGACAATATCGCCGGTGCGCTTATCATAGGCCACGAGCCGCGGACCATTGCCGGTCCCGCCGGCCGTCAGGGCATGAATAAGCAACGTCTTCGTGAGCAAAGGCCCACTCCGGCTGTCATCCCCTCCTAGCGGTGGCAGATCCAGATCACGGAGCAACGGGTGATTGCGAAACCGATCTCCGTCGCCAAGGGGTGTCATCCAGGTGTGCTCACCGGTATTCAGGTCGATCGCGGTCATCCGCGAATAGGGCGGCTTCCACAGCGGCAGACCCTGCGGCATCAACGGGCGACGGGCTGAATTCGAGGCTTCGAGAAAGGTGTCGGTCCCGCGACTGAGGATATATCGGAGCGTCGCGGTCTCTTCATTTGGTGCCGGTTCTCGGAAACGCATCACCGAGTGGACGTTGCGGGAGGGCACGTAGAGAATGCCGGTCTCGGGGTCAACGGCGGCACCCGACCAATTGGCGCCTCCACCGGCGCTGGGACGGAAGATAGTGCCACGCAGAGACAACGGCGTGTAGAGGGGACCGAGCCGGAAGCCATCCACGGCGTCGAGCGCCATTTGCCGAACCTCCGGAGTGAAGTCGACCAAGTCATCGACGGTCGCGCCCTGGTAGTCAAAGGCCGGCGGCTTGGTGGGAATAGGTTGCGTGGGTGACAGAAGCTCGCCTTCGAGGTCGGTATCCGTCGCGACGGGGCGCTCTTCGATCGGCCACAAGGGCTCGCCCGTTACCCGATTGAAGACATAGACAAACCCCTGTTTTGTGACCTGGGCGACGGCTTTGACGGGTCGGCCATCGACCGTGACATCGAGGAGGTTTGGCGCCGTCGGATTGTCGTAGTCCCACACGCCGTGGTGCACCATCTGGAAGTGCCACACGCGTTGCCCGGTCTCGATGTCGACGCAGACGAGACTCTCAGCAAACAGATTGTCACCGAGCCGGTGCCCTCCGTAGTAGTCCGACGTCGGCGTGCTGGTTGGTAGATAGACGTAGCCCAACTCCGGGTCGGCGCTCATGTTCGACCAGGTGTTCGCGTTGCCGGAGTATCGCCACGACTCGTTCTGCCAGGTGTCTGCGCCAAACTCGTCGCCACTTTGGGGCACGTTGTGAAAGTCCCACTTGTGCTGCCCGGACCGCGCATCATAGGCGCGCGCAAACCCCGGCGGCATCTCCTTGGTCGTGCTGAAATCGTTAATGGACGAGCCGATGATGATTGTGTCGCCGACGACGAGCGGCGCCGACAGTGATGACACGGGCAAGAGATTCAAATTGTCTCGCTGGCCCCGTGGCGCCCGCGGCAGACCCTCTTGGAGATCGACGCGACCGCCGTTTCCAAAATCGGCGGCTGGGATACCGGTCTTGGCGTCGACCGCAATCAGATGACCATCTCCGGTCCCCCAGACAATGCGCGCGTCGCCGTCGTTCTCCCAATACCCGACCCCACGATGCGCCCAGGGCGCTGGGGCCGGAGTGCCTGCCTCATACATGCGGGGGTCGTGCACCCAGAGTGTCTCGCCGGTTCGCGCATCGATGGCCGCCGCCTGATAGAGCGGAGTGCTGAGAAACAGCACGCCGTCGACCATCAACGGCGTCGCAACCAACCGGCCGATACTGGGGCGCCGTACCCATCGATCGGGCTCCGCTTCTTCGAGCCGGTCAAAGAGTGTCTGGGCAGGTACGAGTGACGACCCAGATTCGTCGGTCAGCACAAGATGCGTGTCCGCCGTCCGCCACCGCCAGGCCACCGTGAGCTCGCCAAAATTCGTAGCGGTCAGCTGGTCCAGCGGAGAGTATTTGGAGCCCCAGGTGTCCGCAGCGTAACTTCGCCACTCGCCATTACTGGCGCCTGGCTGCGCTAGGACTGGGCCGACGGTGCCAGTCGTCACCGTCAGCATGCACGCAAGGAACAGAGACTGAACGACAACACGCTTACCGACGACGCGTGCACGATTTTGCATAGTTTTGCGTTGAAGCATGGGCCCCTCGTGCGCAGTCTACCCCCCATCCCGTTCTTGTCCGGCGAGAAATCGCCGCTCGGCACAGAGGGGTCCGAATGCACACCCGGGGCACGACGACCTGAACCATCACCGTATAATCCCGGAGTTGGCTGAACCCACCGTCATTGCCCGGGCCGACCACTCCGTCTCCCGCGCGCTGATCGACTCGGACGCGCTGAAGGTTCTGTATCGCCTCCAGAAGTACAACCACGATGCCTATCTGGTCGGCGGTGGTGTCCGGGACCTCTTACTCGGACGGGTGCCAAAGGATTTCGACATCGGGACCTCTGCGCGCCCGAGCGAGGTCAAACGACTATTTCGCAACTGCTGGATCATCGGACGACGCTTCCGCCTGGCGCATGTCAAGTTTGGGCTCAAGACGATCGAGGTCGCGACATTCCGACGTCAGCTCTCGGTCGAAGAAGAAGAGCAGGCGAGCGCCACCGACCTGAAGGACGCGCAGGAGAGAGAAGCACGGGAGAAGGCAGGGCCCACTGCGGAGGGCTCACATCCGCGACGCGTTCGCCGTCCAACCCGCGACAACACTTTCGGGACCGAGGAAGAGGACGCTTTCCGGCGGGACTTCACCATCAATGCGCTGTTCTACGACATCAAGACCTTCTCGGTCATCGACTACGTCGGGGGACTGGAAGACCTGAGAACCGGTCTGATCCGGTCGATCGGCGACCCGCACCTGCGATTTGTCGAAGACCCGGTGCGTATGCTGCGCGCGCTGGCCTTTGCCACCCGTTTGGATTTCCGTCTTGACCTACCCGTGCAGAGGGCGATCAAACGCAACCGGGCCGAGATTCTCAAAGCCGCTCCGGCGCGTCTCATCGAAGAGCTCTACAAGATCTTGCGCAGCGGGTTCTCTGTCGCCACGTTTCGCATGCTGGCAGAAACCGGTCTTCTCAAGTTGATTGCCCCCGAGATCGACACGCGAAAACGGAGCGCGCTGTGGCCATCGCTCGACAGGCTGGACACGTATCGCGCGGAATTCAAGGAAACACCCCCGACTCTCAGTAACGCCGTGCTGCTGGGGAGCCTCATCCAGCCTGGGCAGCCGCTGGATCTCACCCCTCGAAAGCGCGACGACAAGCGACCGATCGATGTGTCGCTCGGGGGACTACCAATTGCCCGAAAGGACGTCGAGCGACTCCGGCAAGCATTGCAGCTCCAGACGCGCCTCCAAGACCCTCCTCTCGGCAGCGGTCGCGTGCGGTCAGTGCTGTTTCGCGCGGCGTTCGAGACTGCGGTGACGTGGCTCACCGTCCATGGCGACGCCCCCGAGGCCGTCGAGCGTTGGACGGCACTCGCCGCATCCGATGCGCCGCCCAGCGAACGGAAACCCCGCCGGCGCCGACGACCCCGTGGACGACGGCGACCGCAACGCGCGACGGAGACCTAGTACTATACGTGGACTGTCGCAAAGAGAAGTTCATGTGGGTTGACACGAGCGCCAGCTAGAGCCGACCCAGGATTCACCGGGGAGACTGGACGAATAGGCGGGGTCTACGCGCCGAGAAGGATGCTCGTGACTCGGGCAAACGAGAGCCAGATACCGAGCGCGGTCACGGCGATACACGCGAGCGCGGTGATGATGACACCGGTGCTTTCCCGCTGCTCGCCACTAAAGCCCATCAGTTGCGCGGCCACCCACCCGCCGAGGAACCCGCCGCCGTGGGCCCAGTTGTTGATGCCGGGCATCAGGAACCCGAACAAGAAGAGCACTCCAGCCCACTGCCACAGCTGGGTCGTCATCATCGAGCTTCCGCGGCTGCGTCCGTGGACAATCAGCGCGGCCAGCAGACCAAAGATTCCTCCCGACGCTCCAATCGTAGGCGCTCCGCTCATCTCATTCGAAAGATAAAACCCGACGACCCCAGCGATATTGAAAACGACGAACGCACGCGCAGGACCATAGACTTCGGTCGCCGCCGGTGCCAAATTGCGGATCCACATCATATTGAACACGATGTGCAGTAGCCCGCCGTGGAGATAGTTCGCGGTGAAGAGCGTCCACCACCAGTCTTGACCCCATGCGATCCCTCCGGTCATCCCCAGTTGATACAGCGCTCGGGTGCCCGGTGATGCGATGGAGAGAAGGCCGCCGCCCGAAAAGGCCGCCGAGAGATCGAGCAACAGCGAGATTGCGTACATCGTGACGCACGTCATCACGATGAGCGACACGAAATCTAGCCGTTGACCAACAAGTCGTTGCAACGCCGGGGCAAAGCCATACAGACCCGGCCGCCAGGCGCCACAATACGGGCATGACGGCTCGTTGATCCCGATGAGCTTGCCGCACTGGGCACAGACGAGCGAGCCTTGAGTTTGACGCATCGTCAGGTGCGGACTACCCGTTCACACGCTCGAATTCCGCCATGAATTCAACCAGCGCATTGACGGCGGGTTCGGGCAGAGCGTTGTAGATCGACGCTCGTACGCCTCCAACCGAACGGTGCCCCTTGAGCCCGGCGAGGCTGGCGTCACTAGCTTCGGCGATGAATCGTCTTTCGAGCGCGTCGTTCGCGAGACGGAATGTCACATTCATACGTGACCGGCTATCACGATGCGCGGCGCCCCGATAAAAAGACGTCCGGTCGATGGCGTCGTAGAGCGTATCCGCCTTCCGGGCGTTCTGCGCGCCTATGGCCTCGAGTCCGCCACTCGAGAGGAGCCAGTCTGTCACGAGCGCCACCAGATAGATCGCAAAAACTGGAGGCGTGTTGTAGAGCGAGTCGCTGTCGACGTAGGTCGAGTACTGAAACGTCGTCGGGATGGTCCGTCCGACGACCCCCGCCCGCTCCACCAACGCATCGTGGATGATGACCAACGTCACCCCAGCCGGTCCAAGATTCTTCTGCGCGCCAGCATACAGCAGCCCGAGCCCGTGCCCATTCGAGCCAACCACGAGGGGGCGACTGAAGATGTCCGACGAGGCGTCGACCACCAGCGGGACATCGCCGGTATGGGGCCACTCCGGCCACTGCGTCCCGACGATCGTGTTGTTCGAGGTCAGGTGCACATACGCAGCGTCAGGCGAGAACTCGAGCGTATCCGCCGCCGGGATCCTCGTGAACTTTTCGTCAGCGGTGGTCGCAGCGATGCGAACCGAGCCAAAACGCTCGGCCTCCTGCGCGGCCTTTTTTGCCCAGGTCCCGGTCAGCGTGTAGTCAGCCGACCCACCAACTGGCAACAAATTAATGGGCACCATCGCAAACTGCTGGGTGGCGCCGCCTTGCATGAACAACACACGATAGTCATCCGACAGACCGGCCAACGCCCGAATGTTGGACGTCGCTCGTTGGATGATCTCAGAGAACGCCGATGACCGATGACTGATTTCGAGCACCGACATACCCGCCCCCGGAAAGGTGAGCAAATGCTCGCGAGCTTCCTCGAGCACTTGCTCAGGAAGGACCGCCGGACCGGCGCCGAAGTTATACACACGCTCAGACATTTATCCGTTCAGGCCACCAGAGAGTGGCGCTTCATCCTTCAGGCTTCAAGCCTCAAGCAGTGAATTTATCGCTGGCCCTCGTCGCACCCCGCAGCGTTGGTCGTCATCTACAATCGGCCCCCATTGTGCTCTCCTCCCACGCGACGAGGCGCGACGATTTCTCACCGACAACCCACGGTTGAAAGTTGACGAGCCACTCAGATCTCGTGAATCAACAGACCGTCCCGCAGCTTTGGCTCGAACCAGGTCGATTTCGGAGGCATAATTTCGTCAGCGTCGGACACGGCAAGCAACTGTTGTGGGGTCACCGCCGCTAGCGAAAACGCCACCGCCGCCACGCCGGAGTCAACCCGGGTCTCAAGCTCGGCGATACCGCGAACGCCGCCCACAAACGCCATCCTCGGGTCGGTCCGCACGTCACCCACGCCCAGGATCTCGGCAAGAATCCCGTCCTGCAGCACAGCTACGTCGAGCCGCCCCGACACGGACCTGGCATCTGGCAGGCCAGGGGTCAGGGCAATTCCATACCAGCGCCCATCCAGATACATCGCAGCGTGCCCTGGCGCGGGGTGAGGCGATGCGTCGGCGCGCACCGGGGAACGGGCCCGCAGAGCGTCGAGAAAGTGTCCCGGCGTCTGCCCCGCCAGGTCGGCCACCGTGCGGTTGTATGGCAAGATTCGCGTCTGCTCATCCGGAAAGGCGACGCCGAGAAAGAAGCACACCTCGGCACTCTCGTCACGACCACCGGCCGCAGCCCAGTCATCGCGCGCGCGCGCGGCGCTGGCAATACGATGGTGACCATCCGCTATATACAACGAGGGTACTCGTTTGAACGACTCGACAATCGCCGTGGTGTCGTCCGCCTCAAGCCGCCAAATGGTGTGGCTCACGCCATCCGGGGCGTCCACATCAAACAGCGGTGGCCGCAAGCAGGCCCGGGTCGTCACCGTGTCTACCGCTGTGGTTGATCGGTAGGCCAGAAACACGATTCCGGTCTGCGCCCGTAGCGACAGCATGTGACGCGTGCGGTCGTCTTCTTTGTCAGGACGGGTTCGTTCGTGCTTTTTGACAACGTCGCGGTCGTACTCGTCCAACGAAAAGCACCCGGCAACACCGGTTTGCTCGTGAGCGCCTTCCCGTAGCCTATACACATAGAGCGACGCCGTGTCTTCGACCACGAGCGGAGCGTCCCGCTTCAGCCTCGCGAGGTTGGCGACCGCGCGCTGATAGACCGCGTTGTCATAGGCGTCGACCTCAGGGTCGAGGTCGACTTCGGACCGCGATACGTGGAGAAAGCTCAGAGGATTGTCGACGGTCAGGGCGAGCGCTTCGGCCCGCGACACCACGTCGTAGGGAACGGACGCGACCGCCGGGGCCACTTCGGGGGTGGGCCGCAGCGCGTGGAATGGACGAACAAGAGCCACTCCTCAGTGTACCGCTACTGCGCCGCAACGCTGACGGGGGCGTGCGTAGACGAGAGACGCTGAAGCGTCTCGTCGCGTCTCTCAAAGAACGCCGCGAGGTGCCCATCCGGAATGGGGTCACCCGGAGGCATGTTGCGGATCTCGACCAACGGATTGACAAACGTCCCGTTTTTTCTGATCCGATAGTCGAGGTGGGGACCGGTGGCTAGACCCGTCGCTCCGACATATCCGATCACTTGCCCCTGCGCGACACGAGCGCCCCGACGCACACCCTTGCCAAACCGCGAGAGGTGCAAATAGTAGGTCTCATACCCGTTCTTGTGCCGCAACCGCACCATGTTGCCCGAACCGCCACTCATCCCCGCGGACACCACGTCGCCGTTCGCGACGGCAATGACCTTGGTGCCGGTAAGAGCTCCGTAGTCGACGCCTAGATGCGGTCGGTGAGTACCCAGCACCGGATGCAACCGCCGATAGGAAAAGCGCGATGTCACCCGCGGCTCGAAACCAAACGGCGAGCTCAGAAATGGTCGCTTCAGTGACCGGCCTTCGAAGTCGTAGTACTGGGCCGCGGCCGTCGGCTTGGATGAGGCGTCTCCGTTGTCTTCGCCTGGGCTATCCGAGCCATCGACGGGTGGAATCTGGAAGCTGAATGCCTGCACCGTACGTCCGTCGTTATGAAACTCGGCGGCCGTAATGTCTCCATACTCGGAAAACTCTTCGTCGCGATACAGCTTCTCAATAAGGACGTCGAAGTGGTCCCCGCGTCGGAGATCATTGTGAAAATCAATCTCGCCGCCAAAAACGCTCGCCATCAGAATCGCGAGGTTGACGTTTTCACCTTGCTCGTTGAGGGCCGCGACCAGCGATGAGTTCCGCTCATTGATATCGCCGTGCAACGCGTGCTCCTCGCGGACCTTGATGTAGGGCACCCGCTCCGCATCAAACGCGAGGGCGGTGTCGTCCGCGCTCGTCGCACGGTCGACCCGTAGAAACTCGTCGTTGTCGATGTGGTATTCGAACCGGCGCAGCATCCCATCCGCAGCCAAGAACACCTTGTAGGCGTTTCCCCCCCGCAAACGTCGCGGGTCGAACACTGACTGCACGGACTCGATGACGGCGTGGACCAACGCGTTGTCCACGACATGCTCTTGTAGTAGACCAGCCAGCGTCGCCCGGTGGGGGACGATATCTTCGATAACCCGGGCCTCGAGCCTCAGATAGATGTCCGCCCCGGTCGCACTCGAGATCGGGAGAGGGACCTCCTGAGCTGAGCACCCAGCGTGAAGCATTGCCGCGGCCACGGTCACCATCGTCGCGCGGCGTGCGGTGACAGAGTTCGATCGGCGCAAGCCTGGAATTCGGCTGAACATAAGTGCGTAATCTACCATAGGGGTCCGCTCCATGGCGTAACCTGTTTTACAAATTTTCAGCACCGGGCGGCGATGTTTGTTCGAAACAATCTGGGCGGCTCTTGGGTATGCCAACCTCTCGTCGAGGCGTCGTGCCCGACGGTTGGAACCGGTCTGTCTGAAGACGACGAAGAAGGGTACTTCATGCACCTGCCCGCCAAGCGTTGAGTCCACTACGCGACGACACGAACCGGGGTGTCGCCGTCGGTCGGAGATCTGACCGTCCCGACAACGGTGGCTGCCTCATGCCCGATAGACCGAAGTTCGTCGAGACACGCATCCACGTCACGCTCCGGAACGCTCGCGAGCAGACCACCGGCCGTCTGCGGGTCGAAGATCAGCGGATAACGCGGCTGATGACGGACGGCGTCGTGATTTCGAACGACACGACGCAAGCGCACGTTTTGCGGCTGGAGGGAGCTCAAGAATCCTCGGGTGGCGGTCTCGAGCGCGCCATCCATCAACGGCACAGCATCCAGTTCCAGATCGACATCGACCGCCGACGCGCGAGCCATTTCCGACAGATGCCCAAGCAGACCGAACCCGGTCACATCCGTGCACGCGGTCGCACCGTGCCGCTTGAAACAGGCGGCGGCGTCCTTGCTCGATTGGAGCATGAGCTGAATCGCAGCATCTATCCAGCGTCCTTTTGCCTCTCGGTGCATGTGGGCCGCGAAAAGCGTCCCGGTGCCAAGCGGCTTGGTGAGAATCATGCGTTCGCCCGGTCGCATTCCAGCCTTGCGGAGCAGCTCATCGGACCGGCCAATGCCGCTCAACGAGAGACCGAGCTCTGTCTCGATCCCTTCCTTGGTATGGCCACCAACCAGAGCGGTTCCCGACGCATTGAGGGTCTCCACCGCTCCGGTGAGCAACGCCTCCAGCAACTGTTCCATTTTCTCTTCGGGGCCGAAGGGGATGGTGGCGATCGCGAGCGCGGTGCGAGGCTCCGCGCCCATCGCGTAAATGTCCCCCAGACTGTGGTTGGCGACCACCCGACCAAAGGTGTAGGGGTCATCCATCAGCAAGCGAAACGCGTCGACGGTCCGCACGGCGACCATACCGGGAGGAATCGTTTCGACGGACGCGTCATCCGCCGCGTCAAGCCCCACGACGACTTCGGGATGAGCGACCGGTCTGAGCCGAGACAACACTCGCGACAGCACGGTCGCGCCCACCTTTGACCCGCATCCGCCGCAGCGCATGGCGATTGCCGACAACTGCTCAGCCACGTCGGGTGACGTCAGCCGCGACAGGTCATCCTTCGTAGTCGGAGGACGGACCGCCATGTCTGGAAGCTCGCTGAAGCGACTCATAAAGCGCTTGTCGATCCAGTCTTTCCAGCGCCACACCCACCGCCCCTCGAGCATCCAGCCACCACGGGACGCGACCGCATACTGGTCACCCGTACTCACGAGACTGAGAAACCGCCGCTGTGGCACGAATGGTCGAGGGGGCCGACCCTGGAGCGCCAGCCGAAGGTTCGCTCCCAGCGGCGGTCCTTGCCGCACCGCAAAAACACCTGCTTTCTCCCGAGGATGCTTGACGACCGCCGCGATATCCCCCGCAGCGAAAATATCAGGGTGAGATGTCGACCGGAGAGTCTCGTTTACGCAGATAAAGCCACCGGGGTCGACGGCAAGCCCCGCGCGTGCTGGCCAGGCTTGGGCACCAGCCTGTGTTGCCCACACGATCTCATCCAGCTCAAAGTGGGACCCGTCCTCGGTCGTGAGACCGGCCGCGTCCACGGCACTCACCCGGGCACCGAGGTGCATCTCGACGCCGCGCTCGCTGAGCACCCGCCGAAATACCGCCTGAGTCCGCAGATTGTGGGTGGGAAGGACCGACTCCGTCGAGGAAAAAAGATGAAACGCCGGATGGTCGCCGCGACGACTCAACGCATGCTGAATAGCAAGAGTCAGCTCGACCCCAGCGGCGCCCGCACCGACCACCCCGACCCGCGGCACACCCGCCCGGGTATGCGCCCTCGCCTTGAGACGCTCCCAACGCTCGACAAAGGTCGAGATCGGTTTGACACTCACCGTGTGATCGGCGGCGCCGTGCACGGCGAGCGCCGAGGTGACACCGATATCGATCGACAGCACGTCATAGGGCACAGACGGACGGTCGCGGCACACCACGCGCTTCTGCTCGAGGTCGAGACCGATGGCTTCACAGTGATACAGACGAGCCCCGGCGAACTGGGCGAGCGGCCCCAGATCGATGTGCACATCGTCAAAGTCGTAGTGGCCGGCGATCAGTCCGGGAAGCATGCCGGAATAAGGAGTATCGATGTCGCGGGCGATGACGGTGACCCGTACCCCGGGCATCGGGTTCATCCCGAACGACTTCAGCACGATGACGTGGCTATGTCCGCCGCCAACGAGCACGAGGTCTTTGACGACAGGCGCGGTCTTGTTGGTCATGCCGGTGTCGACACCGCGGTGCTCAACACCCGCCGGACCGCGGGCTCGAAGCTCGCCGGGTCCACAAGCAGGCTCAACACCAAGAATGCCTCTCGCGGAAAGTCAAAAAAGTATCCAGGATGGACCAGGACTCGTTCGCGTTCGAGCAGCTCGACAACCAGTCTCTCTTCCGACCGGAGGCGGGGCACCTGCACCACCGCTGACCACCCACCTTCGACCGGTAGCACCGTTGCCGCGGGATAGTCTGCAGCCACGACGCTCAAGCACCGGGTGTTCGTTCTAATACGGTCCGCAATCTGGCTGGTCACGACCGCCCCGCGCTCGAAGAGCGCGGGCGCCGCCAGCTGTACTGGGCTCGACACGCCAAGATACGTATCGCCGATGAGTTCAAGCCGCGCCAGCGCCGCCTCGACCGCTGTCTCGGGGCCAGCAACAACGATCCAGCCAAACTTCAACTGCGGCATTCCCACGCCCTTCGAGAGCCCGCCCAAGACGAATGTCAGGACCTTGGCGGGTCGGTCAAGCACGCTCGGCCCCCGCTTCCGCTCGCCATGGGTGACCGGATACCACCCAAAAACCTCGTCCGCGATTAACGCCAGATCGCGCTCGTGACATAGCTCGATAACCGTCTCCAGGTCGTCGCCGCTGACAAAAGACCCTGTCGGGTTATTGGGATTGACGAGGATGATCGCTCTCGACCGCGACGTGACAGACTGGCGCAACTCCGTCTGATTTATCGACCAGCGGCCGTGAAACTCCAACGGGTAGGGGACCTGGCGAACCGCGTCAAGCCGGGTCAAATACTCGAACAAGGGATAGCTTGGCCGAGGGACCGCCACTTCATGGCCAGCGTCGCAGAGCAGCTTGAACAACATACTATACGCGTCGCTGGTACTGGCAGTCACGACGACGCGCCGCGCGTCGGCCGGCAGATCACGTCGTCGAAGGGCCGCGGCAACTGCCTCCCTGGCGCCGCTCAGCCCCAAGGCGGCCGGTTCGTAGGTCATCCCGCGTCGAGAGGCCAAGGGTTCTAGCAACCCGCTCGGATAGGCGAAACCGACGCGGGTGGGGTTCGACTCGGTGAGATCGGCGTATTGAACGCCCTCGGCCTGAAGTCGGTCGAGCGTTCGGGTCAGTCGGTTCGGACGTAGCGTCGATGGAACCCGTGACGAAAACGCGAGCATCGGCCATGAGAATACGGCGAAACCCCCAACGGGCGGCGGCGACATCCCACCGAGAGGGAGGCCGCGTGCCCCGAACGAGCCGCGCGGCCATGGCTATGAGGCGCGTTGTGCTAGCGTAGCGGCTCCGGCGCCCGTTGTCAGAAGCGCGATCATGGAGGAAGGCACATGCTAGACCAGCGTTTTCGAAATTCGAGTCGCATCATCTGTTTTACCGCTCTCCTCGCCGCGGGCACCGGTTCGCAGATACTCGCCCAGGGCGAGTCGACCAACGCCACGGGCTATCTGACGCCACCGCAAGACATCGTCGATATCCTTGACGCCCCACCTCTCCCGGACGTCCTAGTCAGCCCCACCGGCGACACGCTGGTACTCACCGAGCGCCGCGGTATGCCACCGATTTCCGCGTTGGCGCAACCAATGCATCGGCTGGCCGGATTCCGCATCAACCCACGAGCCAAGACGCCCTGGCGCGCACCGGACATCACTCGCATCGAGCTCGTGACGATCGGCGACGATACGCGACACGAAATCTTGGCCCCGGCCGGAACGACATTCGGGTGGGTTCGTTTCTCACCTGACGGGCAACACGTCTCGTATGCCATCATTCGTGATACTGGCGTCGAGCTCTGGGCCGCGAACACGGCCACTGGTCAGCCGCGGGCCGTCACCAGCGCGGGTCTCAATGCCGCCCTCGGCGACCCGTGTCAGTGGCTGCCCGGTAGCGACGGCGTCTTTTGCCGGTTTCTCGCGTCCGCTCGCGGCGCGCCCCCCACCCCGCCGGCCGCTCCCGCCGGACCAAACATTCAGGAGCACCAAGGCGGACTCGCGCCGGTTCGTACGTATCAAGACCTGCTTGCCAACCCGCACGACGACGCGCTTTTTGAGTATCACTTTACGAGCCAGCTGGGAACGGTACTGCTGGCCACTGGCCGTCGAACGGATATCGGCGAGCGCGGACTCTTCGAGTCAGCCGCAGTCGCACCGGACGGCGAGCATCTCCTCGTGGTGCGGTGGCAGCGACCGTTTTCGTGGCAGGTCCCGGCCGGCCGTTTTGCAAAATCAGTTGAGGTGTGGGACGTGAAAGGCGGGCTGATTCGAGTGTTGGCCGACCTTCCCACCGGGGATGCCGTCCCGATCGGCGGCGTGCCAACCGGGCCGCGGGGTCATCGCTGGAATACCGCCACCCCCGCCACGGTGGTGTGGGCGGAGGCCCAAGACGGCGGCGACCCCGGTGCCATTGCGAGTCATCGCGACCGATTGTTGTCGCTACCGGCCCCTTTTGACGGGTCGCCCGACGAACTCATCCGGACCGAGTTCCGATTCGTCGGGATCAGGTGGACCACCGACGGCACCGCGCTGATTGAAGAACGTGACCGAGACACCCGCTGGACGCGGACGTGGCTGCAATACTCGCCCGGCGGCGAATCACGTCGGCTGTGGGACCGAAGCGCAGAAGATCGCTACGGCGACCCCGGCACACCGGTGCGCCAGCCCGGCGGAGGCGCTCTTGGCCTGGTCATCGCCCAGTTCGACACCCAGATCCTGTTGACTGGTCGGGGCGCCTCTCCGGCCGGAGACCGGCCGTTCGTCGACCGTCTCGACCTTCGGACGCTCCGGGTCGAACGACTCTTTCAGGGAGAAGAAGAGGACACGAGCTACGAGACGCTTGTAGCGCCGCTCCGACCGGACGGCACGCTGCTCGTCACTCGGCGAGAATCGTCGACCGACCCGCCAAACTACTACCTGCGTGACCTTGAAACGAGCGCTGCGACCGCGCTCACACACTACACCGACCCTGCTCCGGCACTACGCCGAGTACGCAAGCAGCTCATTACATACACCCGCGACGACGGGGTCGCGTTGTCGGCCACGTTGTATCTGCCGCCGGGCTACCAAAAGGGGCAGCGGGTGCCGATGTTGATGTGGGCCTATCCCCGGGAATACACAAACCCGGCGGTGGCGGGTCAGATTGTGGGGTCGCCACATCGGTTCACGACGATACGGGGGGCGTCGCATTTGCTGTTGCTCACCCAGGGCTACTCGATCCTCGACGGACCCGCGATGCCGATTGTCGGCGAAGGCAAGACGGCCAATGACACCTATGTCCAGCAGCTCGTGGCGAGTGCGACTGCGGCGGTGGACACGGTGGTGGCGATGGGGGTCGCCGACCGTGACCGTATCGCCATCGGTGGCCACAGCTACGGCGCCTTTATGACGGCGAATCTCCTGGCTCACTCAGATCTTTTTCGGGCTGGTATCGCACGTAGCGGGGCATACAACCGCACACTCACGCCGTTCGGATTCCAAAATGAGCGTCGGACCTTTTGGGAAGTGCCGGACGTCTATGGAGGTGTGTCGCCGTTTTTTCACGCAGAAAAGATCAACGAGCCAATTCTGCTCACGCACGGCGAAATCGACAACAACTCAGGCACGTTCCCGCTTCAGTCCGAACGCTTCTACATGGCGCTCAAGGGTCACGGCGCCACCGTTCGGTATGTGACGCTCCCCCATGAATCGCATGGATACGCCGCTCGCGAGTCTGTCCACCATGTCGTCGCCGAGATGCTGCACTGGAGCAACCAGCACCTAGCAGCCCAGGGAGAGACCCCAACCTCGCCCTGACCACGACTGATAGAATGAGGGGGTTCTCTTCTGTTGAAAAAGGAAACCTATGTCTGAGCACACATCCACTCTTACCGACGGCAACTTCGAAGAGTCGGTGATCAAGTCGTCAAAGCCTGTTCTCGTCGACTTTTGGGCCGAATGGTGCGGTCCCTGCCGCATGATCGCGCCAACGGTCGAGGCGTTGGCGTCTGACAACGCTGGGAAGGTGGTCGTCGGCAAGCTCAACGTCGACGAGAGCCCGGAAACGGCGTCAAAGTTTGGCGTTCGCTCGATCCCGACCTTGCTCATTTTCAAGAGCGGGCAGGTTGTCGAGCAAATCGTCGGACTGACCGACAAGGCGCGTTTGCAAGGCCTCCTCGACAAGCACACCGACGACAGCGCGCAAGCCGAGGCGAGCTAGCCGGCGGCCCCCTTCTGTCAAGCTGGCGCGAATCGTTCTCGCACATACGCCGCGAGCGCTTGCTGGAACTCGCTTGCCGTTACATTGAACGCCTCCTCGTAGACGGTATCGGTATCAACCGTGCCGTCACTGGGAAACGCTCGCACAAAGCGTCGCATACCGTCTTTGCCGTAAGTCGCTTCGATGAATTCGAACACGACGCGACCGAGATTGTAGAAACTACGCACGTTCTCAAACGAGCCCGGAGTCCAGTTCGTCAGCCGGGGCACGGCACCCGACTCGACTAGCGCTCGAACCTGCGCGAACTCATCGGGGGGCCACGCCGCCGTCATATACTCGGCGATTTCCTCGTCGAACCAGGCCGGGAGGCCAGGCGGCCCGGTCTGAGACCGCGGAATCAGGTCGAACATGAAGATGTGGGTGACCTCGTGGGTAATTCGATAGGAAAGATCCTCTGCGTGTTCGTCGACAAGCAGCGCCACGCGATCTCGCCCAGGTTCTGAAAACGACCGCACAAAAGAAAGATCGGCACCGGGCGCGATGCCCTGCCGCTCAAAATCCTCGCGCGTCTCAAAAAGTATCAACGGCACGCGAAACGACAGTTCGTGCTCAAGTTCGCACTGAGCCACACGTAGGCTTCTTCCGCGGTATCACCAACCTGCTGAAGATCTTCGTCAACCGTGGGGTAGTAGTGAATCTCGAAATGGTCGGTGTTCACGACTCGCCAATCGAAGCTCGCCGGCGAGGCGAGGGGTTCGTTTTGCGCTGCCGCCTGGACCGCGACGGTGATTCGCCCGCTCTCGGTGGTCGACCACGGCCAGAACCGACCTTCGCCCGCAGCGGCCCCAACCAACATGATCGCCGTCATCGCTACCGAGACCACGACGCCCATCCCCCGCGACTCGTCTTCTGCGGGCATTCCCAAGACGCGTCGGACGCGACGGACGAGCGGACCGTCGGTTACCGCGAGCGCCAACGATTGCGAGTCGGACCTCGAGGTCTCTAGCTCAACCAACGCGGCGGCATAGTCCGCCGGGCTGTCACAAAAAGACACCGCTATGTCATCGCAGCAGTGTTCGCGCTCGACCCGGATCCGATTCGAGATCCACAGACCGCCGGATGATAAAAGACCAGTGTCTCGGCCAACGTCTGCAGGAGGTTCACGGCGTAGTCGTGGCGGCGCACGTGCGCAAACTCGTGGACGAGAATCGCCTCGACCTGGCGTGGAGTTAGTTGGGCAAGCGCCGCGAGCGGAAGCAGAACAGCCGGACGCAGCCATCCCACGACCGTCGGCGCACTCACCAAGGCCGACTCCGCCACGTGAACGTGAGCGTTCAGACCGAACGACCGGCCGAGAGGCCAGGCTTGGACAGTCACCGCGAGTCGGTCAACCGCGGCCTGCCACGGCGACTGACGCCTCGCAAGCCCCTTTCGGCGCAACCGGTGCACTCGCCACAAACCGCCACCAACACGTATCAGGAGCAGCCCCACCCCACACAGCCACGCAATGACGACCATTGGGAGAGAGCGCTCGACCAAGGCCACCGTCGCGGCGGTGGGCACGACCACCGGCCAAAAGCCGCTCGGCGTCGAGGCCTGAGACTCGCTCAGTGAGAATGCGGACCGGGTGCGTTCGAGCGTACTCGGTTCCACATCCGGTCGAGTGAGAACCACGGCGGTTGCAATGGGTGCCGCCAGCATCAGGGCGAGGGCCGCACCAGCGACGCTATAACGCACTGCAGCAGTCGTCTGACGACAGAGACGAAGCACCACCAAGGCGAGCACCAAGAGAACACAGCCCTCCCAGACGAAGTGGACCAAGGTCCATCCGGCCACAGAAATCCAATGACTCATCTGGCCTCCTTTCGTCGCCGCGCGACGAGTTTCCGAATCTCGGCAAGCTCCGCGGGCGACGCGTGCGTCGACGACAGAGCCTGAACGACAAGCCGTGCGGCCGAGCCGCCAAATGCTTTGTCGATAAGGTCCGCAACCAGCTGACGCTGGGTTTCGTGCTGAGTGGACGCGGCCTCATACACGTGGGACCTGGACGAGACGTTGCGTCGCACCAGCTGTTTCCCCGTCATGATCTGGAGCATCTTGAGAATGGTGGTGTAGGCGTCACCACGCCCCATCTCCACAGCGACTTCCCGGACCGTGCTTGGCCCACGCGCCCAGAGCACCCGAAGGATCGAGAGTTCAGTATTTGTCGGGATTTTTTGTCCGCGCCTCATCACGAAATCAATTCTACGAAAGTGTTCGTAGTTGTCAATACGAAATATTTCGTATTTTTCCGCCCACGAGTTGGCGGCTGAAAGAGTAGCGCCGCTCCGTCCCGAATCCGGTGCGGCTGGGAAGCACGAGGAAGACGAAGAGAGACGGACGAGGAAGAAGGATGAGCCAGTCGACTATTGCTACAGACCTTGACGGACCGCCTCAGGCAAGCAGAAACGCGGCGAGCGCCACGCCGACCATCATGAACACCAGCGACAACTTGAGCGCGAAACCTACAATCAGCCCCAACCAGGCGCCGAGCCCCACCCGAGTCGCGTCGGTCACTCCGCCGCGTGTCGTGAGCTCACCGAGAAATGCTCCGGCGAATGGACCAACCAGGACACCCACCAGGCCAAAAAAGAGCCCCACAATTGTTCCCAACGCGGCACCCACGATCGCGCGACGACTCGCCCCGACCCGGTGCGCACCCAACGCGGCAATCACAAAGTCGACAGCGTATGACAGCACGGTCAGGACCACCAGCACCGCGATCGTTCCAGGGCCAATACGCGCAAAGTCGTCGAGCCAGGCAAGCCAGACGAGCCCCGCGAGGATAAGAACCGTGCCTGGTAGCCCAGGGACGATGACACCCAAGATGCCGACCAGCACCAAAAAAACCGCCAACGTCACCAGAAGTGCCGTCACGATCCACGAAGCCTATCAGTACCTAATCTGCGCCTTCCCCTAGCAGTCCGTGGTGAAAGTCCGGCGTCGCACCAAGACCGCCGCTGGGCCGGCCGAACACGGCGAGAAGAGGGAAAATACGGGGAGTATTTGACCGATGAACATCACGGACGGGCCTGATTCAGCGGCGGTCAACTGCAGCGGGATTTTGACCACGGGCTGCTAAAGGACACGGACCGAAATAGACTCGCCATCCGGACGCAGAGGCCGCCGACGAGCGCTTGAGGAAACGGTATTCAGTATCCAGTGTTCAGGGACCCGGGCTCAGGGAACCGTGATGTCAAAGGCGATCACCGTCTCACCCCAGTGCAGCCGCAGTACGGTGTCCTTCTTTTCCACGGCCGGGAAATAGAACGCCAGGGTCTCCATGTGGTCGCCCGATGCCGGCGAGACCCCAAGACGTAGTGCGTCGTGCTCTTCTCCTGGGTACGGTGTGTGATACACATCAGCGGCGCTGCTAAAAATGACCGTCCACTCCTCGGGATCGGGTATCGCCCAGACACTGTATGCCCCGGCGTCAAGGGATTCGCCGTTGATCGTGATGGGGCGACTGATCTCGATCTTCGTGGCGTCGTTCGCACCCGGATTCCAAATCTCGCCATACGCCACGATCCCGCCAAACAGCTCGCGGCCTCGTGCGACCGGCCGGTCGTAGGTCACGGTGATCTCGGTGGTGGCCACTGTCTGTGTGACCGACCCACTCTGCGACGCCTGCACCTGGTCGAGTGGAATGACTCCGCCCACGCCTTGCAGAGAGACCGTCTCCTTGCTTCCTTCAAAGATGGAGATCAGACCGGTGCGCGATGCACCGGCCGCTAGATCCGAGGCGCCAGCCCCATACGCAACCGCCACCCCAACTATTGCGAATCCTATGAATTGCCGCATTGCCATGTATGACACCTCATCAAGAATTAAGACACATTCCATTTTTCTTGGGAACGAGCTAGTGGACTGTCGCGGAGAAACGTCAAGTATCGGTCCGGGCCGTGACGTCGCGTCGGCCAGGCGCGATGAGGGAGCATATTGGGTATGCGAACGGAGAGCAACGCCATCGTCACCGTGTCCCGGCCGGAACATGCTTCACGTTTCTCTGCGACAGTTGACGAGTGTCCCGCGTCGGTAATTCGGTGCATAGTCGCGGCGCGCCCGGCTGTTTGTCTCCGCTGTTACCGCTCTTGTTGCTGTGAGCGAAACGCCATCGGTACTAGCTTTCTCGGTAGCCGCTCGTCGAGCATCGCGGTGTTGTATGCGAATACAGCCGCGACGACCGACATCTGGACCAAGTCTTCTTCTTGCACACGGTCCATAAAATCCATGTTTGAATGGTGAGTCCGAGAATTGTATTCAAGCCGGTCCTGCATGAACTGAAACCCGGGCAACCCTACCTCGTCGAATGACAGGTGATCAGTGCCGCGGGTTGCACGACGCCCCAGCGTCGTCACGCCCAGCTCATCCAACGCTTTCAACCAAGGCTCAAAGATCGGCGCAACGCGTGTATTGTCCTGCAACCAGATCCCGCGGACCCGGCCCGCTCCGTTGTCAAGGTTGTAGTACGCCGACAGATTGTCGTAGTCCGGCCTGCGTTCCAACGTGTCCGGGTCGGCGTAGTGTCTCGCGACATAGTCTCGGGACCCCAAGAGACCCTGCTCCTCCGCCCCCCAGAGCACCAGCCGAATCGTGCGGCGCGGACGTGCCCCCACGGCCCGCAGGACACGCATGGCTTCCATCATCGCAGCGACACCCGTCGCGTTGTCAGTGGCGCCGGTCGAGGCATGCGTCGAATCAAAGTGCGCGCCCAAGATGACGACCTCGTGTGCGAGGTCGGTCGTCCCCGGTATCTCCGCGACAATGTTGAACGCGTTCAACGTCTCCTCTTCGTCGTGAAAAGTGGTTTGGATGTTGATCTCCGCTTCGACGGCGACCCCTCGTTCAAGGTTGCGCACCATGCGGTTGTAGTGCTCGACAGCAATTGTGGCCGTGGGCACCACGCGTCCGACCTGATCGGCGCGGGGTCCGCCGCCGGCAAGGAAGACCGTCCCCCCATCCGTGCGCTGCGTCGGCCAGTCGAGATTGCTCCCGCTCGGGGCGCCGGACACCATGAACGAGTCGCTGCCTCTATCGAGCACCGCCACGACGCCTTCTTCGAGAAAGAATTCCCGGGTCAAATCAGCCAGGGTTGGGCCGCCCTCTGTGTCACCGCTCTGAGACGACCCGCTGGGGACCTGTGGACGACTCGCTTGCCGGAGCAGCCTTTCGTCCATTCTCAGGACAAGATCTCCCTCGAGCATGGCGACCTCACGCGTTTGCTGCGGCAGAACAATCTTGCCACGAAGACGGCCCCGGTAACGCGCGAAGTCATCCGAGTGCCGAATATCGACCCGCACGACATCCGCGCGTACCGTACCGGTGGTGCTGGTGGTCCAAGCCTGCGGGTGCCCAATGATCGGCATCACCTGGGGCTTTGTCATATGGGCGTGAAATCGTTCGAGCGACCACCCGGTGCCAAACGGAAACCGTTCTTCGTGCACGTTGGAGAGCCCATACCCGCGGAGCGTCCCGAGGGTCCACTCTTTCGCTATCTCGGTAGAGGGGGCACCGGTCAGCCGGGGTCCGTAGACATCGCTCAGCCACCCCACAACTCCCAGGGCTTGAGAACGGTCTTGGCCTTCCGCCTTGATTCGAGCGATAACGTCAGTATCGATGACCTGGGCGGTTGCCTGACCAAACGGCAGCAGAATCAAGCAGACCGCCATCGTCCACCGCCCGGCACATGAAGAAACGCTGGTCACCATGCCGATCACTCTCCGGCGCTCATACTCGCTGACGTGGGGGTTGCGTGCTAGGGATCCTAGGATGCCGGGGGAATCAGGATGGTTCCATCGGCGTTCATCTGAAAAGACAACGTGTTGTCGGGTCTGACGATCGGGATGTCCATGCCATTCACGGTGACCCCGATGGCCACGTGGCCATTCCCCTCCGGATCGCGAGCGCACTCATTCGTATCGTGCACGGTCATGGTGTTGAAGAGAGCAACCGGGACGTCGATAAAACTCGCGGCAAACACGTTCGGCGATACTTCGGGGAGCAGGACGACCGTCCCAGAGGGCTCGGTCGGCGTGGCGCGCCAGCTGGGCCGCACGTGATTCGCCAATTGCCCCATCCGAACCAGGCACGCGTTGAACGGGCCTCGGTCGGTCGGCGGTGTCGCCGGCACACTGTTTAGCATCAACTCTACGGTGACGACTGATGTCGGGGCGGTCCCGCGGGGAGTCTCCGCACATTGAGTCGCCGTCGTTGCCAAGATCGGCAAAAGCACCCAAAATCGTTTCAGTGAATTACGCATTCGTTATTCGTCCGGCAGGCGCGCCACGCGAACACAGAATATTCAAGCTTATCTCGAATCTGAAGGCGTTGCCCGGTCGCGGCGTGTCAAGCGTTGGGCGTTCCACAGGCCACCCATGAGCGACGAACCGCGACAACCTCGGATTGGACTCGTCTTGTCAGCGGGCGGATTACGAGGTGCGGCGCACCTCGGCGTGCTCAAACAGTTGGACCGCTACGGCATCTCGGTCGATGTCATCGTCGGGACCAGCGTGGGTGCCATCATCGGGGCGTACTACGCGGCCGTCGGACTGACCACTAGCCGCATGCTGCGTGACGCGGCGGTCTTTCGCGGTCGGCACGTGGTGGCGCATAGCCTCGCTGTCCGGGCCTGGCCTCCGTTCAGGCCGCTCATTCGGCCATGGAGTGGTGTCATCCTGCCCCGTCTCGCTCAGCTAAGAGCGGCGCGTTTCGACCGTCTTCATCATCACGTGAAAAGCTTTGGTGTTGTCTGTCACGACCTTACGCATCGCTGCCCCCGCTATCTGTCGACCGCGAACGATGGCGGGGTCGGCCTCTACGACGCGGTCGTGGCCAGCGCGTCGATCCCCAACCTCTTCCGACCGCACACGTTCGCCTACGAGGGACAACCGGTTCAGTGTACGGACGGCGGCGTGAGTGATCCCCTGCCGGTCGAGTTCGCTCGGCAACCCGGCCTCGACGCGACGCACGTCATCATCTCTGACTGCCGACAAGATGCCACCCCGGTTGAACAAGACGAACGATTGGTCTATCTCCGGCCGCGGCTCGAACGCACGACGACGCTACGCGCCCCCCGAGCGACACTGCTGGAAGCCGTGGCCGCCGGTGAAGCGACTGTGACCGAGCCGGTCGCGACCCGAATACGTAACTGGTGACGATACCATCACAATCATTCCCTGGGTTCTCTTCGAGGGACGACGCCGCACCGGCATCTAACCGGGGCCGTCGCGAAGGGCCGTCTGTGCTCGGTCGGCGCGGCGCGTAGGCACATTAGGGGCGGAACCGGCGCCCACGTGGCGTCGGGTGAACAATCCTCGGGACAATAAGGTGGGCTATTCGTATCGGGCCGCGAGCCGGTGATGGGGATTATCGGACAGATACTCCGCAACGCGACCATCTCGGGTAAACGCTTCAGCCATGAAGGATACGGCTTCCCTGAGCCGGTCGTCGGGTTGGGCGCAGCTCAGGCGAAGAAATCCACTACCGGCTGCGCCAAAGCACTCGCCACCGAGGCACGCCACGCCCAACGCATCGTCCGCGTGTTCAAGCAGATAGAGTGCAAGACCGTGAGACGTGATGCCGAGTCGATTGCAGATGGCGGCAACCGATGGAAACACATAGAACGTTCCGCCGGGCATCAGGCAGTCGACACCATCGATCCCGCGCAGACCCTCGACCAGCAGGTGGACCTTGGCCCGAAACTCACGCATGCGGCGGTCGCGGTAGTCACGAGCTTCGGTCAACGCCGCCACGCCTGCGATCTGGGTAAACGGCGGCACACACGAAAGGGCCGTGTTCGTCAGGGTCTGCAACACCTCGATAGTGGCGGCGCTACTCACGGCAAACCCGAGCCGCCATCCGCTCATCGAGAACGATTTGCTGAAGGTATAGCCGGCAACGGTGTGGTCAAACATCCCGGGCTCGGCCAGCAGGGAATGATGCTGGCCAGTCCAGGCCATACGGTCATACGGCTCGTCGCTAAACACGGCAACGTCCCGCCCCCGAACCAGGGCCGCCAGCCCAGTCAAATCTTCTCGTTCCGCGACGCCGCCAGTCGGGTTGTGAGGACTGTTCAGAAAAATCGCTTTCGGACTCGCATCTGTGTCAAGAAAGCGCTCGACATCGTCAAGGTTTGGCCGAAAGGCCTTGGCAGCCTTGAGATTCGACAGCACCATCCTCCCCCCCCGTCGCGCGATGTTTGGACCGTAGGTGGGGAAATGCGGGCTGAACACCAGGACGCCGTCACCAGGATTGACAAACGCCTCGCAGAACAGCTGCTCGAAATTCTTTGCACCGGGGCCCGCGACTACGTTTTCCGCCCGGGTGTCGAGCCCGTACTCGTCATTGACATAGGCCGAGGCAGCCGCCCGAAACTCTGGAATACCCGTCGATGGCCCGTATCGTGTTCGCCCGGCCCGAAGCGCCTCGACCGCCGCATCGATGGCCTGGGTCGGGCTGTCGAACGGGCTGTCGCCAATCTCGAGTTCGATCACGTCCTTGCCGGCCGCCGCCAACCGCTTGGCGACGGCAAGCACGGTAAAAGCCGTCTCGGGCTGTACCTGAGACGCGAACCGGCTGTAGGAAGGAGCCACGCGCCGTTACTCAGGCAAACGGTAGGCCATCATAGTGCCGGCCTTACCGCCACCACTTGTCGAGACCACAATGTATTGAACTCCGTCCACCGAATAGGTCATTGGTGACCCTGTCTGCGGAGCCGGCATATACACGGCGCCAACCTCGTCGCCCGTTGCCTTGTCGTAGGCTCGCAACATTCCTCCCACTTCGCCGGTCTCGGTGGTGTGCATCCCGGAGTCACCAGCGATAAGAAGCGTCTTCGTCACCAGCGTACCAACGCGACCTGGCCAGCCCGTTTTGCCGAGGTCATGACCATCGAGCACCGCGTGATTGCGAATGTTGTCAGGTGCATATCCATGGGGAACCTGCCAGGCGATCTCACCACGTGTCATGTCGACGGCGGTAATCCGTCCCCATGGCGGTTTGATGATCGGAAACCCCCGGACGTTTGTGCTTGCGTCTCGCCGGCTGACGCCCTCTGGAAGCCCGCGAATGTAGTCCATGTCTGATCGCTCGGGGTCGTTGACCAGCCCAAGCGTGCCAATCTCGGTCTTCGTGTAGGCGTAGAACATCCCGGTCTCGGGATCGAATGAGCCGCCCGGCCAGTTGACTCCACCGGTCGAATTTGGCACCTGCATCATCCCGAGGAGTCCGTCCGCCTCCGCCACGATTGGGGGTGTGTAGAGGGTGCCGATTTTGAATTTCGACACGATCTCTGCCACCTGGGCCTGAAGTTCCGGAGTGTAATCGGCCAGGTCGGCCATCTCGAACTCAACTCGGTCGATGGCCGGCGGCTTTGTCGGAATGGGCTGGGTTGGCGAGTACCATTCGCCGGGGACATCACCCGCCTCGACCGGCACCTCCTCGATGGGCCAGACCGGCTCCCCGGTTTCCCGATCGAGCACAAAAATGTATGACTGCTTTGTCGGCAGCATCAACGCTTTTATAAGACGCCCATCAACAGTGATATCACCGAGAATCGGTGCGGCCGGGAGGTCCCAATCCCAAATATCGTGATGCACGGTTTGGAAGTGCCAGACACGATCGCCGGTGTCGAGGTCGACGGCTACCACACTGCCGGAGAACAAGTTGTCGCCGGGACGATGCCCGCCGTAGTAATCACCCGTCGGGGCCTCAACGGGGACATACGCCATGTTGAGTTCGGGGTCGATACTGATCTGCGCCCAGACGCCGGTGTTCCCTGTATAGCGCCAGGAATCGTTCTGCCAACTGTCATTGCCAAACTCATCAGAGGTCGGAATGGTGTGAAAAATCCACTTCCGGTCGCCAGTCCGAACGTCGAACCCGCGGAAATATCCCTTGACGTTCGTGCGCGAACGCGGCGCCCCGCCCGGAAGATGGGCGGCACCGACAACCAACGTGTCTCCGGCTATGATCGGGGCGGCGTGGAGGCCGATCTCCGACGTTGGCTCAAGGTCTTGATCAATGTTCTGCTTGAGGTCAATGATTCCGTCGGTCCCGAAGCTCGCAATGCGGCGTCCGGTTGCGGCCTCGAGCCCGATGAGCTGATACCCGGGCGTCACGTAAAAGATGACGCCGTCGCCTCCATCGTCCCAGTAGGTAAGCCCGCGGCCAGACAAACGCCGCGGCGCTGTCGCGCCACGCTCGCCTTCGTCGAGGCGATGCATCCACAGCAACTCACCCGTCGTCGCGTCGAGCGCCACGACGGCCCGACGTGTCCCGACGGTCGCGTAGACCGTGCGCCCAATCATCAGCGGCGTTGTCTGCAGCACTGGTTCTGGGCGCGGCCCAAAGCTGTCGGTGTTGAGCTGCCAGGCCACTTCCAGATCGTTGAAATTTTCGGCGGTCACCTGACCGACTGGCGAATAGCGATCATTCGCCTGGTTTCCACCATAAGTGGGCCATTCACCGTTCGAGGTGCCTTGCTGCTGCGCACGTATCTCGACAACTGTGCTGCCTAAAATTGCCACGATGGCAAGTGTGGCGACGACGACCGCGTAGGCGCGGCGAATCAGCATCCCGTTCATTGCATTGTCCTCATCTCTCATCTCACTCGGGGCCTTTGGTCTAATGCTCCATCCTCAAGGCTCAAGGCTCGAATCAGCCGTGCTCGGTCGAGCATGCAGCCATGCTCAAGCAGCATGATCAATGAGCACTGGTCGGCGGTCAGTCGGCGATTCAAGGTGCGGTTTCCGTCGCACCGTTGTAGCCCACTTCATAGCGTCCCTGTTCGTGCCCTCGGTATGTACCGTGCTCTAGCCACTCGAGGGACGCTTGGTGCATGAATTTGTATTGAGCAGTCTCCCAAACGGCGAAGTGGGTCGCACACGCCATAGTGACGAGCACTTTGCCCGCAGCGCTGGTGAGGTCGTCATACAACACTCCTCGCACCTCGGGATTGTCCTCGGCCCCGACCAAGATCAGCGTCGGTGCTTCCACTTTTGCCGCGTACTCCTCGTTCCAGCCCCATCCAGAATTGCCGGCGCGGACCCGCATCACTCCTCCAGGAGGCCCCCAGCTCGCGCCGACGGTGTCAAAGCCCATGATCGACTGCCAGACGGCATCGCGAACCCGTGGATCGAGTTGATTCTCGCAGGCCACGTTCGATTGCCACCGACCCTGCTCGAGCGTTTCTCGGGTCTGGAGTCGCATCGGCACGCCAGGTTCCGGGATGTCGGCGGTTGGTAGGGAAGACCCATCTGGATCGTACCCTGGCGCATACAGGACAAGCTTGTCGACCTTCTCCGGGTGCCGGGCCGCATAGCCCCCAACCCGACGACCGCCAGCCGACCAGCCCACCAAACTGACTCGTTCAACATTTCGGAGGTTCAGAATATAGTCGACGACGGTGTCGATTTCGTCCCAATCGGACTCCACCGTGGTCAGACCGAAGGCGTAACTGGGCATGCACGGACCAGCCAGTGGATTTGGGGTCACGACACTTTGGTCCTGCTCGTCCATGTTGCACGGGTTGTTCATCTCCGGCCTCGGCGACCGTCCGTATCCCGTGTGATCCATCGCAAACGTGTCGTAGCCGGCTTCCGCCAAAAACCCCATCCAGCTGTAATCCTCAAACGGAAGATCGTAGTCGGGGACGGATGGGACCGAGCCGCCGTGCACAAACAGCACGACTTTCCCGTCTGGACGCTCGCCGCGGGTCATGTCGGCCGCCAGCGTGTCGGGAAGTTTCTCGCGAAGATAGAGACGAACCGAGTCGCCGTCGGTCGCGGGCACCGTGGAGACATGCGGCACATACCGCTCAACCGTAAGAAGAATGTCTTGCGCCTGCGCAGTGACCGGCGCCAAGCAGAGGGCCAGGCTGAATGTGATTCCAACCGAAATCAACCGGCGGGTCGATTGCAGGGTCCATTGCTGAATCGTTTGCGGGCGTGATAGCTGGGTCCATCCCGGGGTCCATCGCACTGATTTCTCCTGCGTCTCCTGGGTCCCTGGGGCGCCAGACGCACGGCCATTCTGCGACCTCGCAGAATAACGGACGCCAGGACCGTGCATCGTATCATGGGGACAAGTTGGTGTGATCTCCCGCAGGGATCAAACAGGACCTGCACAGGTCTCTTCACCAAGGAGACTAGGGAGACAAGGAGACGCCCCGGCTTCTGAACTCAGGCCACCGCCCGGCTCGAAACCGACCGGCGTGTCAGTAGTTCTAGGGGACGGTCGCGCCCGCAACCGCGCCATCGGGACATGGTCACTTCCCGGATTCTTCTTTTTCTAGACGGCCGAGTCGGCGGTCCAAATCCTCGTAGGCAACTTTGACTATGTTGAGCTCGCCACTGAGCCGGTCGACTTTCTCGTGGAGGCGAGTGAGTTGGTCAACCTTCGATTGCAGCTAGTCGACTCCGTCAACGAGCTTCTTGGTCTGCTCATGAGTCGCCCCGAATAGCGTGTGGGCTCGTGCCCATTCCGTCTCCACCCGTTCGTCACACGCGTCAAAACGTCGCTCCATCGACTCAAACCGTCGACCCTGGTCGGCACGACCGTGTTCAACCTTGTCTACACTCCGGACGATCGCATCAAAGTGCTGGTCGACGCGTCGAACCGCTCGTCGAACCGGTCAAAGACCCCGACGTGCCGGTCGAGCGTTGCGCCCACCAATTTCAAGAGTCACTCGCTGTGTCTTTTTTGCCATGCGGTTGGACAGTCAGCTCGAATCGTGGTGGCCGTCTCGCTCTGCTCTTTGGAAGTAGCACCTCGCGCGCCAGCCACCGCGGGCCCAGTTTTGC
>CAUZIB010000038.1:0-41550 GCA_963579735.1 Vicinamibacteria bacterium | reverse complement strand
GGGAAACAGCGCGATACCGATACTTGCCGAGGGCTCGATGATCTCGCCGCCAATCTTGCACGGCGTCGAGATACTCTGGAGCAATCTGCCCGCGAAGGTTTCAGCCCCTTCTGTCATTTGATACTCCGAGAGCAGCACGACAAACTCGTCACCGCCGATTCGGGCCGCGGTGTCAACCTCGCGTGTGCTCGCGGCCAAGCGGGTCGCGACGATTCGCAAGAGTTGGTCTCCTGCTTCGTGTCCGAGCTCGTCGTTGACCTGTTTCACTCCGTCCAGGTCAATTAACGCCAGCGCCCCTTGTCGGCCGAAACGGGCTGACCGCTGCAGGGTCTTGAATAGTGCTTGATCAAGAGCACGACGATTCGGCAAGCCGGTCAGCGGGTCGGTCGTGGCCCGGAGCTGCAATCGTGCTGACTGCTGGTCGCGCCAGTGCCGAAACGAGACAGCAAGTCCCAGGATGGTGAGCAGCGTGGCGGCGCGCACGATGAACACGACCTCGGGCGTAAGTTCGAATCGCTGAGCGGATGGCGCAAACGCGCCGGCCGCCACCAGCAGGAGACTGGGGACACTCCAGCCCAGGGCTGCCCGGGTTCCAATCAATTCGACGGCCGCGAAGAGCATGATGGCAGGAAAGTAGACCGTGATCACCGGCGGTAGACCCAGCCAAAAAACGCTGTAGGTCAGGCTTGTCAAGCACAAGAAGTAGACAAGGTGAGACATCCGACGGAACGCCGCCGCGTCGCTCGTGATCGCTCTTAGACTGAGTGCGATCACGGCGATGATGACACAGCCTTGAACCGCCAGGAAATACAGACCGAGCGAGAGCGGCACCATCACCATCACCACAACCACACTGGCCAAGCCCATGCTTACATACACGGGTATGGCCCGGCGAAGCCACGCCTCCTCCGGATCCGACGTCACATCCGTGTCAAAGCGGTCACGGTCGGGCCGTGCGCGCCGGCGCGTGGGCGGAGGTGGGACGGGTACCGTGGCCTGGTCGTCGGCGGTCTTCTGCACCGGGTCAACGATACAGCGCATGGTCTCTTCGGGGCCTCATTCCCCGGTCAGTCGCGAGCGCGCGAGTCGCAGGCTGTGAGCCCTCTGAGCCCGAGCATCCGCATTGGTCTCTTTGTTATAGTCCGGCATGACCAGGACGCCTCAGCGATTCCGCTCGCGACGAACATTTGTCAAGCAGATCGGGGCCGCAACCGGCGCTATGGCTCTCCCGTCGGTCGGCCCCGCTACCGCCCAGTCGACCGCGCTTCCTCCCGAGTCGTCTCGTTCTATCCACCCGAGGCTCAACCGACGGGCGTGTGGCTGGTTGCGGTTCTTGTGGGAGAAGGCGACCGTGAACGACGACTGGGGTGGTGATGGGATGCCGCACCCGGCCTGGGATCGGTATTCGAACCCGGTGGTCACGAGCTATCCGCGCTTTGACCTGCACAACTCGTCATACGCCCTCTTGGTGATGGCCGATCAGACGCCTGCGTGGCGAGAGGTCTACACGCGTATCGCCGACGGCCTCGCGGGGCGCTATCCGACCTACTGGGGGGCGATCGACTGGCTCACACAGATTGGTGACGACCCGCGCCGCGCCAACTACCCAGATCGGGTTATGCAGGCAATTCCCGAACGGCTTCGCGGTCGTTACAACCGGATAGGCTGGACCGCGAACGGTGTCGAGCCGTGGGGACTCTCACGAGACCCCATCGGGTCAGACGGAAACTTGTTTTTTCGCGGATGGTTCAACTTGGTGTTGTCCATCTATCGCTACATTTCCGGTGACGACAAATACGAGTACCCATTTCCGGTGACCGGTTATGGAGACGAGCTCTTTCATTGGGACCAGCATCAAATCGCGGCCCTGCTCGAACGTCAGTATCGCGAGCGTCCCGAGGGGCCGCAGTGTGAGAACACCAAGATTTGGTTTCCGTGTAACTCCGCGGCGGGGCTTGGTCTCCACCTGTATGACAGCGTGTATGGACGCGATACGCATCGACCGGTGGAAGGCTTCCTCGAATATGCGAGAGACAACTACATCGGGGTCGGCGGTGACGGCAAGTTGGAATGGGTGACCAGCTACTACGACCCGATCGTGAACCACAAGGCGAATGGTGGCCCCGGCGCGGGCGTCGGCACGGCGTTCTTGTTGCTGCCACAGGATCGAGAGCTCGCGACGTTGATATATGAATCGGCCGCGAATGCACTGGGGTGGAACAACCCACGGGTCGAGATTCAGGCCTCGGCGACCGGTTTGGTGATGGCGCGAGAGCTCGGGGATCACACGTCCGTGGCACGGCTGCGCGCGGCCGCCGAACGGGACTACGAGCCACGCTTCTTTGGTGATCACGACGAGAAGTTTGGCTGGTGGTTCGGTCTCGACGAGGCCTACCCACGCGGACAACGGAGCGCCAGCATGATGGTGGCCGAGGTCGGCGAGGATGACGCCTGGTATCGTGCGTTCGACGCGCCCCACATGGATAAATTCGACGCGCCAACGGTTGAAGACGTGGAGTTTCCGGCGCTTGGGGTGTATCAAGCCTGGAACGACCCTGAGAGTGGGACGCTTTACGTCGGCACCTACGCCGCGTCACCCGACCGACGTGGTCTTGACACGAGCTGGCGGGTCACAAATATCCCGCGGGTCGAGGACGTGGTGGTGTTCTGCGACGGCGAGCCGTTTGTACGGTATGCGGTCGATGGAGAGCACGCCATTCGGATCGATGGACGCGTGGACCGCCACCAGTATCAGATTTTCACAGGGTATCGAGGACCCGATGCGAGCCAGGACGTCGCGCGCCGACGCAACCGGCGGCGAAGGTCGTCGGCGCCCGCGGGAGCGGCGGCGGTATCCGCGGTCGCCGCCGGTGAATCTCGGCCTCGGCGTGCTTCAGCCGCCGAGAGCACGATGAGTTTTTCACCGGCCGGGCCGACCTGTTCCTGCTGCTAAGGGACTGTCTCCGGCTTGCCTTTGGCAGTGTCTGGGCGAGGCCTCCCGACTGGTCGCGTTGCGCCTCGTTACTCCCCGTTGCTCCCCGTTGCTCCTCGGTCACGTATGCCCAATACGCTCCTTCGGCGCGTCTCGCCCGCCGCGAGCCGCGCTCTGGATCTACCGTCAAGGCAAGACGGGGACACTTCGCGAGCGCCCTGACAGAGGCGGCTCAGGTTACGCGTCGCCGCCGGGAAATCCTGGCAACGGGCGGTCACCTCTGGCGATGGCATGGGATCGCATCGTAGCGGCGTGCAGCCGCCCGATCACCGCCCGATTGACGCTGCCCAGTGGAAACTCGCCTTGCTCGTCGCGCTCGCCCGCGGGTCGACCCGTCAACAGCTCGAGCCCCTCGTCGATGGTTGTTACGGGATACACGTGGAATGAACCGGCCTCTGCCGCGGCGACGACATCCTCGCGCAGCATGAGATGTTGGATATTTGACGCGGGAATCAGTACGCCTTGGTCACCGGTGAGTCCCCGCGCCTGGCAGACATCAAAGAAGCCTTCGATTTTCTCGTTGACTCCCCCGATCGCTTGCACCCGTCCGCGCTGGTCGACTGAACCCGTGACGGCCAGATTCTGCTTCAAGGGGATGTCGGCGAGGGCCGAAATCAGCGCGTAGAGCTCGGTCGACGATGCGCTGTCGCCGTCCACTTCTGCATACGACTGCTCAAACACGAGGTTCGCGCTCAGCGACAGCTGGGTGTCCTCCGCATACCGACTGCTCAAATACGACGCAAGAATGAGCACACCCTTCGTATGCAACGGTCCGCCGAGCTGTACTTCTCGCTCGATATCGATGACATCGCCTCGTCCCAAACGGACTCGACACGAGATCCTCGACGGCTTCCCAAACGTAAAGTGGTCCATCTGATATACGGCCAGACCGTTCACTTCACCCACCCGTTCTCCGGCGCACTCGATGACCACCGTGCCATGCTGGATCTGTTCCTGGACACGTTCGCGCATGCTATCGGCGCGATAAGTTTTGGCGTCAAGCGCCTGTTGGACATGGGGACGTCCCACGGTTGCCGCCCCGTCATCCCGGGCCCAGTAGTCGGCTTCGCGCACCAGGTCGACGACGCTCCCCATGTGTGTGGAGAGCTTTGACGCGTTCTCTGCCAGGCGGGCCCCGTACTCGACGACTCGGGCCACCGCGCTCGCATCAAGGGGGAGCAGGCGCTCCCGCTTGCCGACGGTCGCGACCAGTCGGGCGTAGAGGCCCGCGTTGGTATCCGTTCTGTCCATCTGGTCATCGAAATCGGCCGCAACCTTGAACAGCTTGCGGAACTCCGGGTCCGCATGATTGAGCGTGTAGTACGTGTCGCCTTCGCCCAACAACACGACTTTGACGTCGAGTGGTATCGGCTCGGGCTCGAGCGTCATCGTGCTGACCAGCCCGGCAGACTCCTGCGGGCTTTCGATCTGGATGGAGCGATTGACGAGCGCGCGCTTCAACCCGTCGTATGCGAGGGGCTGAGTCAAAAGCTTGCGCGCGTCCAGCACGAGATACCCGCCGTTTGCGCGATGGAGCGCACCCGGCTTGACCATCGTGAAATCGGTGACCAGGGCGCCCAGATGTGCCTGGTGTTCGATTCGACCGACGAGATTTGGCTGTGTCGGGTGTGTTTCTTGGATCACGGGTGCCGCGTGGGGGCTGCCGTCCGCCAGACCCACCATCACGTTGACCTCATACCGTCGTGGCAGCTCGCGCCGCGCCGCGCCGCGGGCGATGGGCACACCTGGAGACGCCGTCGGCGGTGGTCCGTCCTGGTCTGCCCGAAAGTCGGCCGCGTTCTTGACCACATCGCCGTGCACATCCTGGAGATACCGACGGACGTCCGGCGCATCGTCGTATCGAGCCGCAAGCGGACCAGTCAGATCTCCGACGACCGATTCGGTGATGTCGCGGTCCAGAGCCTTCAGCGCCTCCCGGTGTTGTCGTTGCGCGGCCGGAAGCTGTCGAAGCGCCGACGACAATTCACCCTGTGTTTCCTCCATCGCCTGCGTGTATTGCGCCTGCTGGTCTGGCGGGAGCTTCTGGAAATCCTCTCCGCTGACGACCTCGCCGTCGACGATGGGTGCCAAGGCCACGCCCGTGGGTGTGCGTACCACCGCGACATTCTTTTTGGCCGCACCTTCGCGAAGGGTGTCGAGGGACCGTTCCTGCGCGCGCTTGAATCCGTTTTCCAGCTGTTGCTGGCGACTGCGATACTCATCGCTTCCGAACGCGGCGCGGATGGTGGTGGTGACGTCTTCGACCAACTGTTCCATGTCCTGCGCGAAACGCCGCGCCCGGCCGGCCGGGAGTCGGATCGCCTGAGGCCGACGAGCGTCGCAAAAGTTATTCACGTAGACCCAATCATCCGGCCCGGTGTGTTCTCGGGACTGGCGCTCCAAGAACTTGAGAACCAAGCTTGACTTCCCGGTGCCTTCCCGGCCGAACGCAAAGAGGTTGTAGCCCTCTTGACGCATCCCGATCGCGAAACGGACCGCCTCGGTCGCCCGTTTCTGGCCCACGATTTCGTCGAGGACCTCGAGCTCATCGGTCGTGGTGAAAGCAAACGCGTCGACGTTGCACGCGGTGAACAGCTTGTCGCGAGTCAGCGCTGGTGGTGGTGTCATAAGGTTTGGGAACGACGACGCGTCACTAACGTTGATAGTCGGACGCGTCGAGTGAGACGCGGATGATTTCTTTGTCGTTGCGATGCACCAGGTGTCGGTTCGCATAGGCGGGGTGAGACCAATTGACTCGGCGGTCATCGATTCGGCCGTGGGGGGTCCGAGTGCCCTGACTCGACGTTGGTTCGATCAATCGCGTTCGGTCCAGCTCGATATAGCCCTCCGGGGTGAACTGGGCCGTGATCAAGAATCCTTCATCGTTGTTCACGAAGTAGCGGTCACCGTGCCGGACGATAAAGGCCGCACCCCACCGTATTTGTGCCGTCATCTCCGGGCTCATCCAGACGCGCTCGCCGGTTGACGCGTCGAGACCGCGCAGCTCGCCGTAGCTTCCGACCCCGTAGATATGACCGCCGCTCACGACCGGGGTGGTGACCAGGGCGTGCAGTCCGTCGGTTTGGTCCGGGAGCTCGCTTCGGCTCTGACCACGCCACAACATCGTGGCGTCGGGGCGGTCGCTGTTGAGACGCATCATCATCGAGCCGCTAAAAAACTGCGAAACGAAAAGGTAGTCACCACTGCGGACCGGAGTTGCCACCGTGAGACCCATTCCGGCATCCCAGGGCTCTTCCCAGTAGATGTTGCCGGTGTCCGGGTCGAGGGAGGCAAGCGCGGTTGGGTGCCAGATGATGAGCTGGCGCACACCCCCGGCTTCGTAGATGACCGGATGCGCGTATCCCATTTCTGACGTAGTAGGCAGCGCCCGCCAGACCTCGGCCCCGGTGCGTTTGTCAAAGGCGACGACCAGCGCGTCGGGTTCTCCCCCAACCAGGGCGATGAGTCGTTCACCGTCGACCAAGGGAGCGCTGGTGATACCCCAGACCGGCACACTGGTGTCGTAGTCCTGGATGTAGTCCTTTTGCCAGATGACATCACCAGTATCGACGTCGAAACAAAAGAGCCGCCCGGTCGCACCCAAGACGTATACCCGATCGCCGTCGACGGTCGGGGTCGCCCGCGGCCCGATCGCATACGACACGGACAGCATGCGGTAGGTCGCGGGCCACTCGTGGGTCCACAACACCTCGCCGGTCTCTTCGTCCAGCGCGAGCGCGCGTTCCGTCCCGTCAAGGGTGCGCGAACCGGGGGTCTCCTGCCAGTCGCTGATAAAGACGCGGCCGTCTGCCACCGCGGGTCCGGAGTAGCCGGACCGGAGTTCAGTGCGCCATGTGACCGACAGCTCACTGGGCAGCTGGTCGACGATTCCGTCCTCGTGCCAAATCCCGAGCCTGTCCGCTCCGCGCCACTGCGGCCAATCTTCCGCGTGCACGCTGTGGCCGGCCGCGGCCGCGACGACAACCGCCGCGATCGTCAAGGCGCGCCTGAGACGCGTTGGGTCAGAAAAGAGTGTCATGGTTGTGTCCTCGGTTCAGGCTGGCGCGACGGTCCAGTCGGCGACGCGTCGGTTTACGAGTGCTACAGGTCCGCAGGAGGCTTGAGTCTTCCGGTGCTATCACCGAGGGTCTCAATCGGGACATCCATTGTGTCCATGATTGACAACAGGAGGTTGGCCATGGGCTGGCGTGGCTAGTCTGCAGGCCCAGGGGAGACCTGGTTGTAGCCTAGGAATCGCCACAGCCCTGGTAACAGCCCGGCGGCAATCGCAACCTTGATGATGTCAGCCGCCACGAAGGGATAGAACCCAAGCGAGAGCGCGAGGGGCAGGCCCAATGGCGCGGGCGGCCCGTAGGCCAGCCGCGTTACGCCGCAGGCATAGATGGTGGCTAGACCGACAAATATCGACAGCAGATGCGAGCGCCATCGTCTATCGAGACCACGCTCGGCTAAGAGTCCCGTCACAGCGGCCGCGAGCGGGAATCCCAGGAGATAGCCGCCGGTTGGTCCGAGCAGACGAAGTAGTCCAGGGGGAAGTTCTGGCGCGACGGCAAACACTGGCAGCCCGCTGGCGCCCGCGAGTAGATAGACCAGCTGGGCGGTTGCGCCCAGACGCCAGCCGAGCACCGCCCCACCCAGCAAGACAACCAGTGGCTGGATGGTCAACGGCACTGGCGTGAACGGCAGCGGTATCGAGACATGGGCGGCCGCCGCCGTCAGCGCAACAACAAAAATGACGCTTCCCGCGTGTATCAGCGTGCCAAAACTTGTTCGGGTGGCAACGTAGGTGACGACCGAAGGGTGATTCGTAGAGTCCAGATGCATGATAGGTGCGCTCTCGCAGGTCAATCGTAGTGTCCCCTCATACAGAATCGCAACCGCCCGCCTCCGACCGGACGTCCACTAGTGTCCGAGGTCAGTGATTTGTTACATAAGTCGCGGACGGGGCATCCCGTCTGGCGCCGTTGCTCCTCAGTCGAATATGCCCAAGAATGCCCAATATTCTCTCTCGTCGCGCCTTGCCAGCCGGGCGTCGCGCCCGCGACTTATGCGAGACATTACGGTTACAGGGGACTAGACGCGCCCGACCACCGTAAAGATGACTGAGTAGGTCAGCGTGCCAGGATCACCGAGATGGTCCAGGAATGCGCGTCGAAATAGGTCGGCCCGCCTGTCTCCGCCGAGCGTCGCAGCGATCACGGGTTTGGCAATATCCAGCTTCAGCGACCACTGGTTCAACGCCTCACCGTCGATCTGGCTCGCATACAGGTGATACGACTCGGCCTTGGTCGAAATCTGGCGGAGTCCGGCCTGCCGGGTAAGGCCAAATAGTCGCCTCCCGACAAACGGCTCAAAGCCGGTGGACCGGAGGGTGTCCAGCACACGCTCGACGTCGGCCCGCAGGTCGTCGGTCATTCCGTCATGCCACACCAGTTGGCCGTCCAGGTCCTGAAGCATGACTATGCCCCCCGGACGGCACACCCGTGTCATTTCCGCGACAGCCCGGGAGCGATCGGCCAAGTATTCAAGGAGGAATCTGGTATACGCGACGTCGACGCGTCCGTCTCGAGGGCCAGTTCACACGCGTCCTCGGCGACGACAATCGCGCGCCGGCGGTCCAGTTTCTCTTGCGCCCCGGACACCCGATCGGGGCTCCGTTCGATGGTGGCGAGTGTGACTTCTGGATAGGCCTCCAAGACTGCGCGCGCGATGACACCCGGGCCGCATCCGACGTCGAGGACGCGCTCATCGCCGCGCAGTCGTGGCGAGAGATACTTCTGTACCCACCCATCGGCGTCGACCTTTGCGGCCAGGCGGAACCTCTCGCGCGGGTCTTCCGTCACATACGAGCCGCTTGCGCACCACGTCATGCTTTCCGCTCCTTCGCGCGGAGCAACCCTTTGCGATAGTGCGCGACCGTCGAGTCGGTGACCGCCTGCCAGGCCTCCCGCGTTGATCTAAATGTCAGTGATCGGTATTGCTTCTCGTCGGGCCGACCGTAGCCGCGGTGGCGTCTTAGTGACCGCCACCGCGGGTCGGCCATCACGACCAGCTCTGAATGGCCTTGTTCAGCATAGAGTCGGCAGGCCGACGCTAAGAGGGCCGCAAGGACCGCGCGTTGGTCGGACGGTGCCAGTTCCGGTGCCAGCGTTATGTCGGTCAGTGCGTTTTCAAAGAATGAGAAGTTCATGCCTTGTGAACCTCGATTGCAGACGCACGCGCCGAGGACAGTGTGGTCGCGGACAGCGGCCAAGATCTCACGTCGTCGAAAGAGGCATCTGGCCTGATAGCGGGCGTCAAGACCGTCTAACCGAGGCTCGTCAAAGTGAAGCGCATCGAAGGCCGTCGGCGAGAGGCGGGTACGAAGGAAGTTGATTGCCGCCCGTCCTTGCGCGTCGCTCGTCGAGATCGCACGCAGAGTTTCCACGGTTGGGTCCCTGGGAGGGACCGGCGTCTCGTCGAGCGGCACGAACGCGTAGTCGTAGTCCGAAAATGCCCGGACTGAGGCAGGCATCGCCCGACCCATGCCGTCGAAGAGCGGTCGCACGGGCTGGTTTGACGGTCGGTAGGTCAATCGAACATGAGTGAGCCCGGGCCGTCACCCCATTTCCGGTTGCCGTTGATGAGTGTGACGATGGATGTCGGGGGTGCACTCCGTAGCCCCACGATGTGTTGGATGCTCCATGTGCCGGGTTCTGTCTCAAAGCCGCACACGGAGGCGCACGGCGATGCGACCCGGCCCGTTGCTTCCCACCGCATCCAGATCTTGAAGATGTCGTTGTCGGCCGCAAGCAGGCGGCTCCACGTCCGTTCGATGGCGGGCAGCCGTGGCCCGAGCTTGGTGAGCTTCTCCGGATACAGAAAGCCTGATGCCCGGTAGAGGCCCATGACTTCGCCGAGGTCCGGTGGTCCGGTTGCCGCCTCTTGGGTCCGCAGCGCTCGGAGGTCGCGTCGGACGAGGCGACTCAGAACACCGTCGACGAGCTTGTACTCGGCCGACTCTATGTGCCGGCCGACTCCGCGGCTGGCGAGGGCGACGCTCTCGTGCACTGCTGTTGGCGATGCCATGCCTTCCCCTTCCGCGAGCACCATCGTGATAGGAGTAGAGAGGTCCCTGCCGCTGCCGCGATTCCTTGCTCGTTCATTCATCACAACGGTCCAACCGGGACGACCGAACGCCCAGGCACCACACACCCACTTGCCAGCGTCTTGTCGCCGAGGAGGAAACGCGCCGGTACGCGCAGACGAGCAAACGCGCTCGCACTGCGCAGACAAGGATGCGGCGCCTGGTCAGCCGGGCGCCGCGTGCCGCGACGCATGTTGGGAATCGCTGACGCGGGTACTAGCCCGTCGTGCCGAATGACCTGTCACGGGCGAAGGGAGCGATCGCACACAGGCCGAGCGGTAGGAGCGCGAACCCATGGAGCGCGGGTCCATAGGCGCCGAAGGACGCATTGGCGGCGGCTAACAGCGCCGGGCCAAGCGCGCTCGCGATGACGATCACCATCATCATCACTCCAGAGATCGCGCCCAGATAGGTCCGTCCAAACAGATTCGGGAGGGCCGCCACCGTGAGCGGACCGTAGAAGCCACCCGAGAGCCCCCATCCTGCGATGCAGAGCCAGTAGAGGATTGGGTGGCCGAGGTGAGGTGCAAGGCCGAACATCATGACTTGACCGAGCATCATCCCCATGATCAGAAAACGCATTGGGAACTTGTCGACGGCCAGACCCAAGACGATACCGGTGGGCACACTGATGAGCGTCACGGGAAGGAAGATACCGAGCGCGTCAGCGGTGCTGAGCCCAACTTCAGTCCCCAAGTCGACGATATGAAATGCGATGCCCGTGCCGACCATCGCGTGACTCGACACCCCGAGGGTCACGAGCCAGAAAGCGGCCGTCCGGAGCGCCTGAACGCGTGTGAAGTCGGGGCGAGCGCGGTCGCCGGCGGTCACGGCTGCGGGCTTGGCCGGCCCGGGGCCCCCGTCGATTTTGAGTCCGCAATCTTCCGGACTCTCACGAAAGAAAAGCCAGCCCAGAACGGGCATGCCGAGCCCAAGGACGACCGCTATCTCCAGCCAGGCCCCGCGCCATCCAGACTCGGAGACCCAGGCCGCGAGCACCACGGGCGAGCCGGCGAAGGCGAAACTGGCAAAAGGACTGGCAATCGACGAGACAAGGCCTCGATGCCGGTCAAACCACCGTCCCAGCATCGTGCGGCACACGAGCGTCAACACGCCTTGGCCGCAAAAACGGAGGCCGACGAATCCGAGCGTCAGCATTCCGTAGCCCGTAATTGTTTCCGATACGCCAAGACTCGCGATGCGGGCGGCGATCCGGTCGACCTGGCTCAGATAGGCGACGACGGTCCCGAGTCCAATCGATGCCCAGACGACGCCCGCGCGGACGCCGACCCGATCGATCACGGACCCGGCCCAGGGGAGCATGAGTCCGCTCGCCAGGGTGCCCACGAGGTAGGCGTTGCTGAATGCGCTGCGCGACAGCCCGGTCGCCTCGAGCAGAGGTTCCGTAAATACCGCGACCCCGATGGTTTGGCCGGGCGCGCTCATGACGAGCCCGATTGTCGACACGACAAGAACCACCCACCCGTAGTAGAACGGGAAGGCGGCCGGCCGGAACGGAATATCGGATCGCATCGGATCGAGTGTTGACGACACGCGGCTCTCGCCTCAGGGACGCAGGTGCGGTCGGCAGAGCCGGGACTGAATTCCTATGGCTGAGTGCGGATCTGGAAGTCCGATCCAAGGGCCGGGTTGACGTAGTCATCTGCCAGCACGCGATCGGGATCGGGGCGGACACTCAGGTAGTCCACGTGCACAGGTACCTCGAGCCAGCCGTGGGGCGTGCCTGCCGGGATAATGATGATGTCGCCTTCCTTCACATGCTCACGATCTGCCGGTCGACACCCGGCAGCTCATTGACCATTTGCCACTGCTCCTCGGTGATGTAGGTCGCGTAGGTCTGGTCGCTCTGAGCCATCGCCACGGGAGGCAACGGGAGCAACGACACCACAAGGATGAACATGATGCGCTTCTTCATGGAGGGCTCCTTATTCCCATTGGTGGTGTTCCGCGCACACGGCGCGGGACGCATTGTCGACGAACGCACGAGTTCGAGCCGGAATCGCGCGGGTCCGTCAGGACCGTTGGACACTATATCGCCAGTCAGCTTTGGCCGCGGCGCTTGAACGAACAGCGGACCGACGCCATAATCCTGTCCGAACCCTTCTCGCAAGGAGACCACTATGTGCAAACCCGTCCTCGCGTTGCTCTGGATACTCATCGCGTCATCCGCCGGTGCCCAGGATGGCACTGCGCCGGTCGCGACCGACGTGACGTCGGCCGAAATCCAGGCCTTTGTTGACGCGTTGCCTCGGGACCGTGTCAGTGATCGTCCGATGAGAGTCGTCGAGGTCACTGGTGACTACCGCGTGGGTGTCTACGGTGTCTACCGTCCACAGGAACTCCGCGGGGGGGCCAACAAGCACGACGTCAACACCACCGAGATCTACTACATGCTCGAAGGGGCTGCCACCCTCGTGACCGGAGGGACGCTGAAACCGGCCGGTCCACCAATCCCCGGAACGTCAGCGCGAAGTCCGGGCATCGATGGCGGTGTCTCGCGGCGGGTGACGAAAGGTGACGTCGTCATCATACCTGGGCATACGCCCCACTTTTGGAGCGAGCTGGAAACCGATATCGAGTATCTGATCTTCCGCCCCGATCCGGACAACCGGCTTCCGCTGAAGTAGGGGTTCGATGAACCTCCCGCCCGACTCCAGCTCCGAGTAGGACACCTCATGACCGAAACCCCGGGGATGCGATGGTTTCGCTATCCGGACGCGGACGAGCAGAATCCTCTTCTCGCGGCCGCCATCGAGCGCCAGCGCCAACGTATCCCGACCGGTGCCATCGGGGTCGCGACGGGGGCCTGGGCCGGATCGAAGGATCTCTTCGAGCGCGATCCGGCCACTCACCCACTTCGAGACTGGATCGAGTCCCTTCTCGAAGGCCACTATCAGCTTGACGCATGGGGGTTCATCGTCCAGCGCGGGCAACGTGTCGAACTGCACGACCATCGTCGCAGTCACCGCGGGGATTCAACGCCTTCGCCGGGGTGTACTGCATCGAATACCCGCCCCAGAGTGGACAGTTGATTGCCGAGGGCACCGACACCGACAAAGAAGACCCCGTCCGTCCCGGTGACCTCGTCATCTTTGACGCGACCTTTCGACATGAGATTACCGAACATGCCGCATCCGCGCGTCGCGTATCGATCGCGTTCAATGCCCAGGCCTTAACTGAGCCGCGCATCACCAAGGTGGAACTCGATGCGGCGCGGTCTCGTGTCCCAGCCCGAAAAGGGCAGGGCGAGGTCTGACTGCCCCCATCGTCCTGCCGCCGCAAGACGACGCGCCCTACTTCACCCAGTCGGCCGGCCCGTCTTCCCACTTGTTGTGCGTCAAGCGGACCACGTGCCGGTCCGCCAGACGGATTGCATGTATCTCGCCATAGGGTTGCGGCTGAAACACCACTTGCATCAGCGGCAGTTCGTCGTTGAGCCCGCCTCGCTCCGATGTGAAGATCACCCACTCGTCGTCGGGCGAGAACCTGGCGTGCATATCGCGGCCAGGGCTATGTGTGAGCCGCTCCAGCCGACCCGGGCTCCCATCGTCGTTCAGATCGAGAATGTAAATCTCATAGTCGTCGTCGCGTAGCGAGGTGAAGGCGACCCGCTCACCGCTCGATGAGAAGGACGGCATCGTATCGGTCGCAAGATCGTTCGTCAGCCGGCGCGGGTGGGTGCCGTCGTCGTTCATCAGATAGATTTCTGCGTTGCCGTCCCGCATGCTGCGGAACACGATGCGACGCCCGTCCGGCGACAGATACGGCAACGCATCGTTCGTGCGCAGGTCGCCCGTCAGATTCACCGCCTCGCTCCCATCTGGCCGGCTCTTCCAAATGTTGACATCCTCGTTCGGCCCGCCAAACGGCATCCCCACGCCGAATACCAGCCATTGGCCGTCGCGGCTCCACGACGGCCACCACGCCGACTGACTGCCGCGGTAGCCATCCTCAAACACCTGGTCAAAAACCACGCGCTTGCTGGTACCGTCCAATCGGGTGACCACAAGACGCGCAAAGCCTTCGCTGGTGGCCACCTCCTCGCCACTCGGATGTAGGGTGGGCAGATAGCCTCGAATACCGGTCAGCGACAGCGTTCGGTCGGCCAGAACCACTGACCGGGTGGGGTGGACTAGAAATGGCCCGGGTACGTCGCCGGCGAATAGTGTCGCGGCGTCGGTTGGGCCTGGTCCATACGCCAGTATGCGGCCGGACGGATCGAAGGTGGGCCCCCAGTAGTCCTGTGCTCCGTCGCTCTCGACTCTGAGACCAGCGCCGTCGGACGCAAGCGAGACCACACTCCATCGGTTGTTGCGCCGGCTCGTGAACGCCACTCGGCCATCGAGCGCGGTCACCGGAGACAGCGCGACTCGACCGGCCGGGCTGAGGGGACGCGGCGTCGAGCCGTCAAGTCCGGTCTGGAAGATCCGAGGCTCGCCATCGCGCTCCGAATAGAAGAGAACGGACTGGCCATCCGATGACCAGGCCGGTGAGCCGTCCCAGCCCTCGTGCCGGGTCAACCGCCGGACGTTTGTCCCGTCGGCCTGCATGAGATACAGCTCGCTTGCCTCATAGCCAGCAGCGGCCGATGGCCCCGATACGACGTTATCGGCATCCCGGCTACTGGAGAAGAGGATCTGAGTGCCGTCGGGAGAAAAAGCCGGATTGTAGTCACCGGCCAGATTTTGCGTCAGATTGACCGGGGCGCCGGCTGCGTCTGGGCGATCCGGGTGGAACCCCATCGTGTAGACATCCGCGTCGCCCGTCTGGGAGCTGACAAACACGAGTCTCTT
Organism: Vicinamibacteria bacterium; assembly: GCA_963579735.1. Taxonomy (GTDB): domain Bacteria; phylum Acidobacteriota; class Vicinamibacteria; order Vicinamibacterales; family UBA8438; genus CAUZIB01. Next base: position 26,597 of record CAUZIB010000038.1, on the reverse strand, counting down.
CCCGTCAGGCGAGAAATCGGCGGCATCCTCCATTGCGTCGCTCTCGGTCAGCCGGACCGGTATCCCCGGCTGCCGGAGGTCGAGCGCGTAGAGGTCGGGATTTCCGGTTCGCTCGGAGGTGAATACCATCCACCGACCATCCGGGGACACCACCGGGTTGTAGTCGAGCCCCGGATCGGTCGTCAGTCGCTGCGGGGTCGCGCCGGGCCGCGCGAACAGATACACATCCCAGTTGGCTGGCGCGAGACTGCTGTAGACCACCGTCTCGGAATCGGGTTCGCCCCGTTGCGCCTCGAGCGCTGGAACCTCGACGACGACTGCAATGAGACCGATGCCGGCAAGCACTGCGATAAATGTTCGCATGACACTACCTCCTATTGGACTCTCATTGTCGCCTCCCGTGAATCGGGTTGCACGGGTTTTCTGGTAGTCGTCTTGTGAGAACGGGAAGGACCCTGCCTACGCAGCTACGCAGCTGCGCTGTGGGCGACCGCTATTCAAGCCTGACGACAAAACATCTTTGAGCCGGTAGAGACCGCACAGTCCACTCGCTCACGCCGAGTGGGGTCATGACGGGCCCTCGGAGGCGAACGTGTAGGGTCGACGTGTCGAGTCACGGAGTAGTTCGGAGAAGGGAGAGAACGATGGCGCTGCAGTTCGTTATCAAGGAGGTCGACCTCGAGTGCGGTACTCCGGTGGCTTCGGCCGTCGAGACGAGCGGTCGTGTGGCGGCGAGCGAGTTGCCTGGCGGCCCCGGGTTGTGACCGTGACTCACGTGGGGCCCTATGACCAACTCAAGGGCACATGGGATGGCATCATGGCCTGGGTCCAATCCGAGGGATTGACGCTAAACGGCGCGCCATGGGAGGTGTACGTCGACGACCCGACGACAGTGGACCCTTCGACGCTCCGAACCGAGATATACGTACCGGTGCAGTCGTCATGACCGGGTCTTCCTAGAGAGGCTCGGTCCGTCCGTCGCCCTTTCCGTACTCCGCAGCAAAAGCGATCCTCTCTCGAACGTCGCCAGATTGTGTGTCCTGACCGCGGCATCCCGCGTGACGGGACACGCGCGGACAATCAGGGGCGCCTCATGAAGCAAGGCGCGGGTGTCGCCCGTGGGTTGTCGTGGACGCCCAGTCTCCACCGTTCGAGACCGCACACGCCGGTGCAGGCCCGCCACCGGTCCCCGGGTGATCGCCGATGTGTGAGCGAACTACGGTTGCACAGGACTCGTCATACGACTCGAACCGCCGAGCGAGAATACCGGATTAGCAACACTTAGGGGGAGCAAGAGCAATATGAGATGTCACGAGGTGGACTACGAGATTCTGGGCGACGACATGCAAATGGTAGAGGTCGAACTCGACCCCGGCGAAACGGTCATCGCCGAGGCGGGCGCCATGAACTATATGGAGGAAGACATCGACTTCGAAACAAAGATGGGTGATGGGTCTGAGCCAGATAAGTCATTTTTTGGCAAGCTCTTGGATGCGGGCACCCGGAAGCTGACGGGAGAGTCGATTTTTCTGACGCACTTCAGCAATCGCGAGATAAGGAAACGGAGGGTGTCGTTTGCCGCGCCGTATCCTGGCCGGATCGTCGCGCTGAACATGGACGAGGTCGGTGGCGAGATTCTGTGTCAGAAGGACGCGTTCCTCTGCGCGGCGCTCGTTACAAACGTGGGAATTGCCATGAACAAGCGTCTTGGTACCGGAGTTTTTGGAGGTGAAGGGTTCATTCTGCAGAGGCTTCGCGGAGACGGGATGGCCTTTATGCACGCCGGGGGCACGGTGATCCGCCGCGAGCTCAACAACGAGACGTTGAGGGTGGACACCGGTTGCTTGGTGGGATTCTCGCCGGGTGTGTCCTACGACATCCAGCGCGCCGGGAACCTGAAGTCCATGTTCTTTGGTGGTGAAGGCGTGTTTCTCGCGACACTCTCCGGTTCGGGGACAGTGTGGCTGCAGAGCCTGCCGTTTTCGCGGCTGGCGGATCGCATTATCGCCAGTGCTCCTCGCGCCGGGGGCAGCGCGAAGGGTGAGGGTTCAGTGCTCGGCGGAATCGGGCGTCTCCTGGACGGAGACTGACTCGCCTATCAGATCGGTTTGGGTCGCCGAGTGCCACGTCCAACGACACTCGGCGATCACCTGACGGCGTCCGGTGGTGTCACGAGGCGGTCGATAACCCCGAGCCAGCGGTCGTCAGGCTGTTTACGCGTCACAAGCGCGGTGCGCTAGCAGCCCGTGTCTATTGTTCTTCCAACGGAAGGAACAACGAGATACGGTCCTCGCTTCCGACCGAGCGTGAGATATGCCCCTGGCCCGTGACGTCCTCGGCGAGGAGGATGTGCCCCGGGTGGAGTCGGATCCTTGTGCCGTCGCCGATCTCTACTTCGCTTTCGCCGCTGAGCGTGATCACGAACTGTTTACGGGGCGCCGTGTGCCAATCGATGAAGTAGTCGGGTGACGTCCGACGAAACTGCACACTTGTCACGTCGATTGCCTCGGCGAGCTCCGTGGCTCCGCGGGGCGCACCGAGTGGCATCTCGTATTCCTCTGCGTGGGTTGTGCCGTCCGGGCCGGTGTAGATTCTCGTCACTTTGATAGGCGTGCGTTCTTGGGCAGTTGTATGCGAATCACCGATCCAGTGAACACCCACGAAGACAAGCGTCGGAATCCATCCCAGCGTGGCGAGACCGGTGGCGATTCTGCGTCCTCTCTTCATCGTTACCCCCTGACATAAGAGGCGGGACCGTTTGGCGTGGCCCGCGGTTTTGGTGGTTGCCGTCTGTGGTGCACCAGTATAGACGCGAGGCGCGCGATGGTTAAGTTGCTAGCCGGACGGTCGCTACGGAGCCTCACTCTGCGGATGGGTCTCATCCGGTTTACTATGCTCGCGTTGCGATGCCCGCGTGTGGCCACACGCTCGTGTGAGCCTGTTCTTTGGTCGCTCGCACGTGTGAGACTATGCGGGGTCTGAATGACTTCGCCCTCGAGTGCTGACGGGTCTGGTCATGCGCGCTATTTGACGACTGGCAGACTGCGATGACGCCACAATCGACCTTCATGGTTTTGGCCCCGGTAGCGGAGGGGAAGGTCGAACAGCTCCGGGCTATGTTGGTCTCGATGAATCTCTCGCCCGGGGTGGTCAATCCGAAAAACGAGCTGGTGCCGTTTGGAGAGTTTGACCGGCTGCACGTCGCGCGTTTCGTGGTGCTCGATTTGCCGACGGCGGACAGTATCACGGTCTACACGAGAGCGCCTGCCCCGTGGCCTACATCGCTAGTATTTCTAGGCGATACGGATGGGCCGGCGACCGGAGTCCTGGAAGAACTGGCCGAGCGTTGCGGGCCGGGTCTTCGTCAGATCTTCGCCCACTGCGAAGGCTTTGGTCCGACCACGGACCTGTTGTCGTGGATGACACGACACGAGCGACCGTCAGCGGCCGATTACGTCAATCGGATTGGCCGCACCGTCCGACAAGTTCACGAGGAGCGTGCCCTTCGCGACGCACTCGTCGCCTACGTGCACCATACCGATACGCCACGAGACGAGCTGGCCACCGCGACGCGCGCACGGCTGGTGAAGTTTGTCGATGAAGAGAAACGAGCCGGACGTCTCACCCTGACAGCGCCGGAACAGACCCCGTTCGCCTGGCGGCTGCGCAATGCCATGCATGCCGTGGGCGTACCAATCGCGTTGCTGTTGTTGACCCCATTCCTGGTGATCGCGTCACCGGTGTTGGTCTATATGCTGCGCCGCCGAGAGAAAACCGACCCGGATATCGCTCCACGCCCAGGGGCCGAACATATTCAGCGCGTCGGTGCGCTCGAGGATCACGAGATCTCCAATCAGTTCACGGTGTTTGGTGATCTGAAGCCAGGTCTGTTCCGACAGTGGCTCACTGCGCTTCTCCTGTGTGTGCTCAACTACACGGCGCGCCATATTTTCAACCGGAGCTATCTGACCCGTGTGCAGACGATTCATTTCGCGCGTTGGGTGTTTGTCGACGAACGCCGTCGGCTGTTTTTCGCGAGTAATTACGACGGCAGTGTCGAGAGCTATTGGGACGACTTCATCAACAAGATCGGGTGGGGTGTCAACCTGGTCTTCACCAACGGTCTCGGCTATCCCCGCACCGACTGGTTGGTGCGGCGCGGCGCGCGTGACGAGCAGAAATATAAACGAGTGCTACGTCGACACCAGTTTCCAACGGACGTCTGGTACAAGGCGTACCCCGGTTTGACAGCGGTCGATCTGCATCGGAACACGCTGATTCGGCAAGGTATCGAGCGCACGTCGATGACCGACCAGGAGACCCGCGAATGGCTTCGCCTCTTGTAGAACGTGCTCTCCAGCCCAGCGCCCTCTCCAGGATGACGCCGTCCGTGGCGCCCGGGCCTCGGCGCGTAGAGTATGACGACGTTCAGGCTCTCGTCCGTTTTGGTCACGGTCGGCTGGGCGAGGCGCGTTTTTTTCTGTTGACGGTGGCCGACCGCGCTGCCGCCGGCCGGTGGCTCCAGACTGCCCCGGTGACAAACTCCGTCGAGACGGATCCGCCGCCGTCAACCGCGTTGCAAGTCGCGTTGACGGCGGCGGGTCTGACGGCTCTCGGTGTCGATCCCGAGGTGATGAAGGGCTTCTCAGATGAGTTCTTGGCCGGCGTGGCGGATGACCCAAACCGTTCGCGCCGGCTTGGGGATATTGGGGCGAGCGCACCCCTCGCGTGGGACTGGGGTGGCTCCGCCAGAGATACGCCTCACCTGCTCGTCATGGTCTATGCCGTGCCCGAGTGCTTTGCGGAGTGGCAGCGCACGGTTCGTGGCGCCGAGTGGGACCGGGCGTTCGATGTGCGCCCGCTTCCCCCCACCACCGATATGGGTGGGGCCGAGCCGTTTGGTTTTGCCGACGGCGTGAGTCAACCGATGCTCGACTGGCGACGCACGCTGCCGGGCGACAAGGAGCGGCTGGACTACACAAACCTGGTCGCGTTGGGAGAGGTACTCCTCGGCTATCCCAACGAGTACGGGCGATACACGGGACGCCCTCTCCTCGACCCGATGCGCGAGCCCCGAGCGGTTGACTTACTCCCGGCCGAGGAGGTGGCGGACCGGCGCGATCTTGGACGGAACGGAACCTATCTTGTCCTTCGCCAGTTGGGTCAGGACGTCCGTCGGTTCTGGCAGTTTCTGGACGCCCAGGCGAAGTCGGACGCCGGCGAGCGCGAGCGCTTGGCGACGGCCATGGTGGGCCGCGCCCGTGACGGCAAGCCGCTGGCCCAACTCGCACACGACCCGATCGCGGGTGTTGGCTCCAGACTGCAAGACGTGACTGCCAACCACTTCACGTATGCGGAGGATAAGGACGGCGACCGGTGTCCCGTTGGTGCGCACGTGCGTCGCACCAACCCACGGACCGGCGATCTGCCGGCTGGCACACGAGGCATGTGGCGGCGTCTCCTACGGATGCTTGGCTTCAAACGGACATCTTTTCGCGACGACCTGATTGCGTCGGCGCGCTTTCATAGGATTGTTCGGCGTGGTCGAGCGTATGGCGTGCAGGTGTCGGTCGAGGAGGCGCTCCAGCTCAAGCCCGATGACAGCTCACGTGGATTGCACTTCATGGGGCTCGTCGCCAACATTTCGCGTCAGTTCGAGTTTGTCCAGAACGCATGGATGATGAGCACGAATTTTGCGGGCTTGAGCGACGAAACCGACCCCCTCCTCGGTAACCGTTTACCGACCCCGGGTCACACCGCGACCGATGTGTTCACCATGCCTCGGGGTGAGGGAGTTGCGGAACGTCTTGACGGGGTGCCGCGGTTCGTGACCGTCCATGGCAGTGCCTATTTCTTTCTCCCGGGGCTCCGGGCGCTGCGTTTTATCGCGGGGGCGCCCTCGACGCGACCGGTCGGCGTGTCGGCGGGACCGACCCCGACCGCGGGGTTCTGGACCCCGTTGCTTCTGGCTCTCCATCGGGGGCTGATCAACGTCCTACACGTCGAACGACTTCTGGAGCCGTTCTTTCGACGAACGTTGAATCGAGTCTTCCGAGAGTTCTTAGCGCGGTGTATTCAATGTCTCATCAACTGGAGACGACCCAACGAGGGCCTGGGTCTCGCGGAGGAGCGGATCTATCCGGATGAGGAAGAGAGCCTGAATTCGATCATCACGAGTTTTGGCGATTACATGCGTCGCACGTATCGTCCCGGCAACTTCGAGCGTGGGGGAAATACAAAGACGCACGGCATTGTGCATGCCGAGGTAGTCATTCGTGATGATCTTCCCGAGCATATGCGGCGGGGCATCTTTGCCACGCCGCGCTCGTTCCCCGCGTATGTGCGGTATTCGGGTCCCGGTCCCAACCTCCCACCGGACATCGAGGACGTCGGATTCGGGAGCATGTCCATAAAGCTGATGGATGTTCACGGTCCAAAGATCCTCGACGACGAGAAACACACGCAGGACTTGCTCGCCGTGTGCACGCCGACGTTTGTCACGCCCAACACCCGCGAGAACGCGAAGCTACAGGTCTGGAGCTTTCGTGACATGGCGGTGTTCTATTTCTTGAATCCGATGGATTCGCATGTGCTCGATTTCGCGATGCAGGCCCTGTGGAATGAGACGCAATACAACCCGCTCGCGACACGATATTGGAGCTGCGTGCCGTGCTTGCTTGGCGAAGGGCAGGCCATGATGTATTCGTTTCGGCCACGCTCACGCGTCATCACGACGATTCCAGGCGTGCCGTTTGGTCACGTGCCACCCCACTATCTCCGCGACAACATGGCCGCCACCCTGGCGCAGCAGGATGTCGAATTCGACATCTTGGTCCAGGTTCAAACTGACCCGCATCGCATGCCGATCGAGGACGCATCGGTGCGCTGGCCAGAGAGGCTGTCGCCGTTTGTGCCCGCTGCGACCGTCCGCATTCCGCGTCAAACGTTTACGACGCTGGCTCATGATGAGTTTGCAAAGCGGCTGCGTATGAATCCGTGGCAGTGTCTCGCCGAGCATCGGCCGCTGGGCAATCAGAGCCGCGCGCGGCTCCGTATGTATTCGCAGCTCGCGCGGCTGCGTCAGCAAATGAACCGGGTGCCCCATGTGGAGCCCACGGGTGACGAAGTGTAGGCCCTGGTGGACCTGACGGCGGATAGAGGGGGAAGGTCGCGACCCGAATCTCGGCCATCCTGCACGTGTGCCGACCTCGGGATCGAATCGATCAGGCACGCATCGCGCAAGACGGTCCACCACCGACGTTCGAGCATGAGGGCGAAGAGCGCTATCAGCGGGCCTATCGGACGACCCGCAACAACGTCACGGCCTGGCGGGACGCCTCGCAGATTTATGGATACGACGAGACGTCGGTCCAGCGTGTGCGGCGAGACCCGACCGACCGCGCGAAGCTACTCATGGAGCGTCGAGACGGGCATGCCGGTGAGGGTGAGCTTCAGGGCTATTTGCCGCTCCTGTCGCCAGACGCCCCCCAGCTGCCCCAGTGGCGTGGCCAGGAATCTGTGGCGTTCCCCGACAACTTCAACATTGGTTTGAGCTTCTATTACAACGTATTCGTACGTGAGCACAACGCGTTTGTGGACGCGTTTCGGGCCAGGGTGGCGACAAGCCCCGGCGAGGACTCTGGTCTACGGGACCCAAGGAATCCTGAAAGCGTCATCGCCTATCGCGATGTGACGGCCGACGAGCTCTACGAGGCGGCACGACTGGTGGTTTCCGCCGAGATTGCAAAGGTGCACACCATCGAATGGACGACTCAGCTGCTATACGACGAACCGCTCTACCGGGGGATGAACGCAAACTGGTCGGGATTGTTTGACGACGACTCCAAGCTATCCACGATCGCGGAGCGTATTCGACAAGGGTTGTCGGAGCTCCCGCCACCCGTGCCCCTCGCGGGGCGCGACATACGGGTGCGTTGGCCCACCGTGACTCTTGAGTGCCCGGTTTATCTCCACGCACTGGGGCATCGGGACACGTCGGTCGTTCTCGCCGACCAAGAAGATCGGAGGGGTGGTCACCTTGGCGAGACTCCTGAGTGGCGAGTGTTGCCTCCGGGCTGTCAACAAACAGATCCACGTGTCGGACCACGTGTGTCACAATCAGTCGTCAGTCATCAGTCGGCACCCTGAAGAACGCACACTATGCCGAGAGCCTCTCGTTGGGTCACGCGGTTTGTCATCTGGATGTTGTCCGCCGCCATGCTCAGCACGACAGGCGACGCCCAAATTGGCCGGGGTGGTTTCCGGCGCTCCCGGATGCCGCCGCGATTCAAGCCTGCGGACCATCTCGACAACGGTTTCAGCTTCTGTCGACTGGCCTATACGAGCGTGCGACGAGAACGCGAAGGCTACGGCTGGAGTACCGATTATCCGGCGGCCGACCAGAACTTTATGATCCGGTTGTCGGAGCTTACATCGACCAAGGTCGATTTCGACACCCGCGGCAATCCCAATCATTGGGTCGTCGGTATTACTGACCCTGCGCTGTTCACCTGTCCGTTCGTGATCGCCTCCGACGTCGGCACCATCGGTCTTAGCCCCGATGAGGCACGGGCGCTTCACGACTACCTTGTCAAGGGCGGTTTCCTGTGGGTGGACGACTTCTGGGGCACCGCCGCGTGGAACCAGTGGTCGGCCGAGATCGCGCGCGTCCTGCCCCCGGCGGAGTATCCGCTGACGGACCTCGGGCTCGAGCACGCCCTGTTCAACCTGCACTACCGGATCTGGGAAGTGCCGCAGATCACGAACATCCGCTATTGGCGCCGCACCGGCGGTAGGTCGACATCGGAGCGCGGACGTGACAGCGACGTGGCACACTTCCGGGTCATCACCGATCAAGAGGGGCGGATTCTCGTCGCCATGACCCACAACACTGACATCCAGGACTCCTGGGAACGGGAAGGGGATGACCCCCGGTTCTTCGAGCAGTTCGCGCCGGATGGCTATTCGCTCGGGATCAACGTGCTCCTCCACGCCATGGGCCACTGAGCACCCGTGTTCCGTGGGAACACCTGCGGCCCGACGCGGTCCGCGAGACACGAGAGCCCTCGAGGAAGCACTGACGGATGGATACCGAAGCAGTGCCGACGCCCGAGTCGCAGGACGCGACGACGACCCCGTCGAATGCGTCAACCGTTGATTCTGCTGAGAAGAATCGCCCGTCCGACCAGGACGTTTCGGAAGACGGTGATTCTCAGGGGGCCGCGGCCGCAAAATCCCGAGACACCTGGCTCCTGTTCGCGAAGGATCTCGAGACCGTAGGGCTCGCGATTTTTTCTCTCACGTCCGTCGCCACCATTCTCTTTGTCATCACCTTCAACTTCGTCTATCAGAAACCCCTCGATCTCTATCCGTCACTTCGGTCAACCGATATTCTCATGGAGCTGGCGGCCACGGGTTTGGTGGTGGCGCTGATCGTCCCATCAACAGACCTCATCCGGTTCGCATGATCGCCACCGGGTCGGACGCGGAGGTTGCCGCCCCCCGGTCCACGGCTGGCGCTGACCTGGAGGGGCGAAGCGCCGATGTCGCGAGCAAAATACTGACGCAGCTGAATGAAGGGGGATATCTTCAGCCCTTCGAGGATGGCCGGAAGCGCTTCACTGCGGTCGAACTCGTTGCCGACGAATTAAGGCAGGAGAGATTGCTTACGCTCCGCGAGCAGGTCAGGGCTCAAGGTGCGTTCGACGTGCTTGATGGACTCGCTGAAGATATGAACGGCTGAGTCTACAAGTATGGCGGCAGAGAGGAATTCATTGACGACCTGCGATACCTGCGTTCGGAGGGTCTGTTCTCCTTCGCCTACGAGGATCTGGATAAGCTGACGATCACTGAGTTTGGTCACACCGTCTTGAGGGACCCCGAGACAGGTCGCAGAGTCTTGGGTGGCCCAGAAAGGGATCCAGCTACTGGTCGGGAAACAGCCTGCGATGCGGCGCCTCTGGCCTCCGCAGAACTGTTGTCGCGTCAGGGACTGCTCATCAACGTCGGCACAGACCAACGTTTCTTGCGATTCACGGTCACCGAGGACGATTACCAGATCGACATACGAAAAGATTCGGATGATTCTCCGGTCGACCCAACTGCAACCTTATTTAGCGTGACTCCTTGTGAGGAGATTGAATACAACGACGATACCGGCGGCGAGCTCGATTCGCAGATCATTCGCCATCTGGTGGAGGGGGATTACGTGATTGGCGTCGGATCTCTCAACTACGGCGGGGTGGTGCGTGTGTCGGTTCAGCGGGTAGCCGAAGTACGCCGAGGGGACGTCGGGGGCCGCTAGATCGCCTTCGAAGCGGGTGATTGTCTCCTGAGCCAGATCTTCGGGTTCGCGTGCGCCACGCCGCCCGAAGTATTTGGTCAGGCGTCGGAAGACGTCTGCATACAGGGCGTCTGCCCGGACTGCGTCCGTGTCGAGTGCCTGGAGGAGCGACAGCGCGGCCCCCTGAGTGCTCGACGCCACCCCACTCTCCGGGACTGGTCTCACCTCTCTCGCACTGACGCTTCGTGGTACAGGCATCCACGTTCCAACAACGTCGACAACCTCTCCGGCAATGTGTGCAGCGATAGTCATGACAAACTCCCCTCGCAACCGGCGCGGCTCCGATTCTTTCGGGGCTTGACTCGCCGACTGCATCTAGCTCTCTTGCGCGTCGACGAGGGTTTTCTCGCAAGGCAACAAGCAAAATCGTGAACGCTGCGGCGCTTTGCGAGAGCGTGCGCTGCACGATGTCGTTAGCGCAGGGAGGTGTACTCGCTCGTCCAGCGCTGTCAGAGTCGTGAGCGCCAAAGACGACAGCCGGCTACAGTCGGCCGCAGAGGAGGGGCGTTTCACCGTCGGGGTTCGCTACGGATCCGGTCGGCAACCGCAACCAGCCCAGCGCGACCCGGCGGTTGTCTAATTCTGTATCGTAGGGCGTGCCACTGCGCGGATTTCGGGCGACCGTTCGAGCGATATTGCTGCCGGCGGGGGCAGTCGTAGCCTGGATGCTGGTGGCGGTCGCCACCCTGGGCGCAGAAATGCGCTGGATCGATACCGCGCGGTCCATGGTCACGGTTCACGTCCCGGCGTCGGGGACGCCCGGTGGGGACGCGGTCGGTTACGTGATTGAGGCGCCGCTCGCCGAGGGGTCGGTCGACGATACCGACACGCCCCACCTGGCACTCGTGATCGATGTCGGCGAGCTCCGTGTGGTCGGTGCGTCTGGGTCTGCGGGGGAGCGCCGGCGGGCGATGGTGCACATGCTTGGGCCGGAAGGGCTTGACGCACAGCGGTTCCCACGGATCACGTATCACTCATTGACGATCATCCTGATCGAGGCGGACATCTGGCTGGTAGAGGGTGAGCTGGAGATACACGGCCGATTCCAGCGGTTGGACGTTCGCGCGATGAGGCGGGGGGATCGCTTCACCGGCACTACGACGGTGTCGCCAATCGACTTTGGCATTCTGCCGATCCCTGTCGCGGGTACCTCGGTGGTAGTTCGCCCCGAGCTGCGTATCGACTTCGATATCGTGTTGGAAGCGTCTTAGAGGAGGCTCGGACCCGCACATGGCGTCCTCTGGGCGAATTTTTCCAGGGAAGGCCTTCTCTTCCCGCCTCAGGCGGCCAACGCAACTCATCGTCGGATTGGTCCCCGCGGCCGCGGCAGGCATTGTCGAACATGCAACTCCAGACCATCGCCAAGTCGTGCGCCCTGGGTCCTGCTCGGCGACCTGGGTCGCCGAGGCTACTTCGGCGGACGTGAGTGTGGGAACGGAGAAAGCGGACATTTCCACTTTGGGCCGACATGCGAACCCGCCTAATCCATCTATTGACTTCCGATACGGTCATGTCTCATGCGGACGTCCAGGAGTTCACAGACACTGCGTGGCGCATTGTAACGCGCGCGATGGAACCTGGCCTTCGGGGACGCCGTCCACTACTACGAACGTTGAGATCAACGACCAGAATACGATGAAGCACGCGCCGACCGACCGAACGTAGTTTCTCTCCAACTGGATTGTGCCTCTGCTGTTATTGATGCTGGGCGGCGCTGCAATCGCGTCTGGAGTTGTGCGGTTTTCGTCGATCACGCCAGTGCTCTCATCAGGGGTCGTGCCGGAAGACGAGGAGCAAATCACAAGCTATACCACCCACCCGTTCATTTCCGCGATGCATCTGCTGCCCGGTATCGCATTCACGGTGCTGGGTCCGCTGCAACTTGCCCCAGCGGTCCGGCGGCGCTGGCCTGGCGTGCATCGCTGGTCGGGGCGGGTTTTTGTGCTGTCGGGTTTGTTGACCGGAATCAGCGCCATCTCGATGGCCGTGATCTTCCCGGTGCTGGTCAGTCGGGTATCAACGGTGGCCAACATCGTGACCGGCGTTGCGCTGGTCGTTGCGTTCTGAGCCATCCCATCTTGCATCGGGATATCCAACGTCATCGCATCTGGATGGTCTGGGCGTATGCCATCGGACTCACGGTTGCAACGATTGGTGTCTTCCCGCCAACGCGGTAGCAGGCCAAGACGTTCCTCCAAGCTCCTCCGTCCGATTCCGCGCAGTCACCACTACGCGCCGCTTCAAGAAATGTGAGGAGTGCGTACAGAGACGAGGCGCGAGGTCCCGCGTTGGCAGAATGCGGGAGCCGCGACCGCGGCCGTTTCACTCCCGTCGGTGTGGCCGCGACACTCTCGTATCTCGCAGGGGCCGCCCGCGTCAGACGCCGGGAACTGGAATCGCCAGCGGCGGTGATGCGTGAACCCGCCGCTCCGGCGAGGGCGCTGCGGTGGGTCACGTCTCACGTCATGGTCCCTGGCCCGACTGAAACGGCAGTCGTGGTGTTCGTGGTCAATACGATCCGCCGCAACCAACGCTTCCCGCTTCTCCTGGCCGTATACGTCGGGATCGCACTGACCTTCGTCGTGGCCTCCATCGGGTTTACCTGGCTCGGCACAGGGGCCGGGGACGGGACCGTCATCGGCGCGATCCTGCGACGTCGGTTGTTCGCTGGCGAGCAACGGCCGGGCCTTGACGTGCTCAGTGCCGCGTTGCTGTCGGTTCCACTCGTCCTGTCGTTCTTCACGCTTGTCGGGCTCCGCATCCTCTTCACTATCCCGAGCGAGCTGCCGGCCAACTGGGTGTTCCGGATGACGGAGCAGAAGGACACCGCGCGCTACCTGCGCGGCGTGCGGCACGTGATGCGGTTGGCCGTGGTCCCGATCATGGCACTGACCCTGCCGGCCTACTGGGTACTGTGGGGCGCTACGCTGGCGGTGGGGCACACTGTCCTATGGGTGTTGCTGGCCACCGTGCTGGTCGAGCTGTTGTTGGTGGGCTTCGAGGCGGTGCCGTTCACCTCGCGTATGTGCCAGGACGAGCGAACGTCAAGGTCTTCGGCGTGGTGTATATCGTGGCGTTCTTCGGATATTCCTTCGTCACCGCGCAGGTCGCCAGGCGGGATGCCCCGCCCAGGAGTGCTTGCGCGCATCAGTATGACAGTTCATTAGAGATATAGTCTGAGAATCACGTCACGGGAGGTTGCGTATGACCTGGTGGGGATGGATGATCCTTGGTGTCACGCTATTCGGTGCAGAGCTCTTGGCGGTTGACGCCCAGTTTTACTTGGTCTTCCTTGGACTATCCGCCCTCATTGTTGGCATCGGCGAGCTGGCGGGACTCTCGATTCCGGAATGGATGCAGTGGCTGAGTTTTGCCGTCCTCTCTCTAGTGTCGATGGTCACGTTCCGAAAGAGCTTATCCGCCAGGCTGCGGAGCCGGCTGCCCGATTTCCCAGAGGGCGTTACGGGTGAATATGTGCGGCTTCACGACGCCCTGGGACCGGGACGCGATACCCGTACCGACTTTCGAGGCAGCACGTGGACCGTTCGTAACGTGGGGTCTGGCACGATTTCCTCAGGTGCTCGGGCCAAAGTCGTCAAGGTCGACGGGCTGATCTTGCACGTCAGTATCGATTGAATCGCAGGAGGCTTTTTCCTCCGACCGACACGGGACACGGTATGACTTCACTATATGTAGCACTGGCCATCACGGCCCTCGTCATTTTTGTCTTGGCAAAGACGGCGGTTGTAGTCCCCCAACAAAACGGTTATGTCGTAGAACGACTCGGCAAATACAGCCGCACATTACGAGCCGGTTTTCACGTACTGTTTCCGTTTGTCGAAAGAATTGCCTATCGGCATTCCCTCAAAGAGCAGGCGGCTGACATCGCCGAGCAGATCTGCATCACAAAAGACAACGTCCAAGTAGGGGTAGACGGTGTCTTGTATATGCAGGTTTTGGATCCCGGACGAGCGTCCTACGGAATTGGAAACTACATGTTTGCCATCTCGCAGTTGGCGCAAACCACCTTGCGTAGCGAGATCGGAAAGATTGACCTGGACCGTACCTTCGAGGAGCGGGGCGCCATCAACCACAACGTCGTGGCTGAGCTTGACAAAGCGTCCGACCCTTGGGGGGTCAAGGTTCTGAGATACGAAATCAAGAACATCAACCCGCCGCATGACGTATTGAGTGCGATGGAGAAGCAGATGCGCGCTGAACGAGAAAAGCGCGCCGTGATACTCACGTCCGAGGGCGAGCGTGACGCGAATATCAACCAAGCCGAAGGCGAAAAGCAGCGAGTGATCAAAGCGTCGGAGGCAGCGAAACAGCAGCAGATCAATGTAGCGGCGGGTGAAGCCGACGCCATCCTCGCCATCGCTACGGCGACCGCCGACGGACTTCGCCAAGTGGCAAGTGCCCTGACCGATGAAAGCGGCGCCGCGGCCATGCAACTCCGCATCGCCGAACAGTATATCGGCGAGTTTGGAAACCTGGCTAAGGCAGCGAACACGCTCGTCGTGCCCGCGAATCTGACCGACCTGGGCGCCATGATGTCGTTGGCGACGACAATCGTCAAGGGCAAGGCTGGCGACCAGAGCACCCCCGGTGCGCCGGCGAGTTGAGCGGCTCGCAATAACTGGTACGGGGACCGCGCGAGACACTGTGAGCGTCAGAGGCGACTGCCGTTTGGATCGGTAGTGGGGCGAGCTACTTCCTTTCAGTGGTGGCGCAGGTCCGTTGCAAAAACGGCTGGAGGCGAGCGGTAACTTCGCCCGGGTCGAGCAGAAGACCCTCCGCTTCTACGGAGTCGCGGTTAATGGCTCCTATGAACCCGGTCGATGCGTCGGTCGTACCAACTGATTGGGTGCACCTCCGCCTCGTGGTGTACGGCGGAAGGATCCAGATCTATGTGGGTTCCAACTCCTCGCCCACGCTCGAAGTTCGTAAGCCCGAACATGGCTCGATCGGCTTGCGGACCGGCAACACCAGCGATGGCGACTTCGCCAATCTGCGCGTCACGCCGATGAACTGAGCGACGCAACTCACAGGGCGACTTCTGAAGAGTGATCTCGCAACGGCCTGTCGCTGCGGTGGTGGCTATGCTCGGCCGTGGTGACCCGTCCCACCGACAACCTGGACGCCTACAACTACGCCCTTGAGCGCCTCTCGGCGAAGGCACGGGGCCGATCGTCGGAGTTGCCCAGCGAGTGGCCTATCTCAGTCGACGATTGCCTGGTAGACCGCCTGCATGTAGTCGGCGCTGAACCCGGACGGCGTACCCCTGCGTTGAATGAAGTTGAGGAAGATCAAGTCTTCGTGCGGATCAGCGGTCCAGGTGACGCCAGTGGCGCCGTTCCACCAGAACGATCCGACGGATGGGCCAAGATCGAGCCTCTCGGTCGTAACCATGAGACCAAGGCCAAACCCCGACCCGCGCCAGAAGTCGGCGCTGACGAAGAGACGCTTGGCTGGGTCATCGGTCATCTGGTTGGTCGTCATTAGCTCAACGGACTTGCGCGACAGGAGGCGCGCGCCGTCCACCTCGCCCTTGTTCAGCAGCATGCGCGCGAACGCTAGGTAGTCGTCCACCGTGGACACGAGGCCTGCAGCCCCGGAAGGGAAGGCGGGCGCTGCCACATAGCGCGTGTCGCTGTTCGCCATAGGGACCAGCGTTCCCGGCCCGCCGCGGTAATAGGTGGCCAGGCGCGCGCGTTTTGGTGGGGGCACCCAGAAGCCCGTGTCCGTCATGCCAAGAGGGTCGAAGATCTTCGTCTCCAGGAACCGGTCCAGCGCCATACCGGATACTCGCGCGATGAGCACGCCAGCTACATCAGACGCGGTGTTGTAGATGAAATACTCACCTGGTGGGTACACCAGGGGGCAGCGCGCCGAGCCGCTCCAGGTATTCATCCGGGGGCGTCTCGCGCCGCCCACGCTGTGCTGCAAAGGCGACGGCGATCGGCGCGTCGGGGGCGATGCCGGCGAAACCGACGACCCCGATGCCCATCGTGTATTTGAGCAGATCACGTACCGTGGTCGGCCGCGGGGAGTCATGGACGTCGTCGAGCGGCCCCACGGGATCGTTGAGCACCTGGCGATCGGCCAGCTCTGGGAGCCAGCGGTCGACCGGCTCGTCGAGCCTGATCTTGCCCTCTTCGACCAACATCATCGTTGCGACCGCCGTGATCGGCTTTGTCATGGACGCCAAGCCGAAGATCGTGTCGCGCTGCATCGGCGTTCTGGCGTCCGCGTCCTGAAAGCCTCGCGCGCTGAGATGCGCAATCTCGCCGTGTCGGTAGATGAGTGAGACGGCCCCAGCAAGCGCTCCGGCATCGATGTACTTGTCCAGCACGGCCGTAACGCGCTCGAGCCGCTCTGGCGACATGCCCGACGCGTGCGGTTGGCCGCGGGCACCACCGGTGCCCGCCAGCACCATCCCGAGCGCAAGTGCGGCGATAGTCAGCGTTGTGCGTCGCATGGACGTTCTCCCTTCTATCCAGACGAACATCCACGGACGCCTCCTCAGAGGACCGTCCGTGAACATCCGCTGCCCGCTACGTCGAAGTCTCGTCGTGCTCAGGCGTCGCGGCCGTCGACCACTCGACCGCGCCCGTCGGAACACCTGCGGGAACCTCGCGGAATAGGATCAGTCGATCGCGAAGCAGTAGAGGAGTCCGGCACCGCCGGTCCCCACCAGGTTCTCCTGGCTGCAGCCGCGACTGGAATGGGCCGAATTCCAGGATGCGTTGGGACCACCGAGACGATCGTGGTGGCCGACAATCGCCGCACCGTCGCCGTCGCTCGTCCAGTTGTTGCAGGTAGTCGCCGCGGCCGTGCCGACCGGTCCAACAACCCGGCCATGGGAGTCTGAGCCGGTCAGGATATCGTGTTCATTGGGCTGGTCCCCGACTCCCTTGACCTCTTCACCGTTTTCGTCCAGCGCAGTGGGCTTGCGGATGTTGTTTCGGTCGCGCTGAATATCTCCGTGAAGATCTGCCACGTTCGCCGCAATCATCGCCCCGTTGGCGTTGTACCACGGGCCGGTTCCGATACGATCTCGGGCGTTGACCGCAGGCGGGCCCTGAAAACCCGAAGCTTGACTGAGGTAGGCGCGCCAGGTGGCGCTGCCACGACCGGCGCCGGCGGCGAGCATCTGACAGTGGGCGTCCGCACCTTCGAGTCCGCCGAGGTTGGCGCCGTCACCCGGTCCTGTGCTGGTTACGAAAAAGCTCATGGGAGCCTGTTGCGCAGACAAAGAGGAAGCCAGCGCGACGAGCGCGGCCAGAACAAAAGCGCTTTGAACTTTCTTCATATCGATTCTCCTTACTCCAGGCGGTGTTCCCGCATCGGGCACTGGTGAGTATGAGCAATCAGTCTAACGCAGGAGCTCGCCTCGATCCCGGGGCCATTCGTAGAAGAAAAAAAAGAGCGCCCCGCCCCATCCCGCAATCATGCATCAAGGTGCCGAGCCAGAGTCCGGGAGCCGGTTGGCCCATGTGCCGTCGGTGCGCATCGTGTTGGTGGTGGAGGTGCACTCCGCGCCCGAAGTTCCGGTGGCCAGGAGGTCGAGGCAACGATCGCGTGCAACCTGCTGAACCGGAGGACCCAACTCGACGGGCCCCAGTCCTACGCAATCTGAAGGACGAGGGATGCGACCAGGCGGTGCCCAGCCTGATCTTAGGATTGCGCAACAACGCCGTTCGTGCCGCGAGCGTCTCGGGGGTCTCCTGAAGTGCTACCAGTGGGCAGCCGCATGAGTTTCTTGATCACTCGTGCACGAACGAAGAATGGCTCCGTGAGCAACGCCCAACGGTGCAAGCATAAAGAGAGCGTTCGTCTTGGGGACCGTCTAGGACGGTGTGACGACCCGGATCCCTAGGGCCTTGCATCCGTCGGCCAGACGCTTGTCGTACGTGACTATCCCGGCCAGTTCATCGCCGAACTCAAGGGCAGCGGCCAAGTGCAGTGAGTCGAGACTGCGAAGCACGGCGGGCTCAAACCTAGCTGCCTGCTCGAACACGTCCGTCGACATAGTGACAAGGACCAAGGCATCGAGAACCGCACGAGCTTGCACCATTTGCTCCGGCGCGGCTCGCCGCGTCGCCTGCAGCAGTTCCGTGCGCAGCAAGTCGCTCGACGCGATCTGGCCATCGCGAGAGGTGAGCCAGCGGCGAAGCGCCTTTGACCCTTTCTCGGCGACGACCAACTTCACGGCAGCCGAGGTATCCAGGTAGTACACGGCTTCAGTACCGCTCAGCCTGGCGCATCCTCGCGAGCTCCTCTGACAGCGTCGGACGGTCTCTCCGTCGCGACGTGGGGACCGGCAGCCCACTCAGCGGGCGCAGTGCGGGCCGGACCCGGTCGGCGGCGATGAGGGCGTCGAGTCGGCTCGTGGCGATCGGCACCAGCATGGCGACCGGTCGCCCACGATCTGTAATCGTCACAGGCTCGCCGGCCGCTGCTTCACCAACCACTGCAGATGCGTTTTGCTTCAGTGCTCGGATTCCGACTTTGGACATGTTCTACATTGTAGCACTTCGTAGTATCAAACTATACCTGAAAGGACCGCCAGGGACGGACACGCCCGCACGGGGGACGGTCGGCGGTATTGGTCGGTGGGAGGACATCTCGCGGTTCCGCCCACCCGTGCTGCCGCGCGTCGAAGTATTACTGCAGGCCGCCTCGGACCGAGGTGAGACGTTGGGTATTGAAGCCGAGCCAGTGCATTCGTCCTGCGTAGCGGGCGTGTTCGACTTTGAGGCACCGGTCCATGACGACCGCGAGGCCGCCGGTTTCCGCGATTCGGCCGCCTTCTTCGTTGATGACGGTGAACTGGCACCACAGGCTCTTTGCCCCGATCGCCACCGCCTCGGTCGCGATCGCGGGCAGGGCGCTGGGCGCGCGAAACACGTTCACAATGTCCACCGGCTCGGGAATATCAGCGAGGCACTGGTAGCTGGGTTCGCCAAGGATCTCTAGCTCGCGCGGGTTGACCGGGATCACCCGGAATCCTTGGCGTTTCAGGTAGTAGCCGACGAAATAGCTCGCCCGTAATTCGTTCTTTGAGAGGCCCACGACCGCGACCGTTTTTGCGGTGTGGAGCACCCGCTGAATCGTCAGAGCGTCCTGATACCGACGTACTTCGAACGTTCCGTTCATGCCGATACTCCCGCCGAGCCCTCGGATGCGGCCGCGAGTGCAAAACCCTGCTCCAAGTCCCAGATCAGATCGTCGACGTTCTCGATACCAACCGAGAGCCGGATCGTCCCAGGGCCAACGCCGGCGGCCAGAAGCTCGTCATCGTTGAGTTGACGATGAGTCGTACTGGCCGGATGGATGATGAGGCTCTTCGAATCTCCGACGTTGGCGAGGTGTGACCAGAGTGTCACGCCACGGATGAAATCCTTGCCGACCTGCCGCCCGCCCGGGCAGTCAAACGAGAAGACGGCTCCTGCGCCATCCGGTAAATATTTGTCGACGAGCGGTCGGTACGGGCTCGCGGGCAACCCCGGATACGTCACGCGTGACACCTGTTCGTGCGCCGACAGATAGCGAGCCACGGTCGCAGCATTCTCGACATGACGCGTCATGCGAAGCGACAAGGTTTCGAGTCCTTGCAGAAACAGAAACGCGTTGAATGGGCTCATCGCCGCGCCGAGATCCCGAAGCGTCTCGGCGCGGAGCTTCATGAGATAGCCGTAGGTGCCAAACGTCTCGTGGAATTGGAGCCCGTGATACGCCGGCGAGGGGTCTGCCACGACTGGGAAACGGCCATTTGACCAGTTGAACTCACCCGATTCGACGACGATTCCACCGATGCTGGTGCCATGACCGCCGATAAACTTTGTCGCGGAGTGAAGCACAATGTCTGCGCCCCATTCGATGGGACGGCAGAGAAACGGGCTGGCGAACGTGTTGTCCACAAGCAGCGGGAGTCCGTGTTCGTGCGCGATGCCGGCGACCGTCTCGATGTCCAGGACGTTCCCGCCAGGGTTTCCTATCGTCTCGCCGTAAAAGGCTTTGGTGTTGTCTCGGACGGCGGATTTCCAGGCATCGGGATCGTCGGGGTTCACCCACGTGAGGTCGACGGACATCTTGCCGAGATAGTGCTTGAGCTGGTTGACCGTCCCGCCGTAGACCGCGGACGATGACACGACATGGTCACCAGGGGAGAGCAGCGTGAACAACGCCGCCGCCTGGGCGGCGATCCCGCTGGCAAACGCGACCGCACCACATCCGCCTTCCAAGCTCGCGATGCGTTCTTCGAGCACCGCCACGGTCGGGTTCATGATGCGTGAATACGTGTTCCCGTAGTCCTGAAGGTTGAAGTATGCAGCGGCAGAATCCGGGTCCTCGAACACGTAGCTCGTGGTTTGGTAGATCGGGACCGCCCGCGCGCCGGTGTTCGGGTCGGGACGTTGCCCCGCGTGGACCTGGCGGGTCTCGAACCCGAATTGACGAGACTCTTCCATAAATGCTGGACTCCCTAGAAACTCACGAGGACTGACGTGAGAGAAACTCTCGAATCATGGGACTCTGACGCGCTTCTTCGAGCAAGAAACAGTCGTGCCCGTAGGGCGCATCGATACGATGGAGGTCGACGTCGTGACCGGTGGCGCGCAGGGCGTCAGCGAGCTCTTCGGAACCCTCGGGCGGGTACAACCAGTCAGAGCTGAACACGATGAGGAGCGTTCGCGCCGACACCGTGCGCAGCGCGCGCGTGAGCTGGCCGTCTCCGTATTGCCGAGCCAGGTCGAAATACGAGAGTGCCCGCGACAGGTAGAGGTAGGTATTGGCGTCAAAGCGTTTCACAAACCCATCGGCTTGATGACGCAAGTAGCTTTCAACTTCGAATTCGGGTCTCGTCAGGTCGTACCGGATATTGTCCCCGGCTTGCAACCGTCGTCCGAATTTCTCGTTGACTGACACCGCCGACAAATAGGTGATGTGTCCGACCATGCGGGCCACACCCATCCCCGCGGTCGGGGCGCGCCCCGTGTGGTAGTAATGACCGCCTTGCCAGTGTGGGTCGGCGGTGATGGCATTGCGGGCCACCGCATTCCAGGCGATACCCTGAGGATGCAACGCGTGAGTGCTGGCGATGGGAATAATGGCATCCACGTCAGCCGGGTACTGTATCGCCCACTCGAGCGCTTGCATGCCGCCCAACGATCCCCCGGCGACAGCGCACAACCGCGTGATGCCAAGCTCTTGCAGCAGCGCGTGCTGGGCGCGCACCATGTCCGCGACCGTCACGACCGGAAAATCGGACCCGTACGGCTGACCGGTCTCCGGGTTCAGCGATGACGGACCGGTGGACCCTTTGCACCCGCCCAGAAGATTCGAGCTCACGACAAAGAATCGGCTTGTGTCGAATGCCTTGCCCGGGCCGATCATGCCATCCCACCAGCCGAGGCCTCGGCCCTTGTCAGCGTCGCGCTCTTCGGCGCGAAACCCGTCGCGGGTGCTCTCAGCGGTCTCCGCCGCGGCGTAGCCGGCAGCGTGGGCGTCACCGCTCAACGCATGACAGACCAGAATGACGTTATCCCGGGCGGGTGAGAGCGTGCCATATGTTTCGTAGGCGATACGGACCGACTGCAGCACGCGGCCGGACTCCAAGACGAGTGGTCGTCGGAGGTCCACGAACTGTGTGGCGACCACCCCCACCGAGCCTGGGGTCGTTTTCGGATGCAGGGTCGTCACCGTCGGATCATATCGTTGCCTTCGAGACGGTGCCCGTCTCGTTGTATCCTGTCCGGACCCGCCTTGCGTCGCATGAGACATGTTTTAATTTTGTAACCCGGAGAAGAGGAGAGAACCATGTCTGAAGGCAGCGTGAACAATGGAGTCAATGTGGAAGCCCTGCTAGCGGCGCGGACCGCGCTCACAGAGGCGCCGCAGGCGGCACAGTTCACCTGGCGAGCGGCGTGCAAGTGGCAACATGGCACCCACAGTCGCTCGACCGTACAAGGGTTTCGCGGTCTCGGTGAAGAGCAGAAGCATAAGACGGAGTTTTCGTTCGACGCCGACCATCCCGAAGTGTTTGCCTCTGAGGATCATGGGGCAACACCAGTCGAGATCGTACTCGTCGGGCTCGCGAGCTGTCTGATGGCGGGTGTCGCGGCGGTGGCTCAGAATCGTGGTATTCAGCTGAAATCGGTCGAAGCGACGCTCGAAGGAAATATGGACATCCAAGGCATCCTCGGGATCGACAGCGACGTGCGAACAGGATTCCAGGACATCAAAGTCACGTTCACCGTCGACGCGGACGCGTCGAAACAGGATATCGAAGCGTTGGTGGCGCAATCTCAAAAGCGCTCGGCGGTGTTCGATCTCGTGACCAATCCAACGAATGTCACCGTCGACGTGAAATAGCCGTTTGCTACCTTCATTCTTGCCCGTCACATGCGAATCAGTGGGTGTCGCTACCCTTTGGGCCCCCAAACGGCGATGTATGTGGCGTGCAAAAGCCCGCATCGCGCGCTCCTCTCGCCGTACTGGGGATGCCGCTGCCCCACCGACAACTCAGCGGTCGCGGGCGAAGGGCTTCTAGCGGAGACGAGTCATCGAACAGTTCACCACCATCGTCATTGGGGCCGGTCATGCCGGTCTTGCGGCCAGCCGATATCTCACCGAGCGGTCGATCGACCATGTGGTGCTCGAGCGCGGCAGTGTGGCTAATTCCTGGCGTCATGACCGTTGGGATTCACTCCGACTCTTGACGCCGAACTGGCAATGCCGTCTCCCTGGTTATCACTACGAGGGGGACGACCCCGACGGCTTCATGACGACCGCCGAAGTGGTCAAGTTCATTTCGGGTTTCGCGGCCTCTACCGCCGCGCCCGTACGCACTGAGACTGTCGTCACGTCGGTACGACCGTCTGACGTGGGATACGAAGTCGTCACTGACCAGGGCACCCTGGCCTGTCGGACCCTGGTGCTCGCCAGCGGCGCATGCAACCTGCCCAACGTGCCGGCCCTGCGGGCCGAGGTGCCGCCGTCCATCGAGTGCCTCTCGCCGATGGAGTATCGGCGACCGGAGCAGTTGCCACCGGGTGGAGTGCTCGTCGTCGGGGCCTCCGCGACCGGCGTCCAGCTAGCGGACGAGATTCACCGTTCTGGGCGGCCCGTGACGCTCGCGACCGGCGAGCATGTTCGTCTGCCGCGCATTTATCGGGGTCGCGACGTGTTGTGGTGGATGGATGAATCTGGGGTGTGGGACGAGCGCTACGACGAGATCGACGACCTCACGCGTGCACGCCGTCTGCCATCGCCACAACTCGTGGGGACACCCCAGCACGCGACACTCGATCTCAACACGCTCACCGATGCCGGCGTCGAGTTGGTTGGCCGATGGATGATGGTGCGAGACGGCAAGGCGCTCTTTTCCGGCGGGCTTCGGAACCGTCTGGCGCTGGCCGACCTCAAAATGGAACGACTCTTCGACACCTTCGACACCTTCGACACGTGGGCGACCGAGAGCGGTGCCGACGCCAGCGCCGAGCCCCGAGCGCCTGTCGAACCGACGCGTATGCCCGCGTCGTCACGACTTGACCTCGACCTCAAAAGCGGTGAAATTCGTAGTGTGCTTTGGGCGACCGGTTTTCGCCCCGACTACAGCTGGCTCGACGTGCCGGTCCTTGACTCGAAAGGCTATCTTCGTCACGACGGAGGGGTGGCCGATGCGCCGGGTCTCTACGCGCTGGGGCTGCCTGTGCTCCGGCGACGCCGTTCCAGCTTTATTCACGGTGCAGCGGATGACGCGCGCGACATCGTCGAGCATCTCTCGGGTTACCTCGCCTCGGCGTAACGACCACGTGCAAGGGCGGCTCATGATAGGAGTCCGACCAACTCGGCAAGTCCTGCACGATGCAAGCATCCGCTGGTCAACGGCATGACCACGCCGACGCGCACGTGGCGCGTGCTCAACTTAGAGATGCGTGTGGACGAGCCCGAGGCCGTCCTTCGCGATCGCGCCGCCGCGGCTATCGGGATCGATCCCGAGCATGTGCGCGGCCTCCGTATTGCGCGGCGGTCGGTGGACGCCCGGCGACGGGGCAAGACCCGTCGGGTGCGGTTTGTCGTACAAGCCGATCTGGTGATCGACGCGACGCACCACGGGGCGTTGTTCGAGGCGGCGGTCCGCGCGGGGAGAGCCGTCGAGACTCGGCCCGATGGCAGTTTTCGGCTGACAGAGTCAGCCGCCGCGCGTCGCCGAGGTCGTGTCGTGGTGGTCGGCGCCGGGCCGGCCGGTCTGTATGCCGCGTTGGTTCTGGGTCTCAATGGTGTCGCCGTCGATGTGATCGACCGCGGCTCGGCGCTAGGCGGACGAGGCAAGGATGTCGCCCGCTTTCACCAGACCCGGGAGCCAAATCCCGAGTCGAATCTCCTGTTTGGTGAAGGCGGAGCTGGCACATATTCCGACGGCAAGCTGTATACCCGGGTAGATGACCCCTTGGAAGTGCCCTGCCTGGAAGAGCTGGTGGCATGTGGCGCGACCCCCGAGATTCTTTATGACTCTCGCGCGCACGTTGGCACGGACCGCCTCCATCGGATTCTCCCTATCTTTCGCGCGCGGATGGAAGCGCTTGGCATACGGTTTCATTGGAACACGCGTCTTGACAGTCTCGTCTTCGAATCGGGGCCACTCGAATCGGGGGCACAACGGCGTGTCCGGGCGGTGCAGACGTCGGCCGGAGAGATAGCCTGCGCTGCCGTACTGCTGGCGCTCGGGCACAGCGCCCGCGATACCGTGCGAGCGTTGCATGGCCAGGGCGTGTCCGTGGTTGCCAAGCCCTTTCAGCTCGGTGTGCGTATCGAGCACCCGCAGGACTTGATCGATCAGGGCCGTTACGGAGACGGGCCTGAAGCCGCCGTGTTGGGTCCTGCGTATTACAACCTGGTCTGCAAGGCGAGCGCGGGCGCGGCTGCCAGCTACTCGTTTTGTATGTGCCCGGGCGGGACAATCGTAGCGAGCACAAATAGGCCCGGCCTGTTGTGCACCAACGGCATGAGCAACTCGAAACACTCGTCCCCGTGGGCCAATGCGGCGCTGGTGACGACCCTGGGGCCACGCGAATATGGGCCCGGCCCGTTCGCCGGCGTGGACTTCCAGGAGACGCTGGAACGGCGTTTCTTTGAAGCCGGCGGCGCTGACTACACGGCGCCCGCCCAGCGGGCGGATGACTTTCTGGCGGGTCGAACCACGAAAAAGCCTCGCCATTCCAGCTACACGTTCGGGACCGTGCCGGGGCGGATCGATACCTTGCTGCCGTCTGTGGCCCGTGATGCCATCGCGCGACTCCTTGTGCAGGCCGAACGTCAGATTCCAGGCTTTGGTTCGACGGAGGGCGAGCTGGTCGGTTTGGAGTCCCGCAGCGCGGGCCCCATCAGGATGCCTCGCAATAGCGAGACCTCCATCGCCGATGGCTTTGAAAATCTCTACCCGATGGGCGAGGGCGCGGGCTACGCCGGTGGGATCATGAGCGCGGCGATCGACGGCGCACGGTCCGCACTGCGGTATCTCCAGGGCTGAGGACGAGACCCCGCCTTCCGCCGTTGGTTGTGGTCCGATTACGACTTATCAGTCTGCGGGTGGCTTGAGACCAACGAAGATCGTGTGCCACTTCCCACCCTTGTTCAAGCGGGCTCGGACGCGGTCGACCCGCGTCGTAAACCCATGAAAGCGAAGCCGCTGCTCGAACTTTCGGTCTTCCCAGGCCGACCACACGGCGAGCGCGCCGCCGGCTCGGAGGGCGCCATAAATCGCCGCAACACCGGCGTTGTCATACAGCCCGTGATTGGCGGACGACGTAAATGCCGCGGGACCATTGTCCACGTCCAGCAACACCGTATCGTATCGGTCGGGATTTGCCCGGAGGGTAAAGCCGACGTCCTCCCCGGCCTTGACCCGCACCCGTGGATCGTCGAGCGGCCGGCCAGCGAGTGCCGCGAGAGGACCGCGGTTCCACTCCACCACGGCCGGCACGAGCTCGGCGACGGTCACTCGTGCGTCCGGTCCCAGTGAGTCCAGCGTGGCACGCAGCGTAAAGCCCATGCCGAGCCCACCCACGAGCACCCGAGGGCGCTTTGAGGTTCCAAGGTGCCGGCATGCAACGGTTGCGAGCGCCTCCTCGGAGCCATGGGTCCGACTCGACATCAAGGTGTCGCCGTCGACCAGGATGACGTACTCGTCGCCACGCACCGTCAGACGCATGTCGCTGCCGTCTGGCGTGCACGTCTCCCCGAGTAG
>CAUZIB010000037.1:0-42121 GCA_963579735.1 Vicinamibacteria bacterium | reverse complement strand
AAACGCGTTCCCCTGCATCCGAAGCTGCAGGTCGGCGCGGGTCGTCGCCTTGCGCGCGATGTCGAATCCAGGCAGCGTGAACACACGGATCTTCTTGTCGAGAATCTGTTGACGAGCCCAGATCGGAAGCCGCTCCCACGCCGTTTCAGCGCTCTCGTCAGACTCCCAAATCAACGCGCCACCCTCCGACATCCCATCCAAAGGATTCGTGTGCGTAAACGCTTTCGGGTCACAGCACAGCACGACGTCGACGTGGCGGAGGTCGCAATTGACGCGGATGCGCTCGGGAGCAACCACGAGGAAATACGACGTCGGGGCGCCCTTCTTTTCAGAGCCGTACTTCGGGTTGGCACTAACGTGGATGACCTCTTTGGGTCGTCCAAACTCGTCGACCTCCTCATTCCGCGCGGACAGGAAGTCGTTGAAGTCCCCGATGATCGCCCCAAGATTCTTTCCGGTCGTGATGGCGCCCCACCCACCGATCGAGTGAAACCGAACCGCGATCGCCCCGTCGGGAAGGAGCGACGGCGTCTCGTCCGACTTGACCTCGTATTTGTGGGGAACCCCCAGCACGAAGAACGAATCGCCATCGGCGGCCGTCCGACCATCGGTGCGAGCTCGACCCGAGGCGGCGTATTCGTAGGCGCCCAAGATCTGCTCGGGTCGAAAGTCACGCGACCCAAGACCGTAGATCCCATTAAAAATTCGCGGCACCTGATTCGCGGCGATCGCGGGAAACCCTTCCTCGGTGGGGTGCCCCTCAATCGTCAGCGCCTTGTTGAGCGCGGTCCGAATGTCCCGTCCCAGTGGGTTGTCGCCCGCCAGCGGCTCATCAGTACGCTCGAGGATGATGACGTTTTTCTTTCCAGCCAATGCGCGCGCAATCGCTCGCTCCGGGAACGGTCGGATGACGTTGACATGAATCGACCCGACCTTCGCGCCTCGCGTATCGCGGAGGTGATCGACGGCTGCGTCGCAGTTTTCGGCCGCCGACCCGAGCGAGATAAAGACCGTCTCCGCGTCCTCAGTTTTGTACTGGCTCAAGAGACCGTAGTGTCGCCCGGTCAAACGACCGAATGCTTCATGGGACGCTTCAAGAAAGCCGAGGATGGGCTCGATAAAATTGTTACGTCGAGCCACGACCCCCTGCATATAGTGCTCTTGGTTCTGCACCGGACCGAGAAGCACTGGATTCGCCAAGTCATACATACGCGGAACGCGACGCCGGGTCGGGCCAAACAACGTGCGCTGCGCCTCGGTCGGACACTCAATGATGTCTTCAGGCGCACCCAAAAATTCTCGAATGAGCTCCGACTCGTGACGATAAAAGGTCCGTTCGAGATGAGACGTCAAGAATCCGTCCTGGACATTCATCCCGGGCGTTAGGCCCTGCTCGGTCACGCGCCGCAAGATCAAGGCCTGGTCGGCGGCCTGCTGGGCATCTTTCGCGAACAGGATGATCCAGCCGCTGTCGAGCACGCCGTTGATGTCGTCATGACCGCAGTGAACGTTGAGCGCATGTTTTGTGAGCGCCCGTGCACCGACCTGCACAACCATCGTCGACGCCTTGCCAGGCGCGTGGTAGTACTGCTCCGACGCGTACGGCAGTCCCTGGCCAGATGTAAAGTTGACAACGCGCCGACCACAGACCGAATACGCGATCGCACCACCCTGCGCCGCGTGCTCGCCTTCGGCCTCAATGGCCACCGTGCTGCGGCCAAAGACATTGAGATTGCCTTCGGCGAACGACTGCTGATACAGCTCACCGCCCTCGGTAGACGGCGTGATCGGATAGTACACACCGGCGTCAGTGATACGCGCTTCGGTGTGATAGGAGACAAGCTGGTTCCCGTTCGCGGTGATCCGCTCGCCTGGATATTTTGGTGTCTTTGTCATTATTGGCGTCCGTAGGCCCTCGACGCGACATGTGCCGCTCTCATCTTTCTCGATATCACTATGGTGATCTTAAGCGAGAAACGGGCGGGCGACCAGTCGAGTGGGCCGCTTTGGGCGCTCCGCGCGGCCCGAGGGCCACCTTCGCAAGGGGGCTCCTGTAAGATGAGCGCATGTCACAGCCCACCGTATTGGGACACCTCCGACGGGCGGTCGCCGACGGCCGCATCCGTCACCGGAGTGTCAAGCAAGAGCTTCGCGACAATCTCATCGCCAGGCTCAAAGATGGCGCGCCGCTGTTTCCAGGTGTCATTGGCTATGACGACACGGTCATCCCTCAGGTCGTAAACGCGATCCTCTCTCAGCACAACTTCATTATCTTGGGCCTCCGGGGCCAGGCAAAGACCCGTATTCTCCGGTCACTCGTAGAGCTGCTCGATGCGGAGATCCCGGTCATGCCAGGGTGTGAGATCAACGACGATCCCTTGGCTCCACTCTGTCGACACTGTCGCGATCGGGTGGTTGAGGCAGGTGACGACGTCCCGATCGGGTGGCTGGGCCGGGACCAGCGTTTTGTCGAGAAGTTGGCCACGCCCGATGTCACCATCGCGGACATGATTGGGGATATCGACCCAATCAAAGCCGCCCGGAGCGGTCTCCAGCTCTCGGACGACCTGACAGTCCATTACGGACTATTGCCCCGTGCCAACCGCGGTATCTTTGCCGTGAACGAGCTCCCTGACCTCGCCGGCAAAATTCAGGTAGGACTCTTCAATATCCTTCAAGAGGGCGACGTTCAAATCAAGGGGTACCCGGTGCGACTTCGCCTCGACACGATGATGGCGTTTACCGCCAATCCAGAGGACTACACCGCCCGGGGCAAGATTGTCACACCGCTCAAGGACCGCATCGGTTCAGAGATCCGGACCCACTACCCACAAACTCGGCAAGACGCGCTCGCCATCACGGCGCAGGAAGCCTGGGTTGACCGTCCCGACGCCGACAATGACACGACCGAGTCGCGGGTCACGGTACCCACGTTCGTTCGCGAAGTCGTGGAAGAGGTGGTGTTCCGGGCTCGGGGCGAAAAGAAGATCGACCAGCGGTCAGGCGTCAGTCAACGACTCTCCATCACCTCTCTCGAAAACGTCGTCTCAAACGCAGAACGCCGCGCGGTGGGGGCGGAAGAGTCGCTCGTCGTAGCCCGCGTCACCGACGTGTATGCTGCGCTCCCTTCGATGACAGGGAAGTTCGAGCTGGAGTATGAAGGCGAGCTACGGGGTGCGGACCGCGTCGCGCGGGATTTGATCCGCGCGGCAGTTGCGACCGTCTTTTCAGGATGGTTGCATGACGCCAATGTCGACCCCGTGGTCGAGTGGTTCGAGATGGGCGGCGCCCTCTCGGTGACCGATACGACCTCAGCCGCGGACCTGCTCTCGCAGGTGGAGCAGATTCAGGGCCTTGGGGATCTCACCAGCTGCATAGGGACCGCATCGTCTGACCCAGCCCCCGTCGCGGCGGCCGCCGTCGACTTTATCCTCGAAGGCCTCTACGCCGAAAAAAAAATCAGCCGGACGGACGAATGGCAATATCGCGCCGTGGAGCAGCCGCGTCGTACGTCGCGCCCGACCGGACAGGTGTTCGACCCAAACCTCCCGCTACCCACGCCCGGCAAGGGCAAGAAGAACTACTACAACTAGACTCGGTGGACTGTCGCGCAACGACCTGAGGCGTCACCCTGCATGAAGTTTCGCTACACGAGATACACCGGCGAGGACCTAGAAGGACTCGACCTCGAAGAGCTTGTCTCAAAGCTCTCGAAGCTGCTGCTGTCGAGCGGGTTCAATGATCCGTCTGGCCGCCCATTCGATGACGAGCAGGATGACGATGATGATGGGCAGGGGCACTCCGCCCAAGCTCTTCACGATGCCATCCTGGAAGCCCTGCTCAGCGGCGGGATGCTCTCCGACGACACGGTCTCACGTCTACTGGGCGACCCATCCGACGCAGACCAGGAGGCTGGGCACTCGCCTCTAGAGGAACTCATCCAACAGATTATCGAGCGCATGACCAAAGAGGGGTTCATCACCCCTCGGCATGGGTCCGCGACGGACGATGGCGAAGGAACCGGATCAGGTCGGGGCTCGTCTCCGCGGCCCGCCCGATTCGAACTCACCGACAAAGGGATCGACTTTCTCGGCTATCGAGCACTCCGCGATTTGCTCGGCTCGCTTGGTAAGAGTAGCGTCGGCCGCCACCATACGCGTGACGTGGCCACCGGAGTTGAAGCCAGTGGGTCTTCAAAACCCTACGAGTTTGGTGACACGCTGAACATTGATCCGAGTGGGACCATCTTGAACGCGGTCGACCGTCTGGGAGCCATCGGCGAAGGCGGGGCGATCGACGTGCAGTACGAAGACGTCATGGTGGCCCAAGGCGAGTATCAGAGCTCCTGCGCGACGGTGTTGATGCTTGATTGCAGTCACAGCATGATTCTTTATGGCGAGGACCGGTTTACCCCAGCCAAACAAGTCGCGCTCGCGTTGACAAACCTGATCCGTCATCAATACCCGGGCGACGCGCTACACGTGGTGCTTTTCCACGACTCGGCTGAAGAAATTCCTCTCACGCAGCTCGCGCGGGTTCAGGTTGGTCCCTACTACACAAACACCCGTGAGGGCCTGCGACTCGCACGACGCCTGCTCGAGCGACAGCAAAAGGACATGCGGCAGATCATCATGATCACGGACGGAAAGCCGTCTGCGCTCACGCAACCCGACGGGACGATCTATCGGAACGCGTTTGGACTGGACCCCCACATCATCGCCGAGACGTTTACAGAGGTCGCCAACTGCCGAAAAGCGGGCATCATGATCAACACCTTCATGCTTGCCCGCGACTATGACCTGGTCAGCTTTGTGAGACGCGTCGCGGCGATTTGCCACGGAAAAGCATATTTCACGAACCCTCACACGCTTGGTCAGTACGTGCTGATGGACTATATGGAGAAAAAGACAAGGACGGTTCATTGACCCGGTTGTTCCCGCTCCCAAACGTCGTGCTCTTTCCGAACGTCTTTCTCCCCTTACATATCTTTGAACCGCGCTATCGCGCGATGGTGAAAGACGCGCTGGCCGCGGACGGGATCATCGGCATGGTGCTCCTCCGCGGTGCCTCCGACGCACGGCCCATGGAGATACCAGCTATTTATCCAGTTGGATGTTCCGGCCTCATCACCCACAGCGAATGCTTGCCAGATGGGCGATACAACATCATCTTGCGCGGGCTCGAAAAATTCCGCGTCATTGCAGAGGATGCCGTAGACGACGCGTGTCCGTATCGGCTCGCCCGGACGGAGCCGATTGAGGAGTCGGTCGAATCAGCCGACCAGTTGGAGCCGTGGCGACAGCGACTCGAGCGACTGTTGGATGGCCGCCTCGCGGCGCTGGCGGCTGAGTCGGGAATCCCGCCGGGTATCGCGGACGGCGATGTGGTAAACGCCCTGTCTCAATACCTGGCACTGGAACCAATCGAGAAACAAGCACTCCTCGAACAGAACGGACTCGTCGCGCGATGCCAGACACTGGTCGAGTTGCTCGAAATCCGATCGATGATGGAGCGAACCCCGCTGACCGCGATTCACTAGTGGACTGTCTTGGAGAACGACGTCCGGCCGGCAAAGCGCGACGAGGGAGGAAACAGGCACTATTCGATTATTCCATCGAGGAGCAACGCAGGCGGTCGGCGCGTCCCGGCCGGAGGATGGCAAACCGTGCTCTAAGAGGGTTCGCGCCCGCATGTGGCGCGCTACGAGGTGGCCGCGGCGAGACGTTTGGCGATGACGGCGACCACCGCTTGGCCGTGAAACCGGCCGTTTTCGATAAAGACCTCACCCCGATTCGCCCCCGCGACGACGGCACCGGCGAGATACAACCCTGAGACGTTGGTCTCAAACGTCTCGGGATTGTGTCGAGGAATGTTTGTATCAGGGTCGACGTCTATCTCGCATTGTCGAAGGAAATCGAGGTCCGCCAGGTAGCCGGTCAGCAAAAACACGCCGTCCGCATCGAGTGTGTCGCGCACTCCGTCTCGCTCGACGACGAGTTCGTGAGGACGAATCTCGATCACAGTTGTCTCAAAACGAGCCGAGATAGAACCTTCCTTGATCCGATTCTCGATGTCCGGTCGCACCCAATACTTGATTGTGCGACCGAGCTCAGCTTGGCGGTGAACCAGTGTCACGCGCGCTCCCGTGCGATAGAGGTCGAGCGCGGCCTCTGCCGCCGAGTTCTTGCCACCCACCACGACGACGTTCTTACGATAGAACTCGTGGGGCTCGGTGTAGTAGTGGCACACATGAGGTAAGTCTTCACCCGGCACGTCGAGTAGGTTGGGATGGTCATAGCAACCGGTCGCCAGCACGACTGTGCGCGCTCGCCAGTTTCGCGCGACACCGTGCTCGTCTCGGCTCGCCAGCTCAAAGCCGCCACCGCTTTTGGCGGCCGGGCCAGACCCATACGGTTGCAACGACGTCACCGTTTGCCCGAGATCAATCGTCAAGTCGCACGCGTCCACGACCTTCCGGTAGTAGCGCAGGGCCTCGTCCCTGGTCGGTTTGTCACGAGGTGTCGGAAACGGGAACCCACCGATTTCGAGAAGCTCCGGGGTGGTAAAAAACACCATCTGGGCAGGAAAGTTAAAAAGCGCGTTCACGAGGACGCCCTTCTCCAGTACCCGGTAGTCAAGACCCTGCTTTTTGGCCGCGATCGCGGCGGCGAGTCCCGCGGGACCCGCGCCCACGACGATCAGATCGTGCATCGTATTCGTCCAAGGCTCATGGTCGCGGCCGATAACTCACTGTCGCGCCGCTGAGAATCGCGATGGGGCGACCCGGCGACGTCACCGTCTCGCGTCCGTCGAGGCGGACCATGTCGAGACTTTGTCCGACAATCACCACCGTGTCGATATTCGCTGGCACGGTAACTCGTACCCGCTCGGTTCCGACTGGGGCAATCGCCTTGAGACCGCTAGGGCCCGCGCCTCCGGTTACCCGATCCACCAGGTCCACCGCTGTCCGAAACTCGCTCATCACAACCGCATCCGCGACGACGTCGCCGTCAAGGGTCGCCACCGCGACCGAGGCCACATACCGCGTATACGCCCGCCCCTCATCCTCTTCTTGGCGCGAGTAGATGTGACGATTGTGCAAGTTGAACGAAAGCGTCGCTTCGCCGCGCCGTCGCGGCAGCACGACCTGGATACCCAGTGCCGGGTCAACCTGGACGTGCACGTCGCAAAACGGCGTTGCGGTATGAGCTCCAACGCCGAGGACGGACGGGCAACGGACCTCCGCCGGCTCCTCGCGGGGTCCTTGGGCACATAGCGACACTGTGGAGATTGCCGCGAGAGTCAGGACCACGGCTCCCCTGCTGGACCACGTCATCGTTCTTCGTCGCCCGTGGGGACTGAGTCCGCCGCCGCCGGCCACCGCTCGTCACCGTGGACGTGCGCCGTCCGCGCAGGGTCGAGCACCGTGCGCATTCCACCCCGCAATTTGAGCAGTTCAAGAAATTCCATGCGGGTCCGCGCGTCGGTGCGAAACCCGCCCTGCATCGAGCTCGTCACGGCGAAACAATTTTGTTTTTGCACACCACGCATCAACATACAGAGGTGGCTGGCTTCCACGACGACCCCGACGCCCCGCGGGTTCAATACGTCGGACAACGCCTCGGCAATCTGACTTGTAAGCCGCTCCTGCACTTGCAGCCGTCGACTGAACATCTCCACGAGACGTGGAATCTTGCTCAGACCGATGACCCGGCCCTGCGGAAGATACGCCACGTGGCACTTTCCGAAGAACGGAAGCAGATGATGCTCGCAGAGGCTGTAGAAATCGATGTCCTTGACGATCACCATCTCGTTGTAATCAACGCTGAACAACGCGTCGTTGATCACCGTCTCGAGGTCGGTCTGGTAACCGCTGGTCAAGAACCGCATCGCCTTGGCCACCCGCTCGGGCGTGCGGGCGAGCCCTTCGCGAGTGTGGTCCTCGCCCACCTCCGTCAGCAGCGCCTGAACCGCGTCTTGTAGTCGGGCGTCGTTCATAGCAGCCCGTCGTGAACAGCTGGCGTGCGACCGGCCCGGCGTCCGGCCGGCAAGACGCGATGAGAGAAAGCACTCGACACATATGACCGAAGGGCAACGTGGTCAGTCCGGATACGGCGCCGGACGCGCGTCGCGGGACCCTCCCGACGGGCCAGTCGGTCAGAGGTCATGCGTACTTGTAGAAACCGCGGCCAGTCTTGCGGCCGAGGCGTCCGGATAGGACCATCCGTTTCAGCAACGGGGGCGCCGCATATGCGGGGTCTCGAAACTCGTTATACATGATCGCAGCGATGGAGTGGACGGTATCCAGTCCGATAAAGTCCAGCAGAGTAAACGGCCCCATGGGGTGCCCACACCCCATGACCATGCTCTTGTCGATATCTTCGATGGTTCCGAGACCGTTTTCGTAAGACCGAATCGCGTCGATAAGATACGGGATAAGGAGCCGATTGACAATAAATCCTGGTCGGTCCGGCGCCGTCACGGGGTCTTTGCCAACAGCCTTTACGAGCTCGATCCCTTGGCTGTAGGTTTCGTCGGAGGTACCGAGTCCACGCACAACCTCGACCATTTTCATAATCGGGACTGGGCTAAAGAAGTGCAGACCAAGAAAGCGCTCTGGACGCGAGGTCGAGGCCGCTAATTCCGTGATGCAGAGCGACGAGGTGTTGGAGGCAAAAAGGGTATCTGGACCGGCTACCAAATCGAGCGCCGAGAACAAGTCACGCTTCGCGTTCAGCGATTCAGTGATGGCCTCGATGACGATATCGCACTCGGTGAGCTCCTCGAGCGTGCTCACGCCCGACAGATTGGCAAGCGTGCGATCGCGCTCGCGGGCGTCCAACTTACCACGGTCCACACCCTGCGCCAAAAACGCGTCTATGCGGCCAAGCCCGTTACCGAGGAGTGTGGAGTCGACCTCTCGGACGAGGGTCCGGTAGCCCGCCTGGGCGCAGACTTGCGCGATTCCGGAGCCCATAAGCCCGCACCCCAGCACACCCACTGTGCGCATTGTCACCACCCGCATCTCTCCCGCGCTGTACACAACTTCATGAAAGGAGCTTCACGTTGAAAGGAGCTTCAAGGATTGGACGATACTCAGGCTCGGGGCAAAAAGAGATCTTAACTGAATCCGAATCGCGTGCACGGCGACCTTCGGTCCGTCGCTCTCGGCGACGAATCCCGAGAGTACGCGGCGGTCGGTGGAGGGGAGCGATCGAATGTTCAGGGCCCGCCCGGCGCAGCGAGGCCGTCGGGGGCGGCAGTGGAGAAGATCACGTCGATCAGATCGCCGGACGCATCCAGCGTCGCGGTGACCGTACTGCCCTCTCCAGTCAACTGAACCGATTCGAGAAACGGTTGCAATTCCGGATACGAGGTCACTTGCATGCGAGCCAGGGCGACGAGCCCCTGGACGACTTGGTGAAGATCCTGGGCGGCCTGTTCATCACGTGTTTCCACGGTAAGCGTTGTGCTCACTCCTCCGTTCACCTGGCCACCTAGCGCCAACGCGGTCAGCGGGGGCACATGCGCTCGCATCTGCTCGGGAAGGAGCTGGGCCGCCTCCACTCCTTCAAACTCGGCCACGGCCCACGTATTGTGGCCCGCTCGTATCTGCGTCATGAGCCGCATCAGACGTTCGTTGGTTGTCACATCGCCCGCAACGCGACCACGCGACACATCGATGGCGCGGCGCACCAACGCCTCGGCCCCCAGCGCGAGTACACCGGACTCGACGAAGGACATCGCGACCTGGGTCTCGTTCTCATCGCCTGTCGCCACGCCGGTCACGATTACGTGCTCTGCATACTGCTGGACAGTGCCCCCGTGTTCCAGAGCGAGGTCTTGAAGACGGGGAGCATTAAACCGCCCGACCATGAGGCCGAGCGGGTCGGGCGAATCCGTGTCGGTCTCGCCAGGGACAAGACTGAATACCAAATAGTCGATATCGGTCTCGAGATCGACCCCAGTGGCCTCCTGAAACCATTGCGGCCCAGGCCCGCGCTCTTGTCCAGAGGAGGGGCTGGAGTCCGTCGACGCAGGTGGAACAAGACCGCGCAGCCGTGCCAGAAAACTCGATGCCATCACGTCGCGAACGTTTGCGTAGGCCACTAAATTCGCGTCAACCGGCACGTATCGCAGCTCGTCTGGACCAGATTGCGCGACGACCGCCCCAGTGCTCGTGACGTAGGCCACCGCTCCGGCGAGCAGCCCCGCGCCCAGGACGGTGACACCGGCGTACAACGCATAGCGAGTAGGTGTGGTCATCAGGTCCTTTGAGCAAACATGGTCTGGTTTCTCATGACGCCGCCTCTATCTCCATAGACTGCCGCATCGGAACGAATGTTCCAACCCTCCTGACCAGCGAGTTGTCGTGGCTCACTGTTCGAGCACATATTCGCGATGCTCAACGGCCCATACCGCCATCACCAATGCGCTTAGCCAGATCACGACAAGCCACGCAAGGTTCGACCACACCGATGTGGGGGTCTGAAACGCTTGCACGAGACTGCGAATCAGGCTCATCGCTCCCTCCTGAGGCATCGCGTGCGGGACGAGCCCCTGCAGATAGTACGACACCGTGAAGCTTTTCATGTAACCCGGTATCAACATTGTTGCCGGTTCCCACCCGAACACAAAGATCAAGCCAGTCAGAAGGGGATGTTTGAACCACGCGCCGACAAACGCGAACAATGCTCCGTAGACCGCTAGCCCCAGCACGAGCAACCCCAGATCCGTCACAAAGGTCGGGAAGTTCTCGCCGACGCCACCGCCCAGTACCGGGACGATGACGAAATAGACGACAGTTACCGATGGGAGGACGACCACGCTCGTACACACCAAATATCCCAAATACTTCCCGACCAGTACTGCTCCTCTCGAGACAGGTCGGGTGAACAGATACGTGATCGTCTTGTCCTCGACCTCATTCGCGATAAGCGACGTTCCATAGAACACCCCGAGGACCGGCACCGTGAATCGCAGGTAGAATCCCCAGACCATCAGACCAAATATTGCCGGCCCCGTTACGCGCGGTTGGCTACCGCCGCCGTCACCGCCGAAAGGAGTGAGATCAAGCGAGGCGAGCAGTCGGAGCAGGCACGCGATGAGCACCGGACCACCGACGACCAGGAGCATGAACACCGTACGCCTCGACCACAACATCTCACCCAATGTCAGCTCCAATACCCGAATCGACGACGCGAGGAACTTTGGCCGACTGTCCCCTCGGAGTCCCACGGTATCGTCAGGAGGCCGGGGTGACGGTTGCGGAGCACGTGCCTCGGTCACTGTTTCACCAGATACTCGAACACCGCCTGCAGATTGTCGTCAGGTGATGTGACTTCGTCGATCGTCCCGACCTCGCCCTGCGCGGCCAACGCGGTCAAACGGGTGTAGAACGTATCAGGCTGATCGGTCTCGACCACTAATCTATTGCCGTCAAAATTCAGACTCAACACGTGCGGATCCTCTACCAGAGATCGAGCGACGCGACGCGTGTCGGACGCGGTAATCGACACCTTGTGCGGGTGTTCATCGATAAGGTCGCGAATCTGATGCACGTCGCCTTCGGCAAGAATCCGCCCATTGTTTATGAGAAGAATCGTTGACGTCATCATCTCGATTTCCTGCAAAATGTGACTCGACACCACGACGGTCTTTCCCATTCGGGCCCACGTTTTGATCAAGCCGATCGTCCGTCGACGATTTGGGGGATCCATCCCAGCCAGTGGCTCATCAAGAAGCAGCAGGTCGGGATCATTGGCGATCGCCTGCGCCAGCTTGACCCGCTGCCTCATGCCTTTGCTATACGCACCGATCTTGCGGCTCGCTACTTCGCTCAACCCCACAGTGTCGAGTGCGCGGGTGGCGGCCTGACCTGCCGCCGCGTCGTCCATCCCATAGAGACGAGTGAGCGCGGTGACCCACTCGAGACCCGTCATCCGTTCGTAGAACGCGTCTTGGTCCGGACAATAGCCCATCCGCGCATAGGCTCGCGGGTCACCCCAGATCGGACGTCCAAAGACTTCAACAGAACCCTGGCTGGGTTTGAGCTGTCCGGTCACGAGCTTCATAAAGGTGGACTTCCCCGCCCCATTCGGACCAAGGAGTCCGACGACCCCCGATGGTATGTCGAGCGTGACATCGTTCAGGCCGATCACCTGGCCGTACCACTTGGAGAGCGACCGTGCCGACACAACGGCGGGGCTCACGTCACCACCTCAACCCCGCGCACCTGTCGCGCCAGCACCCAGACCGATACCAGGACGATGCCGATGACGACAAACAACGAGACAGCCCAGGGTGTGTCGTAACGCGGAGCCAACCGAAAAACGACGTCACCCACCTGCGCGAGATTGGCACGAAACGACAACCACGACCACGAGCTGTGCCCCATGACCGCCTCCAGGACGGTCGCGATGGCCTGAGTGAACAGCAACACGCCGGAATACAGCACCGCGACAAAACGGGTACTCGTGGACAACGATGAGAGCGCGAGCATCGTGAACGATGCCAGCAGCGCGTACACAAAACCGAATACTGTCATCGCCGGGAGCAGAAACAGGTTCTCGCGAACAAACGACAGTTCACCCGCAAACGCGACCTGCAACGCCAATAGCCCGATGGCCGGGACCCACGTCACCATAAGTAGCAGGACAATAAGAATCGCGAGCTTCCCGGCGACATATTCTGTCCGTGTCAGTGGTTTTGAAAGATACAGCTGTAGCGCGTGTGCGCGTCGATCTCGGGCGATCAAGCCCGCTCCGGCATAGATCGTCACCACCAACACAAAGAACCCTTGCTGCTCAAAAAACTGGCGAAACATCTGCGGTGACGGCGCGAACATCTCCATCTGCGGAACGTTCGCCCAGAGATACAGTCTCACCGCCTGGACCACGAACGGGATCCACGCGAAGAACATCACCAAGAGGAATCCCTTTTTCCGCACTAATGCACGCAGACCAGCTTCTGCGATCACACCCCACGCCGAGCCGAGCGGGACTCGAGGACCGTCATAGTGACGGTAGGTTTGGTCGTGAATCGGCATGCGAAGGGTCGGGTCCTCTCCGGGTAGCCGCTACTCGTCGCCGATGGCCTTGGTAAACACATCTTCAAGGGTCGATACAGACGGGCGCAAGTGTCTCACTTGCACGTCGTATTGCACCGCCAACGCAAAAAGATCACGTACGCCGCTGTCCCCGCTCATATGCACGCGCAGTAGATCAGCCGCAGGGTCATCGCAGGTTGCCCCCGCCGCGGTCAACCCGCCTATGAAGCGCACGACGTCGCCTTTAACCCGTATCTCGAACGCGCGTCGAGGCGGTCCCTTGAGCTCTTCGATGGAGCCGGACGCCACAATCGCTCCTTTGTCGAGTACGAGTACGCGATCACAGGTCGCTTCCACGTCTGGCAGCAGGTGGGATGAGAGGATTAGGTGAATACCTTTGTTCCGCGTAATGTCCCGCACGAGGTCGAGCATTTCTGCGCGCCCTTTCGGGTCCATCCCGTTGGTTGGTTCGTCGAGAAATACGAGGTCTGGATCATGTACCAAGGCCTGCGCGAGTTTTATACGCTGCCGCATCCCAGTGGAGTATGTTTCGACATTCCGATACCGCGCTTCGCCGAGACCAACGTAAAAGAGCACTTCGTGCGCACGTTGCATCGCGTCCGATGCCGGAAGACCGGCAAGCCGCGCGCAATAGGCGACAAACTCCACAGCATTCATTCCAGGAATATGGGTATCTGATTCTGGCATGTAGCCAAGGCGGGCCCGGATATCGAGCGGATGACGGGCCACATCCAGACCCAGCACCGTCATCGAACCCCGAGTCGGGGCGACAAACCCCAAGAGCGACTTGAGCAGGGTGCTCTTGCCCGCGCCATTCGGGCCCAACAGGCCCGCCGCTCCACCGTCAAACCGCCCGGTGACATCGCGCAACGCGTCATAGGCGCCGTAGGTCACGGTGACCTGATCCAACTCGACGACAGGGGAGACCGCCTCAGACACTACCGGTGTGTCCTACCCATAACTGGTTCCGGTGGACTATCGCGGGGAGGAGCCGGCCAGCCTCCCGCCGGGACGCTCGCGCCGGCGTTGTTGCTCGTGGGGTGCATAGGCCCGATATGGTTGCTCATCACGCCTGAACGTCCCCGCATCGCGGCGCGGACCACGTGTAACTGCTCTCGTCGGCCGTCCACTAGAACGCTATACGGGAATGCGCGGGTGAGAGTTCGATCGTCATATGTGCCCCGCCAACCCAAGCGCATCCGCCTCCATCCGCATAAACGCGATGACATTGGAGATATGCTCGTCGAGAGGAAGGCCCAACTCTTCGGCTCCGCGCCGCAAGTCATCCCGACTGACGGCGCGCGCAAAGGCTTTGTCCTTCATCCGCTTCTTCACCGAGCGGGGTTCGAGGTCAAGAACGCTCTTGCTCGGCCGAACCAGAGACGCCGCCGTCACAAATCCAGCCATCTCATCACACGCAAACAGCGTGTGTTCGAGACGGCTCTCGCGGGCGACGCCGCTATAGTCGGCGTGAGAAAGAATCGCCCGAATCACCAGCTCAGGATACCCGCGGGCGCGAAGAATCTCACTCCCTTTGAACGGGTGATCGGTTGCAGCCGGCCAGCGTTCGTAATCGAAATCGTGAATGAGTGCCACGATGCCCCACTCGAGCTCGTCTTCGCCAAACATCCGGGCATAGCCCCGCACCGATGTCTCGACGGCGAGCGCGTGCTTGAGCAGACTCTCGCCGCTGGTGTAATCGGTCAACAGGCCCCACGCATCTTCTCGTGTAGGCGGCGCGGTCAGGCGTGCGGATGGCCCTTCTTCTTGTGACTCGTCATTCATGACTTCCCACTAACCGAGTCCCAGCGGCGGCGTGCCTCCGGAGAAATCCTCACCCGCACTCGGGCCACGTAAGGACGTAGGGAACAGCTGGTTCTCGCTTGCCGCCACGACCGCAGCTACCGCCGCGTCGCCGGTAACATTGGCAGCGGTCCGGCACATGTCGAGAAGCCGGTCTACACCCAAGATGAGAGCGATTCCCTCGATCGGAACGCCGATCGACTCGAGAATGACGACCAGCATAACCACCCCCGCGCTGGGCACGGCGGCAGTCCCGATCGACGCGAGTAACGCAACAAACACGATCGTGACCTGCGCGCTCAGGTCCAGGGGAATTCCCAAGGCTTGCGCGATAAACACCGCGGCCACTGCCTGATAGAGAGCTGTGCCGTCCATATTGATGGTGGCTCCGAGCGGTAGCACAAACGACGCGACTTCTTCCGAGACGCCGAGATTTCGCTGCGCCATCTTCATGGTCACGGGGAGCGTGGCCGCACTTGACGACGTGGAAAACGCCACCAATTGCGCGGGCACGATCCCGCGAAAGAACGTGGAAAATGTCAGCGGCGTGAACACTCTCAACACCAGCGGGTAGACGATAAGCGCCTGCAAGGACATACCGAGAATTGCGGTCAGACAGTAAAGCCCAAGCGATGCCAGCAGCTGTCCGACGTCGGAAGGATCATCACCAGCCACACTCGTGATCGTGCTCGCGATGAGTGCGAACACGCCCACCGGAGCTAGCACGATCACCATTTCGACAATCTTGATGATCACCAGATCGAGGCTCTCAAAAAAATCAAGAAGTGGGGCCGCTTTCTCCTTCGGAATCATGAGCAGGGCGACCCCAACCAGGAACGCGACGAACACAACGTTCAGCATGTTCCGGTTGTCACTGGCCGCATCCAGAAAATTGGCCGGAACCATATCCACCAGCGGCACCAGAGGACCGCGGGTCCGCGCCTCTTCCGCCGCGATCTCACGGGCGCCCACATCCGCGGCGTAGATTTGAGCGAGCCGCGCTCGAAGCCGGTCGGGCACCTGGTCTCCGGGCGCGATGACGTTGACCAACACCAAGCCAATGACCAACGCGATCAGAGTCGTCGCCACATAGATCGCGATGGTCTTTCCACCAATACGCGACAGCTTGGTGAGATCGGACAACGATGCGATCCCGGTGATGAGAGAGGCCAGCACGAGCGGCACAGCGATCAGCAACAACAAACGCAGAAAGATAGTGCCAAACGGGGCGATCCAGTCAGACGTGAACCCGCCCCACCCGGCCAGAGCCGCGACAACACCGTAGACCAGACCAAGACCGAGCGCTACCAGGATTCGCCAATGAGATTGATGATGCCACGCCATCTATTGCACCGCCCTCACGAGGATTGCCGGCTCTCGTTCCGAGAGCGCCTGGCACACGACGGCGCCGGGCAATAGCTGCTGTCTTGTGAGAAGCTCCAACGCTTCACCAGGAAGCGCAAGGACCCGAGCCGGTGAGACTCTCTCCGCGACACTGCCCTAGATACCCGTTGGTTTCAGGTCGAGAGCGGGCTGCACGTTCAAATCCAACGACCCGATGACGCCAGCCCGGAGGTTCCGGAGACCGGCGGCACCGATCATCGCGGCATTGTCGGTCGCCAGTCGCAGGCTGGGTAAGAATACAGGGAGTCCTAGCGTTTCGCCCCGACGAGAAGCCGCATCCCGCAACCTCCGATTCGCTGAGACGCCACCCGCGATACCAATGCTGCTCGCGCCAAACCAGCGTGCCGCATCGAACGTTCGATCAAGTAGCGTGTCGACGACGACGCGTTGAAAGCTGGCGCAAATGTCGGACACTTCGCTATCGGGCAGGGTGTCGCACCCAAGGGCGGACCGACGAGCGGAGACGTAGCGTTTCACGGCGGTTTTGAGCCCGCTAAAGCTGAACTCGGTCCGGCCGTTCATCGCGCCCCGAAACCCTGCGGGCGCGGCGAGTGGCGGTCCATCGTTGCGATCGGCGTGTGTCATTCTGGGAACCGGAAACGGTATCGCCCGGTCGTCACCGTGCTGTGCCCTCCGGTCGATGACCGGACCACCGGGATACTCAAGACCGAGGAGCCTGGCAACCTTGTCAAACGCCTCACCCGCCGCGTCATCCCGGGTTCGACCGATCAGGTGATACTGCCCCGCTTCCGGCACGTGATAGAGGCTCGTGTGCCCTCCGGACACGACGAGCACGACGGACGGCGACGTCAGCGTTCCGTTTTCAATCACGAGCGATTCGATATGCCCAGCGAGGTGATGCACGGGCACCAACGGGATGCCCAACGCCGCCGCCACCGATTTTCCAAACGCTACGCCAATCAGGAGCGACCCGACAAGTCCCGGTCCCCGAGTAACCGCCACGGCATCGCACTCCGCCAGAGTTGTCTTCGCGTCCGTGAGCGCTCGTTCGACAACGCCACAGATATCCCGGATGTGCTGCCGCGAGGCGAGTTCAGGCACGACTCCGCCCCACGCCCGATGGATCTCAATTTGCGAGGCCACCACATTCGACTCGACTCGCCAGGGCCACGCGGGATCACCGGTCTCGGAGACAACCGCCGCGGCGGTCTCGTCGCACGACGTTTCGATACCGAGGACCTTCATGCTGGAGGACGGGTGGCTCGACCCGCGCAGGCGGTCTGGAGACTCTCGATGAACGGCGCACGGCAGATACCGTGGTCAGTGATGATCCCAGCAATGAGATGATGCGGAGTCACGTCAAACGCCGGATTCCAAACCCGGGCGCCTTCGGGTGCCATCCGCTTCGAGCCCACATGGGTGACTTCGCGTTCGGTGCGCTCTTCGATTGGGATACCCGACCCGTCGGTGGTTGTCAAGTCGACTGTCGACAGCGGTGCTGCCACATAAAAGGGCACATCGTGCATCTTCGCCATTACCGCCACAGTGTATGTCCCAATCTTGTTGGCGACATCGCCGTTGGCGGCGATTCTGTCGGCGCCAACCACAACGACATCGACCTTTCCCTCCCGCATGAGCGGGCCGGCCATGCTGTCGGTAATAACCGTCGTGTCAATCCCGTCACGCACGAGTTCCCACGCGGTCAGCCTGGCTCCTTGCAAGAACGGACGAGTCTCGTCCGCATATACACCGACCCGTTTCCCTTCCGCGACCGCCGCGCGTACAACGCCGAGGGCGGT
This sequence comes from Vicinamibacteria bacterium, assembly GCA_963579735.1. Taxonomy (GTDB): domain Bacteria; phylum Acidobacteriota; class Vicinamibacteria; order Vicinamibacterales; family UBA8438; genus CAUZIB01. The sequence goes on along the minus strand of CAUZIB010000037.1, from coordinate 24,085 downwards.
GCCATATCCGCTGGTAGCCAACGCACCAGCGTTGCAATGGGTGAGGACATGCCCATCGTCAGGCACGACCGCAGCGCCAAATGCCCCCAAGGCACGACAACTTTCGACATCCTCGCTCTCGATACTCCGCGCTTCGGTCACCAGCGTCTCTCGAATCTCGTCTGGTGATTGACCAGCCCGCGCGGCGTCCGCAAAACACCGTTTCATACGTTCGATGGACCAGAATAGGTTAACGGCCGTAGGACGGGTCCCGCCCAGGAGTTCGCACAACTTATAGAAGTCGATCGCAAGGTCCTTTGTTCCGGTCGCCTTGCTTGTGCGGACGCCGAGCGCCAAGCCCATAGCGGCGGCAACCCCAATCGCAGGCGCACCGCGAATGACCATGGTCGTGATCGCCTTCGCGACTGCTTTGGCGGTCTTACACCGAACGTAGACCTCCTCGACCGGCAGCTTGCGCTGGTCGATCATCACAACCGCTCCATCTTGCCATTCGATGGTTGGAAGCATCGGGGGATTGTATCGCTAGTGCACCCGTCAGCGATTCCCGGCATAGGTCTCGGCGCGTCGCCCAGATGGCGGGCGTGAGCAGACAGGATATTGGGTATACGCAACTGAGAAGCAACCCCATCTGGCGGGATGCCCGGCCTGCGAAGCACTCGCAGGAATCACTCATACAGAGGACTCGCGCCATCCGCTGGAAATACGGCGAAATTTCTGCCAGGGGCCCGATGGCCGCGGAGATATTCGACCGACAAGAGTAGTGCCGTGTCGGGTGACGCGATTGACAGTTTTCTTGACGGGCGAACGCGAGCCTCTTGCACTCGTCGCTGAGGGCCAGGCGACCCCGCTTATGGACACAGGAGACACCATCGGAACGCTGAAATCAGCCGGCCTTCTTCTCTGCCTAGTCGGTACGCAGGTCACGACGCGAGCCGAAGCCGCCAATGAGCCAGCGACTGACATGTACCAGTGGCATGCTGAGTCTGTCGCGACAAATCCCTACAGTCGCACACTGACCGTCAAGGCGCGAATGGTGTCGCCAGAGGCATCGGCGGGTCTCGGAGACGTGCGACCAGGCGACACCATTGTCATCACCTGGTCGGGGTTTCGGGAGCGTGCCCATGGAATTCGCCGAGTCGACCAGTTTCGACTGCGCGGAGCGTTTGACGCAGTCGACCCGGCCACTCAGTATCTGACGTTTACCATCGACGCCACGGCTGACAGCCTCTCGGCGGTCACTGGTCTCGAACCCGGAGATTGGGCAACGTTCATCTCGGCCCACCAGCCCCGCAATGCACGAGCGGTGCTCGCGGCAGCGGTGTTCGGAGAGTCGCGTCCAGCGCCGAGGGCACCGGTCGCGGCGCAACGAAGGACGACCTACCAGTGGCATGGTGAACTGGTCACTCGAGACCAGCCAGCGGGCGCGATCACGGTGAGATCGCGCATCGCCTCCAATGAGGGTCTGAGCAAGCTCCACACCGGCGACCCGATCTTGATCACCTGGTCCGGCAGTGGGCACCACGCCCATGGAATCCGCTTCGTAGAATCCGCCGGGTATGCATCGGTGCTCGCCGGTAACTTCCAGATGCTCGCCACGTTTGTCGCGGCCAATCCGGTCAGCCGACACCTGACGTTCCGAGTCCGCACGCCTGATGGTGGACTGGCCGCCATCATGGACCTCGAACCGGGAGCGTGGACGACCGTGACATCCCCCCATCGACCGACCGACAGTACAGAGGCGGTCATGGTCGTCGACGCCTTCGATGTCACGCGACGCGCCAGACGCTACACCTGGCCCGGTGAGCTGCTCTCGGTGGACACGCCGAACCGCACTGTCTCTATTTCGGCACCCGTCGAAGACCACGTCCTGCGATATGTCGAGCGGTTTGCTGAAGGCGACGAGGTCGTCTTGATCTGGGCACCAGGGCGGGACGGCGAGGTGACAAGTATCCGATATCTCGAACCGCGCGCTGGGTCGGTGCTCGACCATGGCTACGTACTCCCCGTCCAGTTTGGCGGGGCGGATGCACGCCAGGGGCGTCTGACGTTTACCGCCCGCGTTCCTGAGAGCACGGTCTCAAGTTGGGCGTCGTTTGATTCCGGGACCGAGATTCGGGCCACAGCATTGTTCGAACAGCAGAGCGAGACCGCGGCCATTCGCACGGTCGAGTCATCAGACCTAGAAACGGGTCTCTCCGCGTATCAATCCGCGACAGCTACCGCAAGTCAGTAACCCTGGCGCACGCGCCGACCGCTCTTTGCCAACCGCTCTTTCACTGTGTTCAAAAAGGGTCTCCTGGAAACACATCAATGACGAGCACGCTATACAAGCAAGGCCTAGAAACCAGGCGACGCGTCCTGGGCGACGACTATGTCGACCGCGCCCTTGCCGGCACCGACGATTTCACCGCCGAGTTACAGCGAATGGTGACAGAGTATTGCTGGGGTGAGGTGTGGACGCGCACGGCGCTCCATGATCGGCAGCGCAGTCTTATCAATCTCGGGATGATCGCCGCGCTCAATCGAGGGCACGAGTTCAGCACGCACGTCCGGGACGCCCTCCGCAACGGCTGCACGGTCGGAGAAATCCGAGGCACCCTACTCCAGGTGGCCGTGTACTGCAGCATTCCCGCCGGTGTCGAAAGCGTTCCGACTCGCGCGGCAAGTCTTCGAACAAGAAGGGATAAAGCCCGGTCCCGCGCCAACGAGCGCTACCAGGCGCGGGAGTCCCGTGAGTGAAGCCACGTCGGCGACGCTCCGTTGGCGAGAGCCATCGCCACACCTAGGACGACTCGTGGTCGACCGCCGCTCCCCCATGCATGATCGTGGAGGCGGTCTTCAAGAACCGAATCGCCCAACCCGGCGAGCGGCAGTGTGTCTCGATTTTTCGAGGTCTGGCCAGCGAATATCCTCGTATGACGCTGGCATTACGACCTCCCGCTGAATAGAATCAGGTCGTTAGAAACTGTGGCTGTGGCATCTGTGCCGGCCACATCCCACAAACTAACCTCAGGAGATCCGCGTCACATGTCGAAAGCCAAAGGTTCGTTAGCCGTCAGCAAATCATTTACGAAGTCAGAGCTCTTGTCGACTCTCGCGGAAGAGACCGGTCTCGGCAAGAAAGATGTCGCGGCCGTACTTGATGCGCTGGCCGGCATTATTGGCCGACATATTAAGAAGCGGGCCGTCGGCCAATTCACGCTGCCGGGCCTTCTCAAGATCAAGACCATCCGAAAAGCGGCGACCAAGGCTCGCAAGGGCACGAACCCGTTCACCGGCGAAGAGACCACATTCGCGGCCAAACCCGCCCGCACCGTGGTCAAGGTCCAGCCGCTCAAGAACCTCAAGGACATGACGGCCTAAGCCGTCCCTCCAACCCGCGCGACGCCTCGAGGACCCGTTCATCCCGATGGGTCTTCGGGCGTCGCGCCCTCAGAACGCGGTCCCGGCAGACGCGAATGTTTATCCCAGACCTCGCAGCGGCCCTGGGCGTCTCATCGTTCCTGGGCTGCGCGTCGTGGGAGTCGCATCTTATTGGCGGATGAACCTCTGGAGTCGTTTACCTTCGAGCGTCTCGCCGGTATAGATGTTGCCGCTGGAATCGACCGAGATGCTGTGGACCGAGAAAAACTGCCCCGGATAGCGTCCGCCCTGGCCAAACCTGGACACGACCTCCAAAGAATCGCGACGCAACACGTCCACTGACTGATTCATCCCGTTGGGATTGTAGACAAAGGTCTGGTCGACATCCTTCGAAAACGCGAGTTCGAACACCGATCCAAACCCGCGCGTTGCCTTGTCCACAAACGATTCCTTCACAAAGGTACCATCAGGTCGGAAGACCTGGACACGGTTGTTTACTCGGTCGGCGACGTAGACCAATCGGTCGACCGAGATCGCAACGCCGTGCACGGCTTTACTGAACTGTTGCGACGGTGGCTTGTCCGGGTCGTAGTCCGACCCGACGGTCGCACCGGAGGCATTGTAGGAAGCGTCATCATCGGGCCGGTTGCCATACGCACCCCAATGCCGCTTGTAGGCGCCCGTATCCGCGTCGTAGACGATCACACGACGATTACCATACCCATCCGCGACGTAGACCTCGTTGTCCACGGGGTCCACTGTCATCGTCGTTGGTTGCCGCAAGTTCTCGGTGTCGTTGCTCCCCTGGCTCATCCCAGCGCGACCGATCTGCAGCAAGAACTCACCATTTTCCGAAAACTTCAGAATCTGATGGTCATTCCCCCCATTGCCGCCGATCCAGACATTGTCCTTGTAGTCCACATACAGGCCATGTTCCGACTGCGGCCACTGATAGCCCTCGCCCGGGCCACCCCAACTGTCCACCAGAGCGCCGTCCTGGTCGAACACCAAGATGGGGGGCGCCGGAACACAGCACGCCGCCCATGGTGGGTCGAGGGCGGCCGCCCGCTCGTTATTGGACAGAGATGAGGGTCGATGAAGCATCCACACACGGTCTTTGGAGTCGACCGATACGCCAATAACCGACCCCATAAGCCACTTGTTTGGCAGTGGCTGCGGCCAGAGTGGATCGACGAGAAACTGGGGCGGCTCGACGGCGCTCTGCGCACCCGCCGACAGCGTGGATTCGAGTAGCTTCTGGCCAGCGGCCAAGATGATGAGAAGAACAAGCATCGTCGCGCCGGGTACGAGTCTCCGAGTCGTCATACGCCCCTCAGTCGTGTCGTTGTGTCTAGAAATTCGCAAGCGGCTCCTCCCGAGAACCAGCAGAAACTGTCGGCGCCGCTCAACATCGGTACCGGCAGGCATACCCCAGAGAGAGCTCCCGGGACAACCCCGTAACGTAGCTCACAGCACCGACAGTCCACTAGTCTACTTGACAATATCGTAGCCAGAGTCCACGGTGTTGGACGCTTTCTGACGTGCGAATCCCAGCGGCCATTCGCCCAGCTTCCCGCGGTATCCCGCCGCGCCGAGGCACGGCTCGACATTCTTTGCTGACAGAGGTGACAAATGAAGATGCGCCAACGCTACATAGGTCGTCAAGTTCAGCCCCGACGGCGAAGTGCTGATGGTGCTTGGCACACCGGGAGAAACGGGTGACCCACCCACTCACTTCACAGAGCCCAACGACGTACACGTGGCCCCAGACGGCAGCATCTTTGTGGCCGAAGCCCACGGCGGCCAGTTTCTCGACGAGCCCGGACCCAACGCGATCGGTCGCATTTCAAAATTTGCGCCCGATGGCACGTTTATCCGAAGCTGGGGAACCTGGGGCTACGAGGATGGCCAGTTCCGCGCGCCTCATTCCTTTGGGATGGACTCCCAGGGAATCGTAGAGTTGTTTGTCAGAGCGTTTTGAGATATTCGAGGAGCGCGTTCTTCTCATCCTCGGCGAGGTCTTCCCCGTATCGATGGCCGGCGTTCGAGTTACCCGCCAGCGCCGTGTCGAAGAGAACCCCTTCTCGCTCCGCCTCCGGGCCCGTGGCCACGAACCCGATATCGTCCCAATCGTAGACATCGTAGGCTCGAAAAAATCGTCCGGGACGAGTCTCGGGAGACAGCAATGCCCTGAGGGTCGGGACCGAACCGTTGTGAAGATACGGGGCACGTAGCCATACCCCATCAAGCGGCCCATTCACATACCCGTTTGTTTTGCGAAACCGCGCAAACTGCCACGGATAGCCCGTACCAATGGTCAGCATCCCCTGCGCGAGCTCTGACGTGAAGGAATCGACTCGCCCGGGGTCTGTCCCGATCTCCGACGCCGGCACGACCTCGCCGATCTCGGCCCCGTCGAGATCATGACAACGCGCACACGCCGTCGCATAGACCGCGCGTCCATCGTCCAGGAGCGCGGTATCGATTCGCTCGGATGGAAATGGCGGCGGTTCGAAATCCAGGAGCCAGTCGGCGATACGGTCCAGCGACTCGAGATCGATAGACTCCGGGGTCGCGCCAGCCCCAATCGCGGCGCTCTTGTTTCGCTCATCGACAGAGTCGTTGTTCCCGTCCCAGTGAAGCGGGAGGCCCTGCCTGATTCGTTGATTCCATAGTTGCGGGAGGTCGGCAGTCCCGATGGCATCATCCAACGGGGCGCCCAGCAGCGTCTTGTACGAATTGAACGTATCGACCCGCCCCGGTCCTTGGTCGGGGGTCGCGTCGAAATACCGCGTGGCCGGGCGCCGGTCCAGGATGCCTTTTTTTACCGCGCTCACGACAAAGAACCGATAGAAGAAGCGGTCAAAAAATCCAAAGTCCGGGTTAATCGCGCGGATAGCCTCGATCAAAGTCCCGGCGGTGTATCGAGGGTCATCTACCACAGCGTCCAAGAAACGGCTATAGGCCTGGAGGTCCATCTGATGAGCCGGCATGCCGAGGACAACGGTGCGCGGGGCCGAGGGTGACTCGCGATACGTCCCAACGTGACAGGTCGCGCAGTTGAGTCCAACCCGGGCCAGCCGGTCCACGACGCGATAGGAGGTACCGATCGGGCGTCCGTACGAGGCGCTGTCATCCAGGTCAGGACTCAGAAATCCAATCCTTTCTAAGCCGGTGCCCGGCCGGTCGGGTAGTAGGTCCGCAAAGACACTCGGAAGGACCCGCCAAATCCAATACGGTAAGCCAACACCCTCTTCGGTGCCGACCGAGCCGTATTTGAAGTGGTCTTCAATGTTTGGGAAAGACGGGCCATCTTCCGGGGTCTGTGTGCTCACGACCGCCGTCACCAGACCAACGACCACCAACGCCAATAACCAACATCTCGTCTTCATAGGTCATCAATGAAAGGGTGGAGGGTCAAATACGCTCATGATGTCGCGCACCATGACCTCCCGCGTCTCGAAACGTGTTTCGTCGTAACATCCCAATGGATTTTCTGGCGCGTTAACAGGGCACCGGTTGCAGTAGGTGCAGGGGACCTCAGGCGAATCGTGTCCTTGCGCAAACGTCTTCACAAGGTCGTTGCTCGCGATGAGGGGCCGGGCAATGCTGACGGCATCGCAGGAGCCACGTTCCAGGACCCTACGAATGACGGGGGCATCTTGAAAGCCACCCGCGCCGGCGGTCAGATTGGATCCTGGAACGCCCTCGACCCGAATAGACATGCCACGTATATCGCGGTCGCGGTCTGTGCTCGGCGAGGCGCTCGCGAATCTCACCCGTGTGTCATACGCGCCGGGTCGTGCAAACACCCCGACTTTGAGTTCGGCCGCCAGATCGTCAGATACGATGAGTTGCGCATGCGCGCACCCCGCGTGACGGGGCTGATTGAAACGACGCAGTTCGCCGGACGGGTGGCGACGCTCGCTGGCGCGCTTTAGGAACTCGACAAACTCGTCGGTGACGGCGTCTTCATTCGGTAATATTGTTTCTTCCGCTACGCGTAGCTCGTCTTTTCCCATTGGGTGTCGTCCCCAATCGTGATGCATCCTACCATCTCGATCGATACCCAGTGTGCCGACGACCGCCTCCCCCCGTCTGACGCACGCCACGTGCTGCGCTGCGGGAGACGACGAATGTCGACGTCTGTAGCAATCTTGCACTACGACAATTAGAGTCGTTAATGCTCCGACCGTCCTCCTCCCACGAAAAACGAGCTATTACCATCATGAACCACAGAACACGACGTCTTCTCGGGTCGATGGCGGCGCTGGCTCTCGTGCTCCTCGCGGGTTGCTCCGAGGATCCAGAGGTCGCCAAGCTGCGATATTTCGAAAGCGGCAATCAGTATTTGGAGAACGAAGAATACGACGCCGCAATCATCGAGTATCGAAACGCGATCGAGCTTGACCGCCGATACGGCGAAGCCCGCAAACAGCTTGGGAGGGCCCTCATTGCCGTGGGAAACCTCCGGGGCGCGTATCAAGAGCGCATACGGGCCGCTGACCTTCTCCCCGGGGACTCTGAAGCGCAGACAGATGCAGCGGTAATGTTGCTTCAAGCCGGAGAATTTGAAGACGCCGAGACTCGGGCACGCCGAGCGCTCGACGCCGACCCACAGAACATTGACGCACAAATTGTTCTCGGCAGCGCACTGGTTCGGCTGGATGACCTCGATGGTGCGATCGCGCAGATCGAGGAAGCTATCGAAATAGACCCCGGACAAGCCAGGTCATACGCCACGCTAGGCACTCTGGAAGCGCTCCGCGGCGACGGCGGGGAGGCCGAGTCCAGATTCCGCAAGGCAATTGAAGTCGAGCCGGAGAACGTGTCCGCGCACCTCGCACTCGCGCAGTATCTCTGGTACGCCAATCGTCTCGAGGAAGCCGAAATCTCGATTGCCCAGTCCGTTGAACTGGATCCCGAGAACATACTGGCCAATAGGGCCGCGGCGGCCCTATTTCTGACGACCGGTCGGATGGCGCAGGCAGAAGCTCCGCTTGTCCGGCTGGCCAATGCCGCGTCGAACAGCGTGGGACTACGGTTACAGCTTGCCCAGTACTACCTCAACGCGAATCGCATGCCGGATGCTCGCTCCGAACTCGAGACCCTGGCGGAGCTGCCACAGGGATGGGGCATGGCCAACGCCATGCTCGCCACTCTGGACTATGCAGAAGGCCAGGAATCGACCGCCCATGATTTGATCGACGAGGTCATCGCGAGAGAACCCCAGAACGTGGGAGCGCATTTAGCACAGAGCCGTTTCTTCAGCGCCGAGGAAGACTACGACCAGGCGCTCGAGAGTGCCAGGACGGCTGTCGCGGCCGACCCCCAAGCGGCAAACGCGCACTACGTACTGGGCGCAATCCACACCGAGCGCGACGAATATGTCGAGGCGATCACGGCATACAACGAAGTCCTCCGACTCAACCCGGCCGCGACGGCAGCTCAACTGGAACTGTCGCGGCTGTATCTGGTCAGCGGCGATGCAGAAGCCTCCGAACGGCTGTCGGAAGACGTGCTGAACGTCGCGCCGGACAACCCTCTCGCGAGACTCACGCTAGCACGAAGTCTTATTGTCAACGGCGACCTGGAACGAGCTGGCGCGCTCCTCAGCGACCTGGAAGCCGAGTTTCCAAACGTAGCCGGGGTCCACTCTCAGTACGGCTCGTATCACACGGTCAACGAGGATGTCGCGCCCGCGACCCGTTCGTTCGAGCGCGCGCTCGAACTCGACCGGAACAATGTCGAGGCGCTGGCTGGACTCATGTTTCTCGATCTCGCGGCGGGCCGAACCGATGACACACTCCTCCGTATCAATCAGCGGTTGAGCGAAGACCCGAGAAATGCTGGCCTTCTCGTGCTGTCCGCCCGTGGGCATGTCGGGCGTCAGGATTTTGCCGCCGCCGAGAACGCTCTGCGGAGCGCTCTCGCCGTCGACCCCGACACGCTCGATGCGTATGGCATGCTGGGGCAGCTCTATGTCGTGCAAGGACGACTGGACGACGCCTTGATTGAGTTTGAAGAGTTGGCCGAGCGACAGCAACAGAGCATTGCCGCCCCGACCATGGCCGGAATGATTCTCGAGATGCAGGGACGAGTCGACGAAGCAACCCAGCGATACGAGCGAGCCTTGAGCCGCAACCCGCGCGCGGCGGTCGCCGCCAACAATCTCGCATGGCACTACGGAGAATCGGGTGAGGACCTGCCGCGAGCGCTCGAGCTCGCCCAGGTGGCCAAAAATGTGCTCCCAGACCGGCACGAGGTAAACGACACGCTGGGGTGGATCTTTTACAAGATGGACGTGCCCGAGCGAGCCATCCCACCGCTGGAGCAGAGCGTCGAACAAGCTCCCGACAATCCCGAGTATCAGTTCCACCTGGGTATGGCGTATGTCGGCGCAAACGACCTCGCGGCCGGCGAGCGGACATTGACCCAAGCGCTCGCGCTCTCCGCCGATTTCAACGGGGCCGACGAGGCACGGCGTACGCTGAGCACGCTGACCGCCGCACGCTGACCCCGTCACTCGCATTTTTCGACGACCGGCACGGCCCGCTCCCACCGTTTCTCGTGCCGAGCCTCCTCGACAGTCGAAGGGGCTGTGGGGGAGAACCACGACCCATCCTCTAGCCACGAGGCCGGGGTGACCGACGCGCTCAGCGCGGACCTTGGCGCATGTAAGTACCCGTGATCTATCTGAAAGTGACGGGCCAATGGCGGTGAGCGACGCCACGGATACCGTCGTCCGGACCACAGCGTGCCGTCATACTTCTACGAGATTCCGTTCGTCGGTGGCGGTATGATCGCCTGACGCTAGGACCACGAGAATGAGGACAGCGCGCGAAATAGCAGAGTTCGTCGGCGGCACTCTCCGGGGCGACCACAGCGTCGAGATTCACGAAATCGGGAGCCTCGATAGCGCCGGGCAAGGAGCGCTGGCATATGCGGAGGGTCGATACGTCGCGAACATCGCCGCGAGCAACGCGTCCTGCGTGCTTGTCCCACCAGGTGATTACCCGAGTCGGACGGTCATCGTGGTGGACGCGCCTCGGGTCGCGTTCGCTCGGGTCGCACAGTGGCTTTACCCGCTCGTGCACCCTTTCCGTGGCGTTCACGACACCGCGATCGTGAGTTCGCAGGTAACACTGGGCAGCGACGTGGCGCTCGGAGCGTGGACGTTTGTCGACGACGGTGCCCGCATCGGGGCACGGACAACCATCTTTCCTGGCTGCTTTGTTGGACACGACTGTGAAATCGGTGAGGACTGTGTCGTCTACCCGCGCGTGGTACTGTATCCAGAGGTCCGACTCGGCGACCGCGTGATCCTTCACGCGGGGACGGTCCTCGGAGCGGACGGATTCGGTTTTGTCTTTGACGGCACGCGCCATCTCAAGGTTCCTCAAGTCGGGCGTCTCACTATTGGCGATGACGTTGAGGTCGGCGCGAACGCCTGTGTCGACCGGGGCGCCCTCGACGAGACGGTCATCAAGTCCGGTGTCAAAATCGACAACCTTTGCCAGATCGGCCACAACGTGCAGGTTGGATCTCACGTGGTCATCTCATCCCAGACCGGTATAGCCGGAAGCTCTCGCGTCGGGGACCATGCGGTCATTGGCGGACAAGTAGGCATTGCAGACTACTGTCGTATCGACGAGCGTGCGACCGTGGGCGCCCAGTGTGGTGTCCCGAGTCGGAAGCGCGTCCCGGCGGGCGAGGTCTATTGGGGCACGCCGGCCCGACCGCTCAAGAACATCAAGCGCCAACAAGCCCATCTTGCCCGTCTGCCTCGCATGGCCGAGGAGCTGAAAGAGCTGCAGCGGGAAGTTCTGGAACTCAAGAAAACACTCGCCGATCGCGTGCCATAGTGGACGGGGCCACGAGCCCTCAGAGGGCCCGACTCACGGCGGCGACCACGTCATCCACCTCGATGGCGTTCAAGCACGGTGGGCGCTGGTCCGCGGTTGGGGCCGACGGGCACTCCTCAAAGAAACGCTCTCGGCATGGCGAGCACGCGAAGGCGGCCGTCACGGGCGTATGGCAGCTGCCCCGCGGTGAGGTGCGTGTCGGGCTCGACGGACCATAGATGCCAACGGTCGGGATACCGACGGCCGCCGCCAGATGCATGGGTCCACTGTCGTTTCCGACATAGACGGCGCACCGCTCGAGAATCGCCGCCAACTCGACGAGGCTGGCATCCGATACTGTGCGAATCGAGCGGTGCCGGGTCCAGTCCGACGGCACTTCAAACGGCGACCGCGCGTGCACCAGCACCGCCGCCGATGAGGCTACGGCAAGCCGAACCGCCAGCTGCTCGAACCTATCACTCGACCACGCCCGCGGAGTTTTCGCAGACGCGGGATTCACAAAAATAGGCTTCGTCGTGCGACCAATTCCAAGCCGGCCGAAGAGGCGGTCTACCCATGCGCGCTCCGCGGGTGCGCATCGAAATCCGTCGCCCAGCCGAGAGTCATCTGGTCGTCGAGCGCCACCTAGCCTCTCCACCAAATCCAAGAACCCATCGCTGCGGTGTCCGCCGCGATCCTCAACCCTCTCTGTCAGGAGGACTCCGCGGTGGTCGGTGGGGTACCCGATGCGGATCGGCACGTCAGAGAGCCAGACGGTAAGCGCGGCCTCGAATGACGGCGCGAACAGCACCGCGGCGTCGCACTGGCTTCGTCGCAGTTCACTCGCCACCGTCCACATAGCACGCCGTCTCCCTCGCCCACGACGAGGTGGCGCCACCGCGACGCGGGCGACAGAGACGATGCGTTGGGCAAGCTCCACGTGCTCCGGTCTTGCCAATGCGAGCACCTCGGTGTCCGGCAACGACGCGCGGAGCGCGCGGAGCGCGGGCAGCGTCATCATGATGTCCCCTACCCAATTTGGCAGACGGACGACAACTCGTGCGAGCGGCCTTGGCATCTAGCTCCTCTTGAAGCGGCGCCGGGCGGCGCGCACGAGCGCTTGCGCCACTGGGTGCGCCGGTTGCGTCAACACCGCGTCCGTCTCACCATGCTCGACGGTCTCTCCGTCGGAGAGTACGGCAATCGTGTCAGACAGGTGCGCCACAACGGCCACGTCGTGCGAGATGAAGAGATAACTCAGACCCAGCTTTTCTTGAAGGTCCCGCATCAAATTCAGGATCTGCGCCTGCACGGACATGTCGAGGGCGGTCACCGGCTCATCCGCGACCACAAATCGAGGGAGGCAGGCGATCGCCCGGGCAATCCCCACCCGCTGACGCTGACCGCCACTGAGCGAGCTCGGCAGGTCGTCCAAGACGGCCGGGTCAAGGCTCACTTTGTCGAGCAGTGCGTGCAGACGCGTGTCGAGCGAGTCCCGCCCACCGATGCGGTGCAACCGTAACGGCTCCCGGAGAACCTGTCGGATCGTCAGCCGCGGGTCCAACGATGTGTAGGGAACCTGAAAGATCATCTGCATATGGCGTCGAAACCGACGCAAGTCACGCGGGAAGAGCGTTGTAACATCGACGGTTTCGCCCGCCCGCATTGTCATCGTGACACGACCCGCGGTCGGTTCGACGAGACGGAGCGCGGCTCGACCAATCGTCGTCTTGCCGGCGCCAGAGGGACCGACCAGGCCCAGCGTTTGACCAGCGCCGATATCAAAGCTGACGTCGCGAACGCCCGGTGGCGCCCCACGGTGGCTCGCGGCCGACCCTGGGTGTGGATATGTCTTCGTCAAGCGCTCGACTCGAACGAGCGGGATATTCGTGTTTGGTCTCACGACTCGTCATCGTCAGACGCGTTGTCGCCCAGGGTCCATTGCTCGGGCACGGAACAGAAGCGCATCGAAGGTCTCGCGCTCACTCTACAAAACGGAGAAGATACGCGTCGAGGTACAGAGCACAGCCCCAGCGACCACCGATCGGCCACGCCGGTCTCATTTCGGTGCGGAGTAAGATCCCGGGGGGCGGCAACAATCCTCTTGCGTTACGCCGGCCCGGCCATACCGCCGGCCACCCAACCCTGACATGAACGACCGACCTGTCCTCGACCTTCAGCACGTCACATTGATCCGTGGAGACCGCCAGATTCTCGATGGTATTTCCTGGCAGGTTCGCTCGACTGACCGCTGGGTGATACTGGGTCCGAACGGCTCGGGAAAGACATCGCTGTGCCGGGTCGCGAGCCTCTACCAGCATCCAACCCGCGGCACTGTCGATCTCTTTGGCAAACGACTTGGTCGAGTAGACGTGCGAACGTTGCGCGCGCGTCTCGGATTCACCAGCTCGGCCGTGACAGATATGCTGCAACCGGCGCTGCGCGTCGCCGACGTCGTCGTCACCGGTAAATATGCGGCGCTCGCGCCCCACTGGCATCGATACACCTCCGAAGACCGAGACAAGGCCGCAGAACTGCTCGCACGTTTCGGCTGCGAACGCTTGGGCACATCCAGATTTGGCACTCTCTCGTCTGGAGAACGCCAGCGAGTGCTGCTCGCCCGCACACTGATGAACGACCCGTCTCTTTTGCTCTTGGATGAGCCGACCGCTGGCCTCGACCTTGGTGGGCGCGAGCAGTTGATTCATCAGCTCGGAACACTTGCGCGAGACGCGACCGCTCCAGCAATCATTATGGTGACGCACCACGTCGACGAAATACCCGGCGGGTTCAGCCACGGCCTCCTGCTCCGATCGGGACGACTCGTCGCGTCGGGGGCAATCGAGGAGACGCTCACGAGCAGCAAGCTCTCAACGTGCTTCAACATGCCACTCTCGTTGGAACGCCGTCACGGACGTTGGGCGGCGTGGGTCGCTTCATAGCCAATGGTGCCCGCGCCGCGAGTGGTTCTTCCGTCGGCGGGCAGCGATAATCTGGTGTCATGGTCCTCCGTGTCCACCGCTCGCCCCTGGCCCGCTACACGGCATTTCAGATCCCCGGTTGGATCATCGCGGCAGGAGGAGGCTGGTGGGCGCACCGGTCTCTCGACGTTCCAGTGTGGCTCGCGGCCGGGGTCCTTGCGGTGTGGGTCATCAAGGACATCGTGTTGTATCCGGTTCTCCGGTTTGCATACGAGACCGACGACCGCCTACCGATCGAACGGTTGATCGGCATGCGAGGTACGACGCTGGCCGCGCTGGCGCCGGACGGCTACGTGCGGGTCAGGGGCGAACTCTGGCGCGCGCGTGCCGAGGCGGGACAGTCTCTCGCGCGCGGCGAACCAGTCGAGATCATGGACATCGACGGAACGATGTTCGTGGTCAGGCGAGTCACACCCCTTGGCAACCGGGAGTCCGTATCGAAATCGTCCCCATCAGACCACGACTGACCGCGGTATGGGCTATACACTGGTTTCAACGGCAGCCTGACTTTGGCGATACCAGGCGACGGTCTTGGAGAGCCCTTCCTCTACACTGACCTTTGGATCAAAACTCAACAGTTCCTGGGCCCGTGTATTTTCCGCCTGCGAATCCCGGACATCCCCCAGCCGGGGCGGGCCGTAGACCGCATCCACGTCGGCTCCTATGATGTCCTTCAGTACTGCAAACAAGCGATTCAACGAAATGCGGCCGCCCGGCGCCAGATTGATGGACAGCCCCGCTACGTTCGCACTGGTCGCCGCGGCAATCACCCCAGCGGCCACGTCAGAGACAAAAGTAAAGTCGCGGGTTTGCTCTCCATCTCCGTAAATCAGGGGTTGCCGACCTTCACTCAACGACGCGGTGAAAAGAGAAATCACTCCAGAGGAGGGCGAGGCCGGGTCCTGGCGCGGACCGAACACGTTGAAGAAACGCAGGGAGACGGTTTCCAAACCATACAGATGGAAAAACAAACCCATGTATTGCTCTCCAATGAGCTTCTGGAGGGCATACGGGGACAGAGGATTCGTCGGCATGGCTTCGTGCTTTGGCAACGTGGGCGAGTCACCATAGACCGATGATGAGCTGGCAAACACGACCCGTTTGACCCCAGCCTCGCGAGCAGCCGTTAGCACATGGAGCGTCGCGTCAACGTTGGCGCGGTGGCTGGTAACCGGGTCTTCGACCGAACGCGGCACCGACGGAATGGCGGCGATATGGAGAACAAAATCGATGTCCTGGACGGCCGCTTTCGCCACGCCTGGCACGGCGAGGTCGCCCTTGACGAACTCGACATCTTTCGCGCCGTGACCCGCCAGGTTACGTTTGTGTCCGGTGGACAGATCATCGACCACGCGGACCGCCTCACCTTGATTGACGAGGGTATCGACCAGATGCGACCCGATAAACCCGGCTCCACCGGTCACCAAAAAACGGCTCATTCAAACCTCTTCTTGATCTGTCTAGTAGTCTTTGACAGCGATGAGGCACTTTCGTCCACGCTTCGCACGAGCCACTATCGACCCTAATTGGCGAGTCTTGACACTCACAGGCACGTCATCAGAGCCTTTTGTCATCATTCCAAGTGACTTTATGTCTTGATACATGCTATCAGGGTCGCCGCTAAAACTATGACTGACACGGACCGAGTGTCTCACCGCCGCGCGCCGTGGCTCGACCGGTGCCAACTATTTCTTTGGTGTCTGATTCTCGGGACAAGCGCTGTTTCCAAGGAAATCGGCGCCCACTACGTCCAGGCCCGCGGGGTCCCTGCGGGACAGCTGTTAGAGATTGACGTCCCCGTCGTGGATGAGATCTCCCGCCGCGACTATTCGCTCGGTATTGAGGCTCCCATTACCCAGTGGCTGCGCCGACACGATGCGCAGGACCGCATTCTCTATATTGCCCTCACAAAGGACATCCCAGTTCGCGTCGCGGGTACCCGCGGACGCACCGGTTCAGTCTCGAGTGTGGATTCGGACCTCACCCTGCTCTATCGGAAAATGGTAGGCGCCGCCGGGGTCTCGATACTGGAAACCACGACCGAGTCTGCCAGTGCGGCGGCGGAACTCCTCGGTTATTACTCATGGGGTTCCAACGACCCTTCGCTCGTCGGACGAGACCTTGGCCTCAACTTCGCGGCCGGGTCGATCGCCTCGAGCTACGTGGGAACGAGCGCGCGCACATTCACGGCTCCGCCGACAGACTGGACAACCGGGCAATGGCGCGATCGGCGGTCGTATTACGCCGGTCCGCCGGAATGGCCATCCGGAGACATGATCCGGCAGGGGGCCACCGGCGGCGCCGGGCACGTAGCCGACCCATTTCTAGACGGCGCGCTTCGCCCCCAGCCTTTGTTTTCCGCGTATTTGAACGGTTGCAACCTTGCCGAATCTTTCTACCTCGCGTTGCCGGATCTCGGCTGGCGGGCGGTCATCGTTGGCGACCCACTGGCGGCGCCGTTTAACCGACCAGGTGTCCCACTCGATATCGCAAGTCCGACAGCGAACCCCGCAACAGGTCTTCCTCGGTTCTTTTCCGCCCGCCACGTCGCGCGGATCGAAGAGGAGGGTCTCAGCGTCGAAGCTGCCACACTCGTCGCCCGAGCGAACCGGCTGTTGGCAATCGAAGACCGAACCGGCGCGACCGCGGCACTTTCAGAAGCCCAGACGCACAGCGAGCTTCCTCAGTTATACAGCGTATCGCTTGCTCAGCTTCATTTTGAAGCTGATAACACCGCACGGGCGAAAGCCCAATATCAGCTCATTCTCGACCGATGGCCAGACAACATCGCCGCTCTCAACAACCTGGCGGTTCTTTTGGGGGAAGAGGATAACCAGTTGGACGAGGCGTTCCGCCGGGCCCAACGTGCGTTCGTCCTCTCACAGGGCGCGCCGGTCGTCGCGGATACACTGGATTTGATTTACCACATTCGGGGTGAAGACCAAGAGGCGCTTGACCACTTGACGGCGTCTGCGGTTGGCGCCCCATCTTCCGCTGAGACTCGTCTTCATCTTGCAGTTGTCCAACATGCGGTCGGCCAATTGGACGCCTCGCGGACCGAACTCCAGCAAGCCCTCGCTTCGGACCCGGACCTTGACGGCACGCCGATAGTCGAGACGCTGCGACAACAACTCGGGGAGGCGCCTGGCGGCAACGGCCGATGACCCCCGACGCGTGGCTCACCCTGGTAGTCGTGCTCCTGGCAGTGGCCGCAATGGCTACCGATAGAGCGCCCGCGCCGTTCGTCGTCCTCAGCGCCACGACGGCGCTTCTTGCTTGTGGGGTGATCGACACCAAAGACGCGTTCGCGGGATTTTCGAACTCCGCACCAATCGCCGTCGGAGCGCTCTATATCCTTGCGGCGGGCGCTGAGAAAAGTGGGCTACTTGACCACCTACCCCGGCTCCTGGGTCCCGAAACCACGAGCCCGCGTTCCCGCCTCCTGCGCCTGCTGACTCCTACCGCGTTCGCGTCGTCCATCTTGAACAATACGCCCATCGTGGCGATGGTCGCTCCGACGGTTGTGTCGTGGGCGCGTCGCACGGGACAGTCGCCATCGACGTATCTCATACCGATCAGTTTTGCGGCGATTCTGGGCGGTCTCATAACCACTATCGGCACATCGACAAATCTCGTGGTCTCAGGCCTACTCGAGTCGGCCGGTCAGAACCCGTTCGGAATGTTCGAGATCGGCTGGGTCGGGCTCCCGATCGCCCTGGCTGGCCTCGCGTTCTTGATTCTCGCCGGACCGCACATGGTGCCCGATCGACGAGCGCCAAGCGAAGACCTCGCACTCGACGCGCGTGAGTTCACGGTAGAAATGATAGTAGAAAGCCGTAGCCCGCTGGTCGGACGCACGATCAGCGAAGGGGGACTCCGAAACCTCGATGGCGTCTATCTCGTCGAGGTAGAGCGAAGTGGACGACGGATTGCGCCGGTATCGCCCGACGAGCCCGTCGAGGCGAGCGACCGCCTGACTTTCGCCGGGAACATCGGGCGAATACTGGACCTTCAGCAGATCCCCGGGTTGGTGTCGGCGGAAGAACGCCACTTTCCCGTCCAGTCCGGCGATCTTCAGCGTAGCTTCTTCGAAGTTGTCGTGGCTGAGGGTTCTCCGCTCGTCAACTCGACCCTCAAGCGTATGGAGTTCCGCTCACGTTACGGGGGTGCCGTCGTGGCAATTCACCGTGCGAGCGCACCTATCCGCCGAAAGCTCGGCAAAGTAGTTCTTCGACCTGGCGACCTTCTGGTCGTCCTCGCCGATGACACGTTTTACCGTCGTGTCAGATGCGTGCGGGATTTTCTTCTTGTCGCCCCGCTGGCGGGAAACAGCCCGCGCCGCCGAGAGAAGCAAACAGTGGTCGTGGGAATTCTTGTTGGGTTGATGACGGTGGTGAGCCTGGGGTTCTTGGAAATCGTCGTGGCCGCTCTGCTCGCTGCCATTGCAACGGTTGTTTCCAGAGTACTGACCCCAACGCAGGCACGCCAGGCGCTCGACATGAACGTTCTCATCGTAATCGCCGGGAGCTTTGGACTCGGCTCGGCGGTCATGGCCAGCGGGCTCGATGGACACATTGCCGCGACTATCATCTCTCCGCTGGCGGCGGCTGGCGATACGGCCCTCTTGCTCGGAGTGCTCGTGGCGGTGATCTTCCTGAGCGAGCTCGTGACCAACAACGCGGCAGCCGTCCTTATGTTCCCAGTCGCGCTCGCAACGGCTGAGCAGGCGGCGCTTGACCCCCGTCCATTTGCCATCGCGGTTGCTCTCGGTGCATCGGCGTCTTTTCTGTCTCCACTCGGCTACCAGACAAACACGATGGTCTACGCGATGGGTGGCTATCGTTTTGCGGATTTCGCGAGAGCCGGGTTCCCTTTGACGATAATCGTCATCCTGGTGGCAGCACTCGTTCTCCCAATGGCCTGGCCGCTGCGATAAGAACGGAGCGACCCTGGTGTGCAGGCGGCACGCCGGTCCGGATTCGGTCGGATCAAGGGTTGAAGTTGCTACGGCGGCGGTTAGGCGCACTCGAGCCCGGCCTTCGCATACGCCTCGCGAGGTGGACTTCGAGTCTTCCGTTACGTAGAGTTAATTCAGCGTAATAATGACAAGAGCGCGTGTGCGCGATTAATGTCAAGCTGGGTGTCGAGGCGAGGCGAACAACGAATCGATGTGAAAACAGCGGCGCTGACTCACCCCCCGGACCGCCCGTGTGGAAATGTTCCCTCGTTGGCTTGACGGTTGCTTACGATAGACGGCAACGCCGACGAACAGCGAGGCCTCAGGACGGGCGCTCGCCAAGTCTGGGAGCTACATGTCCAGGCACGACACATCGGCCAGTAGTCGCCGTAGTCTTCCGTGATGGCGACACATTTGGACAGTTTTCCAGTGTCAACGCAAAGCCTGCGCCGGGCAGGACGCCCACATCAGGCCTCGTATCTTTCGAGATTCGCGACTACAACCGGAGCACAAACAAGATGCTCAGAGACCCAGCCGCCGAGCTGATTGGCACAAGCCCCCAGATGGTCGAACTCAAGGCCGAGATAAATAGGATCGCCTCCGAGTTGGCCAACGTCGTCGAGCGTTTGATTGTCAGTGGCCGACAAGAGGTGGTCACTATAGACGACCTCCCGGTGGAGGTAAGGGCCGCGCGGGACGTTACGTTCCGGCCACCTCGCGAAGAACGGCAGACAATCTCGGACCAGCTGTACAAGAAACTCATCGACGATCGAGAATCGTTTTGGACCGCGGTCTACCCGCTCTACATGCGCCGGGAGATCACAAAGGCAAATGTTCGCGACCTCATACGCCGCGGACTCCAGGAAACCCGCGGCAGCTACAAAATCGTTGTCAAATTGTTCAATATGGATTCGAATGACTACAAGAAGTTTCTGAACTTCCTTCGGAAACACGATTGCCAGTTGCCCTTCAAGGAATACCGGTAGGGCAAGGGGCGCTAGAGTAGTGATATGAGATCTTTGATTCTCTCCGCGGCGATCTTGGCGATCGGTCACTGGGCGGCCCCGCTGATTCGTGCTACCAGCCCCCAAGCGCCGACGCCACCAGAGGCCCCCGCCGAAGCGGACGACGCCGGCGTCCCGCCCTCCAAGAAATCGTCCTGGTCGCCGGCGTGGTTCAGCGCGAGGTCATGAACTGGTCGCGGCTGATCCCAGAGACCACAGCCAAGGCATTGGCATAGTAAAGTTTGCGTAAGACCTCATCCGGGAGGTCCATCCCGTAGAGCTGCCAGAACGCATGATAGCGTCGGTAGTAGTCGAAGTATTCGTCGGCAGTTTCAAATACTCGCCAGTAGTAGGGAAACTCGTTCGGGCGATACGAGTCCTTCCCGAAAAGAACACGGTCTTGATACGCCAGAAAAAACTCACGTGCCGCACGGGGCTGACGCCCCAGGTCGTACAAGATCGCACCCGTCTCGATATACACGTTTGGTAGTCGATCAAGAAGTTCGCTGAGCCGAGCCAAATCATTGGCGTGCCAGCCCATATGGGCAGCAATGAACGTGGTCTGCGGATGGCGCGCGAACAGACGGTCCCGCTCCCCCATCATGGCTTCAAAACCCGGATAGCGGGACGCCGGAAGACGTCGCTCTGGCAGTAATGTCAGCTCCAGCCAGCGCTCGTTCAAGGCATCGACGGGCTCGTAGAACTCGGACGGCTCACCCACATGGATCAAGACGGGAATCCCCAGTCGGGCGCATGCCTCAAAGACCGGGTCGAGCTCAGCGTGGTCAACCGGCACGCGCTCGCCCTGCTCGTCACGCACGGAAATCCCAAAATTCTTGAAGAACTTTAGGCCAACCGCGCCAGCCCCCACATCCGCTTCGAGTTGGGCGGCCGCCCGCTCCCCAAATCCTGGATAGACGCCACGACCGAAGTCGAGATTGGCAAAGAACACCATCCGGTCTGGGTGCGCACTGTCTCGAACCGTGGTTATCTGACGCGCGAGTCTGGGTCCGGTTCCACCACTGAGGTTGACCAGGACCTGTAGGTTGAGCTCGTCCATCTCCTGGACCACGCCCGCCCACTCGCGCTCAGAGAGGGCGCGATGGTGGCTATGCACGTCGACGACCGGGAAGGCGGCACGAGGCACCGGGTGCTCGTCGACAACCAGCGTCGACCGCGGTGTGTACTCTTCGACGGTGAGCGGTGACTCATCGGCACGCCGCTGACCGCCGGCGCCCCAACGTTGCCCCTCAGCCGTCGCGGCGGTCGGGGCGAGGCCGTCCAGCGACGGAGCCAGCGTGACGACGAGGGCCCCCAGCACTATCGCGCCGACAAGAGCAAACACACACCGCTTCAACATGTCTATTTCACCACTCCAGCGTCCGCCCGGAAATACCTACCGACAGAAAAGGTTCCGCTGCAGCTCAAACATAAGCCGAATTTTGTTCCCGAGTTTGACAGATTGTCTCCGTCGGGCGGCGACCATTCCTCTAGCCTCGTCATTACTGATGAGGTCAAGCGACCTACCCGGAGGCTTCGGACGGACCGCCCTCAAACGCCTCCCTATTTGGTCTTGCTCCGTGCGGGGTTTAGCCTGCCACTCGTCTTGCAACGAGCGCGGTGCGCTCTTACCGCACCTTTTCACCCTTACCCGTCATCACGGGCGACACACGCAACGGCGGGCGGTATGTTTTCTGTGCCACTTTCCTTCAGGTTGCCCCGACCGGGGGTTACCCGGCGCACTGTCCTCTGGAGTTCGGACTTTCCTCCCCGTGACGTCGTGCACGCATGACATCACGCGGCGGCCACCTATTGAGCTACAACGGAATGTCAAAGAACACTGGTGCGCCGCGCATGATTTGGCCGCACCCTGTAACCGAAACGTATGAAACACGTCGCCAGAGGCTATTCCGTCTCTCGACGGCGGTGCACTAGGCGTCGGTCTCCTGCCCAATTTTGTACTGCTCGAGTTTCTTATACAAGTTGCTTCGGGGCGTATCGATCTCCTCAGCGGTCTTGGAAATATTCCATCCCAGCGCGCGCAGCTTGCCGACGAGAAACGCACGTTCGCTGGCTTCCTTGAACTCTCGGAGCGTCCGGGTCGTCGTTGGCACGATACCGGCGAGGTCGGCCGCTGCCGAACGATCGGTCAGCGGAAGCACGGCCCTCACATTGTCCAAATCGATTTTTGGGCCACTGGTCATCACCAGGAGGCGCTCCACAGAATTGCGCAGCTCTCGTATGTTCCCACGCCAGTGAAGACTCGCGAGAAAGGTCAAGGCCGCGTCCGAAAACTGTTTTGTCCGGAAGTTGTTATCGCGGGCGAACAGGCCAGCGAAGTGCCGCACCAGCTCCGCGACGTCCTCGGAGCGCTCGCGGAGCGACGGAACTCGAATGGGAAGCACGCTCAAACGAAAGAAGAGATCTTCTCGAAATTCACCGTCGCTGATCGCGTGCTCGAGATCCTTGTTCGTGGCGGCGAGGACGCGAACGTCGACCTTTATCGTCCGCGACGACCCAAGACGCTCAACTTCACCCTCCTGTAGGACACGCAGTACCTTTGCCTGCGCTTTGACGCTCATGTCGCCGACTTCGTCGAGAAAGATCGTGCCCCGGTCGGCTTGCTCGAACTTGCCGATCTGCTTCTCGGTCGCACCCGTGAACGAGCCTTTCTCGTGGCCGAACAACTCCGACTCGATGAGGTCGTCCGGGATAGCGGCGCAATTGACCTGTACAAAGCGCTCGCGCGCGCGGGGGCTATTCTGATGGATCGCTCGGGCCACCAACTCTTTCCCCACCCCGCTCTCGCCCTGGATCAGGACTGCGCTCTTCACAGGGGCTGAACGACTGATTTCCTCCGCGACTCGAGCGAGCGCCGCGCTCTGCCCTACCATCTCGTGGCGTATGGTGTCTGCCTTCCGCCATCGACGGTTCTCGTGAACGAGCCGTCGCTTGTCCAGAGCGTTCCGAATTGTGACCGTAACCCGTTCGGTAGACAGGGGCTTCTCGAGAAAGTCAAAGGCTCCAAGCTTCGTCGCCTCAACCGCCGTCGTCACCGTGCCGTGGCCAGAAATCATGACGATGGGGATCGACTCGTCGAGGACTCGCAGTTGCCGAAGGACGTCAATTCCATCCATGCCCGGCATCTTCACGTCCAGAAAGACGAGGTCCGGTCCGTCGCGTTCGACGGCCGCCAGGCCATCACGGCCGCTTGGCGCCAACACGCACTCGTATCCGTCGTATTCCAGGATCATCTTGAGGGAATCGCGAACCGAGGCCTCGTCGTCAATCACGAGGATTCGCTGTTTCATAGTGTCGCCGCATCCATAATAAGTGTCAGGAATGCCTCTTCATCGAGCACGTCGACCCCCAAGGCGCGGGCCTTGTCCAACTTGCTGCCAGGATTCTCCCCGGCCACGAGATACCCAGTCTTCCGGCTGACTGCTGACGTGACACTGCCACCGAGATCCTCGATCTCGTTCCGCGCGGTCTCACGGGACCGCGACGAGAGCGTTCCGGTGAGCACGAACGTCACGCCTGCCAGCGTCGCCACGGAGGCCGGCGCCCCCCCGGTGCCAGTACCGGCATGCGCTGCCCCTTGCTCGACACACAGGCCCGCACCGCGAAGCCGGGCGAGCAGCCTCTGATTCCGGTCCTCATCCAGGAACGCTCTCACGGAGGCCGCCACGATGGGTCCGATCTCATCGACTGCCTGTAGGTCATCGAGAGGCGCGGCATTCAGCGCAGCGAGAGTGCCAAATCTCACGGCCAAGACGCGGGCCACGCGCGCGCCCACGTGCCGAATCCCCAAGCCGAAGAGAAGGCGGGCGAGATCGCGCTGCTTGCTCTGCTCGAGTTGCGCCAGCACCTTTGCCGACGACTTCTGCCCCATCCGCTCAATCCCGGCTAACATCGCGGGAGTCAAGGCGTAGAGGT
>CAUZIB010000036.1:0-43646 GCA_963579735.1 Vicinamibacteria bacterium | reverse complement strand
ATATCGTCGTCCAGGATGGCCGTGATGGCCTTCAGCCGTGCTCGTGAGATGGGGTCAATCGCCCTGCCCTTTTACCTCGATGGGTGGGAGTCATAGCGCTGCGCATCGATCTCCTCGGCCCGCGCGCGCATCTGCGAGGCGTCGTACCAGGCCCGCATCCGCAGCAGCGTATCCATATTCAAAACGTCCTCGGTACGCGCCGTCGATGGTGGATCAGCTGCGTCTGACCGACCACGTCGCCCTTTGCCTGCCCTTGCGGAGCGCATGCATCATCTCGATGCCGCGCAAGGACCGCCACGCCGTGCTGAACCGCTTAAAGCCCAGCATCGGTCGGGTGCGGCGTCTGATGAATCGATGGTCCGGCTCGATGAGATGTTCAGGTACTGTGCGGCAGTGTCTCGCGTCACGAGGTCCTGTTCCGTGCTCGAGGGTGCTCACAGGACGGCTCGCACAAGAAAAAACAGCAGGGACGGCGCGAGCAAACATCCTATCCCGGTATAGAACGTCGCGGTCATCGCCCCATACGGCACAAGCTTGGGGTCGGTGGCAGCCAGTCCACCCGCGACCCCGCTCGTCGTTCCCATGAGACCGCCGTAGATCATCGCGGCATGAGGGTTGTTCAAGCCGATCGCCGGGGCGACGAAGGGCGTCCCGACCATCACCAGCACCGACTTGGTCAGGCCGGCAGCGACACTCAACGCAATAACGTCGCTTCCCGCCCCCAGCGCGGTCCCGGTAACCGGTCCCACGATATACGTCGCCGCCCCAGCTCCGATCGTGGTGACGGTCACCGGGTCGGTATAGCCGAAAGCGACCGCGACGACCGCCCCCACCACAAATGACAACAGCACGCCGATGACAATCGACATGGCACCCACCGCACCGGCCTTCTTGAGCGTATTCAGGTCCGCCCCGAACGCCGTCGCCACGATGGCGAAGTCGCGAAACATCGCGCCCCCCATCGTGCCGACACCGACCAGTATGGGGATATCCGCTAGTCCGCGACTCCCACCGGTGGCCAGCCCGCCCACCCACGCGCATACCAACCCCAACGCAATAGCGATCGCCGAGCCGTGCACGTGTCCGCGCGTCAGCGTCTTCGAGATCCAGTACGAAAACCAGACCAGCAGCCCCACAAAAACGAACGCGGTGATCAACGCATTGGCCGACAGCACCCTGGTCAGCGAATCAAGAATCACGCGTCTCTCCTTGCGCCTGCCCAAACCGGGCGAGAAACGGTATCAGCGCAAAGCTGGCGACAACCGCGGCAATACCCGCGACAATCGCCATCGAGCCGCTCGACAGCGCGGCGAGGACGTTTTGCCGAGCAGCCATCGCCACGACAATCGGGATATACATGGCGCTCCAAAACCCGATCCCCGTTTGCGTGATGGGACCCGGTTTCAGCCCACGGGAGGACATGTTGGACAGCACCAGCAGCAACAGCATGGCCACGCCGACCCCGCCCACGTTGGCGTCCACACCGAGCGCCAACCCGATGAGATCGCCGACGAACATGCCCGCTAGCATGCAGAATGACAACAGCGCGACACCATAGATGACCACGTCGGTTTCTCCTCGTGCGTGCCGACAACCGGCGGCAAAGCCCGCCTTCCGTCGTGCCCCGGGGACAATAGCCCGCTTCGTCGCCATTTTTCAATCGTCGGACAGCCAGGCTAAGAACACATCCATCGCATCGTCCGCTTCAATGAGTGACTAGGCGTCGGTCGCCGGTGCAGCTTGTCGGCGCCACGGCGGCCATGTGTGTCGTCGCATAGGGGGGAGCGCATCACGAGCCGGCCATTCTGGGATGACGGCGCCTCACACGTCATGTTGCCCGCGTCATTTCCAGCAGTTTCTGAACGATTCGCCAATTGCGAGCAGTCACGGGCACGCCAAGATATTTCTCAGTATTCGCCGCCAACTTGGATCTGGCGACGCCGTTCGGAGCGTGCAGATAGAAGACCCGATCTCCGAGTACAAAACGTTCTGATGGCGATTTCGCAGCGTCCAACAATGCGACGTCAGGTGACGGTACTTCGGAGGCCAAGAAGAACACATGCAATGTCTTCGGATTCGATTCGGCTTCCGGAAACGGGTTCGCGTCAACGGCAGTCTGTAGTTCGGCAGAGCTGCGGATCAAGACCTGGGATCTGAATCCGTGCCGCTCCTCGATTCGAGCGGAAATCTTTGCAGGCAATGTTTTGGAGACCGATCCGGTCACCTCAAACACCGCGTTGCCACTCTGAATATAGGTCCTGACGTTTTCAAGCCCGAGCGCGCGAAGATCACTCGCCAATTCGCGTATCGGCAGAACGTTCTTGCCGCCTACGTTGATGCCACGCAACAGTGCAACAAATGTGCTCATCTCGACCAAGCCGAAAGCAGCCGCCGCTCAGTACGCAACCGCTTCACATACTTGCCATTCATCCACTAGAGACCGCTCGTGGAGATGAAGAGCGAGTCTCTTTCGTCCTGGGCAATAAAGGTTCCGCGGATACCCGCGCCGTTCAAAGCGGTACGAAGTTTGTGCAAGTCAGTCTCATAGAACGACGACAGGCACTGCAGGCACTCTTCGACTCTCGTGGCCTCCCGCCTGGCGCGTGGCTTCTCGAGCAGCGTCTCGGCGATGAAGCCGAGGGGCGCCATGGTTTCTCCGGCGAGAAACGCCCGCAGCTGGTCACTCACTTCGGTCTGCAAACGGCGAAAAGCAACGAGCCGTGAGCCGCGTAGCGGGCGATGGTCCGGAAGGCTCGAATGGGGTTCCCGATGCCCGATGTGGCCGAGAAGTTCGATCAGAACGTCGAAGGCCTCCTTGGTGCGTGGCCGTGAGCGAAAACTGCCATACCATCGGAAGTCGAACATCGTCCAGGCACCGGGGTTGGTCGTAAGGCACAGAAGCTCGTGTTCGACGCGAGTGCAGATTCCGATTGCCGGGTAGAGAAAGGAAAAAGCGCCATCGACGTTGAAAGGAGGACGTTGCAACCGGATAATTTCATTTTCTTTGAGAAGTGCGTCCCGTTCGGTCGCCAACGGCTGTACGTCGAGCGAGGTAGCCCGTCTGACGAGCAGTCTCATTTTCTGGTGGACTTTGCGCCGAGTTGCGTTCCGGTAGCTGGCGAGACGCTTCCGGAGGTGCTTGGCCTTACCAACGTATAGGACCCGGCCCTTCTCGTCGCGAAACAGATAGACGCCAGGGGTCGCGGGCGGGCCATCGCCAAGCGCCTTTGCGAACTTCCGGTCAAAAAGTTTGACGCCCACGGCCGGATCCTATGGGAAAAGACCAGACTCGCCCAATCCTCTTGGGGGTCTGTGTGCCACCGTAAATCCGGGCCTCTTCGAATGGGCGAGCACCGGACAGATGACATCAAAAAAATCCCCGTGATGGGGATGAACGAGATAGATCGCAAAGGTGTGCTCGCAGTTGACAGCTCTTTTATGGCTGCGATACCCTAAACGTTCGCCATGTTGTACACCGCTCGTCTGAGCCTTCATTTGTATCATCATCCCGGACGAGCGGGGCGGCGGATGCGCGTCTGACCTAGGTCACAGCAGGACATCGCGCACGAACCACCCGGCCTCGCCTCAGCGAGGCCTTTTTTATGTCAAGGAACGAATAGCAATGGATTTCTCGAAACTGGACGGGTTGATCCCGGCCGTCGTTCAGGACGACGACAGCAACGAAGTGCTCATGGTCGGCTTTATGAACAACGAAGCGCTCGAGTTGACAAAGACCTCAGGATTCGCCACATTTTTCAGTCGCACGCGCAACACGCTGTGGATGAAAGGCGAAACCTCCGGCAACCGGCTACAGGTGAAGCAGATGCTGACCGACTGTGATGACGATACGGTCTTGCTTCGTGTCATACGGCAGGGAGACGGCAACGTCTGTCACACCGGCGAGCGGACGTGTTTCTACCGAAACCTAGAGTCGGTCTGAGGCTGGCATCATGCAAACGCTGAGATTGGGGATCCCCAAGGGATCACTCCAGGAATCGACCGTGCAACTGCTCGCCCGCGCGGGCTTCAACGTCTATGTCAGCTCGCGCTCGTACTTCCCGTCCATTGATGACCCCGAAATCGAGTGCACGCTGATCCGAGCGCAAGAAATGGCCCGCTACGTCGCCGACGATGCAGTCGACGCCGGGCTGACGGGTCAAGACTGGATCGCCGAAAATCAGGCAGCCACCGGCGCGGAGGTCGTGACGATCGCGGACCTCATCTACTCGAAGCAGAGCTTTCGCAAAGTCCGATGGGTACTCGCCGTGCCAGAGTCCTCTTCGTATCAGACGCCTCAGGATCTGAACGGCGCGCGAATTTCCACCGAGTTGGTCCGCGTTACCGAGGCCTACTTTGCGTCGCTCGGCGTCAACGTCGAGGTGGAGTTCTCATGGGGCGCCACCGAGGTAAAGCCTCCCCGATTGGCAGACGCCATCGTCGAGGCGACGGAGACCGGCTCCACGCTACGCGCAAACCATCTACGCACTATCGATACCGTGCTCGAATCCAATCCACAGCTGATTGCCAGTCAGTCAGCGGTCCAGGATCCATGGAAACAGGAGAAACTCGACAACCTCGCCCTGCTCTTGAAAGCGGCCATCGAGGCGCAAGGTCGGGTTGGGCTGATGCTGAATGTCGAGCGGAGCAACCTGGACGCGCTTCTTCGGTTGTTACCCGCGCTACAGAAGCCGACGATCGCCCCGCTCAGCGACAACGAATGGGTGGCGATGTCGACCATTCTCGAAGAACGCCAGGTGCGCGAGCTTATTCCAAAACTCAAGGCCGCCGGTGGACACGGGATCGTGGAGTATCCGCTGAACAAGATTGTGCCGTAGTGGCCTCTCACTTTTGGATTCTTCTGGAACCCCGATGAAAATCATCGACTCATCACAGACCCGCGCTGTTCGGCGTCTTATCGAACGCTCGGACACATTGGACGGCGAGATCGCGCGACAAGCGAGCAAAATTGTCGCGGGCGTCCGGCAGCGCGGAGAGCGCGCCCTTAGGAGCTACGCGCGACGGTTTGACCGCGTGACCGGTCCGCTAGAAGTCACCCGCGAGGAGATGGAAGAGGGCGATCGTCAGACGCCGCCCGCCGTCCGCAAAGCCATCCGGAATGCGGCGCGGCACATCAAACGCGTCGCCGTCAAGCAAATCCCGAAAGGGTGGCGCCTGACGGTCGCAACCGGTGTCACGGTCGAGCAGCGGGTGGTCCCGCTCACTGCCGTTGGCTGCTACGTCCCGGGTGGTCGCTACCCTCTTCCGTCCTCGCTGCTGATGACTGCCATCCCCGCCCGATCCGCGGGTGTAGCCGAGGTACTCGCGACGTGCCCCCGTCCGGAACCTAGCGTCCTTACGGCCGCGCTCGAAGCGGGAGTCACTCGGTTGTTTCGAGTTGGCGGCGCGCATGCCATAGCCGCGCTCGCTTATGGAACCGAGACCATCCCGGCGGTAGAGAAGATTGTTGGGCCTGGGAACGCGTATGTCGCGGCCGCCAAAGCGCTCGTCTCATCCGACTGCCCCATCGACTTTACGGCGGGTCCGACCGAAATTGTCATTGTGGCCGAACGTGGAAACGCGGATTGGGTGGCGGCGGACCTCGTCGCCCAGGCCGAGCACGACCCCGACGCCCGAGCCATCTTGCTCACCCCGGACCGGAGCTTTGCGCAGGCCGTCGTCGCTGCGGTAAAAACCCGACTCGAAACACACGACGCGGCCCGGCCCTCCATCCGCGACCACGGTGTCGCCGTCGTCACGCCCACGCTGGATGAAGCGGTCACGTTGTGCAACCGGATCGCGCCGGAACATGCGGTCTGTGAAACGGAGTCGGTCGCGCGCCGTCTGACTCGCGCGGGCACGGTGTTCGTCGGGCCCTACGGCGCACAAGCAGCGGGGGACTACGCCACCGGGTCGAATCATGTCCTGCCGACCAATGGGACGGCGCGATACCGCGGCGGCCTGAGCGCCTCGGATTTCGTACGCGTCCACAGTGTCCAGCGGGTGAGTCGTCAAGGATTGCGACGCTTGGCGCCGACGATACTCTCTCTCGCCAACGCCGAAGGCCTCATTGCCCATGCGGCCTCGGTGGCCACCCGAGTCGACTGATTCTGAGACGTATGGCTGCGACAACCCAGACCCGACGAGCCCATATCGATCGTCAGACGACGGAGACGCAAATCGACCTACGACTCGCGCTCGACGGGCGGGGCACCTACCGCGTCTCGACCGGCATCCGCTTCTTTGACCACATGCTCGAGCTGTTCTCGCGGCACGGCGCGTTCGACCTCGCGTTGACAGCCACGGGTGACCTCGACGTCGACCAGCACCATACCGTGGAAGATGTCGGTATCGCGCTTGGCCAGGCCGTCGATTCGGCACTGGGCTCACGCCGAGGCATCAACCGCGCGGGTTACTTCGTAATGCCCATGGACGAAACGCTCGCGGTGGCGGCGGTCGACCTCAGTGGGCGGGTGCACTCGGTCGTCGACCTCAGTGTCCGCGCTCGACTGGTCGGAGATCTCCAGACCGAGCTTGTGCACGACTTCTTTGACGGCTTCGCGCAAGGGGCCCGGGCCAATGTGCATGTGAAGGTGCTGTATGGCCGTTCGAGCCATCACAAGATCGAAGCCGTGTTCAAGGCATTCGCCAGAGCTCTCCGAGTCGGGTGCTCACGCGACCGTCAACTGGGCAAGATGCTCCCCAGCACGAAAGGCCTGTTGTGATCGCGCTCATCGACTACGGCGCCGGGAATCTTACCTCGGTGCGGAAAGCGCTCACCCACATCGGGACACCGTATGTCGTGCCATCTGCACCCGACGCCCTCGACGCTTGTTCGGGAGTCATTGTGCCTGGTGTCGGACACTTCGAAACTACCGCAACCCTGGCGGGCGCATGGACGGCGGCCATAGAGGCGAGCGTCCAACGGGACGTGCCGTTGCTCGGTATTTGCGTGGGTCTGCAGTGGCTCTTCGCGGGGAGTGAAGAAGCTCCGACCCTTCCCGGGCTGGGCGTCATGTCCGGGTGCTGCGCCCTCATTCCGGGCGCGCATACCGCTGAAGACAGCGCGCCCACGGCCGCACTCAAGGTGCCCCACGTCGGGTGGAACAGCCTCGATGTCAAGAAGGAGTCCTGGATCCTCGATGGTGTCCGTGACGGCGACCAGGTGTACTTTACGCACTCGTTCGCGGCGCCGGTCACCGCTGATTGCGTCGCGTCCACGACCTATGGGGTCGAATTCGCGAGCGTCGTCGAACGAGACCATATCGCAGGAGTGCAATTCCATCCCGAAAAATCTGGTGAGGTCGGGTTGGGAATCCTGCGAAACTTCTTGCGTCGCACGGGGGACGCGAGCAACCTGCCCGCACAATAATCCTCATGCTCTCCAAACGTATCATCGCCTGCCTCGACGTTCGAGACGGAAACGTCGTGAAAGGGATCAACTTCGAGGGTCTCCAGAATGCGGGCAACCCCGCCGAGCTCTCGTCACGCTACAACCAGGACGGGATCGACGAAATCGTGATTCTCGACGTGACCGCCACGATCGAAAAACGAAAGGCGCTCGCCGAGACGATCCACGCAGTGGCCGAGGAGATCTTTCTTCCCTTGTGTGTCGGAGGTGGAATCAGGGACGAGCGTCATGCCGAAGCCGCTATCGACGCCGGAGCCGACAAGGTCAGCCTGAATACCGCCGCCATCGCACAACCCGAGCTCATTACCACCTTGGCCAGCCGCTATGGGAGCCAGGCCGTTATCGTCGCCATCGATGCCAAGCGAGCGAACGACGGCTTTCAGATTTTTGTGCGGTCCGGTCAGCAATCGACCGACCGAGACGCGGTGGAATGGGCGCGTGAGGCTGCCGACCGCGGAGCAGGCGAGATCTTGCTCACCTCCATCGACCGCGACGGCACCAAGAGTGGCTTCGACTGCGAGCTCACC
This sequence comes from Vicinamibacteria bacterium, assembly GCA_963579735.1. Classification (GTDB taxonomy): domain Bacteria; phylum Acidobacteriota; class Vicinamibacteria; order Vicinamibacterales; family UBA8438; genus CAUZIB01. The sequence goes on along the minus strand of CAUZIB010000036.1, from coordinate 35,711 downwards.
GCCGCCGTTTCCGAGGCCGTGCCGATACCGGTGATCGCATCGGGTGGCGCCGGAACGTTTGACCATTTTGTCGAGGTGTTCACGACCGGAAAGGCCGATGCCGCGCTCGCCGCGTCGATTTTCCACTATGCCGAGCACGCTGTCGCCGACCTCAAACAGCACTTGTCCCAAGCCGGCATTCCGGTGCGGCTCACGCCACCGGGCCCGCGCGGGAACACGCCGTCCACCTCACCGCAGAGTCCGGTGGACTGACCTCCCACGAGACCATGCTGATTCCTTCTATCGACCTCAAGGGCGGCCAAGTCGTGCAGCTGGTACAGGGCGAGCGGCAAGCGCTCGCGAGCGACGACATCGACGGATGGGTAGAGAAATTCTCTCGCTTCAAGACCGTCCAAGTCATCGACCTCGACGCCGCGCTGGGATCGGGTGCCAATAGCGCGATCGTTCAACACATTGCGAGGCGGATTTCGTGCCGGGTAGGCGGGGGAATTCGCACGGTCGAACGCGCCCAGGAGGTGCTCGAGCAAGGCGCAGATGCCGTCATCGTCGGTTCGTCGCTATTCGCTCCCGGCTACCCCGATATCGAGTTTGCCGCTCGGTTGAGAGACACGGTGGGTCACGAACGCGTCATCGCCGCAGTGGATAGCCGCCACGGCAATGTCGTGACCAAGGGGTGGACCGAAGCCGTGGACCTCCGCGCTGCGGACGCGGCCCGAGCCCTGGAGCCGTACTGCGGCGAGTTTCTCTATACCCACGTGGATACCGAGGGGTTGATGGAGGGCATCGACCTAGCATCGGTCATGGCCGTCCGTGAAGCCACAACGCGTCGGGTCACCGCCGCGGGGGGGATCACGACCCTCGAAGAAATTCGCACGCTTGACGCGGCGGGAATCGATGCTGTCGTGGGGATGGCAATCTATACTGGCCGACTCTCGTTGGAGGAGCTCTCGTGAACCGGAGGCAAACATGGGATCCTGATCAGTATGCGAGGGAAGCGCGGTTCGTGTCAGACCTCGGAGCGCCGGTCGTGGACTTGTGTAAGGCCCAATTCGGAGAGGACGTCCTGGACCTTGGTTGTGGCGATGGGGCACTGACGGAGCGGTTTGTCGCGGCGGGCTGCCGAGTCGTGGCGGTGGACTCGAGCCCCGAACAAATATGGGCGGCCCGCGGGCGGGGACTGGATGCCAAGATCATTGATGCGACCGAGCTCTCGTTTCACGAGCGGTTCGATGTGGTGTTCAGCAACGCGGTACTCCACTGGATCAGTGCTCCCGAGATGGCCGGCGTGATCGAGGGGGTGTGGAACGCCCTGCGGCCGGGTGGTCGGTTTGTGGCCGAACTCGGAGGACATGGGTGTGTGCAATCCGTCCGCGAAGGTTTTAAAGACGCGTTGACGACGCGTGGAATCGACGTTGCCGCGCATGACCCCTGGTACTTTCCAACTGCCGACGACTTCCACACGCGACTGGAAAGCAGAGGGTTCCGCATCGACTCGATCGCGACATTCCCTCGACCCACACCGTTGCGGTCAGATGTTACTCGTTGGCTCGAAATCTTTGCAAAGCCGTTTCTCAGCGCCGTGTCGGCCGCAGAACGCCGCGGACTTCTGGAGGACGTGCGAACGTTCCTGGAGCCGCGCTTGCGCACTGCCGAGGGGGTGTGGGTGGTCGACTACGTCAGACTCCGTTTCGCCGTGACAAAACCGCCGGCCACCACCTCGTAAACTATCATCTTCATGGCATCGCCGGCACCGACGCGACACTCGCGAAACTGGGTGTGGGCGTTTGCCACAGTCGCGGTTCGGGTTTTCTATCGGATCGAACGGGTCGGTCCACCGCTACCACCCGGCGGACTTCTCCTCGTCGCCAACCATCCAAATACGCTCCTCGACCCAGCGGTAATCCAGTCGACGGTGGGTCGCTCTGTCCAGTTTCTTGCCAAATCGACGCTCTTTCGGAGACACCCGCTCAGCTGGCTCGCAGGTCAGGCGCAATTCCGATCTACCGCTCAGAGGATGTGGCGAACACGACCCGCAATAGCGAGACATTTCGCGCGGTCCGGAAGGCGCTCGCAGACGGCAAGGCAATCTGCCTCTTTCCAGAGGGCGTCAGCCACGACCGCGGTTATCTGGAGCCGCTGAGAACGGGCGCTGCAAGAATGACCTTGTCCGCCGGCCGGAAGGGTCAGTCGGTCATCGTCGTTCCGGTGGGTCTCAACTTCGAGCATGTGTCGGCGTTCAGATCCCGCGTCACTGTGGTTGTCGGCAAACCAATCGAGTGGACCGACCTCATCGCGACAGCGGACCAAGATGAACCCACGGGTGTTCGCACCTTAACCGAGCGTATTACTCGGCACCTGAGACGCCTTGTCGTCGAAGTCGACGAGCGCCAGGACCTGCCGCTGGTCACTCGGATAGACCTTCTGTATGCATCGGCTCAGGACGTGTCGCGAGAACCGCGAGCCAGAATGGCGAGACGTCGTCTCATCGCTGACGGGATTGAGACCCTGCGAGAGCACCAACCGGAACTACTCGGCGCGCTCCTGGCTCGCATTGAGGCCTATGACGCTGGCCTCGAGCGTTTCGGTATTCGCGACCGCGACATCGATCGACGGATCACTACGGTTCGGACGTGGACCTTCCTCATCCGGGAGAGCGCTGTCGCCGCCGTCTGTATCCCGCTGGCGTGCGCAGCGCTCGTGGTGTTCGTCGTGCCCTATTGGCTGACCGGCCGCGTCAGCCGCTGGGCGCCTGGTCTGGCGAGTCGGGCCACCTAGAAAGTCACCACCGCCATCCCCATCTACGGACTATGGATCACGGCAATCTCAAGCCAAGTCGGTCGTACGGATACACGACAGCGCTGGTGACGACCCTTCTCCTGACAACGCTCGCATTCCTCGGTCTCGCGGCCTTTGAGCGTGAGGCGTCCGTCCTGCGTACGATACGCGCGTTTCTAGCGCTACGTCTGGCTCCTCTAAGAGCACGGGCAAGACTAAAGCGTCAACGCGATAGTCTCGCCACGATCCTCGAACAGGTCGCAGAGTGGGTCCGGGACGAAAGCAGTGCCCGTTGACTACAACCCAAGCTTACTGGCCATGTCGGCGAAATCGGTCGCCACCACGTCAAACGACGGGTCAGGCGTCAGATCGCGCTCAACGTTTGGTCCGTACTCGGTGGGACGCGGGACATACGCTGTTCGAAACCCTACCTCCGCCGACGCGAAGAGGTCACCTTTGTGCGCCGCCACCATCATGACTTGCGTGGGGTCTAGCCCCAACAGGTCAGCGGCTTTGAGATACACCTCTCGATCCGGCTTGTAGGCCTGAGCAAGCTCCGCCGACAACACGGCGTCCCACGGAATCCCGCCGTTCTTTGCCATATTGACCAGGAGCGCGACGTTGCCGTTCGAAAGCGACGCGAGCACATACCGAGTGCGGAGACGGGTGAGACCGGCCACCGCATCGGGCCACGGTTGGAGCCGATGCCAGACACGGTTGACATGGTCCAGTTCGGCTTCGCTCAACCCATCGAGCCCAAACTCTTCAACCAGGCCATCGAGAATCAACCGATGCAGATCGTCGATTTTCGTCCACGGGAGCTCGCCCCGCCGCACCCGGCCCATCGCCGGACCGTACCCTGCACGCCACCGGTCGGCAAACTCTACCCAGTCCGCGTCGATACCTTTTTCTGCACCCAGCGTCTTCATCGCGCTCGCAATTGACGACCGCCAATCGACGACAGTGCCAAATACGTCGAACGTCATCGCGCGGACGTCCGCGATCCGGTCCGATACCTCTTGACCGGCGCCGATGACGCGCCCGCCGGCGGGCAGAGCGACAATCGCCATGGCTGAGGCAGCGCGAACAAATTCGCGGCGACTCACGCCGTCTACCTCAGTATCTTCACTGCGTCTGCTCTTACTCATAGCCAATCTCCTTGAGTGCTCCGCGCTCCGTCCATGCATGTCGACACTGCCTGAGTGTCGCCTAGCAGCCCCTGGTGAAAGTCCCGCTGCAGGACTTTCACCAGGGGCTGCTACTCCGCGCCGAGACTTAGTAAATTCGCCAGCAGCTCGTACGCGCCGGTCGTCCCCGCCGGAAGCTGACGCCACAATCCCAACCCCACATATATCCATCGGCCGGCACCGTATCTCGCCTCGACCAATGCGCCGCGTTTCGCGCCTGGATTCCACTCGAACGTATCCTCAAGCTCGACCAGGTCGACATAGGCCTCATCCTTCTCACCAAGAAAGTAGAGACCGCGCTCCTGAACCCACTCGTCCCACGTGGTGGGACCGATCTGATTTGGCCAGCCAAAGACTTGGTGATCGGCGGCCAGGATACGCACCGGCGCTTGCTCGGAGGTCACCCGATTTCGGCTGACCCTGGCGGCGTATGGCCCATATTGTGCGTCATTAAACTCGAATTTGTTGTATTGGACGATCAGAGTGCCACCCTGTTCGACATATTCGAGTAAACGGTCATTGTTCGTTCGGAGGTCCACTCGTCGCTCGTAAGCCCGCACGCCGGTGACAATGACATCGAACCGTGACAGATCGCCCCACGACAGCTCGTCCGCGCCGATCGACTCCAGCATCGCGCCGAGCTGCTCGATGGCCGGTGGCACGGCGTCGCCAACCCCGTCGACATAGCCCACGGTCAGCCCCTCTGCGAGCTCGACATCGAGGACTTTCATCGTCGTTTCCGCGGCGCGCACGATGTGCCGGCGCCCGACATGCGGGTACTCCACCGTCTGATAGCCGGCATCGTAGCGAACACCTGACATATCCACATACGCCCCGATCGTGTATTCGCCGGTCTCGGCATCGCCGGGGCTGACGACAAATCGCGCAGTGAGTGTCTCGTCTTCCCGACCAAGCCGCACCAACGCGGACTGAGGACTGACCGACCATCCCTCGGGAAGGTCGAGACCGACCTCGCCTTCGACGGGTCCAGGCCACGCGTTGGTCACCGTCACCCGGATCTGACGCTCGTCACGCTGACCGCTTGGCGATCGCGGTATGACGGCAATCCCCGGCGCCGTCTCGACCGCCAGTCTGGGCACCACTCTCAGGGCAGTCCGTTTCTCTCCTGTAAAAACGTCGTTGCTATACCGATACTGAATCGGGCGCGACAGCTCGAGCGTCTGGCCAGCGATTTCGACCGTAAAGGTGGCGACAAAAGGAGTGGGCCTGAACGGCGCGCCAAAGGGAACGTCTGGTTCAAACTCGTAGCGCGCGAACCCCGGGACGTGGGTCCAGTGGATATTGGTCGCAACGGCGTCAGCGGGTAAGACGACTCCGCTTTCACAGCGATACGTTTTCCCTGCCTCGACGATTTCGGCGTTACACGCGACGGCATCGCTCTCGAATCCGCTCAGTCGCAGGTCGTGCACCGCAACCCCGGTATCGCCGTGGTTGGTGACGGTAAGTGTCACGGTCACCGGCTGCCCGGCGGCGACCACACCGTCGTCAGCCACCGCATCCAGACGAAGCCGATACGCCAGGATGGCGGCTCGCTCCAGCTGTCGTTCCTTGGCGACCAATCGAAAGTCGATTTCCCACGCTGCGTCCGGAGAAATCCCTTCGGACGGGAGACCCGCTCGGAGCTCTCGCACGAGGCCGAGGGCAGACGTCACGGAATTCTGAATGACATTGGTCTGGCCCACGCCAAACGCGTCGAGCGCGGCGCGCGTGGTCTCGGCGATCCGGGTCAGGGCTTCGGTCAACGATTCTGACACCGTTGGCCCGGCAAACCGCCCCAGCCCCTCGATAGACGTATCTATGCCCTCGAACAGATCGGTTTCGTCACGCGACAGCTGACCGGGGATCGTCGTGCTGGCCAACTGATAACGCGCTTCGGGTGGCCCCGGGAAAGACATCATCGACGACATCCCTTGACATTTGTGCATCGCACGCGCGTCACGACCGATCTCGGCATACGTCCGTCCGAGCACCGGGTCGTAGCCGGAGAGATCGACACCCATCGAATCTTCGGGCGGCGCCGTCCCACGAAACAGATACTCGAAGCCGGCGAAGTAGTAAAACTTACTGGCCTGCCACGGGCGAAGGCCTTCCGCGATCTGCTCCGGAAACCGCGAAGCGTCACCGGCGGCGTGATACGCCTCGTGCGCGATGATGGCCGAGGCCTGATGATGCTGCCCACCTCCGCGCCCATCCGGGCTCAGTCCGGTCACGACCTCGGGCCGGACTCTTCGGATCATCCGGACAAAGTCCCCAAGGATCTCCGTCCGCCCCCAGCGCTCAAAAGTCTCTTCTCGGCTAAACGAATAGCCAAAGTCGACGGCGCGGGTGAAAAATTGCTCTGCTCCGTCAAGACGGTGCGCCGCCAGCAGCTCCTCGGTACGCAGCACCGCGAGCGCGTCAAACAGCTCGGCCCCGATCTCGTTCTGACCCCCATCACCGCGCGTCGCCGTGACCAGCACCGTCCGGTGCCCTTGGCCCTTGGCAAGCTTGGCCAAAAGGCCGTTGCTTTCGTCATCTGGATGGGCCGTGGCCATCATAAAGGTGCCGACGCTGTTTATTTGCCGCAGCACGACACCCAACTCCACACGCTCCGTCCCGGGTTGCACGGGCTGCGCAAGCACCGCGGTGTGTCCGAAACCGAGCATGGCGACGCCCAAAAGCGTGAGTTGAAGACGCATAAGTTGAAGTATAGCGTCCGGGCTGGACCCCATACCGGTACTAGTAGCGTGTCGCGGAGGGTTACGACGACCGAGCGGCGCTGGGTTTGTCAAGGAGTTGGCGGTAGTACGCCTCGTAGCGAGGAACCACTTCTTCGACGCAGAACTGCTGATGAACGGTCTTGAGCGCGCCGGCCGTGATACGGTCGCGCAGTTCTGGGTCGGTCAGGAGCTGGACCCCACTGTCGGCCATCGCGTCGAGATCGTCGACGTCGTGAAGAAACCCCGAGACGCCGTGCTCGATCACTTCGGGGAGCCCGCCCACTCGCGACGCCACCACCGGTACGCTACACGCCATCGCCTCCAGAGCCGCCACGCCAAAGCTCTCCTCTGACGACGGGAGGAGAAACAGGTCGGCGATCGACAACAGCGGGACAACGTGTTCTTGCTCGCCCACCGCGTCGACATCATCGCCGACACCCATTTCTCGGGCGACCCGACGCGCCAGCGGCAGGTCTGGACCATCGCCGACCAACAAGAGACGCGCGGGCAGGCGGGCGCGTATCCGCTGAAAGATCTCGACCAGTGCCTTTGTCCGTTTCACAGGTCTGAAATTGGACACATGGACGATGAGCTTCGTGTTCGGACGTTCTCCTCGATATCGAGCGGACAGACGCTCATCGGCGACTCGACGATGGAGTTGACAATCAAGGAAGTTGGGTATGACCTGGATATCGGCGGTGACCGGCAGCTGTCGATAAGTGTCCTGCCGCAGACTATCCGAGACTGCTGTCACCCCGTCTGACCGGTCGATACAGAAAGCCGCCGTCTCCGAATACGACGGATCACTGCCAATGAGCGTGACATCGGTCCCATGGAGGGTCGTGATGACCCGAGGGACACGGGTCGTGTCCGATGCCGACAAGATCTGTCGGGCGAGATACGCCGCCACGGCGTGGGGGATCGCATAGTGCGCGTGGATAATGTCGAGCTCGAACTCACGGCTCACCTCAACCAGCTTGTTCGCGATTGACAGAAGGTATTGCGGTTCCCGAAAAAGCGGATAGCCAGGCGTCTTTACCTCGTGAAACACCAGTCCCGCTTGAAATTCGCCGAGTCGAAACGGTGGGTCCGTACTGATGAGACGCACTTGATGACCACGGCCCGCCAGGGCCTTTGCAAGCTCTGTGGCGACGATTCCACTCCCGCCGACCGATGCGTAACAGACGATGCCTATGTTCATGACTTCATCAAGCTTCGTCGGACAAGCATGCTTTTGACAACCACACCCTCGGCGTACTGCGTCCCCACCTGAGCACCAAAATGGGCGTCGCGAGCTTCGATCATGCCAAGAAAGCCGGTGCCAGTCAGTCGTGTCTCCACTGCCTCGTCACCACTTGGCCGAAACTGCGTCGAGTGGCAGGCAAGGGCTGCTCGTTTGCGCTCATACGCCGCGGTGACGTCGATGACAAATGAGGGTGGCGCCATATCGTTGATGAAGTAGTAGCAGGTCCAGTCGGGTTTCCAGGCATCGCCGTCAGCCGGATAGCGCCGAAGGCCAGCTCGAAATACCGCTTCGGTCAGCGCGACGCTGGCGGCTTCGTGATCGGGATGGCGATCTCTCCAGTACGGCACGGCCACGGTCCGCGGTCGAGATGCTCGTATCAACTCGGCCGCCGCGCGAACCTGGTCCTGCTTGAGGTCGGGACGACCGACTCCGCCATCGGGCCAGCCAAGATTGAGCCTCCAGGCCGCCCCCAATACTGCGGCTGCCCGGTTCGCTTCGGCCTTTCGCTCGTCGACCGTTCCATTGCTCCCGAGCTCACCACGAGTCAAGTCGCACAACCCGACGGAACACCCCAGGTCGACTTGGTTGGCGACAGCACCGCCCAGACCGATCTCGATATCGTCGGGATGGGGGCCAAAGGCGAGCAGGTCGACGGCGGTTGGATTGACCATCTCTCGCGGACGTTCTTCACACGACGGGTCTCGACTCATAGTAACCCCACAGTTCGCTCGGGGTGATCCGATGGTCTGGTCATCCCTCGGCCCGGGACGACCCAGCGCAGCGATCCCTGATCGAACAGCAGCGATACGACGCCATCGACTGGCTCGAACGCACTCGCGCCACGCTCGTCCGCCTTGACGAAGACATTGCCGACATTCACGAGGAGACCCGACAAGCCGGTGCCCCGCCGGGATGGCTCAGAGACTAGCGCACCCAGTCTTACCGTTTCCCCGAATACTCGAGCATCTGCTGCGTGAAATCGAGCGGGTAAGAAATACTCACGTCGACGATCTTTCCGGCGCCGCGCACCGGTTCGAGCTTTGGCATCACAAACCCGGTGTACGACGGAAGGTCGACCCGGGCCACGCGCTCGAGCACCTCGTCGCGAAGCGCGGGGTCGAAATGTATGCCATACGACTCAAACAACTGCTGCGCGGCGTCATAGTCGCCCTCGGATTTGATGCGCTGGACTTCGGCTAAGAGGATCGCCACGCCCTCGCGAAACGCCGCGGCATCGGTCATGACGTAGTACGTCTTACCGTCTCGACCGCGCACGTCGATAGCGCTCGTGTTGTCTCTGATCCAGTGGACAATCATTTGCCGATTGCGCATGTGATCCTGTTCAAGCTGAGAGCCTTCCCGAACTCGCCGCAGCTGGAGAATCGCGTTTCGCGTGTAGGCCTCATACTGTGTGCGCACGATCTCCTCGTGGTCCACTGCCGGTACCAACCCGAGTTCCACCAACTTGGCGTCTGCGATGAAATACAGCGCGACGAGGTCCGCGCGGCTCTCTTCGAGTGCGGAGTAGTGCTCCTTGATAAAGGCTTGGGGGTTCCCATCCAAGCGGTCGTCGATGAGCCCCGAGGCGTGCCCGATCACCTCGTGCATGTTCGTGTTGAGTTCGCTCGCCAAATTGCCCCATCGTTCTAACCGAATCGCCTCGTCTTCGTCCCAGGCGAACTCGCGCCGATACGCGCCGGGACTGGAGTTGTCATAGGCCTCGACAACATTTGACAGCGACACGGACTTGCTCCCGTATTCCTCGCGGACGCGTGCGTCGTTTGGCAGATTGATCCCCACCGGGGTCACCGGGCCGGACTCGCCAACCTCGACCACGACATCGATAGCGTTGGCGGTGATGCCCCGCACGCCTTGCTTTCGATACTTTGGATCCCAGGGCATCCGGTCCTCAAACCACTGCGCGTTGTCGGCCAATCGTCTGATTTCCAGGGTCTTCTCCGGATTGACGTAAAAGACCAGGGCTTCCCACGAACCTTTAATGCCCCGCGCATCCATGTAGACCTCGGTGAACCCGTTGATGGTGTCAACGGGAGAGTCCTGGTCCGCAACCCATGCGATGTCATACGCCTCGCGGTCCGACGCCTCCCCCGTGCGATACCAGGCAACCAGTCGGCGCAGCGCCTCAGCCATCGGCTGCGTCGCGTAGGGTATGGCCGCCTCCAGGTGACCTACAACCTGTGTAAGTTCGTCGCTGTAGCGGCCACCGACTCGATACACCTCTTCTACGAGCTCGCCATTCCGCTTGACCAGGCGGGAGTTCAGCGGAAACCGCTCGACGAAACCGTTGGCGCCATCGTCTCCGTCCGGAGCCACATCGGCCATCGACACCCCGTCATACAGGTTGTTGGCGCTGGCGCTCAAGATGTCTTGACCGGTCGGGGGCGTCTTGTTTGTGACGACGCTATCTACGTCAGGGTCAAAGAACAGCCGAGCGAGTCGTTCCAACCACTGTGATCTGGTCTCACCCTCCGCCGTCGGAAACTGAGCGCCGGCAGACGTCGCTGCGGCAACGGCCTGCGCAAAAGCATCGGGCGTCATATTCAGCACGAACTTGCGCGCCGTGAGGTTGTTGAATGGACCGGTATTGATCCAGAACAACTTCGTATAGCGGTGGATTTCCTCGAGCGCCGCGGCATCGACCCCGTCGGCGTGAGTCAGGATCTCTTCGAGGACCTCGCGCATCTCGAGGTTGTGGGCATATCGCTGGTCGTAATAAATGTCTCGTCCAGCCAACGCCGCTTGGTACAGGTGCCAAATCAAGATCTTTTCCCGGAGCGCGAGCGCTTCGAACCCGTCGGCGTACAGTTGGACGATTGCCGCATCGTCGACCCGCTCCAGAAGGTATTGGCGTGGTTCCTCCGGTGCCTCGCCTGCCGTTTGGGCACGCGTCTCCCCGGCGGCGTTCGCCGTGCCAGCTACTACTGTCATCAGGACGACCATCAGCCCCTTTCGCATAACTCAGTCCTCGGAAAAGACATCGAGATGTCGAGACGCCAAGCGAGTCGGCCGTCACCAGCCGCCCGCAGACCCGGCTTTTTGCTAAGCTGTTGATTATAGGCTGCCGGTAAGGATCAACGGCTCGCTGTCACCCGTTGCACTATCCGTTTCCGCCCTCGAGAAAGAAGGCCACGATCATGATGACGATGACGAATGTCGCGAGCCTTGATGGTCATCGTAGACAACGAGCGGGCCTCGTCACGACCCTCGCGATATGCGCAATGACGTCGTTGCCAATTGTCGCCACGGCTCAGACCACGCAAGAAGCGGCAGAGAACGGGCGCCTCACTATCGACGAGATCTTCGACACGGCCGAGCGGATACGGGTGGGTGCCCTTCCCCGCATCGCCCGATGGCTCGACGACGATTTCTACCTGGAGCGGGCGGCACGGTCTGATGGCGGTCCTCTGCTCAAGGTCGAGGCGACCACCGGCGCCCGAGCACCGTTCATTGACGTGACCGCAATGAAGACAGCCCTAGAAAACCTCCCGTCGATCGACGAGGCCGACGCCACGCACATGGTGTGGCAGGCGGAGCATCTGCTGAGCCCAACCTTGGGCGGGATTGCCGTCAGCCATGACGATGACCTGTACTACTACGATTTCACAACCCAACGCGCGGCCCGCCTCACGAACACGCTCGAACGAGAGGAAGAGCCGTCCTTTAGCCCCGACGGATCCCGTATCGGGTTTGTGCGGAACCACAATCTATTTGCCGTCGATGTCGACCCGCCGCAGGAATACGCGCTCACAACTGACGGCGCACCGAGGGTGAGAAACGGTCAGCTCGACTGGGTCTATCAAGAAGAGATCTACGGCCGAGGCCAGTTCACGGGCTATTGGTGGAGCCCCGACTCGACGGGTATCGCCTACTTACAGCTTGACGACACCGATGTACCAGATTTCACGATCGTCGACACCATCTCGTATCACCCAGCTGTCGAGCACTGGGCATATCCGAAAGCCGGCGACCCCAATCCCGGGGTGCGTCTGGGGATCGTTCGGCCCGACGGAGAGCCGACAGCCTGGGTCGACCTCGACGAGTATGCCGACAGCGAGCCATTGGTAGTAAGCGTCGAGTGGTCGCCGGACAGCCGGCAGGTGGTGTTTCAAGTCCAGAACCGGGAACAGACATGGCTCGACCTGAATGTCGCGACGCCCGACGGTCGTTCGACGCACGTCCTGCGGGAAACAACGGAGGCCTGGGTCAACGTCACCGGTACGCCATTGTGGCTCGGCGACGGCTCCTTCTTGTGGCTGAGCGAACGGACGGGTTGGCAACACATTTACCACTATGGAGCGGATGGCTCAGAACGCGGAGCGGTGACGAGCGGCTCTTGGGAGGTCCGCCAGCTGCACGGCGTAGATGAACAAAACGGCTGGGTGTATTTCTCTGGAACGGAGCGGAGCTACATTGGGAGCGATGTCTACCGCGTCCGTCTCGACGGGAGCGCGCTCACCAGGCTGACCGAAGCCGAGGGCACGCATCGCGCCCGATTCAACCCCGGGTTTACCAGATTTCTGGACACCTGGAGTGACATCACGACACCACCCCGGCTCACGCTTCGAGCGTCAGACGGGGAAGAACTCGCCGTCCTTGGCGCCAGCGACACGTCGCCGCTGACGGACCATCGCCTCTCGTCACCCGAGTTTTTGGAAGTGACGAACCGCGACGGATTCGTCATGAATGCCATGATGCTGAAACCGACGGGTTTCGATCCGACGGTCCGGTATCCCGTCTACCAGCACGTGTATGGCGGTCCGCATATTCAACGCGTCCGCAACGCCTGGGGTGGCCAGACCTATCTTTTCTGGCAGCTTCTCGCTCAGCGGGGCGTGGTGGTGTGGGTGCTCGATGGGAGCACAGCGAGCGGCAAGGGCGCGGTCTCGACGTGGCCGGTCTATCAGAATTTTGGTCCGCTCGAGCTTCGCGACCTCGAAGACGGAGTCTCGTGGTTGGCGGAACAGCCATTTATTGACACCACTCGTATTGGTTTGGAGGGCTGGAGCTACGGCGGGTTCATGGTGAGCTATGCCCTGACGCACAGCCAAAGCTTTACGATGGGTATTGCCGGCGGGTCCGTGACCGATTGGCGTAACTACGACACGATTTATACCGAACGGTATATGCGCACGCCTCAGAACAATCCCGACGGTTATCGCAGAAGCTCGCCTCGTTTTGCGGCCGCCAATCTGCACGGTGACCTGTTGCTGATCCACGGCACCATGGACGAGAACGTGCACATGCAAAATACTCTGCAGTTCGCGTATGCGCTTCAGCAGGCAGGAAAACCGTTCGACATGATGGTCTACCCCAAATCCCGGCACCGCCTCGAGGGCCCGGAACTCGAGAAGCACCGTCACCAGACGATGCTGAACTTCGCCATGCGACATCTCCGGCCCACAACGCCAGACCCAAATCTGACGTCAGGAGGAGTCCAGTAACAGCCCCGCGGACCGCGCCTATTGCCCGACCACGCTCACGACAGACGGCGTAGAGATTGAGCCAGGCCGTAGACTCGAAACTGAAGATCGGTAGATCGACAATGCCACGCCTGATCGCACATCCGACCGTCGTCGCCTCCGCGGGCAACAAGCCAAAACGAATAGAAGAGTATGTCGATGCCGTCAATACGGACGAGACACGCCTCAGTGTGGCGAGGATGACGTCGCCCTCTGATTGGAAGGGAACCCAGGACAGTGCCCGCAGTTCGACGAAGTGACCGTCGTCCTACGCGGTCTATTGCGTGTCGAGCACGAGAACGGAGCATTCGGTGTTCATGTCGGGCAAGCCATGATGGCCGGCGCCGGCGAGTGGGTCCGTTACAGCACACCGGAGGCGGCCGGCGCTGAATACATCGCCGTCTGTGTACCGGCGTTTTCCCACAATACAGTCAACCGGGACGACCAGACACGATGCAGTCTCGTCCACTATGACCGAGATATCTTGCACAGATCTCAGGCGAGGCATCGCGAGGAATCACTGACTGCGCACACTGGCCCGGCGTTTCATTTTCGCGCCGGGTAAAACGCGGCACTCCACCCGAAAGCAATCAGGTCACTGGCCGAAGCGAGCGACGAAAGGGAAGGTGAGATCCGCTTAGGACTGAGTCGCGGCCGGATGTGAGACGAGCGGACGGAGCATCTCGTCGATCAAGAAAACGTCCGTCAGCAGGGCCCGCAAATGGATCATCGCGTTGAGATTGTCGACCATTTGCGAGCTAATCGCGCTTTGCGCCATCACCAAACGAATCGCCGCCAACGCAGCAGATGCGTCGCGGCGCAAAACCTCGATAAACGCTAGGTGCTGCTCTCGACCGGACACGTTTTCCTCGTCTACGAGCTTAACAAACAGATCCCCGAGTTCCGGAACGGCGGTCTCGCACCGTCGCAGGAACTCGCGAATCTGCCCAGTCGACTTTGTCGCTTGCTCGCCGGACACACCCTGCGCGGCGTAGGCGAGGAAGAACTCGTAGCTCTCCTCCACCGTATCCACCCGAGCCTTTAGCTCGTCGGCTGCACTCACCCGGCGGCGGCCTTCGCAGCGGGCTTGGCGGGCGGTCCTGGTGCCGGTGTCCCCGGCTTTGGCGTCGTCGGTGCTTGGAGCACCCAACGAGTGGGATCGTGATGACCGAGGTACTGATCTCGATCAACAGTTCCCGTAATCATTGCCTTGGTAAGCCAGATCTTGTCGGGCCTGACAGCAAAGTAAATATGGGTCAGCGTGAGCATGACAAACACTGCGGACAACACGCCATGCGCGACGTAGACCATTCCCCACGTATCAGCGGTCAGCAGATACGAATTCCTCTCGAACAGCGGTTGTTCGATTCGGAACATCATGACGGCGCCCGTGCCGATAACGACGAGACCGGCGACCATTACGGCGAAGTGGTAGAGCTTGTGATCAAGCGGGTACTTCCCGTGTTTCGGTACCGCCACGTCCTGTCCGAGCTGGCGTTTCATCCTTTTTATCGATTCGGCGATATCTCGAGGACCGATCCAAATCGACCAGAAGTCAAGATAGAACGTTGAATGGATAATGTGAAAGAGGATAGAAACGGTCAGGAGAATACCCGAGACCCAGTGAGCTGTCAGCCACGCAAACTGAACCCCGACCACCGGAAAGAAGCCGGTGACAAGCAGGGTCAGCATTGAACTGGCCATGATCCAGTGAAAGATCCGAGCGACGCCGGTGTGCCTTACGATCTTCTCCGGCACCGCCGCCGCCGCTGTGGTCTGGGCCTCAGTCGGACTTGCGCCAGCTCCTGCCGCGCCAGCTGCCAGCTTCGGCAACCAAACCGCCGCATAGATCAGATGAAACACGATAAACGCGATTCCGGCCCAGAAGAAGAGATATAGAACATCCCAGCCGACGCGTACGAGTGTCTCCTGACCCCAGGGGTCATTGCCCCACTGCAAGAGTTCCATATTTGCCTACGCCTCGACGCCGCGAATCGACCGCATCACCAGGTTGCGAAGCAACGGCACTTTGTAGCCGTTGTGCGCCAAAGGCGTAACCCCTTGAATCGCTACCTGTCCGGCCCGCGCCGCCGTTTCCGCCGTCGCCGCCTGGCCTCGGACTGTGTCTTCGACCGCCGTAAGCCGGACCGGTGTCGGCGCAATCCCGTTCGCGACGACCCGGACGTCTTCGATGACGCCGTTCGTCACTTTGAGCGCCGTCGCAACGCTACCAAGCGCAAAGTCCCACACCGCGCGGTCGCGACTCTTCTCAAAGTAGAACTGCGCGCCGGCCCATGTCGACGGAATCCGGACCGTCGTCAAGAGGTCGCCTGGTTCCAGCACGGTCATCCGTTCGATGTCGACCTCTGGGCCCACAAAGAACTCGCTGGCCGGTACCACCCGCCTGCCGGTGGAGCTCACAATCACCATCTCGGCATCCAGCGCGATCAGGGCCGGTGCGGTATCAGACGGATTCACCGCCACACACCGACTCGCCCCGGTGATGCAGTGCTCCCGGTTCATCGCCGTCGGCGTATCCGCATAGCAGATGTTGCCGCCAGCGCGGTAGCAGTTCCAGCCGTCCCGGTAATACCAGCACCGAGTGTCTTGGATTACGTTGCCGCCGAGTGTGCCCTGATTCCGGATCTGCGGAGAAGCCACGATACCGGCCGCCTCGGCGAGCAGACCATACTGGTCCTGCACCGCCTCGTGGCCCGCGATCTCGCTCAGCGTGGCCATCGCGCCAATCTCTAGGCCCGAGTCCGACGAGCGAATCTCTCGGAGCTCCTCAATACCACCAAGGTCGACCACGACCGACGGTCGTTTCACTCGGTCTTTCAACCAGTCCCACGTATCCAGCCCACCAGCCAACACCCACGCACTAGCTCCGTGTTGACGGAGCATTCCCAGCGCGTCATCGACATTCGTCGGCTGGAAGAGCTGGAAAGCCGGCATGTTGTCGCGTATCACTGCCATTGGTTTTCTCTCCCTTTATTCCTACGTCTGTCGATCACGAATGCGCCGCAAGCTTGTTGACCGCGTCCGGCAGGCCTTCGAGCCGAGTCAGAATCATGTCTCTCATTATTGGAGTCCGGTTGAAATACACATCGCCGAGTGCATCGGCAATCGCGCACTGAACCGCGCCACAACCGGCACCCTGCGACGGCTCACCGATACCGCGAGCTCCGAGCGGGTTGAACGGATCCGGCGCGTTCGCGGCGACCCAATCCATCTCGGCCTCGTGTGGCACATCGAGTATGGTCGGGGGTCGATTCGAATAGAACCGCTTCGACACGTGGAGACCCCAGCGGCGGTCATATATCCACTTCTGTCCCAGCGCGACTCCAAACCCTTGGATACCACCGCCGTGCAACTGCGCGGCGAACGTTCGGGGGTTCACGATCGTCCCCGCATCAGACGCCACCTTGTAGTCCTTGAGCGTAACCGCACCCGTCTCGGTATCGACCTCAACCTCCGCAAAGCCGATTGCATAGGACATATTCCGACCACCAGTGTCGAAGTTGTCCTTGGCAATTCCCATCAGCCCGATCCCTGCCAGGGCCTGGCCCGCGTTGGTGGTCATCTCGTTGATGTCTTCGGGAAGTTCGTGGCCGTCGAACTTGCCGCCGATGGCAAGGGCTCGGTCCGCCGCACGGGCAAAGCTCAAACCTTGCGACCGGTTGCCACGCCGGAAGACGCGACCATCAGCTACGTCGTAGGCATCGGCGGAACCGCCGAGGTCGAGAGCGGCAATCTCTTGAAGCTTACGCTTGGCGTCGAGTCCAGCCGCCCAGTTGGCACGAGTGTGAGCGTGGGTCGTCATCGAGCCCGCCTGCACAGAACTCCAGGGCAGATGCTTACTCGTGTCGCCCCAGATCACCTCAGCTTGATCCCAGTCAGTCTGGAGTGCTTCCATCGCGGCCCGCGCGGTGTCAAACGTAGACCCCGTGCCAAGGTTACCAACACCCTGTTGGATGTAGACCTTGCCATCGGGCCGAATGGTAAGCAGACCATCAACACCGGACACCCCAGCCGAGTAGCTACTAAGGGAAACACCGATTCCGGTAACCTTCGAGCCGTCTCGCTGACCGCTCTTGGCCTTCATCGCTTCCCAGTCAAACTTCTCGACCGCAGCGTCCACGGCTTCGCGCACAAACGCGCTCGACACGTTGCCCTGAACACCCTGGCGTGGTCGACCAAAGACCTGCTGCCCAACCGGCGCGTTTGTCTTCATCATCTCCAGCTGGTCGATACCAAGCTTCTTGGCAGCGTCCTGCATCATCGGAGATAGCATCGCGACGACTTGCACGCCGCCTGGTGCCCTTTGGGCCGCGCGAGGAGGTGTATTGGTGTAGACACTCAGGCCCCGCATACGCATGTGGTCTGGCGTATACATCAGCGACGCCTGGTCGCCGGCAGACAGGAAGTCGCCGGAACGCCCGTAGGGTCCGCCGTCCTGAACCGAGAAGATATCCATCGCGATTAGCGTGCCATCGCTGCGGAAACCAAGCTTGATCCTCGAGACGATGCCCGGACGCGCACGACCGATAAAGTTCTCTTCTTGGCGGTTGATCCGCATCATGACCGGCTTGCCGGCCTTCTTTGCCAGCAACCCCGGAATACCGCTCTGGATCGAGCCAGCAATCTTACTTCCGAAGCCGCCACCGCAATACTCGGCAATCACCACGACGTCTTCGGGTGCGACTTCTACCCAGCGAGCTGCAGCGCCATGGGTGCGGGCCGTGCTCTGGGTTGAACAGTGCATGTAGCACTTGCCGTTTTGCCAATACGCCATCGCCGTTCGGGTCTCGAGCGGCTGATGACCCGCGGACTGATGAAAAATCGTCTCATCGAGGACCAGATCAGCCTCGGCTAGCGAAGCCTCGACATCACCAACCTCCCACTCATCGGTAATTTCACCGTCGGTGGGCATAACGCCGTTGTCTATCTGCGCCCAGTCAACATCGCTCCACTTGATGTCGAGCAGGTCGCGGCCCGACATCGTGTTGCCTTCGAGCCGGGCGTTTGAGCCCCCCGGCCGCAGACTTTCGAGTGGGTCGATCGCGAACGGCAAAGGCTCGATGTCGATCTGAATCTTTTCGATCGCGTCAGCGGCCTGCTCTTCGGTCGCGGCGGCAATTGCCAAAATTGGCTCGCCCTCGTAAAGCGGCTCGTTTGTCAGCATCCGCTCTTCTGGCGCTTCTACCTCTGGCAAATCGTCGGCGGTCAGAATTGCTTCGACCCCCGGCATGGCCATGGCCGCGCTCGTGTCCACGCTCCGCACTCGACCGTGCGGCATCGGGCTAAGAAGCAGCTTTGCGAACAGCATGCCCTCCGCCCGAAAATCCTCGGCATACTTCGCCCGCCCCGTCACCTTCGCGACCAGGTCGGGTGTCGCATACTCTTTCCCGATCAGCTTGTAATCAGCCACGTCAGCTCCTCCGGGACAGCTCGAGCGCCCGTTCGGCCACGTTCAAAATCTTGTTGTAGTCCGCACAGCGACACAGGTTCCCAGACAAATGCTGCGCCGCCTCAGCGCGCGTCGCATTCGGCTGTTCTTCCACTAGTGACGTCATATTCATCACAAAGCCCGGCATGCAAAACGCACACTGGAAGCCTTGCTCGTCGATGACGGCTTGTTGCACCGGACTAAGTGTCCCGTCCGGGGCTTCCAGACCCTCAATTGTCTGAACTTCACGATCTCGCACTTGGTGCGTCAGCATCGAGCATGAGTAGTGTGGCACCCCGTCGACCAAAACCGTGCATGCACCGCATTCCGAGCGGTCGCATCCGATCTTGGTGCCAGTAAGCCCGAGCTTGTAGCGCAGTGTCGTCGCCAACGTCTCTTGCGGCACCACGTCTACCCGGCGCTGCTGCCCGTTGACTCGCAGGGTCAGAAGGCGTTCCACCGCGCCCGGGGCCTGCGCCCGCACCGTAGCGCCGTCCTTATAGACGTAACTCGATGCCGATACGCTCGCGCCCGTCGCGATAACGCCCTTTATGAAGGTCCGTCGGGAAAACCCGTCCGCATCCTCCACGACTCCCTGATGACTCTCGACTTCTGTTTGCACCTTAATCTGTCCTACGTCTCCCATGAGACGACCTCCTCTACGCGCCCGGCGCAAAGCCGAACGCAGAACACCTGGAGAGGGTAGCCTTACTCTCGAAGGCAGGAGTCTACCACGGATCTGCCGATGTCAAGTTCTAAGCTCTAAATCCTTATCGGAAACGTGGGTGACCTCTCGGCAAAGCTCAGGTCGTCCCGCGAACTTTCGAGCCCTTGATTCTATCTATAACTCATACGTATGATTGAAACGAACGTTTAAATAAATGGCGACGTCTTTGCTCGGCGAATTCGTCCAACGGCGTGGCATCTTCGCTGCGGCCGGAGACATCGGCCCAACGAAACATCGGGCGAAGAAACGCGCAGTGTGCGCACCAGACTGAGGGGCGAGCGTGGCAATAGACACAAAGGAAAGGATTCTGGACGTTGCAGAGCGTCTCTTTGCGGACTCTGGCTTCGCCACGACGTCGCTACGGGATATTACGAGTGAGGCCGGGGTCAACCTCGCCTCCGTGAACTATCACTTTGGGTCGAAAGAAGGGCTACTATCCGCGGTGCTTCACCGCCGGATTGGTCCAGTGAACGAGCGGCGAGTGGCGCGCTTGGACGAAATCGAGCGGTTCAAAGGACAAGACGCCGCGAAGGTGGACGAGATCTTGCGAGCATTTCTTACGCCGCCGTTCGAGTTGCGAGCTGAGTTGGGCGTGCGCGGTGCAACGTTCACCCGTCTGATGGGTCGTGTGCACACCGAGACAAACGACGAATTTCGCCAGTCGTTTGTCGGGCAGCTCAGCGTGGTCGTTGCGCGATTTACCCAGGCATTGCAGCGAGCGTTGCCATCACTCGAACCAACCGAATTGAGCACACGGATGTGGTTTCTCATCGGGTCGATGGCTTACACGATGATGTGGGGCGAGTCAGTCGGGCTTGGCGAAGGGGGAACGCGGGACCCTGAAACCGTCCTCGAGTCGTTAATCGAGTATGGCGCGGCGGGAATCTCCGCCCCGGCGCGAGAGCCAGTCCCCGTGCGGGCGGGCAGGAAAAGCCGAGGAGCAGGCGCGTGATGAAGTGGGCACATTTTTCTATGTTGGCGTGTGTCGCGGTCTTGACCGGCTGCGCGACCGCCCCCGTATTTTCCCCCCCGGTCCTCAGCGTTGGGATACCCGAAGAGTGGACCGGCGGCGATCTCGCGGTCGGTCAGGTCGACGTCGAGTGGTGGAACGATTTTGCCGATGTCGGGTTGTCCGCGGCGGTGGAGATGGCCCTTTCGCGAAACTTCGATTTGCAGGCCGCCGCTGCCCGCTTGGAACAGGCCGCTGCCGACGCGCGCGCGGCCAACGCCGCCATCCATCCCACCGTGCAGGCGACATACAACGGTTCTCAGCGCAGACAGAATTTTGTTGGCTTCCCAATTCCCGGGAGCGAGGACGAGGTCCTGACCACGACGTCGACAAATCACGGCGTCTCTTTGGACGTCTCCTGGGAAGTAGACCTGTGGCGCCGACTACGCAACGCGTCGGCGGCAACCTTGGCGGAATTGGAGGCGTCGGCGGCGGACCTACGTGCCGCCCAGCTCTCCCTGGCTGGCCAAACGACAAAGTCGTGGCTCGCAATCGCTGGAGCCCAGCAGCAGGTCGACCTATCTAATGAGTCGGTCGAGAGTTTTCGTGCCTCCGCCGAGCAAGTCCGCGGTCGTTTCGAAGTCGGCGTTCGACCGGCCCTCGACTTGCGTCTGGCGTTGCTGAATCTCGCCAACGCGGAAGCCTTGCTCCAGCAACGGCTCCAGCAGCTGGACGCCACGACCCGACAGCTGCAAGTCCTGCTTGGCGTCTATGCGAGCGGGAGTCTCGAGACGCCACAGGCCCTCCCATCGGTCCCAGCCGTTGTGCCGGCCGGACTTCCCGCCGACCTCGTTGGGCGGCGCCCCGACCTGGTATCGGCCGAGCGAGCGGTGGCGGCCGCTGGGGCCCGCGTTGATGTCGCGCGAGCCGATTTGCTGCCGCGTCTCAGCTTGACAGCTGCCAGCGGTACGTCGACGGATGGCCTTCGTTCGCTGCTCGATGGAAGCTTCGGCATCTGGAGTCTTCTGGGCAATGTGGTCCAGCCGATCTGGCAAGGCGGTCGGCTCCGGGCAGAGGTCGCTCGAACAGAGGCCCGCAGCGCTGAAACGCTGGCGGTCTATGCCAACGCCGCGCTCAACGCCTACGCCGAAGTCGAGACCGCTCTTGCGGCCGAAGACCTCCACCGTCGCCGTGTGGACCATCTGACGGAAGCAACCCTCCAGGCCCGGGCCGCCGAGCGACTGGCCGAGGAACGATATTTTCAAGGGCTCGACACCTACATCCCCGTTCTCGAATCACTGCGTTCTGCCGTAGCGGCGGAAGGCGAACTGATCGCGGCGCGGCGTCTCCGTCTCGAAAACCGGGTAGACCTCTACCTCGCGCTCGGCGGCGGATTCGAACAACTCGAGCTACCGATTCAGCTTCAGAACCCGGACACCGGTCCGAACGCGACAACCCGCACGCCCGTCGTCGAAGAAAACGCACAAGAGGAAGAGTGAGCGCTATGTTGATTCGAGTACTTCGCGTCCTGCTCCCGCTGGTCGTCGTAGGAATCGCGGTGTTGGCAGCCGCCGCCATGATCCGCAGTCGGCCCGACGTCGAAACCCAAACCCCGATAATTGCTCCACCGGGTGTCCGCGTCCACGAGGTCGCGCTCCACGAAGAGCAGGTGGCGGTCGTCAGTCAAGGAACGGTTCGACCCAGAACCGAAACGCAGCTGGTCCCAGAGATTTCCGGCCGAGTGACATGGGTCGCCCCATCGTTCGCAGAAGGTGGGTTCTTCAATGCCGGGGATACGCTTCTCACGCTTGACCCGTTCGACTATCAACAAGCCGTCGTGAGTGCGCGCTCGCAGCTGACGGAGGCGCGGCTTCGGCTTGCGACAGAGGACGCCGAAGCAGAAGTGGCACAGCGCGAGTGGGAGGAGCTTGGACGGGGCGACCCGCGCGCACTGACGCTCCGTGAGCCGCAACTGGAGGACGCACGCGCCTCAGTGGCCGCCGCCGAGGCAAACGTCGAACGAGCGCAACGCGACGTCGAACGAGCCGACATCATCGCCCCCTATTCTGGACGCGTGCGTACCAAGAGTGTCGACCTTGGCCAGTTCGTCACCCTGGGGTCACCGATCGCCACGATCTACTCCGTCGAGGCGGCCGAGATACGGTTGCCACTGCCCGATGGCGAGCTCGCCTATCTGAACCTGCCCCTCGCCTATCGAGGCGCCCAGAACCGGCGCGGTCCGGCCGTGACAATACGCTCGACCTTCGCGGGTTCCTCATACGAGTGGCAGGGCCGGATCGTGCGCACCGAGGGCGAAATCGACCCAGTGAGCCGGATGGTTCACGTGGTCGCCGAAGTCGCCGACCCCTATGCCGCGGGCGCGGACCGCAGTCGCCCACCACTGGCCGTCGGAATGTATGTCGATGCGGAAATCGAAGGCCGGGTCTTCGACGATGTCGCGGTGCTTCCCCGCGCGGCGCTCCGGGGGCAGAACCAGGTCCTGATCGTTGATTCGGCGAACCAGATCCACTACCGCGAGATCGACATCCTACGCAGGACGATCACGTCTATCTACGTGCGCGGTGGTCTCGAAAAAGGCGACCGAGTCGTCACGTCGGCCATCGACGCGCCGACCGAAGGCATGCTCGTTCAGGTCACCGACACGACCCGGCGTGAGCCACCAGAGCCGATAACTCGACCCGCCCCGCGACGTCGCCGCGGCAACGCCCCAACCGGCGAAGGGGTGAGACTCGTGAGTCCGCCCGAGGCCCCCCGCGCCGCGCTCTCACCACCGGCAGCGCCATCTCGCCCGTCTCCGCCGCCGCTTCCCGGTGGTGAGGCGTTGGCCCTGACGGATCGACTCGGGCAAATCCTTGTCATACCAGTACCGGCGGCCCTCCCGCCGACAGCCCCTGACGCCACACCGCCGAGTGCGCCGGCCACCGAGGGCGCTACCGATGGTGCGCGTTTGGATGAGCAGGCGTTTGCGGAAGGGCGCGGTCCGGATCCGTTCTCATTCTCCTTGGTCCGCGTTGCCGTCCGCGATTTTGCCAACGTCAGCCGCGCCGCGGCCGACGACGCGTTCGCCAAGACAGTCTCGGACGCGATTACCACTCGGCTTGGCGCGGTCTCCACCATCACGGTGGTCGCGTCTGAAACTAATGCGACGTGGGTTGTCATGGGTGGCGTGCAACGGGTCGGCGACATGGTGCGGATTACCGCGAACGTGGTTGACGTGGCTCAAGGCTCGGTCATACGCGCCCTCAAGTTCGACGGTTCGGCAAGCGACCAGGCGCGTCTTCAGCAGGAGGTCGCCGCCGGGCTCACCCAAACCCTGAGCACAAGATTTGCCCGATGAGGTCGCAAATCGGATGCGCCGCGACCGGGCGGACACCGGTTGGTCAGAGTCGGGTCGTCGCACGTCTCGACACGGTGCGGCGCCTACCGGAGACAGAGAAACCCGAGCCATTCACCGTAGTTCGAGGGTGAGCTACGGGCCTACTCGGGCTCCGAGATACGCGGGTTGCACAGCGGAAGCAGAAAGGGAAGCCTCATGAACGGGATGATTGCGTGGTTCGCAAAAAATCCAGTCGCAGCCAATCTGATGATGGTGTTCATCATCGTCAGCGGCGCGATCTCAATGTTGATCGTCAATTCCGAGGTATTCCCAGAATTTTCGCTCGATAGGGTCAGTATCGAGGTGCCATATCTCGGCGCAGCCCCCGAGGAAGTAGAAGAGGCGGTGTGTATCCGTATCGAGGAAGCGATACAGGGGCTCGATGGCATCAAGGAAATCACCTCGACCGCTTCAGAGGGTATGGGGCTTGTCCTGGTTGAGCTCGCGCTGGACGCGGATGCGCGCAAAGTGGTCGACGACATCAAGAGCCAAGTCGACGCCATCGACACCTTCCCGGTTGAAACCGAGAAACCGATCATCCGCGAGCTTGTCGCGCGGAACCAGGTTATCGATGTAGCGATCTCCGGGGCTGCTGACGAGCTCACGCTAAAGACTATCGCCGAGCAAGTACGGGACGACCTCTCGGCGATTCCCGAGATCTCGCAAGTCGAGATCACCAGTGCCCGTCCCTATGAGATCGCGGTCGAGGTTTCAGAACAAGCCCTGCGTCGTCACGGATTGACGTTTGACGATGTCGCGTCCGCGGTCCGCCGTTCGTCGCTCGACCTTCCCGGCGGATCGGTGCGAGCGGATAGCGGGGAGATTCTGCTGCGCACGGTCGGTCAGGCGTATCGAGGGGTCGAGTTCGAATCACTGGTCTTGATGACCCGCGCCGATGGCACTCGCCTGCATTTGAGCGACGTGGCCACCGTCATCGATGGTTTTGCGGAAACGGACCAGTCCGCGCGGTTTAACGATGACCCTGCGATTCTCGTTTCGGTGTTTCGGACCGGTGACCAGGGCGCTTTGGAGATCGCAGCTCTCGTGCACGAGTACGTCGACCGCAAACGGAGCATCCTGCCCGCCGGTATCGCCCTTTCCACGTGGCAAGACCAATCCGCGATCTTGAGCGCCCGGCTCAGCACACTCCTGCGGAACGGTTTTACCGGATTCTTGCTGGTATTCGTGCTTCTGGCGTTGTTCCTCGAGCTCCGCCTGGCGTTCTGGGTAAGCCTTGGCATCCCAATCTCATTCCTCGGCGCCATCATGCTGATGCCCGGGCTCGACGTGACGGTCAACGTGCTGTCATTGTTCGCGTTCATTTTGGTGCTCGGTATCGTCGTTGACGACGCGATCATCGTCGGCGAGAACATTCACACGCACCACGAGCGTCATGGCGACGGGATACGCGCCGCCATCGAAGGCACGCAAGAGATCGCCACTCCTGTCGTCTTTGCGGTACTCACCACGGTCGTGGCGTTCATGCCGCTGATGTTCGTGCCCGGGATGATGGGCAAGTTCTTCGCGGTCATACCGTTAATCGTCATCCCGTGTCTGCTCTTCTCGCTGGTCGAGTCTCTGAACATTCTGCCGGCGCACCTCGCCCATCTAAAGAACCGGAAGCCCGGCCCGTTTCGTCGGTTCCAGTTGATTTTTGCCAACGGGCTCAAGCGTTTTGTCCAAACGGTCTACAGACCTCTCATTGAGTTGGCCATCCAGTGGCGGTATCTCACCTCGGCGCTCTTCTTGTCGACCCTGGTGCTCACCCTGGGGATGGTGTTTGGCGGATGGACGAGCTTTCAGTTCTTCCCATCGGTCGAAGCGGACTTCATGTCGGCGTCGGTCACGATGCCGCTCGGTTCCCCGCCTTCTGTCACGTCAGCGGCTGTGCGGCGGCTCGAGGAAGGCGCAAAACGGCTCCGTCAGGAGCTCATCGACGACACCGGCGCCGACTACTTTGTCCATACGTTTTCCTCGATTGGTGACCAGCCGATGGCGTCACGCCAGGGTGGTTTCCAGTCCGTACTCAGCGTGTCGGCCGCTCACCTCGGCGAGGTGACGGTCGAGCTGATACCCGCTCAGACCCGTAACTTCACGAGTGAAGCGCTGGGGAACCGATGGCGAGAGCTGACAGGCCAGATACCCGAAGCGGTAGAGATCAGCTTCCAGGCGTCGGCCATGCAGGCGGGCGAGGATGTCAACGTCATGCTCGTCGGACCAAACATCGAGACCCTCCGGGCGGCAGCCGACGACGTCAAGAACCAGCTACGAAACTACGCGGGCGTATTTGCGATCACCGACTCGTTCGTCGAGGGCAAAGAGGAGATCAAACTCGGCATCAAGCCGGCCGCGCAGACGCTGGGTCTGAGCCTCGAACATTTGGGACGGCAGGTCCGGCAGGCCTTTTATGGAGAAGAAGCCCAGCGGATCCAACGCGGACGGGATGACATACGGGTGATGGTCCGTTACCCGGAAGACCAGCGTCGCTCGATTGGCGACCTCGAGAACATGAGGATCCGAACGCCGGAAGGCGCCGAAGTTCCGTTCAGTCAAGTAGCGGTCGTGGAACCCGGCCGGGGCTTTGCGACAATCAAACGTGTCGACCGGAATCGTGCCGTCAACGTCACCGCGGCCGTCGACGCGACGACGACATCTGCCAGTGCCGTCAATGCAGACCTGCAAGCCCGCATCCTGCCCGAGGTGCTAGCGCGTTACCCGAGCGTCTATTTCTCGTTCGAAGGGATGCAAGCGGAGCAACAGGAGGGCATCGCCGGCCTGCAAATGGGGTTTGGAGTCGCGCTCCTCGGGATCTTCGCGCTACTGGCGATTCCCCTCAAGTCATATGTACAGCCGCTCATCATCATGAGCGCGATTCCGTTTGGTCTCGTGGGGGCGATGTGGGGCCATTTGCTGATGGGTGTCACCGTCAGCTTTATGTCGATGTTTGGCCTCGTCGCCTTGTCGGGGGTCGTCGTCAACGACAGCCTGATCATGGTGGCGTTCATCAACAAGGGCCGCGAGGAGCATGGCAACATTCGGTGGGCCGTCCGGGAGGCTGGTGTGGCGCGGTTCCGCCCGATTCTACTGACGTCGCTGACCACGTTTTTTGGGCTGGTCCCTCTCATGGCTGAACGCAGCATGGAGGCTGAGTTTCTCTTGCCGATGGCCGTGTCATTGGCCTTCGGGGTGGTCTTTGCGACCGGAATCACTCTAATTCTGGTGCCCACGGCTTACATCGTTCTCGAGGACATGAAGCGGGGTATGCGGCAGCTGTGGGGGCGAGAGACGGAAAGCGATCGACATCGGACCGCGCCGACTCCCACCAAATCCGAAGCGCTCTCGTAGAACGCTCGCCCGGAGGGAACGCTTAGAGATCTCGGTCGACACCAAGAAACGCAAATTGGCGGGCCCGTGCCGCGATGGCGGCCGTGAGCATTGGACCAAAAACGACATGGGACCGAAGCTGATATTTTCGGCAAGCTGACAGAGGTGAGAGGTGAGTCCCACACATCCATCATCGTCGACCCCGCGGACGGCCGACTGCCATTCACCCAGGCCGGTCTGGGCCTGGTCGCGGTCGAAGCGAGGTGGGCCGTTCCCTCATCGGCGGCGAACGCAAGGTCGAGGCGGTGTTCGCAAGACCGGCGCGTTGCGCCCGACGACTGAGACGGCGGACTTTACCGCAGACGCTTTGGCAGGCGACCCTTGGCCCGAGTGGGTTCACGGCCGTTGAAGCGCGGCGGAGTCAAAGATGGAGAATGAGAACGGATCCGGACCGCGCCCTTCCGCAAACGCCTGCTCATCCAAACGCGCACCAAGGAGCAACGCCGGCAGGCCGTAGTTCCCTTCGTGGCATCGCGGCTCGTAGTAGATCCGGTTCTGCTGATCGCTCTGACGCTTCAGCTCCTGCCGGATGGTCCACGACGCCATCCACACCGTCGGATCCTCGATCGTCACCTCGTATTCGAGCGTGTCCTCGTCAATCCGCGTATACCGTTCGACGAGCCGACGGTTCTCGCCCGACCCTTGGAAGGGGAACTTGGGCGAAAAATTTGTGGTCTCGACGACCAACGTCTCGCCCTCCCAACGGCCACGTGAGTCCCCGTGCCGCAAACGGATCTGGCTCGGCGGATGACTCCCGCTCAGGTAGAAGACGCGCTGGAACCCCTGTCCCTGGCCGGTGTCATAGGCCATCGCGATGGAATCCTCGCCCTGCACGATGCGACGGAACCCGTTCAAATCGGGTGTGCGCCCCGACATGCACCGGTCGCCCAAACTCTGATCCTCGGGGCCGTCGTGGCGGTTCATGCGGCCCGCCGTATTGTAGAAAGGCGTCGCGTCGAATCTGCGTGGCGCCGGGGGCCCGTACTCTCCCCCGGCGCACGCGGGCGCATTGTTCCGACAGGATTCTGTGTTTCGCAAGAGCATGACGCGCCACGCTCGCTCCACTTCGTTCCGCCGCTGGGCCTCTCGCGTGCGGGCAGGAATCCTGCCGTTCGGTGGATCGACGACGAGCGACGTGCGGGGACCCGCCGGCTTCGCTGAAGTGTAGACAGTGTTGTACGCCCCGCTCACAAGCACCGAGGGGCGATCGAGCTGGACCTGGTCTCGTGCGGCTCGCTCTTCCGCAGTGGCGAACTCTCGTTCGCCGATCTCGGCCGCCCGTTCTAAGGGCGTGGAGTATACGTCGAGCCAGATGCCCGCCAGGTTCGGATGCCCCCACGCCGTCGCGCTTGGAGCCTGGCCCCTCACCGAAACTGCGGTAAGCTGCAGAAGCACCGTGACGGCTGTGAACACCGCTGCCACACCGAGCAATTCAAGTAGTCTTTGCTTCATCTCCCCACCCCCTGCTTTCGCAACACCCTTATATACCGACCGCCTCCAGCCTGGCCAGATTCTTTTGTAACAGGTTCTGCGCGCTCCCAAATTAATATCGACTGCCACTGCCTGGAGTCCCAGCAACGGAGTCTGGATCGAGTGGAAGCAGCGGCGGGTGTCCAAGACGTAGCCGACTCCCCATCATGAGCCTCATCGGCACGACCCGGGTGGCCATTGCTGGTGCAAAAGACCTTCCCAGTCTGCTGGACGATGACTGACGGCGTGGGATCTCGAGTGAAGACAGGCCGGGTCTAGCAGGCTGATGTAGTTCTCTATCAAGACACCTGAACGAGACGGGCCTATTGCTCGTGACTGAAGGGTGACGTTCGACAACCGCAGGCGCAACGCAATGTTGTTCCAGACTCGGATTCACGCGAGAATTTGGAATTCGAGAGCCCTACGTTACTGCGCCGAGCTCAGACGAGCTGGCGAAGGAGCGGCCCCAGACACCGAACCAATAGCTGCTACGGCCCGCTGAAGAGACAACAGATGTCGAGACGCCTTGTGTGACGTCAGAGCGCTTCCGGGCTGTCCGGACCCGCCGACAGCGTGCGGAGATGTTGACCGACGAAGTGCTTGCGGAGCACGGTCACCGCGATGTGCAGGACGCGCTGGTCGAGATCCGCCTCCAGGCCTTGGTGTGTCCAGACTGCGGCCATCGCCATGCGGGCGAAGCTACTAACTCTCGGCGGGAAAACCGACTGACGCTTGCGCCGGAGGTAGCAATGAACTTGTGGTGGCGGTCGGCCGCGGTGTTCGTCCTGCTCGGATGCCTCAGCAGTAGTGCGAGGGCCAACGACCTCGGTCCGCAAGACGTGCCCGACCAAGTGCCCGCCAACCAGGTGCCTGCCGACGAAGAACCGTTCCAGCAACAGTACCCGGTATTCGACTGGGGCACCGTGACCGACGTTCGATTCGCAGCGACGGGCGATGCTCTCAGCGTTCTCGATGGCGGACTCCGCAAGACCCGCTACGGTGCCGGTCCCGGGTCGGACCCGAGCGCACCGAGCAGGGCACAGCTGTTCCGTCTCTCCCAGCTGTCGTTCTGGATGGAAGCGCATGCGAGCGATTCGCTCGGAGTGTTTGCGCACGCCAACGTCGAGGCCGAGCCGGATATGAGGCAACACCGCGGTCGTGTCGATTTGGTTGAGGGTTTCGTGTTCTTTCGGCGGCAACTCAGCGAGCAGTTTCAAGTCGAGGGGCGAGGCGGCGCCCTCATCCCACCACTCTCGCTCGAGCACCCCGGGGCCGCCTGGACCACCATTTACACGATCACCCCGTCCGCGGTGAACAGCTGGATCGGCGAAGAAGTCCATATCACCAGAGGAGAGCTCAACCTACGCTGGACCGGTCTGAGCCAGGAGCTCGCCGTCACGGGCGCCGTAGGCCCACACGTGATTCCTCGCGGTCGGGGGGGCTCGTGGCGACGCGCCGCCGCGGGCGCCGTCTTGGCACCTGGAGGCCCGCCTGACGCCACAAGCGATAGGCTCGGTCCGCACTCATCGGGTGTCCTCGCCGCGCGAGAAAAATCCGGATCTTTCGGTAGCCATATCGCGGATACTGGCACGCGACCAGCTTCTTGAGGCGTCCGTTCTCCAGCTACCGCAGCCGTTTCACGTCCGCTGGTGCCAGTGTCCCGAAGTGTTTCCGCCAGCTGTAGATCGTCTGCACGCTGACGCTATGTCGTTTCGCCACCTCGGGCACCGGCCGCCGATCCGCCTCGCGCAGGATCGTCACCATTTGCTCTTCGGTAAACCGACTCTTCTTCATGGCTCCTCCTGCGTCGGAGGACGCCATTCTCTCAATCTTCAGCTGGTCCGAAAAACGGCAGGCACGTCACCGCCTAATCCTTCCTATAGACCTCGGCCGCGCACCGTACCGACATGCCGTCGGTGATCCATATTACCCGGCAGTACGAAAACAATCGAGCAGAGGTCTCGCATCAACCGACGCGGCAGCGAGATCGCCGGTTCAAGTCGGCCGCCTATCTGGCTGCATCGGCGCTTCCGGCAACTTCACCATGCTGTAGTGCAGCAACACCGTGGCGCTGCCGGGCCGCATCCTGCGTCGGCGGGTCGCCGTTTGTGGCCCCGAGGTGGGACCAGAGGGCGGCGGCAACGTGTAGGTGTGCGTCGTCTTCACCTCGATGTTGCGCGGAAACGCGCTCACCTCCTCGACAAACGACCGGTCACTCGCGAAGCCGCGCGCCTGCAGCCGCGACCGCGCGCTGAACTCGGGCACCTCCAACTCGAACAACGCCGTCATGTCGATGACCGGCGCCTGCTGGTCCAACAACGCCTCGATGACGAACACCTTCACGATAGTGTCGTTGTTTGTTCGCCGCCGCGACCGCGCTGGCGCTCGGCTGGTTCTCGTCTACCACCGGGGCGTACGACACGCTCTTCAGCAGCACCTTGTCGTCGAGCCGATGCACGGTGAAGACCCCCGCGTCCGACTCGGCCGCGGCGGTGATCACCTCGTCATGCGTTTGATGTCGTCTTCGTCGCTCTCCTCGTCGGTGTCGTCGTCGGCGGCGCTGGCGGTCTCAGGCGTCGCCGATTCCGGCTCGTCGGGCGGTTGGGGCTGAGCGTTGGCCAGCCCTGGGACGCCTGCCCCAAGCAGACCACACAGCAACAGCACCAGAAAAAACGCATGCGGCGGCGGAGGTCGAGTCGGCGACATAGGAGACAGCCTCCAGGCTGGGATACGACGTTGACACACCAGGGGCACGCGCCGCGGACGGACCGGACACCGATGGCGCTGGTCGTCGCACCAGACAGCGCGACAAACCGCGATCGGCCCTTCAGGCCGCCGGTTGCTGGGCTTGCGGCTCCGGACTCGCCGGCACCTGCAGATCCGGCATCGGCGGTGCAGCGAACATCTTCTGCAGCAGCGAGAAGCCGATCCCGCCAAGCTTGGTCGCGCGCGAGGCACGGGCGCTGTCGGTCGACAGGCCGGTTTTGCCAAACGCGTTGAGCATTACCTTGGAGGCCACGACGAAGGCGACGCGATTCCTGAACGCCTTCAACATGTCAGACCGTTGCCAACTCGCCTTGAGGCTGTAGAAGTTGTTCCAGACGTCCTGGGTCCCCTGACGGATCTGCTCACCCGACATCACCGGGTGCGGTGTCAGCAACTTGGGCCGCTTTGATTGTGGAATCAGCCAGTGGCGCGACACCGGGATGCCGTCGACCTTCGCCATGTTGTCCCCCTGCTCGCGCTCCCACTGCTCGAAGTCGAGGGTGCCCGGGAACGGCGTCAAGGTGACAAACTGCGCGAACGTGATGCCGGCCTTCTTAGCCAGTTCGGCCGTGGCGTCGAACGTGTTCGGGCGATCACTGGGTAGCCCGAAAATGAACGAGCCGAGAATGTAGACTCCGTGCTCCCGGAACAGCTTCAAGCGCTCGACGAGTTCCTCACCGGCCAGGTTGAAGTCCTTGTAGACGTCCTTGAGTCCTTCGGGTGTGACCGCCTCGATACCAACGAGGGCCCCTCTGATGTGGGCCTTCCGCATCGCGTCGAGGAACTCCGGATCCTCCGCGGACTCCATGGTGATCTGCGTGAAGAAATTCAGGTCGTCCGGCAACTGCGCCATCAGCGCCATCAGCTCGAACCGCTCGTCGCGAAGCGCCTTCAGCTCGTTGTACCGCGTCTTGTCCTCACGGCGGGCCGCCATCCTGAGGTCTTCGAGCGTCACCGGGTAGAAGTTGTCGTCGGCCAGGGCGATGAACTTGAAGCCCATCCGCCGCAATTCGACGATCTCTTCGATGACCGGGTTGACCTCGCGCTGACGGGGCTCCTGGCCGTCGGTGCGCCACACGGAACAGAACGAACAGTGCTTGGGACAGCCGCGCACGGTCTGCACCGACGCCCAGACATAGTTCTCGCGCTTCATCAGGTCCCAGCGCGCCTTCCGGAATTTCCCGGCGTCCACGCGGCCGCCCTCATAGATCCGTTCCGGGGTACCGTTGACGCAGTCCTCGATCACCTTCCCCCAGGTGACGTCGCCGTCCCCTTTCACCACCGCATGCGCGCCACCGCGTTCGAGCGCCTCTTCCGGGAACAACGTCGGGTGGCTGCCGCCGTAGACGACCCAGGCGCCGCGCGCCCGGGCGCGCTGGCCGAGTTCGTAGCCGACCAGGGCATTACCGGTGTGCAGGCCGATGCCGACGACGTCTCCCTTCTCGACCTGATCGGTGTCGAACGGCTCGAGCGACTCGTCGCTCAGAATCGGGTCACCCCACTTTGCGGGCGTCGAGGCCGCCAACACGAACATCCAGCGCGGGGTGATGAACCCCGTGCCGAAGGAAAAGTGGCTCGGATTGACGATATGTACGCGCACGTAATCTCCCCCTCGACAGTGCCGGTCGCTACGTTGTTCGCGGAATCTGACCGACCCGAGCTCAACCCTGGCCGCGTTTCGGACGCAACCGAACTGAGATCAGGTCGTCCGACGGGTCGGACACTGCCGAAGCTCATAATTTTAGCCCCTCGCGCACTGCAACCACAACCACAGTGGGCGTGGTTGTCCGATTGCGATAGGCTTCGCGAGGCGTGGGGGACGCCATCCGGAACATCGCTCGCGGTTCGGTCCGCCGGTCCACTGGCTTGCCCTTGGCCGGTCGAGCCTCGTGATGTCCCACCCCGTCGCGGGAAACAGCTCGACGAGGACTAGCTGTGATCCCGACCATGATAGTGGCAGGGGGAGTCGGTCGTGTCTCAAGAGCTCTTCGGCTTGCTCCGTACCCTCGGCGCGGACGGAATACAAGGCCGGGTCGCCACCACCTGCCGTCGCTCGCAGAAAGACGATGCGGTATGGGGCACCGACTGTCTTGAGCTGGGCGTACCAAAGCCTAGGACGCCTTGACGAGATGTTCGAATGTCTCGACCGCGCCTACGCCGGTCGCGATGGAAACCTGACACTACTGAATACTTGGCCTTGGTACGACATGTTCGCGGAGACCCTCGCTTCCAGGCCCTCCTCCGCCGCATGAACCTTCCGGAGACGGCCACACCGCCAACAGCGCCAATCGCCTGGGCATCGCCACCAATACGACTCGTCTTTGCCTGCGACGCCCCTCACCAGAGGCCGGTCCGCGGTACGTTTCGAGTCCCTCGACAGAGGAGCCAGATACGCCCCGCACGTTGTCGGCCAGCGTGCCTTATGCCGCGCTGTTGACACCGCATGTCCCGACAGCACACTGACCCTATGAAAGTGAGCCTCTCTCCCGACCTTGAGGGGAAGCTGGCTCGGGCGGCTGGCCGCGGTGGCATTTCGGCCGAGCTACTGATCCGCGAGGCCATCGAGCGAGCCGTCGACTACGACGACTGGTTCATCCGAGAAGTCGAGAAGGGACTCGCCCAGATCGACGCCGGGCAGGTGCTGACCCACGAATCTGTCGGAGTCCGCCTGGAGCAGCAACTGGCCGAACATCAGTCCCGTCGCTGATGGTGCTCCGGTGGACCGCTGAGGCAGCCGCGGATCTCGAACGGATCACCGACTCTTGGAGTACACGCCGGAACGCGCGGCACGGCTCGTGCGCGAGGTGTACGAGGCACCGGCCACCTTGCTGATGTTCCCGAACCGCGGCCGACCCGGGAAGAAGGAGGGGACACGCGAGCTCGTGAGGTCGCCGATGCCCTACATCATCGTCTACACGGTGCGCGGAGACGCGGTCTACGTCGTCCGCATTCTGCACGGCGCGCAGTAGTGGCCGTGATGGCACACGACAGTCAGGTTAGGCCAAGACTCGGTCATTGCGAAGTCGTCCACAACCCAACGGAAGGCCCGGCTGCTGCGCGCCGTGCTCCCGCGGAAAGGCCGTCGCCAGGAGGCGGAATCGGTATCCTGTGTAGCGGAACGTCTGGGGCGTTCATCGGCGTAGTGTGCCGCGCGCGCCCTCAACCTCACAATGCCGTCAGACAGATCCCACCAGAGGGTCATTTAAGATGGACACCGAGCGAGTGCGACCGGTCGCCGAGAAGCACAGAGCAGCGCTTGACAGGATCGTGGCCTTGAAAGCTGAACGTGACGCGGCCACCCAGGCCGCCAAAGAGAATTTCGATCAGCTCGTCACCGGATTGTGGAATTCGCTCGGCCAGGAGCTGAAGGAATTCTGCGATCACTACAACGGTCACTTCGAGACACAGCAGCTGTATTACGACGTGTCTCCAGACAAGATCAACGTCAAGGCACCGACGCCTAGGGCTTCGCTGACCCTAGAGCTCAGCCGCGCCTTTGAAACGTTGAAGGTTCATACGAGCTATGGCGACCGGGTCGATCTACATCTGCGCAGGCAGGGTACGTCGCTCATCTTCGTCCTGGATGGACGCGAGGACATCTCTCCGGAGGACGTCGCCCACAAACTTGCAACAGTCCTCGCCGAGAAAATCGTGAGCTGGGCCGAAGAAAAGGCGACATGAGGAGCACGTTGCGGGGACGAGCGACGACGGGAACGATCCGGCGGCGCAGATCATCTTGGTCCAGCACTGGTTCGAGGAACTCAAGCGCCTCGTGCCTGCCCCATGAGTCAGGAAGGAACAGCGCTATGACGAAGACCACGACCAACGGGCTTCTTACTGTCGGCCTGTGTCTTGTTGCTTTCATTCTCGGCCTAGCAGCCCGTGGTGAAAGTCCGGCTTGGCAGCGAGACCGCCGCTGGACCGGCTGAACAAGGCGAGAAGAGGGAAAATACGGGGAGTATTTGACCGATGAACACCGCGGGTCGGCCGGATTCAGCGACGGTCGAATGCAGCGGGACTTTCACCACGGGCTGCTAGTGTCTTGAGTCCTAAATGCATGAAGTAAATGTTTAAGCATTCGCAAGCTGCTTCGTGTTGTCAGTGAAACGCGCAATCTTGGCCAGAATCTCATCGGCGGTCTTGACCCACACGAAGGGCTTG